>NZ_DATEEY010000156.1:0-3467 GCF_035280925.1 Intrasporangium sp. | reverse complement strand
ACTCGGAGATGGCGGCCTACGCCGGCCTCGTGGCCCGCCGGGCACGCCCCGACCGGGCCGCGCTCACCGACGAAGGCGTGGACCTCCGGTCGTTGTCAGCCTGAGGACCCCACCGCTCCCTGGGTGACTCGCTCTCGCGTGGTGCAGCCGGACGCCCGAGAGAATGGCCATGGTGGGCCAAATTGAATGAGACAACGCCGAGAGAATGGCGCTGAGGGGCCAGATTCAGTGAGACAACGCCGAGAGAACGGCCATCGCGGGCCAGATTCAGTGAGACGGGCGGCGGAATGGCGTCTCAGCCAATCTGACCCGCTGCAGCTCAGCGACGTGCGGCTGGGCCAAGTCCAGTGAGACAGGACACCCGGTGGCGTCTCAGGGGCGGTGTAAATGGCTCGGACGCAGGCTCCGTCGTGATGTTACGCGGCGGCGGTGACGGTCTGGGCGATCACCTCCTGGGGTGCTGATGGTCGTGGCTGGCCGAGCAGTTCGCGCCGCAGGTCCTGCAGCCGGCGTAGCGCCTTGGGACTCATGGTGAGCCCGCGCCAGCCCTTGGCTGCCCGGTCGAGGACCGCCCAGACCAGCGACAGGCAGCTCTGCTCGCCGGGCAGGCGGCCGATCACCTTAACCCTGCGGCGGGTCTCCCCGAAGGTCCGCTCGATCAGGTTGGAGTGCCGGATGCGCTTACGGTGCTCAGCCGGGAACAGCAGGTGGGCGACGAGCGCGTCGAGGTTGTCGGCCACACATGCGACCGCGGCGGGGTACAGCGGCTTCCACCTGGCGATGAACCGCCCGGCCCGCCGGCGGGCTTCTGTGACGGCGGCCTCGCCCTCGGCCTCGATCCCGTCGAAGACCGCCCAGTAGTCCCGCTTCACCTGGTCCTGGGCGTGGGTGGGGACCTTGGCGATGAGGTTGCGGCAGACGTGGACCAGACAGCGCTGGTGCAAGCTGTTGGGGAACGAGCACTCGATCGCCGCGCATAGGCCCTTGCCACCGTCGGAGATGACCAGCAGCGGGGCGCCGAGCCCGCGGTCGGTCAGGTCCTCCAGCAGCGCCCGCCAGGCATCGGTCGACTCGGTCGCGCCCGGGGCCAGGCCCAAGAACACCGGCTTGCCGTCGGTGTCGATGCCCCAGGCCACCAGCACCGGCTCGGCCCTGGCCTTGGGGTGCATCTTGAAGAACGACCCGTCCAGGTACAGGTAGTCGAGGCGGATGCCGGTCAGGTCGCGGCGGCACCAGGTGTCGAACTCGGTCCGCAGCCGCTGGCAGATCCGGCTGACGGTCGAGCGGCTGACCGCCGCCTGCTCGCCGAAGACCTCGGCCAGCATGGCCTCGACGTCGCGGTCGGACAGGCCCCGCACCCAGCAGGAGATGACCAGGGTCTCCAACGCGTTGGTCCGGGTGACACCCTGGCCGAACAGCTGGTCGCACAGGGCGGCGTGAGCGTGGCGCAGCTTCGGGCGTTGCAGTTGGACCGGCCCCAGCGACGTCTTGAGCGTGCGGGGCTGCTGCCAGCCGTTGCGGTAGCCCTCGGGCAAGTCCTGGCTCCGCCGCTCGTAGCGGCCGCGGCCAAGCTCCTCGCAGACGATCTCTTCGATGACGCTCTGGAAGGTCAAGCGCACCGACAGGCGGGCCACCTGCTCGACGACACTCAGCAGCTCCCCACCGGACTCGAACAGCTCGTGGATCTGGGCGCGGATGGCCTCAGTGGGCGATACTCGGACAGCCACGGGCGTGGGTCCTCCTTCGTGAGTTGGTAGCTCCCGAAGGAACCTACGCCCGTCGCACGTTTACACCGGGGATCTGACGCCACCCCCTCGCGGCGCGCCACTCCGCAGCTCACAGGCAACCTGACAAAAGAGCTGCCGGAGGAGAGCGCGGGTGGTGTCACTCGACCGTTGGAGTGGAGCTGGGTGTCCCCGCGCCGTCGGGTGTCCCCTGGCCGACAGGTACTCCCGCAACGCACCCGTGGTGCATTGCTGCCCTCGGATGAGTTCGGGCCGAGGCACTCGTTCCGCGACCGCAGCATCGCGTTACCGGCCGACTCGCGGAATGATGGCCGCATGCCCGAGGAGCCCGTCCGGCTGCGCCCGATCGAGGAAGCCGACCTCGACACCCTGCGCCGGTTCGACACCGACCCATCCTCCAGGGGGCCGTACCTGTCGTCGGGCTTCCGCAGCCCGCACGTCCGCCGGCGCCGCTGGGAGGCGGACGGCTGGCTCGGTGCCGACTCCGGCCAGCTCGCCGTCGTCCTGCCCGACGGACCCTGGCCGGGATCGTGGCCTGGCGTAGCATCCAGACCGGCGGGCCGGAGATCGGCTGCCTGGAGATCGGCATCCTGCTGTTCCCAGAGCACCGCGGCCAAGGCCAGGGGACCGCGGCGCAACGACTGCTGGCTCAGTACCTGTTCGCGACCACGCTGGCCAACCGGCTCCAGGCGATCACCAACATCGAGAACATCGCGGAGCAGAAAGCGCTGGAACGTGCCGGGTTCCGCCGCGAGGGCGTCATGCGTGGCCTGGCCTTTGACGGTGGACGCTGGCACGACGGGGTGCTGTACGCCCGGCTGCGGCACGACCCTGCGTGACCGCTGGACCAACCAGTCCGTCCAGGCTGGCATGCTACTGGCTGGCTGCCGCCTGGCTGGCCTGCCAGTCGGCCCGGTCGATGGCGTACCACGCCACCAGGGCACCCTTGTGGGTGAACTCCTCCTGGAAGGCCAGGCCGCACTTCTCCATCACCCGCCGCGACGCGGCGTTGTCGGCCCGAGCGGTGCTGATGATCCGCTCCAGGCCGACGGCCTCGAACCCGTACCCCAGCGCAGCCCGGGCGCCCTCGGTCGCCAGCCCCCGGCCCCACACCGACGGGTGCAGGTCCCAGCCGACCTCGATCTTGTCCGGGCCCGGCCAGCGGGGCAGCTCATTCAGCCCGACCTGCCCCAGCCAGCGGCAGCCAGCCGGTAGGTCGCCAGCCTGGACGGACTGGTTGGTCCAGCGGTCACGCTGGGTCGTGCCGCAGCCGGGCGTACATCACCCCGTCGTGCCAAGCCGCAGGTCGCGCAGGTCGCGGGTGAGCGTGAGGGCCGAAGATCCAGGACTGGCCAGCCTCAGCTCCCGCCGCGGATGCGGGCTGGGAGGTCCCCTCCGGCGTGCGGTGCGGCGCCTTCCTCGGCCCACGGCTTGCGCCAGTCCGGTGCCGGGAACGGCTCGGCGGTGTAGATCGTCTCGCGTTGCACCTTGTCGCCGCGGAACTCAAGGATCTTGACGAAGTGGACCGGGTCGGCGCCGTCGTACAGCAGTCGGCCCTCTCCGATCCAGAAGTCCCCGCTTCCTCGGATCTCGCGCGGCTCGAAGTCGAGTCGTGCGTGATAGTGCTGGCGCCAGCCTTGGATGTTGGCCTTGCCGCGGAAGCGTTCCCCGGACTGGGGGAACTCCAGGACCGCATCGTCGTGGTAGATCTCGGACGCCTTG
>NZ_DATEEY010000155.1:0-51039 GCF_035280925.1 Intrasporangium sp. | reverse complement strand
CGAGGCAAGGTAATGCGCGTTGTTGTGGCACGCGGTCGCCACCTCCCGGAATCCCTCTGGTCCAACCGTGGACATGTAAGCCGTGGCGGCGGTCGCCATCAACCCCTGGTTCGTGCAGATATTGCTGGTCGCCTTCTCCCGGCGGATGTGCTGCTCGCGGGTCTGGAGCGCGAGGCGGTGGGCGGGCTTGCCGTGGGAGTCGACGGACACGCCGACGAGTCGGCCGGGCAGCTGCCGCTCGAGGCCCTTGTGGACCGACATGTAGCCCGCGTGCGGTCCGCCGAAGCCCATGGGCACGCCGAGGCGCTGGGCGCTCCCGGCGGCGATGTCGGCACCCCACTCACCGGGAGGGGCGAAGAGGGTGAGGGCGAGCAGGTCGGCGCATGCGGTGACGAGGGCGCCCGTCGAATGGGCGGCTTCGGCGAGGGCACGCCAGTCCCTCACCTCGCCGGTCGCGTCGGGATACTGCACGACCACGCCGACGACCTGGGCGCCGTCAGCGGCCGCAGCGAGATCCTCGGCAGCGCGGACGCTGCTGAGGTCGGTGACGACGAGGGGGAGGCCGATGGCCGAGGCCCGCGTCCGCATCACGGCGATGGTCTGCGGGAACAGGGAGCGGTCGACGAGCACGACGCCCTCCGTGGCGCGGCTCGCCCGGTGCATGAGCGACATCGCCTCGGCGGCCGCGGTGGCCTCGTCGAGCAGCGATGACCCGGCGATGTCGAGGCCCGTCAGGTCGCTGACGGCGGTCTGGAAGTTGAGCAGCGCCTCGAGCCGACCCTGGGAGATCTCCGGCTGGTACGGCGTGTAGGCCGTGTACCAGGCCGGGTTCTCGAACACGTTGCGGCGCACGACCGGTGGCGTGATGGTGCCGTAGTAGCCGAGGCCGATGAGCGAGGTGAGGACGCGGTTGCGTGACGCGTGGCCTCGCAGCTCCTCGATGACGGCTGACTCGCTCTCGGCGGCCTCGATGCTCAGCGCGTCGGTTGACCTGATCGCCCCGGGGATGGCCCGGTCGCACATGGCGTCGAGGCTTGGCTGCCCCACGACGCGCAGCATCTCCTCGACGTCGTTGGCGTCGGGACCGACGTGCCGGCCCACGAAGTCGGCGAGGGTGGGCGTCAGCGTGGCTTGGGACTGGGACGACATCGGGGCTCCTCACGGATGAGCGGACGAACACACGCCCCGACTGTCGGTGTCCGGCGGCTGTGCCGAAACGTCCTCCAGAGTGCCTCGCCACATGGTTCGGGTGCCTGAGAGGTTCCGGGGAGGTTGCCCCTTCGGCGCCTCGTCGACGGGGGGCGTCACCCGCCTCACGTCGGCCGAGAACTCTCCCATGTGGGTCGCGCGGCGGGCTCAAATCTACCAGCCGCAGCGTTGGACACTCGCCCCTCAGGCCATGCGGCGCGCCTGGCGGCGCGCTGTCAGCTCGTCGTCAGGGTGAGCGGCCGACTGCTCGTCGTCAGCGCGCTCGCTCGGCAGCTGGGCCAGCTCGCCCTCCACCTCGCGCCACACGCGGCCGACCGCGATGCCGAAGACTCCCTGACCGCCCTGCACGAGATCGATGACCTCATCCGCGGACGTGCACTCGTAGACCGAGGCCCCGTCGCTCATCAAGGTGATCTGCGCCAGGTCGTCCACGCCACGCTCACGCAGATGGTCGATGGCGACTCGGATCTGCTGGAGGGAGACACCGGTGTCGAGCAGGCGCTTGACCACCTTGAGCACGAGGATGTCACGGAAGCCGTAGAGCCGCTGGGTGCCCGAGCCGGTTGCGCTTCGCACCGATGGCTCGACGAGTCCGGTGCGGGCCCAGTAGTCGAGCTGTCGGTACGTGATCCCGGCTGCACGACAGGCGGTGGGCCCGCGGTAGCCGACATCGTCGGCCAGCTCCGGAAGGTCGTCGGTGAACAGCATCCCCTGCGAGGGAACCGGGAGACGACCGCCGCCGGGTGCAGCGTCCTCGATGGCGGCCATGGGAGGTCCTCCTCGTCGGAAGGTTATGGGCGTCGAGTGGACGACACCGGGGTAACTACAGTCACGTCGTTCACTTCGACGGTAGATCCCGCGGGAAGGACCGTCAATCACCGGGGCCTGGACCGGGACCGTGTCGGACCCGCTGTCGGACCTGGTGCCCGGTCCCGCTCAGGCGTCCTTGGGCGGGCCCGGCTCTCCGGGCTGCTCGAAGTCCTCGGCAGAAACATGGTCGAGGAACTCCTTGAACCGCTCGACCTCGTCGTCCTCGTCGGAGGAGACCACGATGGCGGCCTCGTCGAGGATGCTCGGCTCGACCAGCACCTTCGAGCCGGTGCGCAGCGCGAGGGCGATGGCGTCCGATGCACGCGAGCTGATCTCGGTCTTGCCATCGATGACGAGGGCGGCATGGAAGACCGAGTCGCGCAGCGCCACGATCCGCACCTCGGTCAGCTCGTGCCCGAGCGCGGCGAGGATGTCGCGCATGAGGTCATGGGTCAGCGGCCGCGGGGGGACCACCCCCTGCTGCGCGTACGTGATCGCGGCGGCCTCGGGCGCGCCGATCCAGATGGGCAGGTAGCGGCCGCCGTCCCGCTCCCGGAGGAGCACGATTGGCTGGTTCGTCGGCATCTCCACACGGACACCCAGGACATCGACCTCTCGCACGCCTCCACCGTACCCCGCGTGGAGCGGGGAAGCTGTGCGCCGGGCCAGCTGGCTCAGCGCGCCAGGCCGGTTCGCACCAGCGCGGTGTGCAGAGCGACGCAGGCCGAGAGGATCTCGGCGGCCAGGTCCTCGCGGGATCCGTTGCCGCGCCGGCTGGCCAGGACCTGGTCGACGAGCCCGATCTCACGGTCCGCGGCGGCCCGAAAGGGGCGCAGATGACGTGGCTCGAGGCCGTGTTCGGCGAGCTGCTTCGCGGCCACGGCGACGTCGACGGCCTCCCCGACGAAGTGGCCCGTGGCGTCGGCACGGAGCAGGCCAAAGCTCTCGAGCGCGGAGAAGAGCGGCTTGTCGATGCCGCTGGCCTCGCGCAGCTCCGGGCCGGTGAGTCGCACGCGCCCACGCGGAACGAGGGTGTCGCGGCGCAGGAGCGCGGGATCCGACGAGCGTGGCGAGGCCGGTGAGGTCGGCAAGGTCGGAGGGGCCGGCAAGGTCGGCGACCGATGTGGCGTCACGGAATCCTCACTGGGATCGGGCAGTCCGCGATCGAGGGCGTCGAGGGCCTCTCGAATGACCTTGAGCGGCCAGAAGCGGTCGCGTTGCGTGGTCAGGACATAGCGGAGGCGCTCGACGTCCTCGGCGCTGAACAAGCGGTAGCCGGCTGGGGTCCGCTCGGGTGTGACGAGGCCCTGGGCCTCGAGGAAGCGCACCTTGGACGACGTGACGTCGGGGAACTCGTCACGCAGCTGCCCCAGCACCTGGCCGATGGTCAGGCCGCCGCGCGTCCCGGGCCCGTCAGGCTGACCCGCACTCATCGAGGCGCTGCGTCAGGCCGCGTAGTAGACAAGCCGGAACTTGCCGATCTGGACCTCGTCCCCGGTCTGGAGGTGGGCCTCCTCGATCCGCTCGCGGTTGACGTAGGTGCCGTTCAGGGATCCGGCGTCGCGGACGCTGTAGCCCTGGTCGCTGCCGATGAAGAGGGCGTGCTTCCTGGAGACCGTGACGTCATCGAGGAAGATGTCGGAGTCAGGGTGACGCCCCGCCGACACCTCGAGGTCGTCGAGGAGGAACCGTGCTCCGGTGTTGGGTCCCCGCAACACGATGAGCAAGGCGGTGCCCGGTCGCAGCGCCTCGATCGTCGCCTGGTCCTCAGCGCTGAGGCCACGGATGTCGTGCGTCTCCACGTACTCGGCGCCTGCGGCGGGCACGCCCTGGAACCGCATCGTGCGGGGTTCGACCGTGAAGTCCTCCTGGTCGGGCTGGTCGCTCGACATCGGTCCTCCTGGAACGCCGTGTGTCTCGGGGTTTCTCCACTCTAGTTCAACCGCAAGCCCCGGTGACGCGCCCACGGGCGTTGAAACGGGGCTCTGGGTCGCGTCAGGTGAGCGTGGCCACGTAGCCGGCCGAGTCGAGCAGGCCATCGAGTGCGGAGCGGTCCTCGATGCGCAGCTCGAACATCCAGCCCTCACCATACGGATCGGAGTTGACCAGCTCGGGGGTGGTGTCGAGTGCATCGTTGACGGCCGTCACCTCGCCGGCGAGGGGCGCGTAGATGTCACTCACGGACTTCGTGGACTCGACCTCACCGCAGGCGTCACCCGCGGCGACCGAGTCGCCGACGGCCGGAAGCGACACGTAGACGACGTCACCCAGGGCGTCCTGTGCGAACGAGGTGATGCCGACGCGGACGACATTGTCCTCGTCACCTTCACGGATCCATTCGTGGTCGCTCGTGTAGCGCAGGTCGGAGGGATAGTCGAGGTCACTCATGTTCGCTCCTGTCAGAACGGCGTCGGATGGGGTGCTCGAGATCTACAGCGACCCAGGGAGGCAGCTGCGCCAACGGTCGGGTCGAATCTACCGGCGGCCGAGCCGCGCCGGGGCGCCAGTCCCCAACTGCCTCGCGACTCGCCCTGCTGGGGCGTCCTGCGGCTTCACTGGCTGGGCTCGGCGTGGGTCAGCGGTTTCGGAGTGTGGGTGGAGGTGATCGCGAGGGACCTCGACTCGTTCACGGAGGCACTGCCCCCCTTCTGTCGGATCGTCTCGACGATGCCGCCCGGGATCGTCATGGCGGACGCCAACGTGTTGGGATCGCCGATCGCCTTGACGAGGACAGGCCGGTTGATCGACCTGCCGTCGACGGACAGGTCGCCGGCAGCGTCGCCCACGAACGAGGACGCGACGACGCGCACTCCCCCGACGTCGATCGACTCGGCACCGGCGTCCCGCAGTTCCTGGATGAGGTCGAGGATCACCGGACCGCTCACCTGGCGATCGGGGTCGCTGATCGACACGGTGATACCCGGTCCCTGCGCGGGCAGGGTCCCCGCCAGGATGCCCAGCGTGTCGGCGCGCTGCTGGGCCAGCTCGAGGGCCTCGCCGCTGCTGTCGGTGCCGCTGAGCAGGGCCTCCTTCCTCTCCTCCAGCTCGCGTACCTGCTCGTCCAGCCGGTTGGAGCGGGCCGAGATGTCGTCGAGGAGACGGATCAGATCCGACTGGCTGAGCTCGCTGAGACCGCGCTCGTTGGTCAGCTGGACCTGGGTGGCGATCCCCACGCCCAGTGCGACGGCGAGCAGGGCACCGAGGACGTTGGCCTTGGTCGTGCGGGGCCGGCCCATGCGAAAGAGGCGTCGCCACGCCGCCTTGCCCTCCACGTGTCCAGATGGGACACCGCCATCGCCGTCCACCGCGCTGTCAGCGGGCGTCACTGCTTCAGGGCCGTATGCCGCTGGGCTGGCTTGCATCACCTGCGCCACCGGGCGGTGTGGCTCGGTTGACGACCCGACGACAGTGCTGTCCGGGTCGACGGCAGGGGCGCCGGGCGGCACGGTCGGATCCACCTCCGCGCCCGCCGAGGCATCCACCGGGGTGGCGGCCTCCTCCGGCTCGGGCGCGGCCTCCTCCGGCTGGGGTTCCTCTGGTTCGGATTCTTCTGGTTCGGGTTCCTCGAGTTCGGGTTCGTCAGTGGCTGACTCCCCCACATCCACCGTCTGCGTAACGGTTCCCTCGGGCTCGACTTGGGCCGCAGGGCCCTCCACCCTGGAGTGCAGCTGGTCCTGGGTTGAGCCCACACCTTCCGGCGCGAGTGCGGTTTCAGCCGGTGCCTCGGCTGGGGTCTCGGAGGTCATCTCGGAGGTCGCCTCGGAGGTCGCCTCGGAGGTAGTCTCGGTGGCCTGCCGCGCGTCAGTCTCGGCTGCCACAGCAGTCGCGTCGAATTTGGCGGTCTCGTGCTCGACGCCCTGCTCGACGCCCTGCGCGACCCCACTGCGGGGCGCTGTCTTCGGCTTCCTGGAGCGCTGGGACTTGCCTCCCTTCCGGCGCGCCATGTCAGGCCTTGAAGAGGTGGCGGCGGATCGAGGCGACGTTGGAGAAGATGCGCACGCCGAGTACGACCACGACCCCGGTGGACAGCTGCGCGCCGACTCCGAGCTGGTCACCGAGGAAGACGATGAACGCCGCGACGACGACGTTGGAGAGGAACGAGACCACGAAGACCTTGTCGTTGAAGATGCCGTCCAGAACAGCACGCACGGCCCCGAAGACCGCGTCCAGAGCCGCGATGACGGCGATCGGGAGGTACGGCTGAAGCCACACGGGCACGGCTGGGTCGAGCAACAGGCCGATCGTCAGCCCGACCAGGAGTCCGAGGGCTGGAATCACGAAGTGCTCCTCTGTGTGTCGTCGCGTGCGGTCACCGGGTGGTTCCGAAGGACTGGTCCGGTTCGTTCGTTTCGGAGGTGACGGTACTCGGACTCGTCGTGGATTCGCTCGATTCACGCACGGCGCCCGTGGTCGCCGAATCTGGGGCCGTCGCAGTACCCTGCATCGGCCGGGCTGCGGTCAGTCGGGTCATGGAGTCGCCCGGCACGGTCAGCCGATCGCTGGCGGCCAGGTCCGAGGTGATCCCGAACTGGTCGCCGAGCTGAGCGAGGTAGGCGCCAGCGAACGACGGCTCGAAGAGCTGCTGCATGCGCGCCGCGTCTCCGAGCACGGTGATGACGTAGGGGGGCGTGATCGGGCGGAAGTTGACGATGATCGCCTGACCGGCGAAGCGGATCGCAGCAGTGGAGGTGAGCCGATGGCCGTTGATCGCAATCGCCTCCGCGCCGACTCCCCACAGGCCGTTGACCACGATCTGCAGGTCGCTCGAGGTGACGCGTCCGGAGTCGAATCCGCTGCTCGGCCGGTCGCCCGGGTTGGGATCTCCCCCGGCTGACGGCGCGTCGTCCATGGTCACGGTGAGGCCGGGCCCGCTCATCGCAACGACGCCGGCCGCGATCTCCAGGTCGCGGATGGTGTCGGTCAGGTCTGCGGCACCTGCCTGACGCAGTTGCAGCGCATCCAGGTCCCCGACCTCCTTGCGGAGCGCGGTGATCTGCGACTCCTGCTGCTGGCCCTCGGCCTGGAGGCTTTCGATCCGCGAGACGAGCTCCGACTTGACGGAGGCCGCGGCGGTCGGGCGGGGCCGCAGCGCTTGGGCTCCGACGGCGAAGAGGAAGCCGGTGAGCACCATCATGATGATCACCGCCGCGGTGCGTGTGGGCGTGGCAGGTGGCAGGCCGGCCGCGGCCCGGCGGTCGGCGGCTTCCTGGTAGCCGCCGTCCAGCGGCCTCTCGAGCATGGAGTTCAGCAGCGTCATCGACTCATCGGGGCGGCGCTGCCCCGGCGGCCCGGTCGTCATCCCGCCTCCAGCCGTGCCCGCGCGAGCACGAACCTCGCCTGCAAGGCGTAAAGGATCGCGGCGAGCCAGTACAGGGCAATGCCCCACCAGGCAAAGCCCCAGCCGATGGGCCGGGCAAGGTCGCCGATCCAGTCCGTCCGGTTGGCGAGCAGCAGGAGCGGGAACGCGTAGAGCAGGTTGAAGGTGGCGGCCTTGCCGACGAAGTGCACCGGAAGGCCGATCTGCCCGCGCATCCGAAGGTGCAGCAGCATCCCCGCCATCGTCACCTCGCGCAGGATGAGCACGGCGACGAGCCAGATCGGAATGATGTCGCGCCACGCCAGCCCGACCAGGGTGGTCAGGATGTAGAGGCGGTCGGCGATCGGGTCAAGCAGCTGGCCGAACCGCGACTCCATGTGGAACGTACGTGCGATCTTGCCGTCGGCGTAGTCGGTGATCCCGCTCAGCATGAGGATCAGCAGCGCCCAGCCGTCCTCCTCGGCCACGATGGCCCAGAGGAAGAGCGGCACGCCGACCAGCCGCATGATGGAGAGCACGTTGGGGAGCGTGAGCAGGCGGCCCGACACCTCGCCCGGGCGCCGCTCCGACACGACCTCGCCATCCACGTGTCAGAGCCTAACCGCCACTCCGGCCCCGGATGTCCTCCGGGGAGGCCCGGCCCGGGGGCGCTTTCCGGGACAGGCGTGGCAAACTCTCCCCCATGCCCGGCGGCCACCTCCACTCCCAACGACATTCACAGACCCATTCGCACCGGGGTGGTTCCCACGTCGAGGTGGGCTCGGTGGCGAGGGTCGCCCTCACCGTTTTCCTCATCCTCGCCGCCGCAGCCACCCTGGTCGGCCTCGTCCGCTACTGGCCGTCCGATGCGTCGGCGACTGATCGCGTTGCGTCGTCCGAGTTCGCCGCACCAGGCGTCACCTTCCCGGTCGCCACCGTCTCGGAGGCGCTGCCCCCGTGTGCGGGTGCCGACAGCCAGGTCGGGGCGCCTCCGGTGGAGAACCAAGGAGGCGACACCGCAAAGGACTCCGCAACCTGCGGCGCCATCCGCGTGGTGCTCGAGCCGGAGACCGGTGACTGGAACGACGAGGTGACCGTGACCATCTCCGTGCCGAGGCCGGTCACGACGTCGGGACTGCAGGCCGGAGACAAGGTCCAGCTGCTCAAGATCCCCGCCCAGGGCACCGAGCCCGCGGCCTACTCCTTCCTCCAGGTCCAGCGCGGCGCCCCCCTCGCCCTGCTCCTTGCGCTCTTCATCCTCGTCGTGGCCATCGTCGCCCGGCTGCGTGGCGTCCTCGCCCTCGTCGGGCTATGTTTCGGCGGGCTCGTCGTCATCACGTTCATGCTGCCGGCCCTCCTCGAGGGGCAGCCCGGCATCCGGGTCGCGCTCATCGCCTCGTCGGCCATCATGTTCGTCGTCCTGTACCTCGCGCACGGGTTGTCGACGCGGACGAGCACCGCCCTCGCGGGAACCCTTTTCGGCGTCGGCATCACCGCCTTCCTCGGGGTCCTGGCGGTCCACCTCGCGCGGTTGAGTGGCGTGGCGGACGATGAAGGCGCCACCCTGGCCGCTTTCAACGAGACGATGCGCCCGCGCGACCTACTGACCGCGGCGATCATCGTCGCCGGACTCGGCGTCCTGAACGACGTGACCATCACCCAGTCGTCGGCCGTGTGGGAGCTGCGCGCAGCGGCACCACACCTGTCGCGACGAGCGCTGTTCCGATCCGCGATGCGGATCGGTCGCGACCACATCGCCTCGTCCATCTACACCATCGTCTTCGCGTACGCCGGTGCCGCGCTCCCCGTGCTCCTGCTGCTCTTCCTGTACGAGCGCCCGGTCCTCGACCTCCTGCAGGCCGAGGCAATGTCCGAGGAGATCGTGCGTACCCTTTCCAGCGCCATCGGACTCGTCCTCGCGGTCCCGGCGACCACGGCCATCGCTGCCCTGACCGTGGGTCGGTCCCGCGAGCCGGAGATCCTGCCGACGGAGGTCATCGATGAGGACGTCGTCCGCGCCACGCAGGCGGACGACACCGTGGTCACCCGACCGCGAACCACCGGACGTGCCCGTCCGGCGACCAGTGTCCTTGAGCACCCCCGGCCCGGGCCCAGCGCAGCGGATCTCCAGCAGCGGGCCGCAGGCACCCATCGGGCGCCCACCTCGCGCGCGGAGGCGCGCTCTCGCAGGCGCTGACGGGGACGATCGAGAGCCCGCCCCGCTGGAAGCGAGGCTTCCAGCGGGGCGGGCTCAGCGGCATACGCCCCATGGCGCCGTGGCACCATGGGGACCGTCAGACGTTGTGCTGGCGCGGGCGGGAGGTGCCGTCCTCTTCCACGTCGGGGCGCCCGTCGCGATCCAGGTCGGTCCGGTCCACGTCGGTCCGGTCCACGTCGGTCCGGTCCAGGTCGTCGCGATCGTGGTCGTGATCGGCGAGATCGCGCTCTCGCACGTCCCGATCACGGAGATCGCGATCGGCGAGATCGCCGTCTCGTACGTCCCGGTCACCCAGGTCACGATCAGCACGGCCGTCGGCATCCATGCGGTTGCCGTGCTCATCGATCCGATATCCCTTGTCATCGGTGCGGACATCCGGGTCCTTGAGGTCAGCCAGGCGCATCTGCTCGTCGCGCTCTCGCCGCACCTCATCGGCGTGACCCGTCCGGCTCCGCGCCTCGGCCGCGAGCCGCTCGGCCTCCAGCTGCTGCCTCTGGGCCTCTGCCTTCGCCAGATCCGAACGGGCCTGCGCCTCAGTGGCGCTGGCCTCCCGCTCGCGAAGCTGGCGCTCGTGCTCGGTGGCCCTCTCGCGGATCTCCGCGGCCTTCGCCCGCTCCGCCTCCGTGCGACGTGCGCCCGAGCGCGAGAGTGCGAAGGCGACGATGCCGCCCACAACGATGATCGCCACGATGATCCAGACGATCGTGCTGCCTTCCATGGAGTCCTCCTGACTCGCGGGAACGAAGCGACTGCTGGTCGCTCGGTGTCCGCATACCCGGTTCGGCACCTGCGGAACCCAATGACGGGCGCACGTGTGGCACCGCGCACGTCTTGACTGACTTCACTCCTTGGAAAGACCCTCATGTCGTCGGGTATGGGAGGGAGTACCGTTGCGCGACCTGCCGACGGGGACGGTGTCGATGCTGTTCTCGGACATCGAGCGCTCCACCTTGCTGCTCACGCGCTTGGGTCGGGACTACACCGAAGCGCTGGATCGGCACCGTGGGTTGCTCCGCTCCGCGTGGGCAGCCGGGGCCGGGACCGAGATGAGCACCGAGGGCGACAGCTTCTTCGTCGTGTTCCCCACGGCCGGCGGCGCCGTCCGGGCAGCAGTTCTTGCCCAACGGGGGCTTGAGGCGGAGGCCTGGCCCGGGGGCGAGCACCTCCGCGTGCGTATCGGCATCCACACCGGGACGCCGCAGCTGCACGACAGCGACTACGTGGGCATGGACGTGCACCGGGCGGCGCGCGTGGCCGCAGCTGCCCACGGAGGTCAGATCGTGCTCACGTCGGCGACAGCCGAGCTCGCCGGGGGCCTCCTGCCCGAAGGCGTGCGGCTGAAGGACCTCGGGACCCACCACTTCAAGGATCTGCCGGAACCGGAGCGAGTGTTCCAGCTCGCCATCGATGGCCTCAAGGAGGACTTCCCCGCCCTGAGGTCTCTCGGGGCGTCGTCCAACCTGCCGATCCCGACGACTCCCTTGGTGGGCCGTGAACCGGCCGTGTCGGAGCTGTCCCGGCTCATCGATCCGCGCGACGTCCGCCTGGTCACACTGACCGGTCCGGGAGGGTCGGGCAAGACCCGTCTGGCCATCGAGGTTGCCGCAAGGATCGCCGCGACCTTTCCCGACGGGGTCTTCTTCGTACCGCTGGCCGCTGTCGCGGACGCGGAAGTGATGTGGACGTCGATCGCCGATGTGCTTGCCCTGCCTCGCGGGGCTCGATCGCCGCAGCGCCTGCTCGAACAGGTGGCTCAGCGGGCGGCGCTTTTCGTGTTCGACAACCTCGAGCAGCTGCACGGCGCCGACGACGTGGTCACCCAGCTGCTCGAGGCTGCACCGCGCGCCACCATCATCACGACCTCTCGACGTGCGTTGGGTGTCCCAGGCGAGCACCTGTACCCCGTTCCACCACTGCCGCTGCCCGTCCGACCGACTCTGTCGAGCGCGAAGGAGTCGCCGGCGGTAAGGCTGTTCGTCCAGCAGGCTCGGAGGGTGCGTCCCGACTTCAGACTGACGGCGGACAACGTGACGCAGGTCGTGGCGATCTGCCGGCAGCTCGACGGCCTGCCATTGGCCATCGAGCTCTCCGCTGCGCGGATTCGCCTCCTCAGTCCCCGGGCGCTGCTGCGACGGATCGACCAGAGCCTTGACGTGGCGACGAGGAGCCGGCAGGCGCCGAGCAGACAGCGAACTCTGCGCGAAACGATCGCATGGTCGTATCACCTGTTGTCGGCCCAGCACCAGGCGTTCTTCCGCCGTCTGGGTGTCTTCGCCGGTGGCGCAGACCTCGATGCCGTCGCTGCGGTGTCAGAGGGTGTCTCGTTGGGCTCACCGCCTGCCGACCCCTTGGACCACCTGGCCGAGTTGGTCGATGCCAGCCTCGTCGTGATGTCGGATGGTCCGGACGGTGAGCCTCGCATCACCTTGCTCGAGACGATTCGCTCCTTCGCCCGCGACCAGCTGCGGGACGCGGGCGAGCTGGACGTGGTCCACTCAGCCCATGCCCAGTACTACCTGCAGGTCGCCGAAAGGCTGCAAGGGCTGCGCGCCGTCGACCATCTGCTCGCCCTGCACCAGGCGGAGACCGAGCTCGACAACTTCCGCGAGGCCCTGGCGTGGGCGTTGCGATCCCGTGGGGGCCCAGGCCGCGACGGGGACGCCGACGCGGCGACCGACCTCCGACTGTCCTCGTCGCTCGGTTGGCTTTGGTACACGGGCGGATACGTCCTGGAGGGAAGTCGCTGGCTCGAGCAGGCCCTGGACCGCCCGGAACGGGCCCCGTCGGGTCAGCTCGCCGAAGGCCTCGCGCTGTATGCCAACCTGCTGATCACTCAAGGTGCCCTCGAGCGAGCCGGTGAGCTCGCCCTCCAGAGCCTCACCATGGCACGCGTCGTCGGCGACGACCCGCGGGAGGCCTATGCGATGGTCGTGCTGGGGACGGCACAGCTCCACCAGGGTGACGTCCACACTGCACGCCAGACCTTCGAGGATGCCCTGGTCCTCAATCGTCGAATTGGCGACCCGGACCGGGTTCACCGCGCACTGGGCAACCTGGCTGGTGTCGAGGAGGAGCTCGGCAACTTCGCCCACGCCGAAGAGCTGACTCAGGAGGCGCTGGGGATCGTCCGACAGGCCGGAGACGCGCACGAGGTGGCAGTCCAGAGCCAGAACCTCGCTCACCTGTTGACAGTGAGCGGCCGCGCCGAGGAGGCCGCCGAGATCGCCAGGTCACTCATCGACTCGGTCCTGCAGCTGCGCAGCCCCAACCTGACGATGGCGTTCGCGAACACGTACATGAACATCCTCCTCCGACTCGGTGACCCCTTCCGCGCTGCGCAGCTGCTCGGCTCGGAGCAGGCCATGAGGGTGCGGTTGTCGTTGCCGAACCCGCACGAGGACGAAGAGCTGGCAGAGGCATGGATCACCGCGAAGGATGTGATCTCCCGCCGAGACTGGGAGCTCGAGATCCAGAGGGGGCGCGAGACCGAGTTGGAGGCACTCCTTGCCAGCCTGAGCGACCGCTGATCACCCGACTGCTGACCACCATCCGGCACGCAGCCAGGACGAGGTCACCGGGCCGAGGCGACGTTGACCGACACCGAGGAGCCCTGCCTCCATGAGCGTCTCGTTTCCTGGTGCGACCAAGGTGTGCCCCTGCCCTTGCTTCCCGGCAGGGGCAAGAGTCCTGTCGTATGCCGCTGGGCTCGCTCCCACGCGAGCCGCGCTCTCCCCGCGGGGCGGGGTCGACGGGCCCTATCGTGATCCCGTGCGGACTATCGGCAACTTCCTCTGGTTTCTGCTCGCCGGCTGGTGGCTGGCGCTGGGTTACGTCCTGGCCGGTCTCCTGGCCATCGTGCTGATCATTACCATCCCGTTCGGCATCGCGTCCTTCCGGCTGGCCGGTTACGTCGTCTGGCCCTTCGGGCGGACCGTCGTCGTCAGTCGAGAGGCGGGCATCTGGTCGCTGGTCGGCAACGTTCTCTGGATCGTGCTCTTCGGCTGGGAGCTGGCGCTGATCCACCTGACTGCGGGGCTGCTGCTGTGCCTGACGATCATCGGTATCCCGTTCGGCGTGGCCTGCTGGAAGATGGTGCCGCTCGCGCTCATCCCCCTGGGCACTCGCGTGGTGCCTGTCTCGGCAGTCGATAGCGACCGCTACGGGGTGCCGGTGGGCAACGAGCCGGCCCGCCCCGCCTGACCCCTTCGGTGCTACCGGGACGTGCTGTCGCGTTGCGGTCCCCTCGCGCCGAGGCACGGCGCCGAATGCGGGCCGCTCACCCGACGAGCGGGAGGCTGCTCGCCGCGGTGTAGAGGGCAACGACGATCAGGAGGACCGCGAACGACGCAGTGAGGTGCCGGGGGTTCGTGCGCGCCGCGAGGCGCCCTCCAACCACGCTTCCGACAACGGCAACCATCGTGAACGTCGCGATCAGCGGCCAGTCCAGCTCGCTGGCCCCGGGCGGGCCGGTGGTGAGGCGTGCGGCGAGCGCAGTGGCGCTGTTGACCGCGATGACCAGCAGTGACGTCCCAACGGCCGTCGGCATCGAGAATCCGAGCGCGAGCACCAGGGCCGGCACGAGCACGAATCCACCTCCGACGCCGAAGAATCCCGTGAGCAGGCCCACGAGGGATGCTGTCCCGATGACCTTGGCCACGCGAGGGCACGCGCACGAGAAGGGCCGGATGGTGACCAGGGGCTCGTTCGGAGGATCGAGGACGTCGTTGGGGTGGCGGACTGAGCGGCGAGCGCGGCGCAGCATGAGGGTCGCGACCGCGAGCATGAGTCCCGCGAAGAGCAGGAGCAGGAGGTTGGGCTCGACCGACGTGGACAGGGCCGTGCCGAGGAAGGATCCGGCGGTGCCGAGTACCCCGAACAGGGTTCCCTGCCCGAAGCGCACTCGGCGGGCACGCGCGTGTTGCACGAGGGCGATGACGGAGGTGATGCCGACGATGAGCAGAGAGCTCGTCGTCGCCGAGCGCGGGCTCTGGCCCAGCACATGGACGAGCGCCGGAACGGTGAGGATCGAGCCGCCGCCACCGAGCGCGCCCAAGGACAGCCCGACGAGCAGCCCCAGTGGGACCACGAGCAGCGGCACGTCTAATCTCCTTGCGCGGCGGTCGAACCGAGATCTCTGGCCCGGAGGTGCTCCGAGGCCGAGGTGCGGTTGCGCGAATCGTTGAACGGGTTGGCTCTCGGGGTCGCTCAGGCGGCGATGATGGGCGGCCCGGAGGGGGCCATGGCTTGTTCCTTTCGGGGAACGGGTCGCTCCGGGGTTCCCTACTAGTCCTCGGACCCCACCGTTCCCATACCCCCCGGGGTATTGGTTTCAAAGACACACTAACCCGGCGCCAGGCATGAGCGCCAATTCGAAGGGCGGACAGCGGGATGGCCGATTGCGCACCAGTCGCGCAGGATGTTCGCCGCCGCGACGTCCACGACCACACGCCAGCACCACGGGTGTAGTGCTCGACCGGCACACCACTGGTCAGCCATCAAGGCAAGGCCGCCGGCCGACACCTCCCGGCGGCGCTGACCGGCGTTGGTGACCAGTCTGAGAGGCAAGAGCCCTGCCGGCGATGATCCGACAGGGCTCTCGCCTGTTCGAGCAGGTCAGCAACGGTATTCGTGCCGCCTGCCACACGGTCGGGCTGACAGGATTTGAACCTGCGACCCCTTGACCCCCAGTCAAGTGCGCTACCAAGCTGCGCCACAGCCCGCTGCCCCGCGGGGCGAACGAAACCTTAGCGCACCGATGTCATCGCTTCCGAATCGGGGCCACGTGAGGCACCCGGTCGCCGGCGATCTCAGGTCAGCGGCGACGCTTCTCCCGCACGCGCACCGACACCTCGATCGGCGTCCCGTCGAAGCCGAACTGCTCCCGCAGCCGCCGTTCCAGGAACCGGCGGTATCCGGCCTCGATGAAGCCTGACGCGAAGATCACGAACCGTGGGGGCCGCGTCGACGCCTGGGTGGCGAAGAGGATCCGCGGTTGCTTGCCACCTCGCACCGGGTGTGGGTGGGCGGCCACGACCTCGCCGAGGAAGGCGTTGAGCCGCCCGGTCGGGATCCGGGTGTCCCACGACTCGAGCGCCGTCTCGAGCGCCGGCACCAGGCGGTCGAGGTGGCGCCCGGTCCGAGCCGAGAGGTTGACGCGCGGCGCCCAGGGCACCTGGACGAGCTCCTTCTCGATCTCGCGCTCCAGGTAGTAGCGGCGTTCCTCGTCGAGCAGGTCCCACTTGTTGTAGGCGATGACCAGGGCTCGGCCTGCCTCGATGACCTGCTGGACGACGCGAATGTCCTGCTCCGCGATCGGCTGCTCCGCGTCGATCAGCACGACCGCCACCTCGGCCTTCTCCAGCGCGGTGTGAGTGCGCAGCGAGGCGTAGAAATCGGCCCCGCGGGTCTGGTGCACCCGCCGCCTGATGCCGGCCGTGTCGACGAAACGCCAGGTCTTGCCACCGAGCTCGACGAGCTCGTCCACGGGGTCACGCGTCGTTCCGGCGACGGTGTCGACGACGACCCGTTCGGCCCCGGCGAGCTTGTTGAGCAGGCTCGACTTGCCGACGTTCGGCCGCCCGATCAGGGCGACACGGCGAGGCCCGCCCTGGGCGTAGGCACCGTGGGCCGAGACCTGCGGGAGCACCTCCAGGACGGCGTCGAGCGCGTCACCGCTCCCCCGGCCGTGCAGAGCGGAGACCGGCCAGGGCTCGCCGAGCCCCAGGTTCCACAGGGCGGTCGCGTCCGCCTCGCCGCGCTGGTCGTCGACCTTGTTGGCGATGAGCACGACCGGCTTGCCGGACTTGCGCAGCAGCTTGACAACCGCCTCGTCGTCGTCTGTCGCTCCGACAGTGGCGTCGACGACGAACATCACGACATCGGCCAGCTCGATGGCGATCTCGGCCTGCTCCGCGACGCGCAGATGGATGCCTGTCGCGTGGGACTCCCAGCCCCCCGTGTCCACGATGGTGAACCGGCGACCACCCCATTCCCCCTCGTAGGACACCCGGTCGCGCGTGACTCCGGGCACATCCTCGACCACCGCCTCCCGACGGCGCAGGATCCGGTTGACGAGGCTGGACTTGCCCACGTTGGGCCGCCCCACGACGGCGACCACCGGGAGCGGGCCGTGCCTCGCCTCGTCGCCGAGCAGCGCATCGTGGGTGTCGAGGAGCGCCTCGTCCTCGGCGCTCAGCTCGAACTCATCCAGGCCGACTCGAAGGGCGCGCTCGACCGACCCGTCGTCCTCCGCGGAGATCGGGGCGCCCGCTGCGTCCGGGCGGGCGGTCTCGTCAGTCACGGTGTCCTCGAATCAGTCGTGTGGGAAGTGTGCCTTCATGGCCTGAGCGCATGGCCGGATGCCGTCACGCGCTCACGACGAAACTCCATTGTCCACCAGCGCGGGACACACCGGCGACGCACGACCTCAGGCGCGGGCGGCCGAAACGACCTGCAGCACCGCCTCGACCGAGCCCTCGAAGTCCAGGTGGGACGTGTCGATCGTCGTGACGCCGTCGGCCGCCACGATGAACTGGGAGACGGTCGAGTCTGCCTTGTCCCGGTCGATGACCTGCGAGCGCGTCGCGTCGATGGAGGCCGCGTCGGCGTCACCGTGCAGCTCCCTCGACCGGCGGGCCAGCCGCGCCTCCTCGGAAGCCGTCAGCAGGATGCGCACTGGAGCATCGGGCGCGACGACCGTCGTGATGTCGCGACCCTCGACCACGACCCCGCCTCGCGCCGCTCCGGCCTCCGAGATGAGGTCGCGCTGCAGCTCTCGCAGCACCTCGCGCACTGGGACCACGGTGGCCACCTTCGAGACGGTGGTCGAGATCCGCGGCTCGCGGATGGCGATCGCCACGTCGGTGCCGCCGACTGACACGCTGGGGTCGTCGGGGTCCGTGCCGATGACGAGCGGGAAGTCCGTCGCCGCCGAGAACACCGCCGCCGGATCGTCCAGGTCGATCCCTTGGGCGAGGCACCACCAGGTCAGGGCGCGGTACATCGCGCCGGTGTCCAGGTAGGCATAGCGCAGCGCGCGGGCCACCTGTTTCGAGACACTCGACTTCCCCGATCCCGACGGGCCGTCGATGGCAACCACGCACCCGGACAGGGCGTGGTCGGTTGGCCGGGGCACGTCGGATTCGACGGGGGTCTGCGGCATGGGCGGCAGCCTAGTGGCCGACAGCCACCACCCGACGCGGCCGTCCCCCGGGGCAGGTGGCCACCAGAGCGACACCAGGCCGTATGCCGCTGAGCTGGCCCAGCGGCATACGGCTGAGTGACGCCGTTGCCGGGGTCACGCAACGTGACGGTCTCAGTCGTGCAGCTGCCAGCCGAGCCTGGTGAGGGTCTCCTCGAGTGGCTCCGCCGCCGAGGGGACCACCGAGATGTAGGCCACGCCGAAGGGCTGACCCAGCCCGTGCTCGAGGTGCATGTCCTCGAGGTTGATGCCGGCGTCACCCATGTCCGTGAGGAGGCGGGCCAGGGATCCAGGCTGGTCCGGCACGAGCACGGAGACGACAGCGTAGGCGGTGGGCGCGCTGCCGTGCTTGCCCGGGATCCTTGCGTGCCCGAGGTTGCCGGCCTCGAGCATCCCGCTGAGCGTGCCCAACGACCCCTCCCCCTCGCCCTCGCCCTCGACGAGTCCCTCGAGGGCGCCGACGACCGCGTCGACCTGGGCTCGCAGGTCGAGCAGGACGTCGCGGACCGCCCTGGCGTTGCCCGCGAGGATCTGCGTCCAGAGCCGCGGGTCGCTCGCCGCGATCCGGGTGACGTCGCGCAGTCCCTGGCCGGCGAGCCCGACGGCCGGCTCGGGAAGCTCCCGGAGACACGACGCCACGATGCTCGCGGCGACCTGGGGCACGTGGGACACGGCCGCGACGGCCTCGTCGTGCTCGCGGGCCGGCATGACGCGAACCGCCGAGCCCACCAGCGTCGCGATCTCGCGGATCGCGTCGACGGCCTCCTCGGCCGAGCCCTCGTGCGGCACGACCACCCAGGCCCGCCCGTCGAAGAGGTCGCGCCGAGCGGCCGCCGCACCGGATCGTTCGCGACCCGCCATCGGGTGTGACCCGACGTAACGGGACGCGTCAGCACCGGACCGCAGCACCCTGTCGAGCACCGTCTGCTTCACCGACGCGACATCGGTCACGACGGACCGGGACCACCGCCCGAGCGCCGCGACGACAACGTCCGCGGTCACGTCCGGCGGCGCCGCGACGACCACGATGTCGGGCTCGTCCTCCGGGTCGAGCTGCGAGGGCAGGCGGCCAGCACCGAGGTCTCGGGCGAGTCGCCGGGCCGTCGGTGAAGGGTCCTCGAGTGAAACGTCAAATCCCTTGGCCGACAACGCGATTCCGAGGCTCGTGCCGATGAGCCCGGTGCCGATGACCCGGACGTGCGCGGTCCCGGGCCTCACAGCCCGGCGGCCTTGTAGAGGGCGCCGACCTCCGCCTTGTTGAGCCTGCGCGTGCGACCGGAGCGCAGGTCGGCGAGACGGATGGGGCCCACCTCGGTCCGGACCAGCTCGAGGACCGGGTGGCCGACCGCCTCGAGCATCCGCCGCACCACGTGCTTGCGACCCTCGTGCAGCACCACCTCGATCATGGCCTTCCCCGGCTGAGAGTCGACGACCTTGAACGAGTCGACCTGGACTGGACCGTCCTCGAGCTCGACGCCCGCACGCAACTGCCTGCCGACGTCCTTGCCGACGGGACCGCGGACGGTGGCGAGGTAGGTCTTGAGGACGCCATGGCTCGGGTGTTGCAGTCGGTGGGCCAGATCCCCGTCGTTCGTGAGCAGGAGCAGGCCCTCGGTGTCGGCGTCGAGCCGGCCGACGTGGAAGAGTCGTTGTTCGCGGTTGCCGACGTAGTCGGCGAGGCTGACGCGGCCGAGGTCGTCGTTCATCGTCGTGACGACACCCTTGGGCTTGTTGAACGCCAGGTACACCCGGTCCTCGTCGAGGTTGACCCGCACCCCGTCGACGTGGACGACCTGCGTGCGCGGGTTGATCCTGACGCCCAGCTCGGTGACGACGTGGCCGTCCACCTCCACGCGGCCCTGCTCGATGAGGTTCTCGCACACCCGGCGAGAGCCGACTCCGGCCGCTGCCATGAGCTTCTGCAGCCGCACGCCCTCGGGGTCGTGGACGTCCACCGGCGGACTGGCCGGACGGCTCGGGAGCTTGGTCGGCTGGCTCGGCTTCGTCGAACCGGCGAAGCGGGCGCCGGTCCCGCGCTTCGACCCCGGCTTGGACCCGGGCTTGGAGCCGGGCTTGGACGCTGACTTGGACCCTGAGCGAGCGGCCGAACCGCCCTTGGGCGTGGAGCCGGACTGGCGCTTGCGTGGCTGACGCGGCGACCTGCTGTGCTCACTCATCCGTGACCTTCCTCGATCAGCTCGTCGATGACATCCACGTCCGGCAGGAAGGGCGCGAGCGGCGGTAGCTCGTCCAGCGATGAGAGGCCCATTCGTTGCAGGAAGAAGGGCGTGGTCCGGTAGAGGATTGCCCCGCTCTCACCCATCTCCTCCACCTCTTCGATGAGCCCACGGGACATCAGTGTGCGGACCACGCCGTCGACGTTGACACCGCGGACGGCGCTGACCCTCGCCCTCGAGACCGGCTGCCGGTAGGCGATGACCGCCAGCGTCTCGAGCGAGGCCTGGGTCAGTCTGGCCTGCTGCCCGTCGAGGACGAACTTCTCCACGACGGGTGCGTAGTCGGCCCGGCTGTACATCCGCCATCCACCGGCCACGTTGCGCAGGGTGAACCCCCGGGAGGCGGCCGCATACTCCTCCTCCAGGCCCCGGAGGTGCGCATGGACGTCGTCCACCGGCAGCTCCAGCGCTGAGGCCAGAGCCATCTCGGACACCGGCTCGTCGACGACCATGAGCACCGCCTCGAGCGCGGACCGCGCCCCACCGGGGAAGTCGCTGATGTCGAAGGCGATCTGTTCGTCGGTCGGCTGCCCGGGGTCAGGAGCCGCCACGTCGTCCTCACTCATGGTCCGCTCCCTCGGTTGGGCGTTCATCGTGGTCCTCGTCGGGCTCGTCCTCGTCGGGCTCGTCCTCGTCGAACTCGTCGTCGATCGCGACGTCGCCCTGCTCACTGCCGGTCCAACGGATGTCGAGCTCACCGAGTGCCTGGGCCTGCTCGAAGGCGATGGCCGCCTCCTTGAACAGCTCGAGCAGGGCGAGGAACCGGGCCACGATGACGAGGGTGCTGTCCGCGTCCGCCACGAGACTCCGGAAGGACACCTGCCCGCGTGCCCGGAGGCGGGTCACCATGATGGCGGCCTGCTCCCGCACGCTGACCTGAGGTGCGTGGAGGTGCTCGAGCCCGACCGTGCGCGGTGCCTTGGGGGTCATGGCACGGGCTGCGATCATGGCCAGCTGCTCCGGCGTCACGGTGATGACGAGCTCGGGCAGCAGATCCGCGAACTGCGGGTCCAGGCCGGCCTGCCTCGCTGTGATCCGGCCCGACGTGGACATCCGTTCCTGGAAGGTCTGGGCGATCTCCTTGTAGGCGCGGTACTGCAGCAGGCGGGCGAAGAGCAGGTCCCGTGCCTCGATGAGGGCCAGGTCCTCGTCGTCCTGGGGTCCTGACTGGGGCAGCAGGCTAGATGCCTTGAGGTCGAGCAGCGTGGCGGCGACGAGGAGGAACTCCGATGCCTGGCTGAGGTCCCAGTCGTTGTCCGTCGTCTGGGCCGCCTTGATGTGCGCCACGAAGTCGTCGGTCACCTTGGCGAGGGCCACCTCGGTGATGTCGAGCTTGTGCTTGCTGATCAGCCCGAGCAGCAGCTCGAACGGCCCCGAGAAGACGTCGAGATGCACCTCGAAGGGCGCCGCGGAGCGGCGCGTGAGGACGCCTCCGGGTACGGCTGTGTCGTCGACCGGTGGGCGGCCGACCGCGTCGAGCTCAGTCATCACGGTTGGCGCTTCAGGCGGCGCCACCTCGGGCGATCAGCTCCCGGGCGAGCTGGCGGTAGGCCGCTGCACCGGAGTGGTCGGACGAGTACGACGTGATCGGCTCTGCCGCGAGGGTCGCGTCCGGGAACTTGACGGTGCGGCTGATGACCGTGTGGAAGACCCGGTCGCCGAAGTGGTTGACGACGGACGCCACCACCTCGCGGCTGTGCAGGGTGCGCGCGTCGTACATGGTCGCGAGGATCCCGTCCACCTGCAGGCGGGGGTTGAGCCGATCAGTGATCTTGTCGATGGTGTCGATGAGCAGGGCGACGCCTCGCATGGCGAAGTACTCGCACTCGAGCGGGATGATCACCCCGTGTGAGGCGGTGAGCGCGTTGACGGTGAGCAGCCCGAGTGAGGGCTGGCAGTCGATGAGGACGACGTCGTAGTCGTCCAGGACCGGGCGCAGGACGCGGCCCAGCACCTGCTCGCGAGCCACCTCACCGACGAGCTGGACCTCGGCTGCCGACAGGTCGATGTTGGCGGGGATGACATCGAGGTTGGCGGTCTGCGTCGGGCGGATGATCTGCCTGACGTCGTGCCCGTTCTCGATGACCAGGTTGTAGATCGTGACGTCGAGGTCCTGAGCGTTGATCCCCAGCCCGACCGACAGGGCGCCCTGCGGGTCGAAGTCGACGGCGAGGACCTTCCGGCCCAGCTCGGCGAGCGCGGCGCCGAGGTTGATCGTCGTCGTCGTCTTGCCGACCCCACCCTTCTGGTTGCACATGGCGATGATCCGTGCGGGCCCGTGAGTCCTCAGCGGCGCCGGCTCCGGGAAGCTCGGCAGCGGGCGGCCGGTGGGGCCGATCTCACCGGCGGACATGGACTCGACGACGGGAAGATGCTGGGCTGCGCCGGGCTGGTGGTTGAGGGAGCCGTTGGCACCCTCGGCGACCCTTGCCGAGCCGGGACGGGCGAGGCGCTCGTCCTGCATGGTCTCGTGTGACTCGTCGTTCACCGGGTGTTCCACTCCGCTCGGTTGTGCCCTCGGCCGCGCGTTTCGGTCAGCCTCTCGCTGATCGTTTTCGACCTTATCAGCGAGCACGGGGGTGAGCCCCGGCATAGACCTCTCGCAATCGGTGTGTCGAGACCAAGGTGTAGATCTGCGTCGTCGTCACGGACGCGTGGCCGAGCAGCTCCTGCACCACCCTCACGTCCGCCCCACCGTCGAGCAGGTGCGTCGCGAAGGAGTGGCGCAGGGTATGGGGCGACACGTGTTCGGTGAGGTCGGCCCGCTCGGCAGCGCGCTGCACGACCGCCCAGGCGCTCTGCCGAGACAGGCGTCCGCCTCGTCGGTTGAGGAAGAGCGCCGGCCCACCGGTGCCCCGCTGCGCCAAGGCAGGCCGTCCTCGGACGAGGTAGGCCCCGACCGCCTCCACCGCGAAGCGCCCGACCGGCACGATTCGCTCCTTGCCGCCCTTTCCCAGGAGGCGCACGATGCCGACCTGTCCGGGACTGCCCGTGTCGAGGTCGTCGACGTCGAGGCCCACCGCCTCACTGATGCGGGCGCCCACCCCGTAGAGCACCTCCAGCAGAGCGCGATCCCGCAGGGCCTCGGGTGTGTCGCCAACGGAGGTCGCGGCGAGGAGGCGCTCGACGGCAGCGACCGGGATGGCCTTCGGCAGGCGACTGGGTGGCGTGGGCGGTGCGACATTGACCGCGGGGTCCGCAGGGACGGTGCCCTCGAGGGCGAGGAAGCGGTGGAAGCCGCGCACGGCCACGAGGGTGCGTGCGGCGGAAGAGGCCGCCAGACCCCGTTCCCGCAGCGAGGCGAGGAAGTCAGACACCTGCGCTTCGGTCACCGCTCCGGCCGCGTCGATCCCCTGCTGATGGAGATACCGGCGATAGGTGCGAAGGTCCCGCTCGTAGGACTTGAGGGTGTTCTCCGAGGCGCCCCGCTCCACGCGGAGGTGGTCGAGCCAGCCGCGGACCTCCCGGTCGAGCCGGGTGAACCGCGGTGGTGCCGACCGCGCCGGATCCGTCAGGACAGCGCCTCGTCGAGCGCCATCGACTCCATCCCGTGGGCCTCGGCGACCGGTGCGTACGTGACGGCTCCCCCGTGCGTGTTGAGTCCAAGACCGAGGGCGCGGTCGAGCCGGAGCGCCTCCCTCCAGCCGCGGTTGGCCAGCTCGATGGCGTAGGGCAGGGTGACGTTGGTCAGGGCGTACGTGCTCGTGTGCGGCACCGCGCCAGGCATGTTGGCCACGCAGTAGAACACCGCGTCATGCACCGGGTAGGTCGGGTTGGCGTGGGTCGTTGGGCGCGAGTCCTCGAAGCACCCGCCCTGGTCGATGGCGATGTCGACGAAGACGGAGCCGGGCTTCATCCGGGACACCTGCTCGTTGGTCACCAGACGCGGAGCACGGGCTCCCGGGACGAGGACGGCACCGATGACCATGTCAGCGTCGACGATGGCCCGCTCGATCTCGTACGCGTTGGAGGCCACCGTCTGGCAGTGCCCTTGGTAGATGAAGTCGGCGTGGCGCAGTCTGCTGATGTCCTTGTCCAGCAGCAGCACCTCCGCCTGCATGCCCAGGGCGATGGCCGCGGCGTTCATCCCGGCCACTCCGGCGCCGATGACGACGACCTTGGCGGCGTACACCCCGGAGACTCCGCCCATGAGGATGCCGCGTCCGCCCTCGGCACGCATGAGGGCCTGGGCTCCGACCTGGGGGGCGAGGCGACCGGCCACCTCCGACATCGGGGCGAGCAGGGGCAGGCTCCGGTCAGCCAGCTCAACGGTCTCGTAGGCGATTCCGGTGACCTTGCGGGCGATGAGCTCCTCGGTGAGAGCCTTGTCGGCCGCGAGGTGGAGGTAGGTGAACAGCACCTGTCCCTCGCGCATCCGGGGGTACTCCTCGGCGACCGGTTCCTTCACCTTGAGGATGAGGTCCGCCGCCCCCCAGACGTCGTCAGCCGTGCCGAGGATGGAGGCCCCGGCCGCGACGTAGTCCTCGTCGAGGATCGAGGAGCCGCGCCCTGCGTCGCGCTCCACCAGGACGTCGTGCCCATTGCGCACGAGCTCGTGCACGCCGGCGGGTGTGATGGCCACGCGGTACTCGTGGTTCTTGACCTCGCGTGGGATACCGACCTTCATGTGCGGTTGATCCTTCCGATCACGGATGGGCCGCGGCGTCCTTGCCGCATCCCCGCGCCAGCGGGTCACGCCGCGCGATCCCACTGTAGCCACGGGGAGCCACACTCACGCGAGGACGGGGAACTCAATACGGCTGCACGATGTGTCATCGTGCACGCATGAACGCGGCCAGCCCCTCGCCCACCTCGCAATGGCGTCCCACGACGATCGGCGCCCTCGTTGCCGGCGGCATGATCGTGGTCTCGTTCCTCGTGGGCGTCGTGATCGAGCAGGGCGGGTTCCCGGCCTTGATCCTCGTCGGCCTGCCCAGTGTGATCGGCGGGGCTGTCGCGTTCACGCGGCCCCACCTGCGGCCCTACGCCGCAGGCTTCCTCGTGGCGTGGATCTCGGCGCTCGTCGTGGTGGGGGTCGTGTACATCCTTCTCATCGCGGCACTCTCGGGCGCCGGCGCCTGACGCCAACACATGGCCGTATGCCGCTGGGCTCCCTTCCGCCGCTAGGTTGAGTCTCGCTCCCAGCACCTTTCGAAGGGGTCGACGATGAAGCTCTATGCGGACACGCCGGTCCGCCGGACTCGACAGCTGTTCGCCGACGTCTTCGTCCTCCTCTGGGTGGCGACCTGGGTGTGGGCGGCGCGTCAGGTTCACGACACGGTCGCTCTGCTCACCACGCCTGCGAACTCCTTGACGGCAGCGGGAGATTCGGTTCACGGGGCGTTGACGGGCGCCGGGGACCAGGCGGCACGGATCCCCGTCGTCGGCGAGGACTTCGCGTCATGGCTCGAACGCGCGGCCGGATCAGGCACGAGTCTGCGAGCTGCGGGGACCAGCATGGCCTCGACCGTCGAGGCCGTCGCCCTGTGGCTCGCGCTGGTCACAGCGCTGGTCCCGATCGTCATCGTGGCGGGTGTGTGGCTCTGGGTTCGGGTCCGGTTTGTCCGCAGCGCGACGACCGCCCAACGTTTCATCGACTCGAGCGATGACCTCGACCTCTTTGCGCTGCGGGCCCTCGCCAACCAGCCCCTCACGGCTCTGGCGGGGATCAGCGACGATCCCGCTGGTGCCTGGCGGCGTGGGGAGCCGGAGGTCGTTCGAGCGCTCGCCACGCTCGCGCTGCACGACGAGGGACTGCGCCCGCCCCGGAGCTAGCGCTGCGCCCGCCCCCGGTCGGTCGAGTGTGCAGTGCGCGCCTGAATCCGCCCAGACGTGAACTGCACACCCGACGAAAGCTGCACACTCGATCAGGTGCGGGTGACGGTGGGGTGCAGGTCCTCAGCAGGTGGGGTCCAGCTGCCCGTGGAGGCGGGGACCTGCTCACCGCTGCGGATGTCCTTGACCTCGTCGCCCGACTCCCCTGCCCCGGGGAACCAGACGAAGGGAATCCCGCGGCGCTCGGCGTAGCGGATCTGCTTGCCGAAGCGCGCCGCCGTCGGGGCCACCTCACACGGGATCCCGCGGGAGCGCAGCGCCGAGGCGATCGCGATCGACTCCTCGCGCGACTCGTCGTCCGTCAGGGCCACGAGCACCGCCGCCGGGGTCGAACGAGACGCGCTCACGAGGCCCTTCCCGATGAGCAGTCCCACGATGCGTGACACGCCGATCGAGATCCCTACGCCCGGATAGGTGCTGCGGCCGTCGGAGGCGAGGGCGTCATACCGGCCGCCGGAGCAGACCGACCCCCAGTCCTCGTTGCCGATGATCTGGGTCTCGTAGACGGTGCCCGTGTAGTAGTCGAGACCCCGGGCGATGCGCAGGTCAGCGACGACCTTGCCCGGCGCGTGCGCCATCGCCGTGCGGATGACCGTCGTGAGTGACTCGAGCCCCTCCTCGAGCAGTGGGTGCGTGACGCCGAGCTCACGCACGCGCGCCGCGAAACTGAGGTCGTCCGCGCGAATGGCGGCCAGGGCGAGGCACTGGTCGGCCTGCTCGCGGGTGGCGCCCGACTCGATGAGGAGGCCGGCGACCTTCTCCCGGCCCAGCCTGTCGAGCTTGTCGACGATGCGCAGCGTCGTGGTGACATCGGACAGGCCGATGCCCTGGTAGAAGCCATTCGGGATCTTGCGGTTGTTGACCTGGATGACGAACTCGCCGACCGGGAACCGGCTGAAGACGTCCGCGATGACGAGGGGCATCTCGGCCTCGAAGTGCGGCGACAGCTCACCCACGTCGACGACGTCGATGTCCGCCTGGGTGAACTCTCGGTAGCGGCCCTCCTGCGGTCGCTCTCCGCGCCACGCCTTCTGGATCTGGTAACGGCGGAAGGGGAAGGCGAGCTTGCCGGAGTTCTCCAGCACGTAGCGGGCAAACGGCACCGTCAGGTCGAAGTGCAGCCCCCACTTGGCCACATCCCCGTCGTCACCGGCGAGGCGCGAGACACCGTAGATCTCCTTGTCGGTGTCGCCGCCCTTCCCGAGGAGCCGGTCGACCGGCTCGATGGCGCGGGTCTCGATCGAGGTGAACCCATGCAGCTCGAACGTCTCCCGGATGACGTCGAGGAACCGCTGCTCGACGATGCGCTCGGAGGGCAGATACTCGGGGAAGCCGCTGATCGGGGTGACCTTGGCCGTGTTCGCCGTGTTCGCCGTGTTCGCCGTGGCGGCCTGCGGGTTGTTCACGCCCGCAAGTCTGTCAGGTACGGGTTTGTGACGCGCTCGTGGGCCATCGTCGTCGCGTGGTAGTGACCCGGCAGCACGAGGGTCGTGTCCGGAAGCGGCAGGACGACGTCGCGCAGGCTGCGCATCATCGCGCCGTGGTCCCCACCGGGTAGGTCGGTGCGGCCGATGGACCCCGCGAACAGCACGTCACCGCTGAGCATCGTCCGGTCGACCTCGACCTGGTCGCCGATCCCATCCGGGACGGCATCGGTGCCGAACATGACGGATCCCTCGGTGTGACCCGGCGCATGGAGGACCTCGAAGTCCAGGCCCGCCAACGTCAGCCGAGCGCGGTCCTTGATCTCGACGACGTTGCTCGGCTCCGCCCACCGGGCCTTCGAGCCGAACTGCTGCTCCAGCATGGCCACCAGACCGGGGTTGCTGTTGCCGAGCGGGTCAACGAGCCGGTACCGGTCGTCGCTGTGGATGTAGGCGGCGGTCTCCGCGCCACAGACCGGCGTCACCGACCACACGTGGTCGACGTGGCCATGTGTCAGCAGCACCGCTGCTGGCCGGAGCCGGTGGGTCGTCAGCACCTCCCGCAGCGTCTGCTCGACACCGATCCCGGGATCGACGATGACGCACTCCTCACCCTCGGACGGCGCGAGCACGTAGCAGTTCGTGTCAAACGCGAGGGCGGGGAACGAGACGGTCAGCACGCTGGGAGCCTAATGGCGCCCTGGGAGCCAGCCCAGCGGCATACGGCAAATGTGGCCTGCTGTGAAAAGGTGGAGTCGTCACGCACTCGTGACCCGATGAGCACGACGAGCCGGACCCCGGTCCCTAAAATGACCGAACGCCCGGGGTGATTCCCGTACGTTCGTTCGAGGAGAGGTTTGTGACCAAAGAGCAGGAACGCGCCCGCGCGCGCCGCCGCTACGAGAAGCAGGCGAAGACCCATAAGGCACCCGTCGGAGACTCGACACGGGACAAGCAGGTCTTCGGCGTGATCCTCGCAGTCATCCTCATCCTCGCCGCAGTCATCGTTCTGCCCATCATCATCGGGGACCGAGACAGCGCCGAGCCCGCTGCCCAACCGACGGACTCGGCCACGACCCCAACTGGCGGTCAGACCGCCGGCCTCGCGGCCGGACAGAAGCTCGCGGCCGGGTGCACCGAGCCTCCCGCCCCCCAGTCGAAGCCCAAGTCGTTCACAGACGTCCCGGACAAGGCCGCCGCCACCGGCAGGACGTGGGTCGCGACGGTGCAGACGACGTGTGGCGATCTCACCTTCGAGCTCGACGGGACGAAGGCGCCGCAGACCGTCGCCTCCTTCATGCACCTCGCCAAGGAGGGCTTCTGGGCCCCCAGCCCGTGCCACCGGGTGACGACGGAGGGCATCTTCGTCCTCCAGTGCGGCGACCCGACGGGCACCGGCTCCGGCGGCCCCGGCTACACGTTCGGCATCGAGAACGCTCCTTCGGATGGGAAATACCCGAAGGGCTCGCTGGCGATGGCCCGGACGCAGGACCCGAACAGCAACGGCAGCCAGTTCTTCATCACGTACAAGGAAACCCAGTTGCCGACCGAAGGAGGCGGCTACACGATCTTCGGGAAGGTCACCAAGGGTCTCGACATCGTTGAGAAGATCGCAGCGAACAAGGCACTTGACCCGAGCCCCGCAGACGGGACGCCGGTCTCGCCGATCAGCATCCTCAACGTGAGCGTCACGGAGAAGAAGGCATGAGCGATACGAACGAGCCGCAGCCGACCGAGCCAGTCTCCGTCGGAGCACCGGAGGCCGCCGAGGAAGCCCAGCCGGTCTCCACCCAGCCCACCGAGGACACCGCCCCCACCGAGGAGGCTGAGCCGGTCTCCACCCAGCCCGCCGAGGAGCCGTCGGCGGCTCCGGCGCCGGCCGCGACGCCAGCCTCGATACCAAAGCCGAGTGCCGTCCCCACGCCGGCCGCTCTGGCGAAGTCCGCACCCCGTCCGACGACACCGGCAGCGCCGCCGCCGATCCTGACCGACCACTCCGCCTCCGCCGCCTTCGGTCGGGTCGACGAGAACGGCACGGTTTTCGTCCGGACGAAGGAGGGAGAGAAGGAGGTCGGGTCGTATCCGGGAGCGACCGCCGACGAGGCGCTGACCTACTTCGCGCGCAAGTACGACGAGCTCCATGCGTCGGCCGTGCTCCTCGAGCAGCGCCTCGCTCAGCCGGAGGTCCCGTCCAAGGACGTGGCCGATGCGCTCAAGGCACTGACGGCCCAGGTCAACGAGGCGAGCGTCGTCGGCGACCTCGAGGGCCTCGCCACGCAGCTCGACGCGATCCAGTCGGGCATCGCGGCCAAGCGCACCGTCGAGCAGCAGCACCGAGCCGAGGCTCGCGCCGCCGCTGCCGCGGAGCGCGAGCGGATCGTCGCCGAGGCCGAGGGCATCGCGGCCCAGCCCGAGAACCGCATCCAGTGGAAGCAGAGCGGTGCCCGGATGCGCGAGCTGCTCGATGAGTGGAAGTCGCACCAGCGCGCCGCGACCCGCCTCGACCGTGAGACCGAAACGGCGCTCTGGCAGCGGTTCAGCGCCGCTCGCAACCGGTTCGACAAGGCGCGCCGGACCCACTTCGCCACTCTCGATGCATCTCATGCCGAGGCCAAGGGAGCCAAGGAACGGCTTGTCGCCGAGGCGGAGAAGCTGTCGACGAGCACCGACTGGGCCGCGACGGCCGGTGCCTTCAAGCGGCTCATGGACGACTGGCGGCGGGCGGGACGGGCGAGCCGGGCCGACGACGACCGACTGTGGGAGCGCTTCAAGGCCGCGCAGGATGCCTTCTTCGCGGCGAAGGACGCGGTCGTCGCCGCCGAGGAGGAGCAGTACCGCGGCAATCTCGCGGTCAAGGAGACCTTGCTTGCCGAGGCAGAGGCGATCCTGCCGGTGACGGACCTCGACCGGGCCAAGGCGCAGCTGCGGGTCATCCAGGACAAGTGGGACGCCGCCGGCAAGGTGCCGCGCGCGGACATGGACCGGGTCGAGAAGGCCATGCGCCGGGTCGAGCAGACCGTCCGCGACGCCGAGGACCGGAAGTGGCGATCCACGAACCCGGAAGCCGCAGCACGGGCGCAGGGCATGGTCGAGCAGCTCGAGCGGGCGGTGGCGGAGCTCGAGGAAGACCTGGCGAAGGCGCGGGCATCCGGCAACGCGGCGAAGGTCAAGAAGGCCCAGGACGCTCTCGACGCCCGCCAGGCCTGGCTTGACCAGGCTCGCGCGGGCGTGCGGGAGTTCGGCGGCTGAGCGTCGAGTGAACCTGGCGTCGCGCTGGGAGCGAGCCCAGCGGCATACGGCCTACACCTTGGCGCGACCGCCGTTGACGCGGTAGACGTCGAAGACGCCGTCGATGCGGCGCACGGCTTTGATGACATGGTCGAGGTGGGCCGGATCGCCCATCTCGAAGGTGAAGCGCGAGATCGCCACGCGGTCGCGTGACGTCTGGACCGACGCCGACAGGATGTTCACGTGCTGGTCCGACAGGACCCGCGTCACGTCACTGAGCAGCCGGTTGCGGTCGAGGGCCTCGACCTGGAGCTGGACGAGGAAGACACTGGCGGACGATGGCGCCCACTCGACGTCGATGAGTCGCTCGGGGTTGGCGGTGAGCTGGTCGGCGTTGGTGCAGTCCACCCGGTGCACCGACACCCCGCTCCCCCGGGTGACGAACCCGATGATGGGGTCGCCCGGCACGGGCGTGCAGCACTTCGCCAGCTTGACCCAGACGTCTGCCGTCCCGACGACGACCACGCCCGGGTCGCCGTCACGCCGTCGGCGCGCCGCGGCGCGGGTCGGCACGGTGGCCTCGGCGAGATCCTCGGTGGCGCCCTCTACGCCGCCCATCGACGCCACGACCTTGCCGACGACATGCTGTGCCGACACGTGGCCCTCACCGACAGCGGCGTACAGCGCCTCGATGTCCTGGTAACGCAGGTCGGTCGCAACCGCGGTCATGGACTCGTGGCTCATCAGCCGCTGAAGGGGCAGGTTCTGCTTGCGCATCGCCTTGGCGATGCTCTCCTTGCCGGCGTCGATCGCCTCCTCGCGGCGTTCCTTGGAGAACCAGGCCTTGATCTTGTTGCGGGCGCGGGCGCTCCTGACGAAGCCGAGCCAGTCACGGCTCGGACCCGCACCGTCGGCCTTGGACGTGAGCACCTCGACGACGTCGCCGTTCTCGAGCGTCGACTCGAGCGGGACGAGGCGCCCGTTGACGCGGGCCCCGATGCAGTGGTGGCCGACCTCGGTGTGCACCGCGTAGGCGAAGTCGACCGGCGTTCCGCCGACCGGCAGGGCGACGACCGAGCCCTTCGGCGTGAAGACGTAGACCTCGCTGGAGCCCATCTCGAAGCGGAGTGCGTCGAGGAACTCGCCGGGGTCCTCCGTCTCCCGCTGCCAGTCGAGGAGCTGGCGTAGCCACGCCATGTCGTTCTGCGGGGCACCCTCGCCCGGCTTGGCTCCGCCGCCGACCGACTCGTCCTTGTACTTCCAGTGCGCAGCGACGCCGTACTCGGCCCGCCGGTGCATCGTGTGGGTGCGGATCTGGATCTCGACCGGCTTGCCCTGCGGGCCGATCACGGTGGTGTGCAAGGACTGGTACATGTTGAACTTCGGCATCGCGATGTAGTCCTTGAACCGCCCGGGAACGGGATTCCACCTCGCATGCAGCGCGCCGAGCGCCGCATAGCAGTCGCGGACCGTGTCGACCAGGACCCGGACCGCGACCAGGTCGTAGATGTCCTCGAAGTCGCGGCCTCTCACGATCATCTTCTGGTAGACCGAGTAGTAGTGCTTGGGCCGACCGGTGACCACGGCCTTGATCTTCGCCCCGGTGAGGTCCTCGGACACCTGGGCGCGGACGCCCGCGAGGTACTCCTCCCGGGCCGGCGCCCGCTCCGCGACGAGGCGGACGATCTCGTCGTAGACCTTCGGGTAGAGCGTCGCGAAGGACAGGTCCTCCAGCTCCCACTTGATGGTGTTCATCCCGAGCCGGTGCGCGAGGGGGGCGTAGATCTCCAGCGTCTCGTTGGCCTTGCGCTTGGCCGACTCCGGACTGACGTAGCGCCATGTCCGGGCGTTGTGGAGTCGATCGGCGAGCTTGATGACCAGGACCCGGATGTCCCGCGCCATGGCGATGACCATCTTGCGGACCGTCTCGGCCTGTGCCGCCTCGCCATAGGTGACCTTGTCCAGCTTGGTGACGCCGTCGACGAGCATCGCGATCTCGTCCCCGAAGTCCCGACGCAGCTCGTCGAGGCTGTACGCGGTGTCCTCGACCGTGTCGTGGAGCAGTGCCGCGGCAAGGGTCGGTGGCGTCATGCCCAGCTCGGCCAGGATCTGGGTCACCGCGAGCGGATGCGTGATGTAGGCGTCGCCGCTCTTGCGCATCTGGCCCTCGTGAGCCCGCTCCGCGACAGCGTACGCACGCTCGATGATGGACAGATCGGCCTTGGGATGGTTCTGCCGGACCGCGGTGAGCAGTGGCTCGAGAACGGGGTTGCCGGGCGTTCGGCTGGCGCCGAAACGGGCGAACCGAGCACGCACCCGTGACGGGGCGCTCAGCTCGCTCCGGACCTCCTCGCTCATGAACCGAGTCTAGGGGGCCCGGTGCAAATCAGAGCGTCAGGATGGCGTTCACGTTCCGGTCGCCGAGACGCTTGCGACCTTCGAGAAAGGCGAGCTCGAGGACGACCTCGATGGCGGCCACGACGGCGCCCGCTCGCTCGACCAGGACCGCGGTCGCCTCGGCCGTTCCGCCGGTCGCCAGCACGTCGTCGATGATGAGGACGCGCTGGCCGGGCTGGAACGCATCGGTGTGCACCTCGATCTCGGCGTGGCCGTACTCCAGGGCGTACGACTCCCGAATCGTCTCACCCGGCAGCTTGCCGGCCTTGCGGATCGGCACCATGCCGAGCCCGAGCTCGTAGGCGACGGCGGCACCGAGGATGAAACCACGCGCCTCGATGCCGACGACGACGTCGACCCGGCCGACGTAGCGCTCGGCGATGCTCTGCACGAGCGCCTTCATCGCGGGTCCGTCGGCGATGAGGGGCGTGAAGTCCTTGAAGAGCACCCCGGGCTTCGGGAAGTCCGGAATGTCGCGAAGATGGCTGCGCACCAGCTCAGCAAGATCGGCCGGCGAGCCGTCCGGCGCCCCGGTAGCCACCCTCGCTCTCACCTCTTGGACTTGGGAGCCCGCTTGGGCTGGTTGCGCGGGCCGGCCTGGGCGTACTTGTGGATCGGACGGGGAGCCCCGTCGGCACCTGCCGTGCCGACGTCCGCCGGATGGAGCGTCGCGGTCGGCTCCTCGCCGACCCCGACCGCACCGGTCAGGTCCGCGCCCACCGCCACCGGCACGCCGGCCGGCGCCTCACCGGCACCGACGTCACGGGCTGCATCGCGGGCCGCCCGCTTGGCTCCGTGTCGTGCCACGTAGCGGTCGAGGTCGACGATCGCCGGCTCCTTCGAGCGCAGCTGTACGAGCATCGGCGTGGCGATGAAGATCGACGAGTACGCACCGACGCCGATACCGATGAAGAGCGCGAGCGACAGGTCGAGCAGAGTGCCCGGGCCCAGCATGGTGAAGCCGACGAAGAGGATCGCGGCGATCGGCAGCAGCGCCACCACGGTCGTGTTGATCGACCGCACGAGCGTCTGGTTGACGGCCAGGTTGGCTGCATCGGCATAGGTCATACGCTTGGTGCGGAAGGCCTCCGCCGTGTTCTCGCGGACCTTGTCGAAGACGACCACCGTGTCGTAGAGCGAGTATCCGAGGATGGTGAGGAACCCGATCATCGACGACGGCGTGATCTCGAAGCCGAAGAGCGAGTAGATGCCGACCGTGATGACGAGGTCGTGCAACAGTGCGGTGAGACCCGCGACGGCCATCTTCCAGGTCCGGAAGTACAGGGCCAGGACGATGGTCACGAGGATGAGGAAGACGACGAGTCCCTGGATCGCCTGCTGGCTGACCGCGGCTCCCCAGCTCGGACCGATGAGAGTGGAACTGACGCTCTCCCGTTGGACGTCGAAGGTCTCCGCGAGCGAGGTGCGCGCGGCGTCCGCCTGCGCCTGGGCCGCCTCGGTCTGGACCCGGACGGTGTCACCCCCGACGATCGTCGTGGCCACGGAGCCGGGAATCCCGGCCTCGCCCACGGCGTCCTGCGCCTTGGCCTCGTAGTCCTGGGTGTTCGTGACGCCGAGCACCCGGAACTCCGTGCCACCGCGGAACTCGATCCCGAAGTTGAGGCCGTTCAGGAGCACGCCGGCGAGGGCGAGGCCGATCATCACGGCCGACAGGGAGTACCACAGCTTGCGGCGCTGGACGAAGGCGATCGACCGGCGCCCGGTGTAGAGGTCGTTGCCGAACTGGGCGAAGTTCATCATGCCTGGGCCTTCCCCTCGGCGAGCCGCGTGGAGCGGGTGGCGGTCGCCGCTCCGGCCGGTCCGAACTGTCCGCGACCCCGGTAGCGTGGGGCCTCCTTGGCGCCGAGCCGCTCCGGGTCGAGGCCGGACCACTTGTGGCCGTGGCCGAAGAACTCCGTCCGAGCGAGCAGCTGGACCATCGGATGGGTGAACAGGACGACGACGGCGAGGTCGATGATCGTCGTGAGGCCGAGCGTGAAGGCGAAGCCGCGGACGTTCGACGACGCGAGCACGTAGAGCACGATCGCGGCCAGCATGTTCACCGCGTCGGCGATGATGATGGTGCGCCGGGCGCGCTTCCACCCGGTCTCAACGGCAGCGACGAGCGGCCGTCCCTCACGCACCTCGTCGCGGATGCGTTCGAAGTAGACGATGAAGCTGTCGGCCGTCACGCCGATCGCGACGATGGTGCCGGTCACCCCGGCCATCGTCAGTCGGAAGCCGTGGGTCGTGCCCAGGACGACGAGCGTCAGGTACGTCAGCACCGTTGCCACAACGAGTGAGATGACGGTGACCATGCCAAGGGCGCGGTACTGGAACAGCGAGTAGACGACGACGAGGAGCAGGCCGATGGCACCGGCCAGCAGCCCGAGGCGGAGCTGTTCCTCACCGAGCTGCGGCGTGATCGTGTCGTTGGTCTGCAGGGCGAACGACATCGGCAGCGCACCGAACTTCAGCTGCTCGGCGAGCCGCTTGGCTGAGTCGAGCGTGAACGACCCGGTGATCGACGCGCGCCCATCGGTGATGATCGCCCGCGCCTGCGGCGCGGTGATGACCCGCTTGTCGAGGACGACGGCGAACTGGTCGAGAGGCGGCTGGCCCTGCTGGCCGACGAGCCGCTTGGTCACCTCGGCGAACTTGGCCCGGCCCGAGTCCTTGAAGGACAGCGCCACCTCGACGATGGAGGTCGGCTGCCCGTTCGGACCCGGCTGGTAGCCGCTCGTCGCGTCCTGGATCTCGCTGCCGTCGATCTCGACCGGGCCGAGGACGTACTTGCTGACCCCGTCCTCGCCGCACGTCGCCATCGGCGCGTCCTTGAGGTCCGGCACCTCGTCGATGGCACCGGGCTCCTGGCAGTTGAGCGCGACGTACTCCTTGGCCACCTTTGCGGCGGCCTCGTCGGCCTTCTTCTGCTCCCATCCGAGCGTGAGCAGACCCTTGGACGCCTGGGCCGCGATGGCCGCCTCGAGCTGGGCGTCGGTCGGCGGAGCAGGTGCCTCGGTGGCCGGCGCGGTGGCGGTGCCGGTGGCGGTGCCGCCGGGGGTCGCCGGCGTGGTCACGGGGGTCGCCGGCGTCGTCGGGGCCGTCGTCGCCGCTCGCAGGGCCTCCGGGGCGACGCCGTTCGCAGCCGTCGTCGGGGGCGGGGTCGCGGGGGTGTTCCCCGTGGGAGCGGGTGTGCCGGTCGTCCCGGCAGGTGCGGGAGTCGTGGCCGTGCCCGTCGGCGTGCCACCCGACCCGACTGGAGGCGCCGCGGTCTCGACGTCCTGGACGAACACGGACCGGAACCGCAGCTGCGAGGGCTTGCGGATTGCGTCGAGCTGCTCCTCGGAGGGTGTTCCGGGGATCGCGACGACGATGTTGCGCCCGCCCTGGGTGGAGATCTCACTCTCGGCGACGCCGTTGGCGTCGATGCGCTGGCGAATGATCTCGACGGCGCGGTCGAGCTGGCCGGGGTTGACCGCGGTCCCGCCCTCGGTGACCGGGGCGAGAACCATCTCGGTGCCGCCCTCGAGGTCGAGGCCCAGGCGCGGAGTCAGCTGCCCGCCGCCCCACTGATGGAGCCCCGCGACGAGCAGGGCGAGCCCGACGGCCAGTGCGAGGAGGGCGGACAGGCTCCGCAGAGCGGACTTCGTGGTGGTGCTACGAGCCACGTGAGCGCCTCACTGACCGGGCGCGGACGAGTCGTCCGTCTGGGCCCGGTTGATCGGTGGCGGCGTCACATCGGCCTGCTTCATGGCCACGGCGCGCCGGTCGAAGCGCAGGATCATCCCCTCGGCCACCTCGATGTGTGCGCTGACGTCGTCGAGGTGACGGATGGTGCCGAAGATGCCCGATGAGGTGACCACCTCGTCGCCGACATCGAGCGCGGAGTTGAAGTCACGCATCCGCTTCGTGCGCCGGTTGGCACTCCAGAACATCCAGGCCAGCAGCAGGAGCGGCAGGGCCAGGATGATCAACGAGGATCCCCCGTTGTTGTTCATATCAGGCTCAATCCTTCGACTTCTCGATCCGGCAGCGCGCGAACCAGTGGTGGTGTGGGCGACACGTCAACGTCCGGGGGCACCGGATGGTGCCGCGGCGGCGGCGGGGGTGCCCGCAGGAGTCTACGTCCGGCGTGCGGGTTTGTCAGACCGACGGGTGGCCGTATGCCGCTCCGCCGGGTCACGTTTTGGCCGCGGTTTCGCCGTGGTCAGGTCTCGAAGCGTCCTCCGCCCAGGTCGTCGAGCGGCAGTGTGGCCGCCCACAGTCCTTGGGCGTCCAGGGGTGGCGTGAGGCCGAGGTGGGACCAGGCGAGCGCCGAGGCGGCCCGCCCCCGCGGCGTCCGCAGCATGAAACCCTCCCGCACGAGGAACGGCTCGGCGACCGTCTCGACGGTGTCGGGCTCCTCCCCCACGGCGACCGCCAGGGTTGACAACCCCACCGGCCCCCCGCCGAACCGCCGGCAGAGAGCGTCGATCACGGCTCGGTCGAGCCGGTCGAGACCTCGCTCGTCGACGTCGAACAGCTCGAGCGCCTGGCGGGCGGCGGCCTGGGTGACGCGGTCCTCGCCGTGGACCTGGGCCCAGTCGCGCACGCGGCGGAGCAGCCGGTTGGCGATCCGTGGCGTTCCCCTGGAGCGCCGGGCGATCTCGACGATGCCGTCCTCGTCGGCGTCGAGGGCCAGCAGGCGCGCGGAGCGGTGCAGGATCGTGACGAGGTCGCTCGGCTCGTAGAAGTCGAGATGTCCGGTGAACCCGAACCGGTCGCGGAGCGGGGCCGGCAGCAGGCCGGCGCGCGTCGTCGCGCCGACGACGGTGAACGGCGGCAGCTCGAGCGGGATCGCCGTCGCTCCGGGGCCCTTGCCGATGATGACGTCGACCCGGAAGTCCTCCATCGCCAGGTACAGCATCTCCTCGGCCGCCCGTGACATCCGGTGGATCTCGTCGAGGAAGAGGACCTCCCCCTCCGCCAGGGACGAGAGCACCGAGGCGAGGTCGCCGGCGTGCTGGATCGCCGGTCCAGAGGTGATCCGGATCGGCTGCTCGAGCTCGCTGGCGACGATCATCGCAAGGGTCGTCTTGCCCAGCCCGGGGGGACCGGAGAGCAGCACGTGGTCGGGCGCGGTGCCCCGTCGCTTGGCAGCCTTGAGGACCAGACCCAGCTGCTCGCGCACGCGGGTCTGGCCGGGGAAGTCATCGAGCCGCCTCGGCCGGAGCGCCGCCTCGACCTGCCGCTCGTCGGCGTCGCTTCCGGGATCGACGATCCGCGCGGTCGCGTCGTGGGATTGGTCCCAGGCCTGCTGCTCGACACTCATCGGCCCAGCTCCTGCAGGGCCGCGCGGAGCATGGCCGAGACGCTGGCGCCGTCAGCCGCCTGGGGCGCGACCCGGTCGAGGGCGTCGTCCGCCTGCCGAGCCGACCACCCGAGACCGACCAATGCCTCGCGCACCTGGTCACGCCAGTGTTCGCCCGTGGTCCGCTGGACCACGAGTCCGGGCTCGTCAGCCGAGCCGCCCCATGCGCCCAGCTTGTCGCGCAGCTCGAGGACGAGCCGCTCGGCGCCCTTCTTGCCGATGCCGGGGACCTTCGTCAGGGCGGCGACGTCGCCGGTGCCCAGCGCGCGCCGCACGGACACCGGGTCGTGCACGGCGAGCAGGGCCAGCGCGAGACGGGGGCCCACGCCGGAGACCGTCTGGACCGTCTCGAAGACGTGCTTCTCGTCCTCGGTCGCGAAGCCGTACAGGGTCAGGGAGTCCTCGCGCACGACCAGCGTCGTCTCCAGGTCCGCCGCCGCACCAACCCGCACCGAGGCCGCCGTCGCCGGCGTCGTGTGGACGAGCATCCCGACTCCCCCGACCCCGAGGACCACGGAGTCGAGGCCGGCCTTGAGGACGGTTCCGGACAGTGAGGCGATCATCTGCGTGCGGCTCCAGCGGTCGTGGGTCGGCGAGGTCTGGTCTGGCCGGCACTGGCGTGCGCCGACGCGGCGGCCGCGAACCTGCTCTGTGTGCCGCCGCGCCAGACGTGACAGATGGCCAGGGCCAGGGCATCGGCGGCGTCCGCGGGCCTGGGTGGGCTCTGCAGGCCGAGCAGGTGGGTGACCATCGTCGTGACCTGCGCCTTGTCGGCGCGGCCACTGCCACTGACGGCGGCCTTCACCTCGGTCGGGGTGTGCAGGGTGACCGGGAGGCCACGGCGCTCGGCCAGCATCATGACGATGCCGGTGCACTGCGCGGTCCCCATCACGGTCGAGACATTGGTGTCGGCGAAGACGCGCTCGATGGCCACGGCCTCCGGCTGGTGCCGCTCGAACCAGGCGCGCATCTCGTCCTCGAGCGCAACGAGGCGCTTGGGGGTCGGGTCGGTCGACGGGGTCCGGATCACACCGACCTCGACGAGGGTGAGCCGCCGTCCGGGCTGGCCCTCGACCACGCCGACTCCACACCGGGTGAGCCCGGGGTCCACCGCGAGGACGCGCACGCCACCTCCAGACTCGATCCGACTCGTCGCGTGGCTCGCGCCACGACCGAACAGGTGTTCGGCCCAACCGTAACCGCCCGCCTCCCCGAAACGACGGAAGGCGCGCCGCTCCCGGCGCGCCTTCCGTGCGGCCGCCAGCCCCGCGGCATACGGCCTGCTGTGTCTTTCAGTCCTCCTCGTCGAGCTCCGCAAGGACGTCGTCCGGGATGTCTCCATTCGCGTAGACGTTCTGCACGTCATCGCTGTCCTCGAGGGCGTCGATGACGCGGATCATCTTCTTCGCGCCGTCGAGGTCGAGCGGGACCTGGAGGTTGGGAACCCACGACGCCTCGGCGGAGTCGTAGTCGATCCCCGCCTCCTGGACGGCCTGGCGCACGGCGACGAAGTCGCTCGCCTCCGAGACGATCTCCCACGTGTCGCCGTTGTCGTTGACCTCCTCGGCACCCGCATCGAGGACGACCTCGAGGATCGAGTCCTCCGAGATGTCTCCGGACGCCCCGTTCTTGGGCACGATGACGACGCCCTTGCGGTTGAAGACGTACGCGACCGAGCCGGGGTCCGCGAGCTGGCCGCCGTTGCGGGTCAGCGCGGTCCGTACCTCGGCTGCGGCCCGGTTGCGGTTGTCGGTGAGGCACTCGATGAGCAGCGCGACGCCGCCCGGTGCGTAGCCCTCGTAGGTGATCGGCTGCCAGTCGGACGCGCCCGCCTCGGCGCCGGAGCCACGCTTGACCGCGCGGTCGATGTTGTCGTTGGGGACCGAGGTCTTCTTGGCCTTCTGGATCGCGTCGTAGAGCGTCGGGTTGCCGGCAGGGTCACCGCCACCCTGCCGGGCCGCCACCTCGATGTTCTTGATGAGCTTCGCGAAGAGTTTGCCGCGCTTGGCGTCGATGGCGGCCTTCTTGTGCTTCGTGGTGGCCCATTTGGAGTGGCCGCTCATGCAGACTCCCTCGCGTTCTCGACGATCCGGACGAATTCGGCGTGGATGCGGCGGTCCCCACCCACCTCGGGGTGGAACGACGTCGCCACGAGATTGCCCTGCCGAACCGCGACGATCCTACCCGCGGCCGGTCCCTCGCCCACTCGGGCAAGGACCTCGACACCCTCGCCTGCCTCGTCGACCCAGGGGGCACGGATGAAGACCGCGTGGACGGGTTCGTCGAGTCCCGCATAGTCGAGCTCCGTCTCGAACGAGTCGACCTGGCGTCCGAATGCGTTCCGTCGCACCGTCATGTCGATGCCGCCGAGGGTCTCCTGGTCGGGCCTCGCGTCGGCGATGCGGTCGGCGAGCATGATCATCCCGGCGCACGACCCCAGGGTGGGCAGGCCAGCGGCGATCCGCTTGCGCAGGGGATCCTGCAGCTCGAAGGCCCGGACCAGCTTGTCCATCACCGTCGACTCCCCGCCGGGAATCACGAGCCCGTCGATCTGCTCGACCTCGCCGGGTCGGCGGACGGTGACGACGTCCGCGCCGAGTGCGGTGAGCGCGGCGGCGTGCTCGCGCACGTCGCCCTGGACGGCGAGGATGCCGATGGTGACCTTCACAAACCCCAGATCGTATGCCGCTGGGCTCGCCACGCGTGCACCGCCTCCTGCCGCTCGCGGTACGTTGCCACCATGTCCGCCGACGTCACCGACGACCTGCTCGCCCGGGCCAGCGACCTCGATGCCCATTCGCCGCTGAGCGGTAGCCGTCAGCGGTTCGCGCTCCCGGAGGGCGTCATCTACCTCGACGGCAACTCGCTGGGGGCGCTACCCAGGACCGTGGGTCCGGCGCTGGCCCGCGTGGTCGAGCACGAGTGGGGCGAGCGGCTCATCCGGTCCTGGAACGAGGCGGACTGGTGGGGCGCGCAGACCCGGGTCGGCGACCGCATCGGCCGGCTGGTCGGTGCTGCCGCAGGCCAGGTCGTCGTCACCGACTCGACCTCGGTCAACCTCTTCAAGGCCATCGTCGGCGCGGCGCGGCTGCGGCGGGGTCGCCGGGTCGTGCTCACGGATCCCGCGTCCTTCCCCACCGACCTGTACCTGGCGGAGGCGGCCGCCCGAGTCGAGGGGCTGGAGGTGCGCCGCGTCTCCCCCGCCGACGCTCCGCGAGCCATCGCCGAGCTCGGCCCGGACCTGGCGGTCGCGGCCTACTCGAGCGTGGACTATGCCACCGGCGAGCTGTGGGACCTCGCGGGGATCACGTCGGCCGCCCACGACGTCGGTGCCCTGGCCTGCTGGGACCTGTGCCATGCCGCAGGGGCCGTCGATGTGCAGCTCGACGAGGGCGGCGCTGACGTGGCGGTGGGGTGTGGCTACAAGTACCTCAACGGCGGCCCCGGTGCTCCGTCGTTCATCTATGTGGCCGCGCGTCACCAGGACGCCTTCGACCAGCCGCTCACCGGCTGGTTCGGCCACGCGCGGCCGTTCGAGATGGCCCGGGACTTCGTCCCGGCACCGGGCATCGACCGGGTTCGCGTGGGGACTCCACCGATGCTGTCGGTCCTGGCCCTCGAGGCCGCGCTCGAGGCCTTCGACGGCCTGTCCATGAGCGACGTGCGGACGCAGTCCGTCTCGCTCACCTCGACGTTCCTCGAGGCGCTCACAGCGCTCGACCTCGACCTGACGGTGGCGACCCCGGCGGCGGCGGAACGACGGGGGTCACAGGTGTCGCTGCGCCATCCCGATGCCTTCGCCGTCGTCCAGGCGCTCATCGCTCGAGGCGTCATCGGCGACTACCGGGAGCCCGACATCGTCCGGCTCGGCTTCGCCCCGCTCTACGTGACGCACCTCGATGCGGTCACCGCGGCGCGGCACGTCAGGGAGGTTCTCGACGGCCGTGAGCACGAGCGACCGGAGTTCGCCGCCCGGCACGCCGTCACCTGACGGGGCGCCGCGGCGAGGGGCCGGTTCGTTCGTTTGCTCACGTTTGCTCCACGGCACGGAGCGTCCTTGACACGATGGGACCCACTGAGGGAGAGGGAGAACGATGAAGCTGGAGACCCTGCTGAGGGAGTCGGAGGACAGCATCCTCGACGAGGCGTTCTCGGACCTGCAGCGCTCACATGTGCACCACTACGAGAAGGCCGGCGAGACGTTCACCCGCGAGCGGTTGACCACCCTGTTCGACCTCGTCGCCACCGCGATCAGGACCCGGAGCCTCGCCGACCTGAGCACCTACGCCGACCGCATCGCGACCGAGCGGTTCGACGCCGGCTTCGACATCTCCGAGGTGCAGATGGCCTTCAACTCGCTCGAAGAGGCGATGTGGCGACGCGTGGTCGCCGCCGAGCCCCCGAGCGAGCTGGCTCAGGCAATCGGGCTGCTGAGCACGGTCCTCGGCTTCGGCAAGGACACCGTGGCCCGCAAGTACGTGTCGCTCGCCTCCGAGAAGCACGTCCCCTCGCTCGACCTCAAGGCCCTTTTCGCGGGCACCGAGCCGTCGGCCGGTACGGCCAACGACTCGACCTGAGCCGTCTGCAGCTCGCCTCGTCGCTTCTGTGGGTCCACTTGCGCTGCAACCGGATTCGTTGTCCACAGGTGCGAGAATGTCCTTGACGCGATCCCGAAAGCATGTTCGAATTGGGACGGCGACGCGCTCACAGGGAACCCACGCGGAAGGAGGGCGCTCGTGCCGTACGTGGACGCTGAGGACGCCCTCGACAACCGGTTTGCCGACCTGATCGAGGGCTTGCCCGGAGAGCTGTGCGAACGCTCGTCCGAGACCTGGCACGAGGAGGTCCTGGCGCGCCAGCTCGCCGAGGCCGCCGCCCTGCCCGACCCGTTCGAGGGGCTCGACGAGTTCGACTGGCTTGCCACCAGCCCAGTCACTCCGGTCACCACGACTCCGGCCGCGATCGCGGCCAGGACCGCCAGCGGCGAGAGCAGCGATGCGGGCAGCGTGAGCGAGCGGTTGCAGGAGCGTGCCGATTGGCTCCTGGCCCAGATCGTGGACCTGGAGGCGGGAAGGGCCAGGTTGGACGGGCGCATCGTCGACGCGTACGGGGACTTCCGCGCCGTCGTCGCCGCGCAGGTCGCGCACCTCGAGGTGGAGTTCAGTCCGGGTCTGGTCAGCAGGCGACGGCGAGAGACCGCGGCGGAACGGGCCGTGAATGTCGATGTGGCCACGGTGGACGAGATCACCACCGCGACCTCGGTGCCAGCTGGGGAGGCGGCCCGACGGCTGCGGCTTGCGGTGGACGCGATCCGGTATGCCCCGCTGCGAGACAGGCTGGCCGTCGGGTCCGTATCGCTGCTGCACGCCGGGCTGATCGCAGACGAGGTAGCCGCCCTGGCGAACGCCGAGGGCTGGGACGAGGCCGACCACGACGAGGTCCTCGCCATGGTGGTGGAGCGGGTGCTGGCGCCGATGCCCGGCGGACACCGGCCCACTCATCCGCAGATCCGGCAGCGGCTGACCCGGGTCCTGAAGGCCGTGCAGGATCCTGCCGCGGCGAGGGCGCGCCGGGAGAGGGCGACCGCTCGGCGACGCCTGGCCGCCGAGCTGACCGAGGACGGGATGGGGGTTCTGGCCCTGCATCTGCCGGCCGAGCAGGTCGTCGCGGTCGCCGATCGGATCGAGCAGCTGGCTCGGTCACTGCGTCAGGCAGGGGACGAGCGGAACCTCGACCAGCTGCGTGCGGACCTGGCCGCCGAGGCGTTGCTTCGCCACCGGTACGGCCCCTGCCCCGTTCACGCCACCCCCGCCAGCGACGACCCGCCCTCGATGGGTGCGTCGAGTCCGGAGCGGAACGACCAGTCGGTTGAGCGGGCCGTCTGCGGGTGCGCTCCGGTGACGCCGCCGGCATCAGTGTGGGTCGTGGTGCCGTTCGAGGTCGCCGCCGGGCTCTCGGACGCGCCCTGCGAGCTGCCAGGGCATGGCTGGGTCAGCGCCGAGCACACCCGTCAGGTCATCACGGCTCCAGGATCGGTGTGGCGGTGGCTGGCCGTGGACCACCTCACGGGGCGGGCGCTCGAGCTGGGTACGGACAGGTACCGACCGACCCCGGCAATGATCGAGCAGATCCGGGCCCTGGACGGGCACTGTCGCGGTCCCGGCTGCACCGTCGACGCACGGCGGTGCGACATCGACCACCACACCGCCTGGCCGCAGGGTCGCACGGTTGTCGGCAATCTGGGTCCACTGGACCGGCGACGGCACCATCAGCCGAAGACCGCTGGGCTCACCTCGTGCGAGCCGGTCGGCGATCCGGCCCAGCGAGGTCTGCGCTGGCGGACGCTGACGGGACGGGACCACATCACCTACCCGAAGTCGTGGACCGAGGCGCTGCGCGACCCGGGCCCGCCAGCCCCGGGCGAACAGCCACCGAACGAGAGACGAGATGAGCCGCCGCCGTTCTGACTCGACTGTCCCAGCCACTCGCAGAGGTATGCCGCCGCGCTCACTGAGCCCAGCGGCATACGGACTGGTTGTGGTTGGTCTCGATCACCAGCCGCGCTCGGCGAGCCGATGGGGCTGTGGGATCTCGTCCACGTTGATGCCCACCATGGCCTCGCCCAGGCCGCGCGAGACCTTGGCGATGACATCGGGGTCGTCGTAGAACGTCGTGGCCTTGACGATCGCCTCGGCACGCTGCGCGGGATTGCCGGACTTGAAGATCCCGGACCCGACGAAGACGCCCTCGGCGCCGAGCTGCATCATCATCGCCGCGTCCGCGGGGGTGGCGATGCCGCCGGCGGTGAAGAGCACGACAGGGAGCCTGCCGTTGCGAGCGACCTCGGCGACGAGCTCGTAGGGAGCCTGGAGCTCCTTGGCGGCGACGTAGAGCTCGTCCTCGGGGAGTCCCTGGAGGCGGCGGATCTCGGCGCGGATCTGTCGCATGTGGGTCGTCGCGTTCGACACGTCACCAGTGCCTGCCTCGCCCTTGGAGCGGATCATCGCCGCGCCCTCGGTGACCCGGCGCAGGGCCTCGCCGAGGTTGGTCGCCCCGCACACGAACGGGACGGTGAACTTCCACTTGTCGATGTGGTTGGCGTAGTCGGCCGGGGTGAGGACCTCGGACTCGTCGACGTAGTCGACGCCGAGGCTCTGGAGGACCTGCGCCTCGACGAAGTGGCCGATCCGGGCCTTGGCCATGACGGGGATCGACACCGTGGAGATGATGCCGTCGATCATGTCGGGGTCGCTCATCCGGGAGACGCCGCCCTGGGCACGGATGTCTGCCGGGACGCGCTCGAGGGCCATGACGGCGACGGCTCCGGCGTCCTCGGCGATCTTGGCCTGTTCCGGCGTGACGACGTCCATGATGACGCCGCCCTTGAGCATCTCGGCCATGCCGCGCTTGACGCGGGTCGTGCCGGTGCCGGTGTCGGACTGGGGGTGAGACTGGGTCTCAGGAGTGGTCACGCTCGTCCTGCTTTCGTGCTCGGTTGATGCTAAGAATCGTAGGCCCATCCGAGGGGTCCCTCGACCGCGCCGAGTCGCCACCGACCGGGGCACGGAGCTCAGGCGGCCAGGCCGGGCGGCATCTCGTCGTCGAACTCCACTGTCAGCGGCATGGGCGTGTGCCCCGCCAGGCGGAACAGCCGCACCGCCCACTTGCGCCGCACCCGCCGGACATCGGTCACCGCGTCGTTGTGGAACCGCCTCGCGAGCGAGACCCTGGTGCAGGTCGAACGGAGGCGGTCCAGGTGGTCGACCCCGAGCGGACCGGCCTCGCGGATCTGCCCGCTCTGCGCCTCGGTGAGCGAGTGATGGAGCGCTTCGGTCAGGTCGTTCTCCACCACCTCGCGGATCTCGCCGTGCTCACCCGGGTTCTCCAGCGACTCGGCGGCGGCGGTGGCCAGGATGAGCGACGTGGCGACGTCGAGCAGACCGCTGTTGGCGAGCTCGAGCGAGGCCTCGGCCCGCCTGACGAGCTGGGCGTCGAGCGCCGCCAGGGTGCCGGTGAGCCGGACGTGGAGCCGGTCGAGCCGTGCGGCGGTGTAGGTGAGGTACCACGCAATGATGACGACGACGAAGAGAACCGCGAAGACCCACGAGAGGACCTCGCTCATCGGGCACCCCCACGCAGGAAGCGGTTCCACCTCGTTGGTGGCTCCGTCTGCGCCGCGAGCCGACCCTCGATCACCGTCTCGTAGACCGCGCGGATCTGGTCGGCCACGACCGACCAGTCGAAGCGGTGCGCCCACTGCCGGCCCCGGGCGGCGAGGTCCCGACCACGCTCGGGGTCCTCGAGCAGGCGGATGAGCTGGTTGGCGAGGTCGGCTGGGTCCCCGTTGCGGAACATCGCACCGACGGCGCCGCCGTCGAGCACCCGCGAGAACGCCGCGAGGTCACTGGCCAGGACGCAGGCCCCGGACGACATCGCCTCGATGAGGATGATCCCGAAGCTCTCCCCGCCGGTGTTCGGCGCGACATAGAGGTCGACCGACGAGAGGAGCGACGCCTTCTCCTCGTCGGAGACCGCCCCCAGGAACTCCGTAGCCCCACGCACGTCCTGCGGCCACCCTTCTGTGATCTCGGCTGGATCCCCGGGCCCGGCGACGAGCAGTCGCAGCCCGGGCACCTGCTGCAGGACCGTGGGCAGGGCGGCGGCGAGGACGGGCAGGCCCTTGCGTGGCTCCGCCATCCGTCCGAGGAAGGCGATCGTCGGCCGATCCGCTGTGCCCTCCCACTCCGGCCGCTTCGGCGCGGCCGCGAAGCGCTCCACGTAGACGCCATTCGGGATGACGACCGCATCTCCTCCGACGTGGGTCGTGACGGTGCGGCGTGCGTCCTCGCTCACGGCGATCCGGGCCGAGATCTTCTCCAGGGAGGGGCGGATGATCGGGTAGGCCGTCTGCATCGTGCGGGACCGGAGCATCGAGGTGTGGAACGTCCCGACGATGGGCCCGTCGGCCGCCATGAGCGCGAGAACACTGACACTCGGAGACATCGGCTCGTGGATGTGGAGGACGTCGAACCTCCCGTGGTCGAGCCACCGGCCGACCTTGGCCGCAGTGACCGGACCGAAGGCCAGTCGTGCGACTGAGCCGTTGAACCGGACCGCGGTGGCCCGTCCCGCCGACACGACGTAGCCCGGCAGCGCCGTCTCGCTGTCGGCCGGGGCGAGCACCGAGACCTCTTCCCCCTCGCCGATGAAGTGCTCGGCGAGGTCACGGACGTGGAACTGCACCCCGCCGGGCACGTCGAACGAGTAGGGGCAGACGATGCCGATTCTCATGGGCGAGCCCGTCGGGCGCGGGTCACGAGAGGTCCTCGACGAAGACCCGCTGGAGCATGTGCCAGCTCGACGTGTGCTGGCGAATCGTCATGGACAGGTGGTCGGCGCACTGTTGGATCAGGTCCTGCGCCTTGGCGGCCGTGGGACCCTCCACCCGAGGATGGAGCCGTGCGCTGAACTCGATCACCGTCCGGTAGCCGCCGAGCCCGTAGCCCTTGGGCGCCGACTCGTAGTGGACGGTCGCACAGTACAACGGCGCCCCGGTGAGCAGGGAGAGGACGGCAGGCCCCTTGGCCATCCGGGCCCGGTGACCCACGAGGTCCACCTCGACGCCGTTGCTCGTGAGGTCGCGGTCGCTCGCCAGGGCGATGACTCGGCCCCCGGCTCGCGCGGCCTGGACCAGCGCAGTGAAGGGGTCTTCGCCACCCGTCAAGGGGATGATGTCCATGTCGATGGCGTTGCGGAAGGCGACGAACTCCTGGAAGACCTCCTCGGGCTCGAGCCGCTCAGCCACCGTGGTCACCGGCGCCAGGCTGCCTGCCGCCCACGCCGCCGCCAGGTCGAAGTTGCCGAGGTGACCGACGAAGACAACGACGGCTTCCCCCTTCTCGGTGAATCTGCGCGGCTCGTCATCCCCACGGCTCACGACCGCGCGGTTGATCTGGTCCCTGCTGAGGGAGGGCAGCCGGAATGCCTCACAGTAGTACCGCATGTAGGAGCGCATCCCGGCTCGCACGAGCGAGTCGAGCGCTGCCTCGTCAACCTCCGGACGGGCCTTCCGATAGTTGGCGCGGAGCCGCTCGACCCGGTTGCCGCCACGGCGCACGGCGACATCGGCAATCCGGTTGAACAACCCATAGGCGACCGGCTCGGGGAGCGCGCGCAGCGCCCTCCAGCCGAGCTTGAAGCCGGCGACGGTGAGCTGGTCCCGGAGGTCGCGGGTCGCACTGGCGACGCCTCGGGAACTGGTCAATGGTTGACCTCGCCAGCCGCGAGGGCCTGCGAGCGTACCGTCATGATCCGCTGCACCACGGTGACGAGGCTGGCGACTGCCAGCAGCGCGAGGACCACACCGAGCACGAGCGTCGAGTCGAACAGGTCCGCGAAGAAGGCGGCCACGAGCACGGCCACCAGCCGGTCGGCGCGCTCCGCGATGCCGACGGAGGCGGTGAAACCGAGGCCCTCGGCCCGCGCCCGCGCGTACGAGACGACGCTGCCGAGGATGAGGCAGGCGAGGGCGAGCGCGGACATGACGCTGTTGTCCCCCATGCCCGCGTAGTAGAGCACCAGGCCGCCGAAGATGGCCGCGTCACCGATGCGGTCGAGGGTGGAGTCGAGGTACGCGCCCCACTTCGTCGAGCCCCCGGACTCGCGGGCCATGATCCCGTCGATCGTGTCCGAGAAGACGAAGGCGGTGATGACGAGTACACCGATCCACACCTGCCCTCGAGGGAAGAAGTAGAGCGCGCCGACGCTGACCCCGATCGTGCCGACGACGGTCACGATGTCCGGGCTGATGCCGATCTTGAGGAGGAGACGGGCGATCGGACCGAGGAGCTTGGTGACGGTCGCACGGAGGAGTCTGTCGAGCATAGTGGGGCCAGCCTACTGAGGTTGACGGCTCGGCTCAGGCGGCCGGCCAGGCGGCGAGGATCAGCTGACGGGTGTCCTCGAGGAGGACGGGGAGCGCCTTCGTCTGACCGACGATCGGCAGGAAGTTCGAGTCGCCTCCCCACCGCGGCACGATGTGCTGGTGCAGATGGGCAGCGACACCGGCCCCCGCTACCGCACCCTGGTTCATCCCCAGGTTGAAGCCGTGCGGTGCCGAGGCCGCCTCGAGGGCCCGGATCGCGGCCTTGGTCAGCGCGGTGAACTCCTCCGTCTCCGCGTCGGTGAGGTCGACGTAGAGGGAGACGTGGCGGTACGGGCAGACCAGGAGATGACCCGGGTTGTACGGGAACAGGTTCAGCACGACGTAGCAGTGGGTGCCCCGGTGGACGATGAGCCCCTCGGCATCGCTCTTGTCCGGGGCGGTGCAGAAGGGGCAGCCGGAGCCCGGCTCGTCGGTCGGCTTGTCGCCGACGATGTAGGCCATCCGATGGGGCGTCCACAGCCGCTCGAACCCGTCGTCGACGTGCGCGAAGGTGGTGTGGTCCTCGAGTCGGGCAGCGACGTCCGTCCCGTCGTCAGGGCCGACGTCCGAGGCACTCCCGCCGCTCCCCTGCTCCGTCATGGCCCGCATCCTATGTGGAGTCCGCCGGCCCTCTCGCGGGCGTGTCGATTTGAGGCCCGACGGTGCCAACGGGTTCAATGGGTAGGGCCCTGCGGTGTGTGAGACCGCAGGGCAACCCCCCTTCTTTGAGCACAAACGAGCGTTGTCAAAGATGGTCCGGTCCACCCACGGTCCACCCCGCAAGCCCGGACGTACCGTCCGAAGCATGGATGGACTCTTCGATGGACCGGTGTTCGGCCCAGAGGTCGAGCAGATGGACGCGCTACTCGGGCAAGCTCGATCGCCTCGGCTTCGACTCGATCCCTGTCGAGGACTGACGTGTCCCGCGCTCCGCTGCCCCTGCAGACGGGAGCTCTACGCCATCCGAGAGCTGGCGCAGCTCCGCGCGGAGGTGGAGGCCAGCATCGTTGCCGAGCTGCTCCGCTCCGGAGTCGGCAGCCTCCCGAAGGGCCAGGCAGAGGCAGGGTTGTCGATCGGGCTCACTCCCGGGCAGACACTGCGGTCGATCCGGCTGCCGCAGGCCGGCACGGCGATGCTGCCGGCACTCGTGGGGCAGCTGGTTGTGGTTTTGAAGGACACCGCGCTGGGCCAGATCATCACGTACCCAGAGCTGCTCACCACTTGCCAGCAGATCGGCTCGTACAAGTCGAACCCGGGTCCGGCGATCATCGTCATCGCGGTCATCTTCATCGTCATCACCTACTCGCTGACGACGGTGGCGGCGGGGGTCGAGGGGCGGCTGCGCCGCCGTGGCCGCTCGACGATTGGCGCCGGTGGTGCGGGTTCGGCGCTGATCGTGCCGGAGCCGGAGCTCACCCATGCCGACCAGCCCGGGCAGGACCTCGGCGACATCCTTGCGGACGGCACCCGCCGCTGAGCCTCGCGCGTTTGGCCCCAGAGCGTCAGCGTGTCACACGATCGCTTCGCCAGTTTGGCAGGGAGCGCGCGGACCCCCTGCGAGACTGCTGGTTGCCCCGCCCTTCAACCGGGCGGGGCAGCCGATGCGTGGTCGCTCAGGTGGTACTGGAGCTGGATGAAGGGGTCGGTGACGTCGAAGTCGTCGTCGGAGGCGGTGGTGTCGTCGTCGTCGTCGTCGGAGGCGGTGGCGTCGTCGTCGTCGGAGTCTCGACGTCGTAGCAGAACGAGATGTGGCTCAGGCCGTATGGCTGGCCGTTCGCCGGGTTGATGGGGGCGGTCAGCCCCGTGTCGCCCAGACTTTCGAAGGGATACGTGTAGACGTTGGCCTTCGGACCGCCCTTGACGATCACCACATCAACGCCGATGTTCGACGTCCAGTCGAATGACGAG
>NZ_DATEEY010000154.1:0-31876 GCF_035280925.1 Intrasporangium sp. | reverse complement strand
GGTGGTGGCTGATCCTCTTCCTCATCCCGCTGGTCAACCTGGTCGTCTCTATTGTGGTCGCGATCGACGTCGCCAAGGCATTCGGCAGAGGCAGCGCGTTCGGATTCTTCGGCCTGTGGCTGTTCGGCTTCATCGGTTATCCGATTCTCGACTTCGGAAGCGCCCGCTACCTCGGTCCCGCACGGGTCTGATCCCGCAAGGTCCAAACGCACGACGGGCCCCGGCTGCTCATTCGGACAGCCGGGGCCGGTCGTCGGTGACTGTGGGGCCCGACCGGAATCACAGGGGATCAGAAACTCAGCGCAGCAGTTGCCGGGCGGCAACGATCCGCTGGATCTGGTTCGTCCCCTCGTAGATCTGGGTGATCTTGGCGTCCCGCATCATCCGCTCGAGCGGGAAGTCCTTCGTGTACCCGGCACCGCCGAGCAGCTGGACGGCATCCGTCGTCACCTTCATCGCCACGTCGGAGGCGTAGCACTTGGCGGCCGCACCGAAGAAGGACAGGTCCTTGTCGCCACGCTCGGACTTGGCCGCAGCGACGTAGACCATCTGCCGGGCCGCCTCGACCTCCATCGCCATGTCGGCGAGCATGAACTGGATGCCCTGGAAGTCGGCGATGCGCTTGCCGAACTGCTTGCGCTCCTTGACGTAGGCCACGGCCTGGTCGAGCGCGCCCTGGGCGATGCCGATGGCCTGGGCGCCGATCGTCACTCGGGTGTGGTCGAGCGTGCGCAGCGCGATCTTCAGGCCGTCCCCGACCTGGCCGACGACGCGGTCGCCGGGGATGCGGACGTTGTCGAAGTGCAGCTCCCGGGTGGGGCTGCCCTTGATGCCGAGCTTGCGCTCCTTCTCGCCGAAGGTGAAGCCGGCGTCGGACTTCTCGACGACGAACGCGGTGACGTTGTTGCCGCGGGGGCCGTCGGGGTCGGTGACCGCGAGCACCGTGTAGTACTCGGAGACCCCGGCGTTGGTGATCCACGACTTCTGGCCGTTCAGGATCCAACTGCCGCCGTCCGCTGCGTCATGGCGTGCCCGGCACTTCATCGACGCGGTGTCGGAGCCGGCCTCCCGCTCGGACAGGCCGTACGAGAACGTCGTCTCACCGTGGGCGAGCGGCGGCAGGTACCTGCGTTTGAGGTCCTCGTCGGCGGCCAGGATGAGCGGCATCGAGCCCAGCTTGTTGACCGCGGGGATCAGGCTGGCGGAGGCATCGACGCGGGCCACCTCCTCGATGACGATGCACGTCGCAAGCGCATCCGCGCCGACGCCGTCGTACTCCTCCGGCACGTGGGGAGCGAAGAAGTCCGACGCCACGAGCGCGTCGTGCGCCTCCTGCGGGTAGCGCGCCTCCTCGTCCACGGCGGCGGCGAAGGGGGCGATCTTGTCCTCGGCGACCGCCCGCACGGCTTCCCGGAGAGCCTCGTGGTCGTCGCTGGTCCGGAACAGGTCGAAGTCAGTGCTCGTCACAGTCGGCATGTTACCCGCGAGACGTATTTAGTAGGACGTCCACGTGATTGACGCCACCGCCCCAGCCCGTATGCCGCTGAGGCACTCCCACGGGAACGCGTCCTCGCGCGCCCGACTGCACGCCGAACCCCCATCGAAAGAACAACGTCGGGCCTGAAAGTCGTTCACTCGATCACGGGCAGCGCACCCAGCCGTCCAGCCTGGGGACGAGCCGTCCACGATGAGGACGGCTGGGCTGGGAGCGAGCCCAGCGGCATACGATCGCATCGAAGGTCATGAGTGTCAGCGTCACGGCCCCGGCTCGCTGACCGGCAACCCTCGCTACGCGGCGGGGTGCCCCGGGTGAGGACCTGGCGCCCGGCGACCGCCGGCGCGCAAGCGCGAGTGTGAGGACAGCACGCCATGAGTGACACCCCCAACTGGTCGTTCGAGACCCGCCAGATCCACGTGGGGCAGGAGCAGGCGGACCCGGCGACCGGGGCACGAGCCCTGCCGATCTACCAGACGACGTCGTACGTCTTCAACGACACGGAGCACGCGAAGAACCTCTTCGCCCTCTCCGAGCTCGGCAACATCTACACGCGGATCATGAACCCGACCCAGGACGCGGTGGAGAAGCGGCTCGCCTCCCTCGAGGGTGGCGTCGGCGCGCTCCTGCTCAGCTCCGGGATGTCCGCGACGTTCTTCGCGATCGCCAACATCGCGGAGGCCGGCGACCACGTCGTCGCGAGCCCGGCGCTCTACGGCGGGACGTACAACCTGTTCCAGAACACCCTGCCCAAGCTCGGCATCGAGGTGACCTTCGTCGAGGACACCGCCGACCCGCAGTCCTGGCGGGCCGCCACCCGCCCGAACACCAAGCTCTTCTTCGGCGAGACGATCGCCAACCCCAAGTCCGACATCCTCGACATCGAGGCCGTGGCGGCCGTCGCCCACGACATCGGAGTGCCGCTCGTCGTCGACAACACCATCGCGACGCCCTACCTGCTCCGGCCGATCGAGCACGGCGCCGACATCGTCGTCCATGCCGCGACGAAGTATCTCGGCGGCCACGGCACGACGATCGCCGGCGTCATCGTCGACTCGGGCAACTTCGACTTCGGCGCGGACCCCGAGCGCTTCCCGAACTACAACCAGCCCGACCCGAGCTACCACGGGCTCGTCTACGCGCGGGACCTCGGCAAGGATGGCGCCTTCGGCGTCAACCTCGCGTTCATCCTCAAGGCTCGCGTCCAGCTGCTCCGGGACCTCGGCAACGCCATCTCACCGTTCAGCGCGTTCCTCATCGGGCAGGGCATCGAGACGCTCAGCCTCCGCATCGACCGGCACCTCGAGAACGCCCACAAGGTCGCCGCGTTCCTCCAGGGCCACGACCAGGTCGAGAAGGTCGTCTGGGCATCGTTGCCGGACGACCCCAACCACGAGCTCGCGCAGAAGTACCTCCCGACGGGCGCCGGCGCGGTGCTCTCCTTCGAGATCAAGGGCGGGCTCGAGGCGGGCAAGAAGTTCGTCGAGGGCCTGACGCTGCACAGCCACGTCGCCAACATCGGGGACGTCCGCTCGCTCGTCATCCACCCCGCGTCGACGACGCACTCCCAGGGCCCCGACTCGGACCGCCTCGCGGCGGGAGTGACGCCCGGACTCGTGCGCCTGTCCGTGGGGATCGAGCACATCGACGACATCATCGCAGACCTCGAGCAGGGCTTCACCGCCGCCAAGGCCTGACCCAGTCGAGTGTGCAACTTCTGCGGGGCAGCTCGGGATCGCCTCGTGCTGACGACCAGAAGCTGCACACTCGACTGCTGGGTCAGGCGAGCCGCAGCCGGTCCAGTCCGGCTGCGAGCCGTGCCACGGTGCCGTCGACGTCGGCCAGCTTGTCAAGGCCGAACAGGCCGACCCGGCACGTCGAGAAGTCGGCCGGCTCGCCGCACATGAGCGGGACTCCCGCGGCTGCCTGGATGCCGACCTCGCGCAGCCTCGCCCCTGACTGCAGGCCGGGGTCGTCCGTGTGGACCACGACGACTCCGGGTGCCTCGTAGCCCTCGGCAGCGACCGACCGGAAGCCCCGTTCGGCGAGCAGTGCCCGCACCTGACCGCCGAGGTCGATTTGGCTCGCGCGCAACGACTCGAGGCCACGGTCCTGGGTGTCGCGCATGACGGCCGCGTTCCGGGCAATGGCGTCGGTGGGCATCGTCGAGTGGTAGGCGGCCCGGCCGTCGACGTAGCCGTCGGCGATGGAGAGCCACTTCCTCAGGTCCATCGCGAAGCTCGTCGACTCGGACGCGTCGACGGCGGCGCGGCCGCGGTCCGCGAGCATCACGTAACCGACGCCGGGCGTGCCGCTCCAGCCCTTCTGCGGTGCGCTGAGCAGGACGTCGACACCAGCCGCTGCCATGTCGACCCAGAGCGCGCCCGACGCGATGGCGTCCAGGACGAACAGGCCGCCCACCTCGTGCGTCGCCTCCCCGACCGCCTGGACGTACTCGTCGGGCAGGACCATGCCCGACGCGGTCTCGACATGGGCGGCGAGCACGACCTCGGGGCGCGCCCGGCGGATGGTCGCGACCACCTCGTCGGGGGGCGGGGGTGACCACGCGGCGTCGCGCGCGGGGCTGTCAGGTCGGGCCGTGCACACGGTGACGTCGGTCGTGACCGCGCCGACGTCGAGGATCTGGGACCAGCGGTAGGAGAACAACCCGGTCCGGATGACCAGGGCCCTTCGCCCGGTGACGAGCTGCCGCGCCACCGCCTCCATCGCGACGGTCCCGCCCCCGGGCACGACGGCGACGCCGTCGGCGTGGTAGGTCGTCCGGAGCACGGCGACGAGGTCCTGCATGACCCCGATGAACCGCTGTGACATGTGGTTGAGCGACCGGTCCGTGAAGACGACGGAGTACTCGAGGAGTCCACCGGGGTCCACGTCAGGGTGAGGGAGTTCCATGCACCCCAACCTAGGGTCAGCCCACCGTCTCAGTCAGCCGAGCACCTCGTCGACGTAGCACCAGCGCCACGACTCGCCGGGCTCGACGCTGCGCATCACGGGGTGACCCGTCTCGCGGAAGTGTGCGTCGGCGTGCCGCCCCTGCGACGAGTTGCAGCAACCGACGTGGCCGCACACGAGGCAGACTCGAAGGTGCACCCACGACTCGCCCGTCACATGGCACTCGGCGCACTCTCCGGGCGAGGCCACGACCGTGGCGAGATCGGCGCCCCGGAGGTGCTCGCACGGCGCCTCGAGGGGCTCCACCGGCAGCATCTGGTCGCGCAGCCGCTCCTCGTGCTCCTCGACGCGGTCGAGCATCGTCTCCTCGAGGTCGAGAGCACCCAACACGACTCGGAGCACGTCGTGCTCGGCCCGGCCCGCGTCACGCAGGACGAGGACGGCTTCCCGCTCGGCGTCGAGCATCTTCATCCGGACCCGGCGGTACTGCTCGCTCGGCGTCTCCGACACGTCGGCCCCGCGGTGCCCGAGGCGCTCCCACAGCTGGTTCACCCGATCCTCGGACCGTTCGCGCAACGCCTTTCTCGTCTCCTCGTCGATGTTCGTCTCGGCGTCGAGCACGGCCAGGCCCGCGCGGGTCGCGGCGGACATGATGGTCGCGGCCTGCAGGGCATCCTCCCGGGGGTTGGGGCCCCGGACGCCGAGGCGCCGCGCGAGGGCTGGCAGCGTCGTTCCTTGCAGCAACAGCGTCCCGATCGTGACGACCACGGCGATGAGGATGAGCACGTCACGGTGCGGGGTCGCGGCAGGCAGGAGCTGGGCGGCGGCGAGGGTGACCACGCCACGCATGCCGGCCCACGAGATGACGGCCGCGGCCGCCCAGCGCCCGCGCTCCGGATGGTGGCGCCGCGACAGCGCCTTGAAGGGGAAGACCCACGCCGGGCGCAGCAGGAGCACGACGGCGAGCGTGCCGAGCGCTGCGGTCGTGATCGTGGCGGTGGACAGCTCCGACGCGCGCACCCGGTCGAGGACGTAGAAGGCCTGGAGGCCGATCAGGAGGAAGACGGCGTTCTCGAGCAGGAACTGGACCGAGCGCCAGTTGATCCGCTCCGACAGGCGCGAGGCGCCGCGCTGCGATCGGGGTGACCGGTGTCCGAGGACGAGTCCGGTCGTGACGACCGCGATGACCCCCGAAGCGTGGAGGTGCTCGGCCGGGACGTAGGCGGCAAACGGCGCCATGAACGACAGCACGGTGTCGAAGGTGGCGTCGTTGCTGATCCGTTTGCGGACCTGGTCGACGACGACGGCGACGAGCAACCCCACCACCACCCCACCGAGGCCCGCTCGCAGGAAGTCGACCACGACTGCGCTGAAGGTCACCTCGCCCGTGGAGCTCGCGACGAGGCCCGCCGCGGCCAGCGCCGTGCGCAACGCCACGAGGGCCGTCGCATCGTTGACGAGCGACTCCCCCTCCAGGATGGAGACGATCCGCCGGGGCAGTCCGATCTGCCGCCCGACGGCGGTGGCGGCGACGGCGTCCGGGGGTGCCACGACCGCGCCGATGGCGAACGCGACCGCGAAGGGAAGGCCGAGAAGCCACCACAGGAAGACCCCGACACCGAGGGCGGTGAAGACGACGAGCCCGACGGAGAGCATGAGGATCGCCGCCCGGTTGGCCCGGAAGTCGACGAGGGAGGTCTGGATCGCGGCGGCGTAGAGCAGCGGGGGCAGCACCCCGAAGAGCACGACCTCGGGGCTCAGGGTCACCTCGGGGACGAACGGCAGGTAAGAACCGATGATCCCGACGAGGATGAGGACGAGCGGCGCGGGCAGACCCGTCCGCTCGGACACCCAGGCTCCGACGAGAACGGTGGCCGCGACTGCGAGCAGCCCGATGGCGATCTCCACGGCGCCATCCTGCCGCAGCCGGCCTACCAGTCAGGCGAAGAACGAGTGCATCGCGTCGATGACGCGCCGCTGGTCGCCCTGGGTGAGGTCGGTGGAGCAGGGCAGCGAGAGCCCCCGACGGAACAGGTCGTCGCCGATCCGACCCCCCAGCACCGGGGCGTCGGCAAATGGCGGCTGCGCGTGCAGCGGCCGCCACAGGGCTCTCGCGCCGACCCCGTGGTGCTCGAGGTGGGCCAGCAGGTCGTCACGGGATCGGCCGGCTCCGTCATCGACGAGGACCGAGTACAGCCAGTACGTCGCGTCCAGGCCGGCCACCCGGGGCGGCAGGGCGAGGGGCAGTCCCTCGAGCGACTCGTCGTAGCGCTGCGCGATGCGGTGCTTCGCGGCCACGAAGTCGTCCAGCCGCTCGAGCTGGGCGAGCCCGAGTCCCGCCGCGATGTTGGTCAGGCGGTAGTTGTAGCCGATCTCATCATGGAGATAGCCGACGTCGGGCACCTTCGCCTGTGTCGTCAGGTGCCGGGCCCGCGCGGCGAGCTCGTCGTCGTCGGTGACGATCATGCCGCCGCCACCCGTCGTCGCGATCTTGTTGCCGTTGAAGGAGAAGCAGCCGACCCGGCCGACGGTCCCGGTGTGCTTCCCGGAGTACCGGCCCGCCGACCAGCCGGCCCCGAGCGACTCCGCGGCGTCCTCGAGGATGGCCACGCCGTGGCGCTCGCACGCGTCGACGATGGGCTCCAGGTCGGCGGGCTGGCCGAGGACGTGGACCACCTCGACGACCTTCGGCAGCGGCTCCCCCGCCGTGGCGCGACGGTCGAGCTCCTCCGCGAGGAGCACCGCGTCGAGGTTCCACGTCCGGGTCTCGGAGTCGACGAACACGGGCCGGGCGCCGAGGTAGGCGATGGGGTTGACCGACCCGACGAAGGTGAAGTCCGAGCAGAACACCTCGTCGCCGGGCTCCACGCCGAGGAGGAGCAGGCCGATGTGGATCGCTGCCGTGCCGGTGGCGCAGGCCACCGCGTGCCGCGCACCCACGCGGTGGGCGAAGCGGTCCTCGAACTCGGCCACGAAGGGTCCCACGGAGGACACGTAGCCGGACTCCACGGCCTCGACGACGTAGTGGCGCTCCAGCGCGCCGATGTTGGGCACGGCGAGCGGGATCATCCCGGAGACCCGCGCACCCGGGGCGTGCGCCTCGCGCGCTCCCCCGCCCGCCTCGAGCCGCCCGGTCGTCGGCGGCGTCATCGGGGGCGTCATCGGGGGCGTCATCGGTGGTACCGCGCAGCCGTCTCGAGGTCGACACGGGGCCGGAGCCACTCGGCCGTCCGGGTCAGCCCCTCCTCGAGGGACACCGCGGGCGCCCAGCCGAGCACCTCGTTGGCGCGGGTCGGGTCCGACAGGAGGACCTGCACCTCGGACCCCTCCGGGCGGATCCGCGCCTGCTCCGTGACGATCTCGGCCGCGCTGCCGGTGACCGTCCGGCACAGGTCGACGACCTCACCGATCGAGATGGTTCGCCCGGTGCCGAGCTGGATCGTCGTGCCGGGCGCCACGGCGCTGAGCGCGGCCCGGACGAAGCCGTCGGCCGTGTCGGTGACGAAGGTGAAGTCGCGCTTCGGCGTCACGTCACCGAGGCGCACCTCGTCCGCGCCGGCGAGCAGCTGCGACAGGACGGTGGGGATGACCGCCCGGGCCGACTGGCGCGGACCGAACGTGTTGAACGGCCGCAGCGTCATGACGGGCGTCTCGAAGGACAGCGCATAGGACTCGCACAGCTTGTCCGCGGAGATCTTCGTCGCCGAGTAGGGCGACTGCCCTCGCAAGGGGTGCGACTCGGTGATCGGCACCTGTTCTGGCGTGCCGTAGACCTCCGACGTCGAGGTGTTCACCAGGCGCGGCGTGCCGTGTCGCCGGACCGCCTCGAGGACGTTGAGCGTCCCGATGACGTTCGTCTCGACGTAGGACCGCGGCGCCACGTACGAGAACGGGATGGCGATGAGCGCGGCGAGGTGCAGGACGACGTCGGCACCCTGGACGGACGCGGCGACGTGCTCCGGGTCGCGGATGTCGCCGAGGACGACCTCGGCCTGCCCGTCCCGGAGCGCCTGCGCGAAGACGTCGCTCTCGTCCAGCCACCCCATGGAACCGTTGGAGTTGTAGAGGCAGAAGGCCCGCACGTGCGCACCCTCGGACAGCAGCCGCTCGACGGTGTGGCTGCCGATGAAGCCGTCCGACCCGGTGACGAGCACGGTCTTCCCCGCGATCGAGGCGTCCATGGGTCGGGACATCAGTTCCCTTGTCACAGTGTCCTTTTCGATTTTCTCGGTGTCGTCATTCTTGCCGTATGCCGCTGAGCTGGCTTGCGCTCAGGCCTGGCCTTTCGCTCGCGCGAGGTCCATTGGCGTGCCGACGTCGATCCAGTCGCTGCTGAGGTGCCACGCGGCCACGACCTCATCCTTCGCGAGGCAGGTCTCGACGAGGTCCGGCATCCCGCTCGCCCGGCCCTCCGGCACCCATTCGAGGGCCCGCGGCTCGACCGCATAGACCGCGGCGTTGATGTCGAAGGAGAGCGTCGGCTTCTCGGCGATGCCGGTCACCCGCCCGTCGCTGGTCTCGACGACGCCGAAGGGCACCTCGTGCTGGTAGCTGCGCGTGGCCACCGTCAGGGTCGCCCCGGTGCGGGCGTGGGTGTGCAGCAGGTCGACGGCATTGAACTGGAGCATGAGGTCGCCGTTCATGACGAGCACGGGATCCGCGAGGTCGGGACGCTCGGCACGGAGCAGGGCCAGGGAACCGGCCGTGCCGAGTGGCCGATCCGAGTCCTCCCGCAGGTACCGCAGGGAGCACCCGAGCCTGGATCCGTCCCCGAGGTGCTCCTCGATCCGGTCTGCGAGGTAGTTGACGCTGACGTGGATGTCGCGGATCCCGTCGCCGACGAGACCGAGGACGATCCACTCGATGATCGACCGACCGGCAACGGTCATGAGCGGCTTCGGCGTGTCGTTGGTGAGGTCGCCGAGGCGGCTCCCGCGGCCGCCGGCCATGATGACCGCCACGTTGGGCAGCGGCTTGGCGCCGACGACGTCGGAGAGGGTGTGCAGCCCGACAAGGGTGCCCTCCACGTCAACCTCCGGGACTGCGGATACGTGCAGGGCGGCGAGCAGGTCGAGCACGAGGGCTCGGGGCGAGCCGGCCTGAACCGTGTGCGGGGACGTCGTGGCGTGCTCGAGGGCGCGATCCTCGAGGTTCGTGCCCCGCAGGATCGCCCGGCGCAGGTCGCCGTCCGTGAGCAGGCCGGCAAGCCGCCCGGCGTCGTCGACGAGCAGGCACACGCGGGTCCCGCTCCGGTCGATGACGAGCAGGGCGTCGCGGAGGGTGGCCGTGCTCGGCGCGGTCGAGCCGACGAGCTCAGCCTGCGTCACTTCGCCACCTCCACGTCGGCCTCCTGGACGTCTCCGGGGTCCACGTCGACGAACCGCTTGACCCGGCCGGCTGCTCCGGCCCTCCGCACGATATCGAGGACGCGACGGCTCGCGTCGCCGGTGCCATAGGGGTTGGCGGTGGCAGCCGCCCTGGCCCGGCCTCCGGGGGACAGCGCGAGGCTGACGGCCGCTTCGACCGCGGCCCTGCCCTCCTCGGCGTGGAGGACGTTGTCGCCGCGGAGCCGGCCCCGCTGACGCTCGCCGACGTCGACGGCGGGCTGGTGCAGCGTGGCGGCCTCGATGATCCCCGAGGACGAGTTGCCCACGACGACGTCGACCGACGCGAGGACGTCCGGGTAGTCGGGCCCGAGGGCCTCGACGAGACGCAGCCGGGGCTCCTCCGCAGCGAGCGCCGACAGGGCTGCGAGGATCTCGTCCCTCCCCTCGTCCATCCCGGGATGCGACGCGATGACGGTCGCGCACACCGCGAGCGTCGCCTCGGCCGCCTCGCGGGCCCAGTCGCCGATGGGGGCCCCGGCCTGGGCCGTCGGCGGGTGGTAGGTGAAGAGCGCGACGGGCCGCTCGACGCCGTCGATCCCGAGCAGCCGGGCGAGCGCGTCGTCACCCAACGGTGAAGCCGCGGCGAGCCGGTCGAGCCCCGGCGCGCCGGTGACGTGGATGCGCTCCATCGGCTCTCCCAGCTGCGCGAGTCGCCGCGCCGCGTCCGACGACGCAACGCAGTGCTCGTCGGCGAGCTTGGTCACCGCGTGCCGGATCCGCTCATCGACGGCGCCCTCGGTCACCTCGCCGCCGTGGAGGTGCACGATCGGCACGGCGAGGAGGACGGCCGGGGGCACGACGTAGAGCAGCTCCCAACGGTCACCGAGCACGACGAGGACCTCGGCCTCGATCTCGTCGAGCACTCGGCCCGCGGCGACGGACAGCCGTGCGCCGTGCTCGAGCTGCGCCGGAACCGAGAACGTGCTCATCGGCTCGGCCAACGCGTGGAAAACGGCACCCGGCGCAGTCGCCCGCGGCAGTGCCCGCTCGAGGTCCTCGGCGCCGTACATGACCCCCGTGAGCAGGTGGAGGTCGACGTCCGGTGCCTCGGCCAGCACCTCGATGACCGGCGTGAGAGGGCCGAGGTCGGCCCGGGTGCCGACGAAGAGCGCCACGGTGCGCGGGTCGGCCATCAGGTGTCCAGGTCGGAGTGGGTGACCGGCGCCCCGGCGGGGATGGTTCGAGCGACGACGCGGCCCCGGATGTCGACGGCCGGGCTGATGCCGCCCTCGGGTCGCAGCAGCGACAGGTGCCCGCTGTCGAGCACGGTACCCACGGGCAGCTCGACGGCGGCGTGCCAGGAGCGCCGCACGAGCGTGGCGTTCTCCTCCTCGGAGGGCATCCGCCGCTTGTTCCCGTCACCGAGGGCATGGACGAGCTGCTTGACCTCGGTGACGTACTCCGTCAGCTGCTCCGGCTCCAGGCTCGCCAGGTGGTCGGGCCCCGGCAGGGTGCGGTCCGCCGTGAAGTGCTTCTCGAGGATCGGCGCGCCGAGGGCAACGGCGCCCAGGGCCGTCGTGAGACCCGGCGTGTGGTCCGACCAGCCGACCGGGATCCCGTGGGCCGCGGCCAGCGCCGGGATGGCTCGGAGGTTGCACTCCTCGACCGGCGCAGGATAGGCCGACACGCAGTGGAAGAGCACCACCCCCGGCGCCTCCTGGCACGCCCCGACCGCCATGGCTACCTCGTCTCCCGTGCCCATGCCGGTGGAGACGAGCAGGGTCACGCCCAAGGCGGACAGCTGGCGGAGGTAGGGCAGGTTCGTCAGCTCGCCCGAGCTCACCTTCAGCGCCGGGAGGCCCAGCCCGACGAGCATCTCGGCGCTGTCGATGTCGAAGGGGGTGGAGAGGAACGTGATGCCGGACTCGGTGGCGTGGTCACGCAGCTCGGCCCACGCCGACTCGGGAAGGGTGAGCGCCTCGAGCAGCGAGCGCTGGTCTGAGCTGCCTCCGCGGTCGCGCTGGTAGGGAGTCGTGGCCGCCGTCGACGAGACCAGCTTGCCCGGTGAGAAGGTCTGGAACTTCACGGCATCAGCCCCGGAGCTGGCGGCGATGTCCACGAGACGGTGCGCCAGGTCGACATCTCCGTTGTGGTTCACGCCCGCCTCGGCGATGACATAGACCGAGTCGTCCGTCGGGATGTCCACCCCGGCGATGGTCGCCCCCCTCATCGGTGCACGCCCTCAGCACGTGCAGGCACTCCGGTGATCGTCACGCCGTCAGGGACGTCATGCGTGACGACGGCCCCCGCTCCGACCGTCACGCCGGACCCGACGCTGACGCCGGGCAGTATGCGGGCCCCGGACCCGACGAGGCAGGCTGCACCGATTGACGCTGCTCCGAGGAGCGCGGCCCCGGGCGCGATGTGCGCACCGTCGCCGACGACGCAGTCGTGCTCGACGATCCCGCCGGTGTTGAGGATGACACCGGCCCCGAGTCGAGTGGCGGGTCCGATGTGCGCGTGCTCCAGGACGACGGTCCCCGCGCCGAGCTCCACATCAGGGGCCACCGTCGCCGTGGCGGCGACGACAGCCGGCGTGATCTGCACACTCGACGACGCGCCCGTCTCCGCCCCCGTCGAGTGTGCACTTCGCGCGCCCGTCTCCGTCTCCGTCCCCGTCCCCGTCGAGTGTGCACTTCGCGCGGCCGCGCGGAGCCGGCCCAGCACTGCCATGCGAGACTGTGGCGCGCCGATGGCGACGACCGCTCGCAGGCCCTCACTCAACACGCGATCGATGGCCGCGTCCTCGTCCTCCAGTCGGTCGACGTGCCAGTCCCGACCCCCGGAGTCACCGACGACGGCGACGACCACGTGCCCGAGCCGTTCGAGCACGTCGACGACCGAGCGGGCATGGCCACCCGCGCCGAAGCCGACCCACCCTGGCCCGCTCCCGACGTGGGGATCGCTGGGAGCGAGCCCAGCGGCATACGGCTGATCAGTCATGCTGCCCACCCAGGGTCCCGGCGGCCTCGGCGAAGGCGTCACCCACGCGGCGGATGTTCGCGGGCTCGAGCACGGCCGGCACGCGCGGCGGGTCGAGGACGAGCCCCTCCCAGGAGTTGCGGACGTACGAGTGCACGAACCACTCGTCGATCTCTGTCTCCGTCGCCCGCAGTCCCTCCCAGGCGCGCCCAGCCACGAAGTTCGTCAGGTCATCCGGCGTCTCGAGACGGCGCACGTTGCCCAGCCCGCTCCACGGCATCTGCGCCCCGGTCACGACGGGCAGGCCCATCAGCCCGGCCTCGAGGCCGACCGTCCCGGTCGCCGTCACGGTGAAGACGGCCTGCTTCATCAGCTCCCGCGAGTCGGCGAACGGGTCGATCGTCGCGATGTTGGGATGGACGTCGAACTGCGGCCAGTAGTCAGGGTCGCGCCGCCACATGAAGTGCGCGTGCTCCTTGACCGCGACGCCAATCCCCAACGGCGCCAAGGCATCCGCGAGGACGCGCGCCGTGTAGGCCTGGTCGCGCCACTCCTGGCCCATGACGTCGACGCTCGACTCCGGCTGCACCTGCAGGGGCAGGAAGACGAACCGCTCGGGCAGCGGGTCCCAGCGCCGCGACTGGTACTCACGCAGGTTGAGCCGCGCCTTGAGGGGGTTGAGCCACGGGAGCCGCGGGTAGTCGACGGGGCGGGGCAGCTGGAGGTTCGCGCCGCGGTCGACGGCGAACTCACGCACCCGGTCGCTCGCCAGGCGCCAGATCTCCTGACCCGACTCGACCTTGAGGTTGCGGGCGAAGCCCATCGGCCGACCGTGCGCCGCCCGCCACGTGTCGATGAACCGCTTGCCGGCATCGAGCGCCCCCGCGTCCTCGACGGGCCGCTCGAAGAGCGTGATCCCGAGCGGCGCACCGATCAGGCCGAACCGGTCCGACGGCAGCCGGATGCCCCGCGGCCAGGTCGCGAGCCCCCCGTGGTGCGTGACGAGGCCGGCGGTGAGCAGCTCGGAGGTGACGGTGAACTCCGTGAGCGCGAGGATCGGGCCGCGCCCGGCGACGGCCTGCTCGAGGTGCTCCGCGGCGAGGTTGAGGAAGTTCATCGCGGTGTCCACGCGGTTGCGGCGCAGGGCTCGCTCGCTGACGAGGAGGTCGAGCACGTCGAGACCGACCCCGGCGCAGGCCCGCTTGAGCGCGGCGTGCGGAGCGAGGCCGCTGACGACGTTGGCCTTCCGGGCGGCGGCGTAGGGCAGCCGCACCGTCGTGGCGAGGGGCGCGTGGCGTCGGACCCAGGCGAGGTTGGCGTCGGTGCGGACGACGAGGATCAGGTCCTTCGTCTCGAACCCTGCGTGCACGAGGGCGGGCACGAGCAGGTCGTCGTAGCCGAGTCCCATGTGGACCAGCGGTGTCACCACGAAGGCGTGCTCCTCAGCTTTTCGTCAGTCGATGCCGTATGCCGCTGAGCGCACTCCCGTGGGTGCGCTCGGTCAGCGGGCAGCGGGTTTCGGGCCGTCGTCATCCTAGCCGCGCATGCTGCGCAGGACTCGGGGCGCGAGCACCAGGGCGACCCCTCCCAGGGCGACGACGAGCACGAGCCGGACCACTGCGCCGGTCCCGGTGCTGGGCAGGAGGGCCCCGGCCAGGCTGAGCGCCGCAGCAGCGGCGCCGGCGACCCAGAGCCACGGCACGAACCGGAGGGGGGTCAGGGTCCGCGCGGCATGGACCGTGACCGCCATGAGGACGACGTAGGCGACCGCCTTGGCTGCTGCGACGCCGGCGATGCCGGCGGGACCGTTGAGCCAGACGGCAGCAGCGACGAGGACGACGAGGGCGATCGCGGCGGCGAGGGCCAGGCGCACGGTGTGCTCGTGGTCGAGAACGGCGAGGGACGCGCCCTGGTAGACCATGTAGGCCACCGACACGATGGTGATGATCCCGAGCGAGACCGACATCGAGCGCTGGGGGAAGCCCGGCGCCATGAGGTGGACGAGCCAGGGCCCGAGGAGTGCGACGCCCGCTGCGCCGACGCCGACGACGACCACGAGTGACGTGCCGGTCCGGGCGGTCCACCGCCAGCGGTCCTCCACCGGGTGCGACAGGACGAGCGGGCCCCAGGCGTTGAAGAGCGCGACCGCGAGGACGAAGGGAATGTTGGCCAGCTGGAGCGCGACCTGGTACGCACCAGCGGCAGGCGTGCCGAGGAGCACGTTGACGAGCAGGACGTCGCCCATGAGCAGGCCGAGCATCGCCAGGGCCTGGGGCAGGAGCGGCGCGGCGAGCCGGACCCCCGCTCGCGTCCTCTGACGGGCAGCGCTCGGCAGCAGCGGTCGTCCGATGGCGATGGCGAGAACGGCAGCCAGGACGAGCGCCGCGGTGTAGGCGGTGAGATAGGTCAGGCCGGCGCGGTCACCCCTCGCGGCGAGCAGCCCCGCCAGGTGGGCGATGACCGTCGCCGCGACGGCGAGCGCGAGGAACTCGAGGGGCCGCAGCCTGGCCCGCGACAGGGACTGCCCGGCAACGACGGTGGTCAGGGCAGCGGAGGCGACGACGACGAGGCTCCATTCCCGGAGGTCGACCCGGCCGGCCGCCGCGAGCACCGCACCGATGACGACCCCCAGCACGGCCACCGCGACGGCGAGCAGGGTCATGGTCCCGGCCAGCGCCCGGCCGGCTGTGGGACCGTCCGCACCTCGGTGGTACTCGCGGAGGATCACCTGCGGCAGGCCGGCCGCCGCGATGGTGCCGACCATCTGGATGACGACGAGCGCGGTGGCGACCTTGCCGTACTCCGCTTCGCCGAGCAGCCGCGTGGCGAAGGGCAGGATGAGCAGGATGCCGAGCCCCTGCAGGGCCGTCCCGACGAGATAGAGGATCGTGTGCGAGCCGAGCGCCCCCAGAGCAGCGCCCCTCGCCGGCGTTGCCGCCACCCCGTCGCCCTGCCCAGTCACATGCCGAACCTATCCACCCCGCCTGGCGTCAGGTGTCTCGACACCGCCGTCACTGAGGTTGTCAGGGTGGCAGGAGCCTGGCACCAGGGGACACCATGGGGCATGCTCAGGCGGGGCCGGTCGCGGCGGCGGTTCTGGCTCGTGCTCGTTCTCCTCCTCGTGGTTCTGGTGATGGGTGTGGCGGTCGTTGTGGTGCCCGGGTTGCAGCGTCGGCTCATCTACTTCCCGGACTCGTCAGCCGTTCCTCCCGCAGGCCGGGTGATCGACGACGCTCGGGACGTCACCCTGCACACCTCGGACGGCCTCGAGCTCGGCGCCTGGTTCGTGCCTGCCGGCGGGGACGCCCAGCTGGACCTCGCCGTCCTCGTGGCACCCGGCAACGGCGGCAACCGCGCTGGTCGGGCCGGCCTCGCGAGAGAGCTGAGCCGACGCGGGCTGGCGGTGCTGCTCATGGACTACCGCGGCTATGGCGGCAACCCCGGTTCGCCCAGCGAGCAGGGGCTCATCGCGGACGCCGTCGCCGGGGTGGAGGCGCTGACGGCGCTGGGTTACGTTCCGGGGCGGACGATCTACCTCGGCGAGTCGTTGGGGACGGGGGTGGTCGCCGCTCTCCAGGCACGAACACCGCCCGCCGGCCTCGTGCTCCGGTCGCCGTTCACCGAGCTCGCCGACGTCGGGGCCCATCACTACCCGTGGCTCCCCGTGCGACTGGTCCTGAGGGACCGGTTCGAGGTGGTCCGGCACCTGGCGAGCGGCTCCGTCCCCACGACGGTGATCTACGGAGACCGGGACACCATCGTCCCGGCGGAGCTGAGCGTCCGAGTGGCCGACGCGACACCAGGTGTCGTCGAGCGCGTGGTCCTTCCCGGGGCGGACCACAACGACCCGGTCATGTTCGGTCCACCCGTCGCGGACGCGGTCCTGCGCCTGGCCCGCCAGGTGGCCTGAGCTCCGCGCCGTGCAGCAGCAGGGCGTGAGAGGGTTCTGTCGTGCCAGAGCGCCACGTGGTCGACCGCCTGCCGGAGGCTGCGCGCGTCGTCGTCCGCGGTGGCGGGTCCATCGGGCAGCGCCACGCGCGGGTCCTCAGGCTCCTCGGCGCGGAGGTCGGGCTCTGGCCCGTCCGGCCGCGCCCCGAGCCCGCCACCGCACGAACCTCGAGCGGCCCCTCCATCGACCGGCTCGACGACTCGTCCGGGCCGGCGGCACTGCGCTCTGCCCAGCTCGTCGTCGTCGCCACGGACACGGGCCGCCACGTCGCCGATGCCATCGAGGCGCTCGACGCCGGCGCAGCGCGGATCCTCGTCGAGAAACCGGTCGCCCCGACTCGGATCCAGGCCGAGCCCCTCGCCGCCCACGGGCGCAGCTCTGACGTCTGGGTTGCGGCTCCCCTGCGAGCCCATCAGGCCTTCCGCCAGCTGATGACCCTCGTCGCGGGCGTCGGTGCCCCCGCCTCCGCACATGTCCGATGCCAGTCCTGGCTGCCCGACTGGCGCCCGGACCGCGACTACCGCGAGTCGTACTCTGGCCGCCTCGGCCAGGGCGGCGTGCTCCGTGACCTCGTCCACGAGCTCGACTACGCCGAGCTCCTCTTGGGCCGCCCGACACTGCTGGGCGCCCACCTCGAGCACCGCGGCCCTCTCGACATCGAGGCGGAGCAGGCCGCCACCCTCCTCTGGTGCACCGAGACGGCCACCGTGACATGCCGCCTCGACTACGTCACCCGGCCCGCGACTCGCGGCATCGCCGTCCGTGGACCCGACGGCGCCCTGGACTGGGATCTCTCGACGGCCACCGTCACCCACCTCGACGCCACTGGGCGCACAGCGACCACGCGCTTCCCGGCCGACCTCGACCGCGACTCCGTCATGGCCAGGCAAGCCCGCGCGGCACTCGAGCTCACGCCCGGCACCGAGCCAGCTCAGCGGCATACGGCAGGAGCGCCTGCCACCCTCGCGGAAGGACTGGCCACACTGGACCTCTGTGACCGCGCCAGGGAACTGTCGTGACCAGACCACGCGTCCTCGCGGTCATCCCGGCTCGGGGTGGCTCGAAAGGGCTGCCCGGCAAGAACACTCGTCCCTTGGCGGGTCTCCCGCTCATCGCCCACAGCATCCGCGCCGCAGCGCTCACCGAAGCGGTCACGCGGTGCGTCATCACCACGGACTCGGAGGAGATCGCCGCGGTGGCACGCGAGTACGGCGGTGAGGCGCCCTTCCTCCGACCTGTCCAGCTGGCCGCCGACGACACACCCATGGCACCGGTTGTGCGCCACGCCCTCGAGTGGTGCGAGCGGCAGGAGGGCCAGCCGTATGCCGCTGTGCTGCTTCTCGACCCGACCTCCCCAGCGCGCGTCCCCCAGCAGCTCACCGATGCGGCCGAGCGGCTGTTCGCCAATGACGGTCTCGACGGCGTCATCAGCGTGTCCGAGCCGACGTTCAACCCGGTGTGGGTCGGCGTGCGGGGCGGCGCGTCGGCCGACGCCGCCCTCGAGCGGTACTTCGAGGCGGGGACCGGGGTGACCCGCCGCCAGGACGTCGAGCGCTTCCTGCGGATCAACGGCAACTTCTACCTCTGGCGCTCCGACTTCGTGCGTCGGCTCGAGTCGTCGTGGTTCGACGAGGGCCGGCACGCCGGCGTGGAGATCCCGGAGTCGCAGGCGTTCTCGATCGACGACGACTACGAGCTGCGCCTCATCGAGGCGCTCATCGTGGCCGGCGTCATCAACCTGCCGTGGCTGGAAGGGACGTAACAGATGGACGAGCCGCGTCACCACCACACCGACCGCTCGGGACTCGCACGGCTGGCCGACCTCGGGGGCCGCACCGCGCTCGTCACCGGTGGCGCGGGCCCCCTCGGGTCGGTTCTGTCGGCCGCGCTCGCCGACGCCGGCGCCCACGTGGTCGTCGTCGACCTCGACGAGGCGTCCTGCGCTTCAACCGTGAACTCACTCCATGGCGGAGGTCACGTGGCCCTGGCGGCCAACCTCCTCGAAACCCAAGGGCTCTCGCGCGTCGTGTCGACGATCCACGAGATCGGGTCGTGTGACGTCCTCGTCAACAACGCCGCCTTCACGGGGACCTCGGGGGTCCCGGGTTATGCCGTCCCGTTCGACGAGCAGACCGACGAGGCCTTCGCGATGGCCGTCGCCCTCAACCTCACCGCGCCGTTCTCCCTCACGCGACAGCTCGCCCCCCTGCTGCGGTCCGACGGGCACGGCAGCGTGATCAACGTCTCGAGCATCTACGGACTCGTCGGACCCAACCTGGGACTCTATGAGGGCACGCGCATGGGCAACCCGGCTGCCTATGCCGCCTCCAAGGGGGGCCTCGTCCAGCTGACGCGCTACCTCGCCACGGTCCTCGCCCCGGAGATCCGGGTCAACGCCATCGCCCCGGGTGGCATTGCGCGGGGCCAGGACGAGTCCTTCGTGTCCCGGTACGAGCGGCTCACCCCGTTGGGCCGGATGGCGACCGAGGACGACTTCCGCGGCGTGGTCGCCTGGCTGGCCTCGGACGCCTCGGCCTACGTGACGGGGCAGGTCATCGCCGTCGACGGAGGCTGGACCGCCTGGTAGGCGAGGCGCCGCACCGGGCGGGTGGTGAGTCTCCCGACAGAACGGGGAAAACAGGGACGAATGGACCTGCCCGGTGCTACCGTGCGCGCGTCGCACATGGCGGGGGCGTGCAGAAGCGTGTGGCCGCCGTCCCCAGCGGCTACCGTCCCTTCACCAGAAAGACGTACCGATGCTCATGACCCCTCTTCGGGTGCGGGTCGGGGCGGCGACGCTTGCTGGCGCCATGGCATTGTCCATGGCTCCGCTGCAGAGCCGCGCCGACGAGACCTCGACGACCGACTCCGTCCGCCCTGGCGTCACCAAGTCTCGCGCCGACCACCGGACTTCCGGCGACCAGTCCGGGCGAAGCCTGGCCCCGTCCTCCGGCGAGGTCGTCACGGACGGCTTCGCCGAGCTGCGGTCGGCCTGTCCGACCGGCCAGGTCGTCGGGAAGACGTACAGCGTCGAGTCGTTCGAGAACGGAATCCCTTACCCGGACTACAGCTTTGAATGGGGCGTCACGACTCCGGCCGGCGGGCCGGCACCACTGGGGACGTGGGTGGCCCGTTCGGACATGGAGGCCGGCGTCGCCGACACGTACTGGGTGAACAGCAACTTCGAGCAGGTCGACACCTCGAAGAACCTGTATCTCTCCTTCTCGTTCCGGGGCCGCTACGCCGCCCCTGCCGACGCCCCGACTGACCTCGCGGTGTGGGTCAACAACGCCAACGTCACGCTCCTGCCCATGGACACGTGGACCAAGGTCCATCTCGACGTGACATCGGAGCGGGCGACGAACGAGGGCTTCGCGGATGTCTACTTCGACCTGTACGGCGATGGCAGCAACCCCGAGGCGAGCTGGGCGGAGGTCGACGACGTGCGGCTCTACACCTGCCAGGCAGCGCCCAACGCTGGCGTTCGCGGCGACTGGACCGGTGAGGGCAAGGTCGACCTGGTCGGCACGCGCACCGACGGGACGATGCTGGTCTATCCCGGTCTGGGCAACGGCAAGGTGTCCGCGGGTCAGGTCACGGGCTACGGATGGGAAGAGTACGACTGGAAGGGCAGCCCCGGAGACGTGACCGGGGACCGCCGCACCGACCTGATCGCTCGCAAGCCGGACGGCACGATGTGGCTCTTCCCAGGCGCGGGCGCGGGCGGGCTCGGCGCCGGCAAGCAGATCGGGAGCGGCTGGGGCGCCATGACGGCGCTCGCGACTCCGACCGACATGGACCGCACGGGTCGGCCCGAGCTGCTGGCCCGGCGCAGCGACGGCACCCTGCACGTCTACACGTTCACGTCGACGGGCACGCTGTCCTACCTCAAGCGGGTCGGCACCGGCTGGAACAACATGGTGTGGATCATCGGCATGGGCGACCTCAACAACGACGGGCGCGGCGACACCGTCGGGGTGCACTCGAACGGCTGCATCTATGCCTACCTGACCACCTCGACGCTGGCTCTCGGATCCGCCCGGCAGCAGGGCTGCGGCTGGGGATCGATGAACTACCTGACGAGCTCCGGCGACATGAACGGTGACCGGCTCGGTGACCTCATCGCCCGACGCGCCGACGGCACGCTCTGGTTCTACAAGGGCCGCAGCGGCGGCGGCGTCGTCAACGGCGTCCAGGTCGGGTCCGGCTGGGGATCGATGGCCAGCATCCTCTGACCGGATCCACCCATCGAGACTGGCAAGGCGGAGGGACCCGCGCTCCACGGGGCGAGGGTCCCTTCGTCTGCCGCTGGCTGTCAGCCGCGCAGCTCAGCCGCGACGGTGTTCTCGAAGAGCTCGATACCTGATCGGTCGTGGGCGGCCTCCTGGAAGTACAGGATCGCGTAGCCCATGCCGCGCTGCTCCATGTCGCGCATCACCTCCACGATCCGCTCCGGCGTGCCCACCGCCGGCTGGGTGCGAAGGTTCGCGATCTGCCGCTCGATCCGGGGCTCGGGTACGCCACCGCGCCGCAGCAGGTCGGCGTGGAACCGCAGCCGGTCCTCGACGTCGGCCTCCGTCTCGCCGATCACGACGTTGAAGTCGCCGGTCCGCACGATCGAGTCGAAGTCCCGGCCGATCTCCCGACAGTGCCCCCGCAGCACGTCGCTCTTGCGCGAGAAGGTGTCCGCGTCGTCATAGAAGTTCGTGTAGTCGGCATACTGGGCCGCGATGCGCAGCGTCACCTTCTCGCCACCGCCCGCCACCCAGATCGGGATGCCGTTGGCCTCGGAGCCCGGCGCTGACGTGCCCTGGAGGGGCCGCGGAGCGCAGCGCGCGCCCTCGACCTGGTAGTGCCTGCCGTCCAGCGTCGCCGATCCGGTCGTCCACATGTCACGGAAGATCTGCACGCCCTCCCGGAGCCGGCCCAGGCGTTCACCGGCGGAGGGGAAGCCGTAGCCGTAGGCCCGCCACTCCTTCTCGTACCAGCCCCCGCCGATGCCCATCTCCAGGCGACCACCCGAGATGACGTCGACCGTGGCGGCGACCTTCGCGAGGTAGGCCGGGTTGCGGTAGCTCACACAGGTGCACATCTGGCCCAGGCGGATGCGGCCAGTCGCCACGGCGAGCGCGCTCATCAGGGTCCATGCCTCGTGGGTGGCCTCGTCCGAGACGATCGGGACGGTGTGGAAGTGGTCGTACACCCAGATCGACTCGAAGACGTCCCCGTCGTCGACGTACGCAGCCAGGCCCGCCATGGCCTCCCACTGCTGGGCCGGATCGATGCCGACCAGGTCCATGCGCCAACCCTGGGGGATGAACAGTCCGAATCTCATGTCCGTCATCCTGTCACCGGTGGGAGGCCCTCCGGAGATCCGCGCGTGTGAGGATGGGGCCATGCACCACAACGACCCGGCCGTGATCAGGGACCTGCTGCACACCCCAGCGACCTGGGCCGTCGTCGGCCTGGGCGACAACCCGAACCGCACGGCGTACCAGGTATCGCTCTGGCTGGCTCGAGAGCTGGGCATGACCCTGATCCCCGTCCACCCGAGCGCGGCCACCGTCCACGGCTTCCCGGGCCAGGCGCGACTCGCCGACATACCCGATGGGACGAGGGTCCACGTCGTGAACTTCTACGTCAACAGCTCCCTCGTCGGCGACTGCGTCGACCAGGCCATCGCCGAGAAGGAGCGCCTCGGCATCGGTGCCCTGTGGCTCCAGCTCGGCGTCATCGACGAGGATGCGGCGGCGCGGGCCAGCCAGGCCGGACTCGCGGTCGTCATGGACACCTGCCCCAAGATCGAGTGGCCCCGGATCGTGCCCGGAGACGGCGCTGGGGCGATATCAGGTTGACTCAGCTGCCCCTCGCGACGTCGTCACGCAGCGAGGCCCCCTTGGCGTGAGCCTGGTCCCGCAGGGCCACCTGGAAGTCGCTCATGCGCTCGCGCACCCGCCGGCCGAGGTCATCGTCGGAGGTCCCGACGATGCGGGCCGCAAGGAGCCCCGCGTTGCGAGCGCCTCCGATGGAGACCGTCGCCACCGGCACCCCGGCAGGCATCTGGACGATCGACAGGAGCGAGTCCATGCCGTCGAGGTACCTGAGCGGCACGGGCACCCCGATGACGGGGAGCGCCGTGACCGAGGCCAGCATTCCGGGTAGGTGGGCGGCTCCGCCGGCGCCCGCGATGATGACGCGGAGCCCGCGGGCGGCCGCCCCCTTGCCGTAGGCGATCATCTCCTCCGGCATCCGGTGTGCGGAGACGACGTCGGCCTCGTAAGGGATCCCGAACTCCGCCAAGGCCGCTGCGGCCTCGCGCATCACCGGCCAGTCGCTGTCACTGCCCATGACGATGCCGACGACGGGCCGGCTGCTCTGCTCGGTCATTCGCGCCTCATTCGCCCTTCACTCGCGTCTCATTGGGTGATCGCGCCCTGCAGGTAGTCGGCCGCATGCCTGGCGCGCTCGCGGGCGTCGGCGAGGTCCGTCCCGCTGACGTTGACGTGGCCGAGCTTGCGACCGGGCCTGACTCCCTTGCCGTACATGTGGACCTTGGCCGAAGGGTCCCTGGCCATGACGTGCCGATAGGCGGAGTAGAGGTCCGGGTAGTCGCCACCGAGGACGTTGGCCATGGCCGTCCACCGGGCACGCGGCCGGGGGTCGCCGAGCGGCAGGTCGAGCACCGCGCGGAGATGCTGTTCGAACTGACCGGTGACCGCACCATCCATCGACCAGTGGCCGCTGTTGTGCGGCCGCATGGCGAGCTCGTTGACGACATAGCCCGGCCGCCCGGCCGGCCCCGGCACCTCGAACAGCTCGACGGCGAGGACGCCGGTGACGTCGAGCTCGCCGGCAATCCGCAGGGCGGCCTCGGTCGCCCTCGACCCGAGGCCCGGATCGAGATCCGGCGCCGGAGCGAGCACCTCGGTGCAGATGCCTCGAGTCTGGACGGTCTCGACCACCATCCACGCTGCGGCCTGGCCGGACGGGCTGCGTGCCACGAGGGCGGCGAGCTCACGGGTGAACTCGACCCTCTCCTCGAGGAGGAGCCCGTCGGACATGGGGCCCGGCTCCCCGACGTGCGCGAGCCAGCTCTCCGCATCCGCCGTCGAGGAGGCCACGATGACGCCCTTGCCGTCATAGCCGCCCCGCGGCGTCTTGACGATGACCGGCCAGCCGACCTCCTCGCCGAATCGCTCGACGTGGGCCGCCTCTCTGGCCACGGCCCAGCGGGGGCAGGCGATGCCGAGCTCGGACAACCGCTCGCGCATCGCGAGCTTGTCCTGCGCGAACCGGAGGGCGGAGCGGCTCGGGCGCATGACGATGCCCTCGGACTCGAGGGCTTGCAGCACGTGCTGCGGCACGTGCTCGTGGTCGAAGGTGACGACGTCGCAGGACCGGGCGAAGTCGAGGACGTGGTCCAGCTCGGTGTGCCGCCCGACCGGCGAGGACGGGATGACCAGCGCGGCGGAGGCGACCTCGTCCTCGGCGAGGACGGACAGCTGAACCCCGAGCTCGATCGCGGGTCCCTGCATCATGCGGGCCAGCTGGCCACCACCCACGACGCCGACCACGGGAAAGCCTCCGGGGGCGCGTTTCGGCTCGGTCACGGGGCCCCAGCCTGGTGGGCCGCGGGCTCCGTGGATTCCTCGTGCACCTCGGGGAGGACCGCCTCGTGGAGCACCGCCTCGGTGTGGGCCGGGTCGGCCAGCTCGCCGTGTCGGGTGCGCACGGCCGCGAAGGTCCACAGCTTGTTGAGGACGAAGGAGATGGGTGTGACCACGGCGATGACGATCAGCTGCGCCCAGTAGAGGCGGGTCCGCAGCCCGGTCGAGTCGTCGAGGACCGAGGTGGGCAGCGCTACGGGCGAGTGCGGGTGCATGAGCAGGGTGAGCAGCACGAGGCCGACGAGCTGCCCGAGCAGTCCCACCGTGACGAACGGCCAGTACTCACGCCACCACGTCTTGTGTGCTCCCTTGCGGAAGGTCCAGGACCGGTTGAGCTGGAAGTTCCACAGGTTGGCGACGAGGAAGGCGATGGTCGAGTAGACGTGGTACCACCGCACGTTGTAGTCGGTCAACGGCAGTCCGATGATCGGGTCGTCCGGGTCCGGCCCGAGCCGCTTGACCAGGACGAGGGTGGCCAGGTTGACGACGACGCCGGACGCTCCGACCAGAGCGAAGCGGAACAGCAGCACCCAGTTGTGCCGGTGGCGCACGAACAGGTACTCCCGCAACCCTCTCACCAGCGAAGGGTAACGCGCGATGGCCACGCCACCCGTCGCTCAGCCGGACTCGGCCTCGGACAGGAAGAGGGCGAAGCGGGCCGGCTGCGCCTGCACGAGGTCGAGTCGTCCCCCGTTGGCCTCGGCGAGGTCGCGGGCGAGAGCCAGCCCGAGCCCGGTGCTGCCACCCCTCCCGCTGCTCACGGACCGCTCGAAGATGTGGGGAGCCATCGCTGGCGCAACGCCCTCCCCCTGGTCGCTGACCTCGACGACGACCGACGGTCCCGATCGTCGGGCGTGGACGTCCACCGTGCCGCGGCCGTGCGCGAGGGAGTTCTCGAGGAGTGTCGAGAGGACCTGCGAGAGGGCGACCGGGGTCGACCGGACGAAGAGGCCACGCTCACCGCGGACCCGCACCGACCGCCTCGCCTGCTCGAAGGCCGGCTGCCACTCGCGTTGGAGGGCGGCGATGACGGAGTCGAGGGAGACGGCGGGTGCCGGCCCGTTGGCGCCCCGGGAACGTCCGAGAAGGTCGTCGACGACCCGGGTGAGTCGCTCGACCTGCGCGATGGCGATGTTGGCCTCCTCCTTGACGGCCGCCACGTCGTCGGTCTCGGCGATCTCCTCGAGGCGCATGAGCAGGGCGGTCAGCGGCGTGCGCAGCTGGTGCGAGGCATCGGAGGCGAAGTCGCGCTCGGCTGCGAGGGACCGGGTCATGTCATGGGCGCGCCGAGCGATGACGTCCGAGACGTGGTCGAGCTCCTCGATGCCGGAGTGGAGGGACTCGAGGCGCGCCTCCCCGTCGGCGAAGCGGTCGGCCAGCTGGGCCAGTGCGGTCGCCGACCGCTCGAACAGCCGCCGGACGGGCAGGCTCGCCAGATGGCCGAGGGCCAGCCCAGCGAGGCACACGACCGCCGCCGCCGCGGCGAACCGCACGACGCCGACCGTGGGATCGGTGTCGAGCCAGTCCCGGACGAGGTCGGGCCGGCTCGTCACGACGTAGGCCACGACGCCGGTCGTCCCGAGGGCTGCCACGCCCGCCGTCGTCGCTGCCGTGACGAGCGTGACCCGGTCGAGCGTGCGCCGCACGGTCACTCTGGTCGGGGCCGTTCGAACCGGAAGCCGACACCGCGCACCGTGGCGATGTACTGCGGCGACGTCGCGTCGTCACCGAGCTTGCGGCGCAGCACGGAGATGTGCATGTCGAGGGTCTTGGTCGAGCCGAACCACGAGGTGTCCCAGATCTCCCGCATGAGCTGCTCCCGGGACACGACCTTCCCCTGCTCGCGGACGAGGACGCGGAGCAGGTCGAACTCCTTCGCGGTCAGCTGCAGCTCCTCGCCCTTGAACCAGGCACGCCGTCCGTCCGAGTCGATCCTGACGAGGTCTCCGGTGTCGGCGGGCGCGTCGAGAGGCGTTCGCCGCAGGAGGGCACGGACCCGGGCGAGCAGCTCGGCCAGCCGGAATGGCTTGGTGACGTAGTCGTCGGCCCCCGCGTCGAGGCCGACCACGGTGTCGACCTCGTCGGCTCGCGCCGTGAGGATGAGCACCGGGATGCTTCTCCCCTCCGCCCGGAGGCGACGGCAGACCTCGAGCCCATCGATCTTGGGCAGTCCCAGGTCGAGCAGGACGAGGTCCGGGTTGTCCTTCGCGCCGTCCAGCGCGGCCGCCCCGTCCTCGCGCACGTCGACCTCGTACCCTTCACGGCGGAGCGCACGGGCGAGTGGTTCGGAGATCGCTGGATCGTCCTCAGCCAGCAGCACTCGCGTCATGTCACCGTCCTCGAATCGCCGTGTGGGGCCACAGCGCGCGTGGCCGACGGGCACCGAACGACTCGCAGCCTACCGATATCGCCCTTTCGTGCCACCCGCACGTCACTCGATCATCTCGGCCGTATGCCGCTGGGCCGGCTCCCACAGATCCTGTTCACTCGATCACGGGGTCCCCCTCTCGATCAGGGGTCCCCCTCTCGATCGAGTGAACAGCTTTCGGGGTATGCCGCTGGGCCGGCTGCCGCGGGATCGTGACCTCAGCGGCCCGGCCAGTCGGGCGTGCGCTTCTCCGCGAATGCAGCGACCCCCTCGCGGCGGTCGCCGGAGAAGGCGGTGGCCCGCCAGCAGGCGTCCTCGATCTCGAGGCCAGACGCGAGGTCGACGTCCGCGCCGAGGCGCATCGCTCGCTTCGCGTTGCGCAGCCCGACCGGCGAGTTCGCGGCGATGGTCCGGGCAAGCTCGAGCGCGCGGTCCCGTGCGGTGCCCGGCGCGACGAGCTGGTCGACCGCCCCCATCGCAAACGCGTCCGCGGCCGGCAGCTTGGCGGCGGTGAAGACCATCCTCGCCGCCCGGGACCAGCCGACGCGACGCACGAGCAGCTGGGTGCCGCCCCCACCGGGGATGACGCCGACGCCGACCTCGGGCAGCCCGACGAGCGCGCCCTCGCCCGCGACGATGATGTCGCACGAGAGGGCCAGCTCGAAGCCGCCGCCGAGGGCGAACCCGTCCACCGCGGCGATCGCCGGCATGGGGAGGGCGAGCACGCCACCGTAGGCCGAGCGAGCGAGCGGCCGCTGCTGCACGAGCTCGGCGTCCGTCAGCGTGTTGCGCTCCTTGAGGTCGGCCCCGACGCAGAAGGCCTTGTCGTGGCTCGAGGTCAGCACGACGCACCGGACCGTGTCGTCGCCGGCGAGCCGTTGGGTGGCGTCGCGGATGGCCTCGGCCATGGCGGTGGAGACGGCATTGAGCGCCTCGGGCCGGTCGAGCACCAGCTCGGCGACGGGGGCGAGGGCAGGATCGGCGAAACGCTCGATGCGCACGAGGCTCCGGCTCGGAGTGGACGTCTGCTGGGAGTGGGTCACGCGTGGACTCCTCGGTGGTTGGGCGCGCTGGGACAGCGGGGTCAGGTGGCGCGGCGGCCCTCGGCCGAGGCGCGGCGCAGGAGCGAGGGCGACACGGGTCCGACGCCGCGCAGGATCCGGCGGCGCTGGCCCGTCAGCCGGAATCCGGAGAGCGTGGCGAGCTCCCGCGCCAGAGTGGCATCGACGAGCACGGTGCTGGCCTGCGCGACGGCGGTGAGGCGGGAGGCGCGGTTGACCGTCGTGCCGAAGACGTCGCCCAGGCTCGAGACGACCGGTCCGCGGGCCATGCCGCACCTGACGTCGGGCAGGACGTCGTCCTGCGAGATGGTGTCGATGAGGTCGAGGGCGATGGCGGCCGCGGGAGCGGCCTGCACGGTGGTGAAGAGCACCTCGTCCCCCACCGTCTTGATGAGGCGCCCTCCGTGGGCTGTGATGACGTCCGAGGAGAGCCGCTCGAACCGGTGGACGAGATGGGCGAGGTCGCGCTCTGACATCTTGCGCACCAGGGACGTGAAGTTGACGAGGTCGGCGAAACCGATGGAGCGCATCTTCACGAGGCCGTAGCTCTCCGGGTCGGCATCGGCGAGCATCCGAGAGATCGCCGCGCTCAGGTGCCGCCGCCAGGCGTAGACGAGCAGCGGCTCGAAGCGGTCGGCGAGCTCTGCCATGCGGTGGGCGGTCTCGGTCGCGGTCTCGATGGACGGCACGCTCCTGGTCTCCGCCCCCGCACCGGGCTCCGCTGCGTCGACGCGGTGAGCGAGGGACATCTCGGTCTCGACGACCTCGGCGACGAGCTGCGCCTGCCACACGGCGAGGCGGTCGGCCGAGCGGGCCACGGCACGCGTCATGGCGAGCGCGAGCGACTCGTCGATGTGCCCCTCGCGAACGACGCCCGCCACGGTGCGCAAGGCGTCCACGTCCGACGTGGTGAACAGCTCGTCGTCGGTGTAGACGACGGGGAATCCCAGGGCACGCCAGAACTTCTGGGCCGACAGGAGCGACACGCCGGCGTCGCGGGTGACGTCGCGCCGGCGCAGCTCGAGAGGCCGCCCGAGCAGCCTCTCGGTCACGTCCTTGGCGTCCACCTCAGCGTCGAAGGGCTCAGCTCCCGGAACCGGGTCGGCTGCGGCCCCGTCGGGCTGCGTCGTGCGTGAGCCGCCGCTCCCCGTCCCGCCCGCCTCCTTCATGGCCCGATCATGCCAGCCGGGTCCCCGCCCGGGCGCAGGTGGACCACGTCTCCAGCGGAGAAGGCCTGCTCCCGGCCGGCGACCTCGACGACGAGGGCGCCAGAGTCATCGACGCGCACGGCCCGGCCCTCTGCGAGACCACCGGAGGGCAGGTGGACCCGCACCTGCGAGCCCGGGGTCGTGCACGTCCTGCGGTACTCCTCGCGCGCCGAACGGTCCTGCAGCACGGCAGGCAGTTCACGCAGGTAGGCGATGACGAGGTCGTCGCGGCGGACGCGTGCGCCGGCGAGCCGGAGCGAGGTCGCGGTGTCGACGGGCAGCTCATCGCGGCGCTGGTCCACGTTGACGCCGGCACCGACGACGACGGCGTACCGTCCCTGCCCCCATCCGGTGAGCTCGCACAGGATGCCGGCGACCTTCCGACCATCATCCGCGGGGAGGAGGACGTCGTTGGGCCACTTGAGCCGTGCCCCGACGGGCGCCCCTGCGGAGGTCGTCACCGCCCTGACCGCCCGGACCAGCGCCAGCCCGGCGAGCAGGGACACCCAGGCCAGCACCTCCGGGCCGGGCGCCGGGACGATCGCGGACACGGCGATCGACGCGCGTGGGGGCACCTGCCAGGACCTCCCCAGCCGACCCCGCCCACCCGTCTGGTCGTCGGTGAGGACGACGCGCCAGAGGGGGCTGTCCGTGGGAGCCAGCCCAGCGGCATACGTGCTCACGATCTCGATGGCGCGGCTGTTCGTCGAGCCGATCGACGGATGGAACTCGACCGACTGCCACGGCTGACCGGACGTGACCAATGCCGCACGGATGCGGTCGGGGCGGAGCGATTCGCGCACTTTCCCAAGGCTAGAGTGCTCGCCATGGCATCGGAGCAGGCGGGCGCTGAGGCGCAGCACACCATCGACCTGTCGACGACGGCCGGGAAGCTCGCGGACCTCAAGCGCCGGGTCGCCGAGGTCGCGCACGCCGGGTCGGAACGCGCTGTCGAGAAGCAGCATGCACGCGGCAAGAAGACGGCGCGGGAGCGGATCGAGATGCTCCTCGACGAGGGCACCTTCATCGAGATGGACAAGTACGCCCGGCACCGGAGCAACCAGTTCGGCCAGGAGAAGAACCGGCCCTACGGCGATGGCGTGGTCACCGGCTACGGGATGATCGACGGGCGACAGGTGGCCGTCTTCGCGCAGGACTTCACCGTCTTCGGAGGCTCGCTCGGCGAGGTCTTCGGCGAGAAGATCGTCAAGGTCATGGACTTCGCGATGAAGATCGGCTGCCCCGTGATCGGCCTCAACGACTCGGGAGGTGCACGGATCCAGGAGGGCGTGGTCTCGCTCGGTCTCTATGGCGAGATCTTCTACCGCAACGTCCGAGCGTCCGGCGTCATCCCGCAGATCAGCCTCATCATGGGGCCGTGCGCGGGTGGCGCGGTCTACTCGCCGGCCATCACCGACTTCACCGTCATGGTCGACCAGACCAGCCACATGTTCATCACCGGCCCGGACGTCATCAAGACGGTCACCGGTGAGGACGTCGGCTTCGAGGAGCTCGGCGGCGCCAAGACGCACAACACCAAGTCGGGTGTGGCGCACTACATGGGCACCGACGAGCAGGACGCCATCGACTACGTCAAGGCGCTGCTGTCCTACCTGCCGAGCAACAACCTGGAGACGCCGCCGTCCTACGACGAGGGCGAGGCGGACCTGACCGTCACCGACGACGACCGGTGGCTCGACACGTGCATCCCGGACTCGCCCAACGTGCCCTACGACATGCACGAGGTCATCTCGCACGTCGTCGACGACGGGGAGTTCCTCGAGGTGCAGCCGCTGTTCGCGCCCAACATCATCACCGGCTTCGCCCGCATCGACGGGATGTCCGTCGGCGTCGTCGCCAACCAGCCGATGCAGTTCGCCGGGACGCTCGACATCGACGCGTCGGAGAAGGCCGCCCGGTTCGTCCGCACCTGTGACTGCTTCAACGTGCCGGTGCTGACCTTCGTCGACGTGCCCGGCTTCCTGCCCGGCACGTCCCAGGAGTGGGACGGCATCATCCGCCGCGGCGCCAAGCTGATCTACGCCTACGCGGAGGCGACCGTCCCGAAGGTGACCGTGATCACCCGGAAGGCCTACGGCGGCGCGTACGACGTCATGGGGTCCAAGCACCTCGGTGCCGACATCAACCTGTCCTGGCCGACCGGGCAGATCGCCGTCATGGGCGCCCAGGGGGCGGTCAACATCCTCTATCGCAAGGAGCTCGCCGCCGCCGAGGGCGGCGACGTCGAGGCCAAGCGCCAGGAGCTCGTCACGCACTACGAGGAAACCCTGGCCAACCCGTACATCGCTGCGGAGCGCGGCTACATCGACACCGTCATCTCCCCGTCGAACACCCGGATGAACGTCACCCGGGCACTGCGTGCCCTGCAAACCAAGCGCGACACCCTGCCGCCCAAGAAGCACGGGAACATCCCGCTGTGACCAGCCAACCCGCGCGGAAGGAGCCCGGTCCGGGCGCGGCGGCGATCCGGATCGAGTCCGGATCGGCCAGTCCTGAGGAGGTGGCCGCGCTCACCGCAGTCCTGGCGGTGGTCGGCGGTGGGTCCTCGGAGCCGCCGCAACGACGTCCGTCGGCGTGGTCCGACCCGTCCTGGCGTCTCGTCGGCCCGTCGGCCCGTCGCGGCGGCTGGGCGTCGAGCTCCCTCCCCCGTCGGTGACCAACATCGGTGACCAACATCGGTGACCAACATCGGCGATCAACGTCGCTGGATACGTCCGGCCCCTGTCCCGGCGAGACACCGTCCTGATATCACATCCGAGGCCGTAGTGGTCTAGCCTCTCTCCTTGTGCCATTCGAACCCCTGAAGACGTCGTGATGCTTGCAGGTCGCTACCAGCTGGAGTCCCGCATCGCCGCAGGAGGCATGGGCGAGGTCCATGTCGCCAC
>NZ_DATEEY010000153.1:0-9778 GCF_035280925.1 Intrasporangium sp. | reverse complement strand
TACCGTTGACGCATGTGCAACCCACTGTGGCGACGTGCCCTCGCGCAGGCGGAGCTATCCCGCTCGGTCCCTGAGCGGGAGGTACATGACGTGCAGCCCCACCAGCCCGTGCTCGGGGTCGTCGAATGCCTCGGGCACGGTGCCGATGATGCGGAAGCCGAGACGCCGGACCGGGTCGACCCGGTCGGATGAATGCAAAGCCGCTGCTCGAGCTCCACCACATCCCGTCTACCCACGACGGAAGGCCTGCTAACGAGGCGAGCCCATCCCACGCGACGGCCGGTGCCGCGCTTGGACGGTGCGTGATGTCTCTGGCTCAGGGGTTGTTGCCCGAGGCGCCCGAGCCGTATGCCGCTGAGCTGGCTCCCGAGGTCGAGGCACCTCGGGAGCCCGCACCGTCTCAGAGGCTGGTGAAGAACTCGACGACGTCACCGACGAGGACGGCCGTGTCGTTGTGCGCGGCGTAGTGCCCGCCGCCGTCGCGAAGCCGCCACATCCGGATGTCGGCGTGGTCCCGCTCGGCGAACCGCCGGATCGATCGGAAGTCGTTGCCCCAGGACGAGAGAGCAGTGGGCACCGTGGTCGGGCTCGTCGGCCGGTGCTGGGCCAGGTGGTTCTCCCGGTAGAGCCGGATCGAGGAACCGGCGGTGCCGGTGAACCAGTACGTCGCGACGTTGCCGACGAGGAAGTCGTCGTCCTGGTCGAGCATGAGCTGGGAGTTCCACGCGAGCAAGGCAACCGGTGAGTCGGCGAGCCCGAAGGCGAGGGTCTGCGGCGCCTGGGACTGGAGCACGTTGAAGGCGCCGATGTTCTCCCAGAACCAGGTCAGGACGTCCAGCGCGGCCTGCTCGTCCTCGGTGAGGCCCTCCATCTCCGACGGGTCTCCCGTGGGGAAGGAGAACAGCTGCGTCACGTGGACGCCGATGCAGTGCTCGGGGTCCAGGCGTCCCACCTCCGGGGAGATCATCGAGCCGGCGTCGTTGCCCATCGCCCCGTAACGCTCGTAGCCCAGGCGGCTCATCAGCTCGACCCAGGCCCGTGCGATCCGGACGTTGTCCCAGCCGGACTCGGTCGTCGGCCCGGAGAACCCGTAACCGGGGATCGAGGGGATGATGAGGTCGAAGCCGGCCTCGGTCAGGGGCTCGATGACGTCGAGGTACTCGAGGACGGACCCGGGCCAGCCGTGGGTGAGGACGAGCGGGATCCCGCCCTCGCGTGCGGAACGGGCGTGGATGAAGTGGACGTTCTGGCCGTCGATCGTCGTCGTGAACTGCGGGTAGGCGTTGAGCCGGGCCTCGACGGCGCGCCAGTCGAAGCTGGTGCGCCAGTGGTCGGCCAGCTCGCGGACCCGGGCCAGCGGGACGCCGTACGACGTCTCCGACCCCTCGATCTCGTCGGTCCAGCGGGCCCTCGCCAGCCGGTCCTTGACGTCGTCGATGTCGGCCTGCGGAACCTCGACCGTGAAGGGCTGGATCGGCGGTTTGGCCTCGGTGCTGCTCATGGCTTCTCCCTGTGGAATGGAACGGAATAGAGCGTTCCGTTCTACAGTAACGGAATGATCCGTTCCGCACAACCCCTAGGATGGCCGACATGACCGCCGCACCCGCCGCACCCGCCGCACCCGCTGCACTGCCGGGCCGGAAGGCCCAGGCCGCTCGCAACGACGCGTTGATCCTCGACGCGGCCCGCACCGTGTTCCTCCGAGACCCGTCCGCACCCATCGCGGCGGTGGCCAGCGAGGCGGGCGTCGGCATCAGTGCGCTCTATCGGCGCTATGCCAGCAAGGAGGCCATGCTCGCCAGCCTGTGCGCGGAGGGCCTCGACCGCTACATCGCGGCGGCGGAGCGCACCCTCGCGAGCGGCGCCGACCCGTGGCAGGGGTTCGTCGCGTTCATCACCGAGATCGTCGACGAGGACGTGCATGCCCTGACGGTCCGGCTGGCTGGCAGCTTCACCCCGACCCAGGAGCTGGGCGCCCTTGCGGAGCGGGCTATTTCGTTGGGTTCCGAGGTCTTCGACCGCGCCCACGACTCCGGTGCCCTCCGACCGGGACTCGTCGCGAACGACGTCGCCATGATCCTCGAGCAGGCCACCGCCATCCGCGTCCGTGATGCCGAGCGGACCATCGTGCTCCGCCGCCGCTACCTCGCGCTCCAGCTCGAGGCGATGCGGGCCAGGCGCCCACGTGGAGGCCCCCCGCCATTGCCCGGACCACCGCCGACGGATGCCGAGCTCGGTGAGCGCTGGGTCCCGCGCGCCTGACTCAAGAGGCCGGACCCGTCACGCCGCCTGGCCGAGGTAGGCCAGCGTCGCGACGATCAGGGCCTCGGTGCCGGCGGTCAGCGTCGGCTGCAGGGTCGGTGCGAAATACGGGGAGTGGTTGGGATACAACGGCTGGCCCGGACCGAAGCCACCCAGGCCCCAGTAGGTGTAGGGCGTCCCGAACGCGTCGGGGAGCCGACTGAAGTCCTCGCTCGCGGTGACCCGGCCCAGCTCGATGACCCGGGATTCGCCGAAGTGCGATCGGAAGGCCCCGCTGACCTTCGCAGTGACCTCCGCGTCGTTGTCGGTGAGCGGGAACTGGTCGTAGTACTCGAACGTCGGCGGCGCTGGCGACCCGGACGCCAAGCACTCGGCCCGGACGATCCGCTCGATGCCGGCGATGACCCGCTGCCGGACCGTCTCGTCGTAGGTCCGGATGTTGACGAGCAGGACGGCGCGGTCGGGGATGATGTTGCTCTTGGTCCCGGCGGTGCTGCTGCCGACGGTGACCACGGCGAACTCACCCGGCCGGGTCTCCCGCGCGACGATCGTCTGCAGCCGCAGCACGATGGAGGCGGCGAGGACCACAGGATCGACACCAAGATGCGGCATGGAGCCGTGGGATCCCTTGCCGTGCACCGCGATCCTGACGCTGTCGCCTGCCGACAGGGCCGGGCCGGCCTGCGTGCCGACCACTCCGGCCTCGTGGCCGAGCACGTGCTGCGCGAACGCGACGTCCGGTCGGGGGATCTTGTCGGTCAGGCCGTCGTCGACCATGCCGCGGGCGCCGGCGCCGGTCTCCTCGGCCGGCTGGAAGAGCGCGATGAAGGTGCCGCTCCAGGCCTCGCGGGCGCCGGCAAGAGCGGCGGCGGCACCGAGCAGGCAGGTGACGTGGACGTCGTGCCCGCAGGCGTGCGAGACGCCGACGGTGCCGCCCGACTCGTCCACGGCGGTGACCTTCGAGGCATAGGGCAGGTCGGTCAGCTCGGTCACCGGCAGCGCATCCATGTCGGCACGCGCGAGGACCGTCTGCCCCGGCCCGTTTGCCAGGACGCCCACGACCCCACCCCCGACGCGCCGGACGTCGTAGCGGAAGGCCGTGAGACGGTCGGCGACCTCGGCGGAGGTACGCACCTCATGGGAGCTCAGCTCGGGATGAGCGTGCAGGTCTCGGTAGAGCTCCTCCTGCCAGGCGCGCGTGGCGTCCATGCCCGCCAGCACTTCCTCCACCCGTGTCATGTCGCTCATCTCCTCCGGGAGCCTGCACTCCCACCGAGCCTAGGCACCTCGATGTTCGCGAACCCCGTTTGCCACCGAGATGCGCGACGATGCAGGCATGGACCTGTCATCGCGGCTGGGCCGGCTGGACGCCAAGCTGGGCGACGGACTCGAGGCCGTCCTGCGCCGCCACCACCTTCGGCGCCTCGGCAACCTCGGTTGGACCGATGCCCTCTCCGTGCCGGAGGAGCCGGCGTGGTGGTCGACCCGCGCCCCGGTCCGGCGGGGCAACAGCGTCGACGTCCTCATCGACGGCGCGGCTGCCCTGCCCCAGATCGAGTCGGCCATTCGCGGCGCGCGGGAGTACGTCCACATCGCAGGGTGGCACGCCGAGCCGGGCTTCGAGCTCAGCCGTGGTGACGGGGCGACCCCCTTGCGTGACCTCCTCGCCGAGGTCGCCCAGCGCGTCCCGGTCCGCCTGCTCCTTTGGGCCGGACCGCCGGTGCCGGCGTTCCGGCCGACGCGCCAGATGGTCAGGCGCGCTCGCGACGAGTTCGTCCGGGACAGCCTGGTCGAGTGCGCACTGGACAGGCGTGAGCGCACCCTCCACTGCCACCACGAGAAGATCGTCGTCGTCGACGGGAACCTCGCGTTCGTCGGCGGGATCGACCTCACCTCCCTCCAGGCCGACCGCCACGACGAGGACAGCCACCCGCCCCGCGACCCGCTCGGGTGGCACGACGTGGCGGTGCGCCTCCGTGGGCCCGCGGTCGCGGACGTGGCCCGGCACTTCGTGCACCGCTGGAACGACGTCACGACCGACCACCTCGCGCAGCCTGCCCCGCCACCACCCGCCGGCGACGTCGAGGTGCAGGTGCTCCGGACGGTGCCCGAGCAGGTCTACACGTTCGCGCCCCGCGGCGAGTTCACCATCCTCGGGGCCTACCTGCACGCCTTGACCGCCGCCGAGCGGTTCATCTACCTCGAGAACCAGTTCCTCTGGTCGCCGGAGGTCGTCGACATCCTCGCCGACAAGCTCGCCCATCCGCCCACCGAAGACTTCCGACTGCTCCTGCTGCTGCCTGCCCGGCCGACCACCGGAGCCGACACGACGCGGGGCCAGCTCGGTCGGCTGCTCGAGGCCGACAGTGGATCGCGTGGGTCGGGCCGGCTGCTCGCCACCACGATCTCCGCGCACGACCAGGGCAGCTCCGCGCCGGTCTACGTGCACGCCAAGGTCGGCATCATCGACGACCGGTGGCTCACCATCGGCTCGGCCAACCTCAACGAGCACTCCCTCTTCAACGACACCGAGATGAACGTGCTCACCTGTGACCCGGACCTGGCCCGCGACACGCGGCTGCGGCTGTGGTCCGAGCACACCGAGCAGCCCAGGGAGGCCGTCGCCGGCGACCCGCACACCGTCATCGACGAGGTCTGGCGCCGGATCGCGCAGGACCAGGTCCGCCGCCACCACGACGGGCTCCCTCCCACGCACCGGCTCAGGCTGCTCGAGCACGTGTCCCGGCGGACGGACCGGCTCCAGGGGCCGCTCCGCGGACTGCTCGTCGACGGGTAGTCGACTCCCTGTGGAAGAGTTCCGCCATGAACGCACCGCCGCAGTCCCCGAGGACCCGGACCGGACCGTGGCAGGACCGGCTGGGTCGCGCCTCGATCCGCAGCCTCCAGGCCCTCGTGGTGCTCAGCCTGGCCGTCGTCGTCGTCTGGGTGGGCGTGCAGCTGCGCCTGGTCGTCGTGCCCCTCCTCATCGCGGTCCTCATCGCTGCGGCGGCCAGCCCGATCGTGAGCTGGCTCAACCGTCGTGGCCTGCCGCGGGCACCTTCCGTCTGGGCCACCCTCCTCACCGGCTTTGCCGTGCTCGGCGGCCTCGTCTGGGCGGTTGCGCGAGCGGCGCGGGACCAGTGGGGCGAGCTCGCCGAGGGGGCACGGCAAGGTGTGCAGGAGCTCGAACGCTTCCTGGCCGAGTCTCCACTGGGCCTCGACCGTGAGCGGTTGGACGACCTCTGGAACCGGGCCGGAGAGGTGCTCGCGGGTCCGCAGGGCCGATCCATCCTCACCGGGGCCACCCTGGTCATCGAGATCCTCGCGGGCATCTTCCTCGGCCTCGTCCTGCTCTACTTCCTGCTCAAGGACGGCGCGCGCATCTGGTCCTTCCTCCGCGACGAGCTGCTCCCCGACCGCCATGCCAAACGGTTCGACCGGGTGGCGGAAGAGGCCGTCTCGACCCTCGGCGGCTACGTCCGCGGCACCGCCCTCATCGCGCTCGTCGAGGCCGTCATCATCGGGAGCGCGGTCGCCATCCTCGGCGTCCCGCTGGCCCTGCCGATCGCCATCGTCGTGTTCATCGGGGCGTTCATCCCGCTGCTCGGCGCGACGGCCGCAGGCACCCTTGCCGCGCTGATCGCGCTCGTGAGCAACGGCGTCGTCGCTGCCCTCGTCCTGGTCGCTGTCGTCATCGTCGTCAACCAGCTCGAGGGCGACGTGCTCTCCCCCTACGTCCTCGGCAAGACCCTGTCGCTGCATCCCCTCGCCGTCCTGCTCGCGCTGTCCGCGGGGACGATCTCGGCCGGCATCATCGGGGCGATCCTCGCCGTCCCCTTCGCCGCCGTCGCCTGGTCCGCGATCACGACCTGGCGCAGCGTCGAGAACGACGAGCATCCCGCACCTGCCCCCGACTCAGCATGACCCCGACTGAGCCAGAACAGGACCCAGCCGTATGCCGCTGAGCTGGCTCAGCGGCATACGGCTCAATGAGTGCCCGTCTACTTGAAGGGCGCCTCGTCCACGAGAGCGGGACCGACGACGCGTCCGTCGGGCGCGACAAGCATGCCGTTGCGCTCGCTCACGGCGACGCTCGAGTCGACCACGTTGCCGCGACTGTAGACGATGTCGCCCGGCCCCATCCCCGGCACGAGCGTCTCCACCGTGACGAGGGTGAACCCCTTTGCGCGCAGGTCGGAGATGATGCCCGGCACCGCGTCAGCCGTGGCCGACACCCGGTCGTGCATCAGGACGATCGACCCCGCGCGCGCGTTGCTCACGACGTGACTGCGGATCTCGCTCGCCGTGCGGCCGTCCCAGTCCCTCGGGTCGACCGACCACAGGATGAGCGGCTTGCCGAGCTGGCGGGTGTTGCTGTTCCACGAGCCGTACGGCGGCCGCAGCAGCGTACTGCGAGGCACCCCGGCCGCGGCGATGGCGTCATCAGCCTGGGTCACCTGGGAGCGCTGACCGGAGAGGCTCAGCGTGGCCAGGTCCGGGTGGGACCACGTGTGGTTCTCCACCGGGAACCCGTAGCGGTGCTGCTTCTGGGTCACCGAGACCCTGGACGAGATCTTGTTGCCGATGACGAAGAACGTGGCCGGCGTACTGGTGCTGATGAGGGTGTCGACCAGGCGGCTGGTCGGGGAGTCCGGGCCGTCGTCGAAGGTCAGCGCCACGCAGGACACCCTCGCGCAGTCGACGGGAGTGCCGGTGCCGCCGTCACCGTTGAAGTCCCCGGGCCCGAAGACCGGGTCCAGGCCGCCCCAGCCACTGCCGACCTGGACACGACCCGAGTACCAGCCACCGGTGCCGCTGCCACGGTAGAGCCAGAGCCTGCCGTCCGCGTCCCGCGCCAGGAGGTCCACCTTGCCGTCGCCCGAGAAGTCGCCCGGAGTGACCAGAGCCGTGAACCCGCCCCAGCCGCTGCCGACCTGGACCTTCGGCCAGGTGATGCCGCCCGTGCCGTTGCCACGGTAGAGCCAGAGCCTGCCGTCCCCGTCCCGCGCCAGGATGTCGACCCTGCCGTCACCGTTGAAGTCGCCCGGGCCGAGCACGGCGGTGAGCGAGCCCCAGCCGCCGCCGAGATCCGTGTAGGGGGTGCTCCAGCCGCCCCTGCCGTTGCCGCGGTAGAGAATCAGCCTGCCCGCGGCGCTCGTCGCGAGGACGTCGACGCTGCCGTCGCCGGAGAAGTCGCCCGGCCCGAGGATGTTCGTGAAGCTGCCCCAGCCGCTGCCGATCTGGGGGTAGGGCGAGAGCCAGCCACCCTTGCCGTTGCCCCGGTAGAGATACAGCTTGCCGTCGGCGTTCGTCGCGAGGACGTCGACCTTGCCGTCGCCTGAGAAGTCCCCCGGGCCGAGGATCTTCGTGAAGCCGCCCCAGCCGCTGCCGACCTTGAGGTACGGCGTGATCCAGCTGCCCTTGCCGTTCCCGCGGTAGAGGATCATCTGGCCGGCTTCGTCACGCGCGAGGACGTCGACCATCCGCACCGTGGTGGCCGCTTCCACCGCGGTCGAAGCCGCGGGGACGGTCGCGCTGGGTGCCGCGGTCGGCTGCACGGCCGCCTTCGACGTGGCTGCAACGGTCGCAGCGGGCAGGAGGGCGCCGAGGGTCATGGCCGCAACCGCCAGCAATGCCTTGGTTCTCATGCTTTGACGGTAAGTCTGAGCGGCCCCACTCCGCAGGGACTTAGGTCCTTCGGTACTGGCGACCTGCAGGAATGTCCATCAGGTCCGCCTCATCTGCTCACTGACCTGCGCGAGGTGGTGCGTGAGGACCGCGAGGAGACGGTCCGGGGACTGGGGCCGCATCGCGGCGTGCACGGCGAGCCCGTCCAGCAGTGCAAAGAGGCGCTCTGACTCCAGATCGACGTCCTCGCGTGGAAGGTCCGGAGCAAGGAGCATGCTGATCCACCGTTCGCACGCCCCCCGCAGGCGGTCGTATGCCTCGTCGCGCAACACGCGCAGCTCCGGATCGACGAGGGCGCGCGCGGTGAAGGCGAGCCACACCTCGTTCTCCGTCCTGCGCTCGCAGTCCAAGGGCAGCAGCTCGGCGAGAACGGTCGAAACCGCCTCCGCTGGATCGTCCGGGAGCTGGAGAGCGGCCACCCGTTCCTCGATGCGATCGATGACCATCCCCATCGCAAAGCGCAACAGCTCCGACTGGCTGCCGAAGTAGTGCCGAAGTGAGCCCATGGACACCCCGGCTTCTCGTGCCACCTCCCGCACCGAGGCGCGGTCGAGTCCATCGCGCAGGACGACGCGCCAGACGGCTTGGGCGAGCTCGCGGCGTCGCTCGATCGGATCCACCATCTTCGGCATCTAGTCGTTATAACACAACCGTGCTACTTTCGGTTTATAGCACAGTCGTGCTACCAAACCAGGGAAGGAAGCGCCGTGACTGCTGTCGACCCCCGGGTCTCCAACACTGCTGGTCCCCCGCCACACCCGCCGGCCCGATGGTGGCGCCGGATGCTGCACGACCGGTGGGCACGCATCGCCGCCGCCGGATGGCTGGCTGCCAACGCCTGGGTCCTCCTCGTGACGGACGGCCCGTTGCCGTTCGAGTGGCCCAACGCCACCTCGCCCTCCGTCGAGGCGCAGCTGCTCGACGCCAACCTCGCTCTGCTCCAGGTGTTCGCCCTCATGGCGCTGGTCCGCGTCATCACTCGAGGACGAGTGGCTCCTGACCTGCTCGCCCGAGCTCCGGGACGAAGCATCGCGCAGCGCGAGACGCTTCTGTTACTGGGCTACGGGGTCCTTGGCCTCGCTGGCGGGTTCCTGCTGGCGCGGTCGCTCGGGTGGCAGTCCTTCGGGCTGCACCTTGCGGGGAGCCTGCACGCGACGCACGACAATGTCGGGCCGGTCGAGGCGGTCACTTGGGCCGTCTACAACCTCGCCGTCTACGCCGTCGCGCCATTGCTGTTCTTCCGTCGGCGCTACGCGGCGCTCGCACTGAACCTGCGGTCGACGGATCGGCGCAACGATGCGCTCGTGATCCTCGCGGTGCTGGCCGTCGAGACAGCCTTTCAGCTGTTCACCCTGGGGCCGGGCACCTTCGAGCTGACCACGTCGCAGCTGGCGCTGGGCGCAGCGGCAACGTTCGTGCTCTACCTGGCCGGCGCGGTGCTCCCTGCCATGGTGTTCATCTACGCCATCCTCGTCCCGCGCTACCTGCGGCTCACCGGCTCGACCCTCGGCACGGTGGTCCTCGGCGGAGTCACCTATGCCGCCCTCCACGTCTGGGACTCGTGGACGCTGTTCGACTCACCGGCGAACGCGATCCTGTCGACCATCTTCCTGCTGTTCACCTACTTCGGTCCCGGGATGATCAAGGCCTACCTGACAGTCCGCACTGGCAACGCCTGGGTCCACGTCTGGGCCTACCACGCCCTCGCTCCGCACACTCTGGTGGACACCCCTCACACCGTCGAGATCTTCCACATCCGCTGACTGGTGACATCAGTCGCGGGATGGCGTGTACTGGAGCGACCGACGAAAGGTGACAACATGTTTCG
>NZ_DATEEY010000152.1:0-2633 GCF_035280925.1 Intrasporangium sp. | reverse complement strand
CCGGAGCGGCGGCGTCGGCCCCGGCGCCCAGCGAGGACCAGAACGCCTCGGCGGCGGCCCGGCCGTCGGCCTCGTGCCGCGCCTCCACCTCGGAGAGCCGCGTCCGCAGCCCCTCGAGCACCGCCAGACTTGCCATGTCTCGAACATATGTTCGACGCATACACCGTGTCAACACCTTTTGGGAAGTTTGTGCCGCCGAATCTTGCACTCGGCCAGCCGCCCCCCGAACCGTTGGGCTGGGAGCGCGCTCAGCGGCATACGGCATCGTCGTGGCACCGCTGGGACGGGGCGTCGGCGCCCGACTCCACGGTCGACGACGTTGTTTTTGCACTCAGTGCATGCGTCGATCTAGCCTAGGTGCGTGCCACCTTCCGAGCCCGCCGTGGACCGCCGTGCCCAGATCCGGGAGCGCCACCACCGGGCCATCATCGATGCCGCGGGTGCGCTGCTCGACGCCAAGGGCGCCGACGGGTTCACGGTCGACGAGCTGGCCAAGCGGGCGAAGGTGTCGCGGCGGACCGTCTTCAACCACTTCGCGTCGGTCGACGACATCGTCATCGCCGTGTGCAGCGAGGTGCTCGGAGACGTCGTCGAGACGTTCGAGTCGCAGGGCTCCGCACCGGCAGGCACGTCCCACGATGGCGTCTTCGACGAGGTGGCCGGGGCGCTGCGCTCGACCGACCTCGTCACCCCGATCGCGTACCTGACGCGGGTCCTGCGCACACCCGACGACGAGCCGTCGCAGCGCCAGGCCGTCGTCCTCCTACGCGCCTTCACCGAGGTCAGCGAGCGACTCTCGGCCGAGATGCTCCGCCGCCATCCCGAGGCGGAAGAGCTCACGACCCGCCTGCTCGTCAGCTCGCTCATCGGTGGGCTCGTCGTCCTGCACACCCACTGGCTCGCCGCCACGGGCGGCTCCGCGGATGCTGCATCCAGGGCCGTCTGGGACGACCTGCTCGACCACCTGATCCAGCGAACCCGAGACGGCTATGCGTTGACGGCTCCGCTTGGCGCACCGACCTCCTGACTCCTCCGCTCCTCCTGCCGAAAGACTCCTCATGGCTGAATTCCTGTTCCGACTCGGCCAGGCTGCGTCCCGCCGAGCACCGCGGGTGATCGCGGCATGGTTCGCGGTCCTCCTCGCCGCCGGCATCGCCTTCGCGGTCGGCGCAGGCGCGCTGACCAGCACGGTGTCCATCCCGGGGACGCGGACCGCCCAGGTGACCGAGCGGCTCGAGCACGTGCTCCCACGGGCCTCCGGCGGGAACGGGTCGATCGTCCTCGAGACCAGCGATGGCTCGCAACTGACCGAGGCGCAGCGGAGGGCGATCAGTGAGCGCGCCGCCGAGGCGACGCAGGTGGACGGCGTCGCCACCGTCGTCGACCCCTTCCAGACCGAGCAGGACCGCGTCGCGCAACAGCAGGAGCTCGACAAGGGGCGGGCGCGGATCGAGGACGGCAGGAGGCAGCTCGCCGCAGGCCGGGCGCAGCTCGAGGACGGGCAGGCCCAGCTGGACGCAGCTCGCGACGAGGCCGCGGCGGACGGCACCCTGGACCAGCTGGCGGAGGTGCTCGACGCGCAGCAGGCGAACCTCGACGCCGGCCGCCAGGCTCTCGAGGACCAGGGCGCGCAGCTCGCGGCCGGGAGCGAGCAGATCGACCAGGGCGCCCGGCTGCTCGAGCTCTCCGAGGGGATCGGCATGGTGTCGCAGGACGGCACCACGGCGATCGTCACGGTTCTCTTCGACGAGCCGCAGATGGACGTCACCCAGGAGCAGAAGGATGCCGTCATCGCGGCCTTCGGGCAGCCCGTCGAGGGAGTGGACGTCTCCTACTCGGCCGAGCTCGCGAGCGGCATCCCGAAGATCCTCGGCGTCGGCGAGGTCATCGGCATCCTCGTCGCCGCTGTGGTCCTCGTCATCATGCTCGGCACGCTCATCGGCGCCGGACTACCGATCCTCACGGCGCTCATCGGGGTCGCCATCGGGGCCCTGTTCACGATGTCACTGTCGAGCGCGATCGAGATGACCTCCGTGACCCCGGTCCTTGGTCTCATGCTCGGTCTCGCCGTCGGCATCGACTACTCCCTGTTCATCATCAACCGGCACCGCCGCCAGCTGAAGGAGGGCTATCAGCTCGACGAGTCGATCGGCCTGGCCAATGGCACGTCGGGCAACGCCGTCGTGTTCGCGGGCGCGACGGTGCTGATCGCGCTCCTCGCGCTCAACGTGACGGGCATCCCCTTCCTCGGCCTCATGGGAACGGTCGGCGCACTGTCCATCGCCATCGCCGTGCTCATCGCCATCACGCTGACGCCCGCGCTCCTCGGCCTCATCGGCGAGCGGATCCTCAGCCGTCGCGAGCGCGTCCGCCTCGCCGAGACCGGCCGAGCCGCCAAGACCGGCCCAGCCAACGAGGACGCTCCGTCATCCGGGGAGACCGCCGCTGCTGCCTCCGCGTCCCGGCTGCGCCCGATGTCAACCCGGCGCGCGGTGGGCAGCATCGTGCTCGGTATCGGTGCCCTCGTTGCCATCGCGCTGCCCGCCCTCGACCTGAGGCTGGGTCTACCGGACGGATCTGCTGAGGCCGTCGAATCGACGCAGTACCAAGCCTTCTCGACGGTTTCTGACCAG
>NZ_DATEEY010000151.1:0-7232 GCF_035280925.1 Intrasporangium sp. | reverse complement strand
TGCGGATGCGCACGACCTACGACATCGAGATGATGCGGCAGGTCGGCTTCTGCTCCGGCATCGAGAACTACTCCCGGCACATCGACGGCCGCGGTCCGGGGTCGGCGCCGAACTGCCTGCTCGACTACTTCCCGGAGGACTTCCTGCTCGTCATCGACGAGTCGCACCAGACGGTGCCGCAGATCGGCGCGATGTACGAGGGGGACATGTCCCGCAAGCGGATGCTCGTCGAGCACGGCTTCCGCCTGCCGAGTGCCATGGACAACCGGCCGCTCAAATGGGAGGAGTTCCTCGAGCGGATCGGCCAGACGGTCTACCTCTCCGCGACGCCGGGCGAGTACGAGCTGGCCAAGTCGGCCAAGGGCGGGCCGCCCGTCGAGCAGATCATCCGCCCGACCGGCCTCGTCGACCCAGACGTGGTGCTCAAGCCGACCAAGGGCCAGATCGACGACCTGATCCACGAGATCCAGCTGCGAGTCGACAAGGACGAGCGCGTCCTCGTGACGACGCTGACGAAGAAGATGGCCGAGGACCTCACCGACTACCTGCTCGACAAGGGGATCCGGGTCCGCTACCTGCACAGCGACATCGACACCCTCCGTCGGGTCGAGCTGCTGCGCGAGCTGCGCACCGGCGTGTTCGACGTGCTCGTCGGGATCAACCTGCTGCGTGAGGGACTCGACCTCCCCGAGGTGTCCCTGGTCTCGATCCTCGACGCCGACAAGGAGGGCTTCCTGCGGTCGACACGATCGCTCATCCAGACCATCGGCCGCGCCGCCCGCAACGTGTCCGGCCAGGTGCACATGTATGCCGACAAGGTCACGCCATCGATGCAGGACGCGCTCGAGGAGACGAACCGCCGCCGTGACAAGCAGCTGGCGTACAACCGCGAGATGGGCATCGACCCGCAGCCGTTGCGCAAGAAGATCGCGGACATCACCGACCTGCTCCAGCGGGAGGACGCCGACACCCAGGAGCTCATCGGCTCCGGGCGCATGCAGTCCCGGGGCAAGAGCGGCGCTGGGCGGGGTGCGGTGGCGGCTGACGTCGGCGTCTCGGCCGGCGTGCGTGGCGAGAGGCCGTCCGACCTCGCCGCCGCTGATCTGTCGGGTCTGATCCAGGAGCTGACCGCGCAGATGCACCAGGCGGCAGCCGAGCTGCACTTCGAGCTGGCCGCGCGACTGCGGGACGAGGTGAGCGAGCTGAAGAAGGAGCTCCGCCAGCTGACCGCGGCGACGCGCTGAGCTGGCCTCCCGCCCCCTTTCAGTCGAGTGGGCGCTTCGCGCCGGGCCTGAAGTGCCCACTCGACGGGGACGCGAAAGAGTCCACCGGTGAGACGCAATTTGGGCGTTGGGCCGAGAGGATGAAAGACTCAGGCGTTCACGGAGGGGAGTATCCCCGAAGCGATGGGCTCGTCATCACGGCTCCGACTCGGTCGGTCCCGGGCCCGTCGGGCCGGCCTGCTGGGCGGGAGAGACCTCCGGTTGCTGACGCTGTCCTGACCGACGCTGTAACCGGAAGGTGCCCACATGAACGTCCCCGCCTGGGGCTGGTATCTCACGATCGGGTTGATGACGGTCGTGCTGGTCATCGACGTCTTCGTCATCGCCCGCCGGCCCCACGTCCCCTCCATGGGAGAGGCCGGCCGCCACCTGGCCTTCTATGTGACGGCCGCGATCCTCTTCGGACTCTTCGTCTGGTGGCAGTGGGGCGGGCGGTTTGCGGGCGAGTACTACGCCGGCTGGCTCACCGAGTACTCGCTGTCGGTCGACAACCTCTTCGTCTTCCTGCTCATCATGAGCAGCTTCCGGGTCCCTCAGCGGTTCCAGCAGTCCGCGTTGATGATCGGCATCGTCATCGCCATCGTCCTCCGTGGCATCTTCATCGCCCTCGGCGCCGTCGTCATCAACGCGTATGCCTGGGTCTTCTACATCTTCGGGGCCTTCCTCATCTACACGGCGATCAAGCTGGCCAAGGGTGGGGAGACCGACGACGACGAGTACCACGAGAACCGCTTCCTCCTGTGGGTCGAGAAGACCTTCCCGGCGACCAAGGAGTGGCACGGAGTCCGGCTCTTCGTCGTCCGGAACGGCAAGCGCCTCATCACGCCCATGATGATCGTCATCCTCGCCCTGGGGACGACGGACCTGCTCTTCGCGCTCGACTCGATCCCCGCGATCTACGGACTGACCAAGGAGCCGTACCTCGTCCTCACGGCAAACATCTTCGCCCTGATGGGTCTACGCCAGCTGTACTTCCTCATCGGCGGCCTGCTCACCCGCCTGGTCTACCTCAGCATCGGGCTGGCGATCCTGCTCGGCTTCATCGGCGTCAAGCTCGTCATGCACGCACTCCACGAGAACAACCTGCCGTTCGTCAACGGCGGCGAGCCGATCCACGGCGTGCCCGACATCCCGATCAGCGTGTCGCTGGGTGCGATCGTCCTCATCCTCGGCGTCACGACGGTTGCGAGCCTGCTCAAGACGCGCCGCGATGCCCGTGCAGCAGGCGACCCAACCGCTCCGATCGACGTGGACTCCGGCTCGCGTCGCGGCTCGAGCTGACGACGGGACTCAGCCCGGGCCGACCAGGGCGTCCGGCGGGTCCGGCTTCGTCTTCGCGGCGAGCACGAGAGCGCTGGCGACGACGACGAGGAACAGTCCCAGCACCTGACTGCGCTCCAGGACCTGGTCGAGGACGAGCAGGCCTGCGAGCGCCGCCACGGCTGGTTCGAGGCTGAGCAGGATGCCGAATACGCGCTGGCTCAGGTGCCGAAGGGCCATGAGCTCCAAGGAGTAGGGCAGGACGGAGCTCAGCACGGCGATGCCGAGGCCGAGACCCACGATCGTCGGCGTCCACGCGTCGACCGAGGCGAGCCCGAACGGCGCCACGACGGCGGTCGACACGACGAGTGCGAGGGCCAGCCCGTCCAGACCGGTGAAGAGGGTCCCGGTGCGCTGGCTGAGCACGATGTAGGCCGCCCACATCGCCCCCGCCACCGCCGCCCAGAGCAGGCCGATGGGCTCGAACCGGCCCCACGTGGCGTCGGTCGCCCCCGAGACGAGCGCGACTCCCAGACCCGCGGCGAGCACCGCAGCCACATCCCGGGGTCGTCGGCTCAGCACGGCGGCCAGGGTGAGTGGACCCAGGAACTCGATGGTGACCGCGACCCCGATCGGGAGGTAGGCGAGCGACGAGTAGAAGGCCGTGTTCATGGCCGCGAGCGCGAGACCGAAGAGAACCACGGTGCGCCACGCCTTGCGGGAGCGCCCACGCAGCCGCGGTCGGGCAACGGCACACAGGATGAGCATGGCGAAGGAGAGGCGCAGCAGCACCGAGCCGACCGCCCCGATCCTGGGCACGAGGGTGGCAGCGAGCGCCCCACCGAACTGGACCGACACCACGCCGGCCAGAACGAGCAGCGGCGCGGTCGAGCGATCGATCCTCATCGGCGCGCTCGGAGCTGGCGGCCAGGCGACACGGACGTCATCCTTCCATGTGACACGCGGGACCCCTGAGGCCAGAAGGGCTGACATGGGCCGGGCTGTCGTCGTACCGTCAAGTCATGGGCGAGATCACGGTCGTGGCCATGGAAGCTCCGAAGCACCGCCCGGACCCGGACGACTCCCTGGTCGTCATGCAGGGGTGGCTGCACGCACCGCCTGACTGGGACGGGACACGGCTGGAGCGGCTCTGGAACGCGAAGCATGGCCGGTCGCGGCTGGGCATCGGGCTCTGCGTCGCCAACAACCCGAGGCGCCACTTCGTCGTGAGCAACGTCCCCTACGACGTCGAGCTCGTGCGGGCCGAGCTCGAGTCCCTCATCGCCGAGCTCGATGCGGATCCGGGCCAGGAGACCGTTCCGGCGTAGTCCGGTCGGACGTCTGGCACGCGGTTCAGGGTGGCTCGGCGCCGCTCGGCACGCTCACCAGCCCCGCTCGCGCCACTCCTGCAGATGTGGCCGCTCCGTGCCGAGCGTCGAGTCGTCACCGTGGCCGGGATAGAACCAGGTGTCGTCGTCGTACACGTCGAAGATTCGCGTCGTCACGTCCTCGATGAGCGACTCGAAGCTCTGGCCGGGGTTCTTCGTGTTGCCGACGCCGCCCGGGAAGAGGGAGTCGCCCGTGAACAGGTGCGTGCCGCCTGCTGGGTCCCGGTAGGCGAGGGCGACTGAGCCAGCGGTGTGCCCACGCAGGTGGATGACGTCCAGCGTGATCTCCCCGAACCGCACCCGGTCGCCCTGCCGCACGGGCTCGTCGACGCGGACCGGCAGCTCGTCCGCGTCCGCGGCGCCGGCAAGCGTGCGAGCCCCCGTCGCGGCCACGACCTCCGCCAGGGCTCGTACGTGGTCCCAGTGCCGGTGCGTGGTGACGACGGCGTCCAACCCGTCTCCGCTGTCGCGGACCAGCTCGACGATGCGCGGGGCGTCGTCGGCCGCGTCGATGAGCAGCTGGCGGCGAGTCGCGTTGCACGTCAGCAGGTAGACGTTGTTGCTCATCTGCGAGACGGCAAGCTTGCGGATGGTCAGGTCCGGCAGCGCGCGCACCTCCACAGGGCCACCTGGCACCACTCGGCCGGTATAGGTGTCGGCCATGGCTCAACCTCCGAACGGCAACGGGGGCAGCGGAGCGGCCGGCTCCTCGAGCCCGTCGGTGCGGCCCCGCGCCAGCCAGTGCAGCACTCCCCAGCGCGAACCGACGATGGTCGTGCTGCCATCCCCGATGGTCCACTCGTCGTCCTGGTCGGTCCGGATCGCGAGCCCTGGGGCGCCGTCCGACGAGGCCAGTCGTGCGACCGTGTCGACGAGGAAGAGGTGGACGAGCTCGTCGGGCGTGTCCGCGAACCCATAGCCGGCATCGAGGTCGACGTGGTGCCACACCACCTCGCGCAGCCGCATGAACGGCACGCGCTCGGCTGCGATGAGCTGTCCGCCGGGCACCCGCTCCACGGTGGTGCCGACGTGCTCGACGCCCAGGCGAATGATCTGCGGCGCCAACGCAGCTGCCTGGGTGCGGACGTCCGAGGCAAGCTCGGCCGCAGACCGGCCTGCCCCCGACTCGATGTCGGCATCGCGCGCCTCGACCGAGTCGTACATCGTGTCCGGCTCACCGGTCAGCACCGCCGCACACACGCGGGAGAGCGCCTCCGCGTTGCGGGCGAGGTGGGTCAGCACGTGCCCGCGCGTCCACCCCGGGCACAGCGAGGGAGCGCGGACATCAGCGTCGCCCAGCCGCTCCGCGGTGGCCACGAGCCGCTCCGTCTCGCTGGGGAGGTGCTCCGTGGACAGGTCAATGAGGTGCATGCCGTGCCTTTCCGGTGGCTTCGGCCAGCGCGAGGGCCGCGCCGACGAGGGTGAGGTGCGAGAAGGCCTGGGGGAAGTTGCCGACCATGCGTTCGTGGATCGGGTCGTACTCCTCGGACAGCAGCCCGACGTCGTTGGCCAGCCCGACGAGTCGGTCCATGAGCGCCGTCGCCTCGGCCAGCATGCCCGCCTTCGCATAGGCCGTGACGAGCCAGAACGAGCAGGCCAGGAAGGGGTGCTCGTCGCCTCTCAGCCCGTCAACGCCCGCCTCGGTCCGGTAGCGCAGCACCAGGCCGCCCCGCATCAGCTCGCGCTCCACGGCGCGGATCGTCCCCAGCATCTTGGGGTCGTCGCCGGCAATGAAGCCAACAGCCGACAGCGTGAGCAGTGACGCGTCGACCTCGGTCGTGTCGTAGTGCTGGACGAAGGTCTGCTTCTCCTCGTTCCAGCCCTTCTCCATCACCTCGGCGCGGACCTGCTCCCGCAGCTCGCGCCAGCGGTCGGCCGGGCCCTCGAGCCCGTGCTCCTCGACGCCCTGGATGGCCCGGTCGAACGCAGCCCAGACCATGACCCGAGAGTGGGTGAAGTGGCGCTGTGGGCCGCGGACCTCCCACAGTCCGTTGTCCTGCGCCTGCCAGCGCTCGGCCAGGTTGTCCATGAGCACACGTTGGAGCATCCACGAGTCCTGGTTGTCGGACAGTCCCTGCTGGCGGCCGTGCTCGAGGGCGATCATGACCTCGCCGAGGACGTCGGTCTGCCACTGCTCCACGGCGCCGTTGCCGATTCGCACCGGCCGCGAGTCGGCATATCCGGGCAGGTGGTCGAGCTCGCGTTCCGGGAGGTCCCGCGCACCGTCGACGCAGTACATGATCTGGATGTCCTCGGGGTCTCCGGCGACCGCGCGGAGCAGCCACTGCCGCCACGACTCGGTCTCCTCGACGTAGCCACACCCGAGGAGTGCCTCGAGGGTCAGCGCCGCGTCCCGGAGCCAGCAGAACCGGTAGTCCCAGTTGCGCTCACCGCCGAAGTCCTCCGGGAGGGACGTCGTGGGCGCAGCGACGATGCCGCCGGTGACTCCATGGGTGAGCAGGCGCAGCACGAGGATGGAGCGGGTGACGGCGTTCTCGTAGGGGCCGTCGTAGTCGCTCCGGGCCGCCCACTGGCGGCTGCGCTGGATGGTCTCGGCGATGCGGCTCAGGACCTTGAGCGGCGGCGGGATCGACGCGACGCTGCTGAACCAGGTCGTCGCGAAGGCGAGGTTCTCGCCTGCGGAGATCTCGAACTCGTCGACGTGGGTCCAGTGCTCGGCATGGGGCAGCCGTGCCCCGCGGAGGACGATCATGTCCGGTCCAGCCATCGCCGTGATGATCTGGTCGATCCCGGCCTCGCGTTCCTCGGTGTGCCGGCTCACGAACGGCTTGGTCCGGCCATAGCTGAATCGCACGATCCACTCGTGACGCATCCGGACGGTTCCCGTCACGCCCTCGATGCGCCGGAGGACGTCGGCTCGTCCGTCGCCGAGCGGCATGACATCGAGCACCCGGACCACCCCGGTCGAGGTCTTGTGGGTGGTCTCGAGGACGAAGGAGTCGTCGAGGTACCGACGCGTCGTCCTGGTGTCCGGATCGACCGGCCGGATGAGCCACCGACCGTTGTCGGGGGTGCCGAGGAGTGCCGCGAAGCAGGCGTGCGAGTCGAACCGCGGCAGGCAGAGCCAGTCGATCGAGCCCTCGCGGCTGACGAGTGCGGCCGTCTGCATGTCGCCGATGACCGCGTAGTCCTCGATGGGAGTGGCGTTCGAGGTCCGCTGGCTCCCGCTCATACTCATGCAGTATGCCTACCCATGGGGGGCTCCGCCCCCCATGCACCCCCCGAGAAGGCGACGCCCCCCATGCACCCCCCGAGAGGGCGACGCCCCCCATGCACCCCC
>NZ_DATEEY010000150.1:0-14230 GCF_035280925.1 Intrasporangium sp. | reverse complement strand
CCAGGTCGTCCTCCGCATCGACGACGATGACCGTCTCGGCGTCGTCGATGGCCTCGACTCCGTGCCGGATCCGTGCCTCGAACAGGCCGCCGACAACCGCCGCCTCTCCGGGGTGAGCCGTGCAGACGGTGACGTCGTACCAGTCGGTCTCCCATTCGGGGTGCGGCTGGGCGAAGACCTCCACCGCGACCCCCAGCTCGAAGAGGGTGAAGTCGGTCGGGACGACCACGGCGACTCGATGTGCTGGCATTCCTCGACGCTAGGTTTTCGCAGGCACCCGGCCCAGTGGCGCGAATGACATTCAGCGATGGATTCCGGCCATCCGGTCGGGCAGATCGCCGACTCTGGATGGAGTCGCGCCATGGTCCTCCGACTCCATTGATCGGACCGGGCAGGAGCTCTGCAATGCGTTGAGGGCCGACGCTCGAACGGGCCGGCAACCGCCGACCAGCAGCCGGCCCCGGAAGCGAGCAGGAGGCGAGACCAATGCGGATCTTCTTTGCGGGCGCAACGGGTGTCATCGCGCGCCATGCCGTCCCGGAGCTTGTCAGGGGCGGTCACGAGGTGTACGGCTCGTCTCGGTCCTGGCTGGGTGAGGCGAAGCTGCGCCGGCTCGGCGCGCACCCCGTCACCCTGGACGCGACGGATGCGGATGCGGTCCGGGACGCGCTGCGCGGCGTGCGACCGGACGTCGTGGTGAACATGCTGACGGACCTCAAGAGCCCGCCCGGCTTCCGTGATCTCGACGGGACGATGGTCGGCACCAACCACCTGCGCACCGTGGTGACCGACTCGTTGCTCACGGCCGCCGTCGACCTCGGTGTGCGGAGGTACATCGCCCAGTCGTTCGCCGGCTGGTTCAGCGAGCCTGGTGCGGTGGTAGCGCAGGGCGAGCCTGCCAACCTGCTGGTCGACCCTCCCCGGGCGGCCACCAGGACCGTCGGCGCGCTCCGGCATCTCGAGTCGGCGGTCATCGCCGCTCCTGGCGGTGTGGTCCTCCGTTTCGGTGTCCTCTACGGCGAGCGAACGAGCCTCGGGACGTACGGTCGGACGCTGGAGGAGGTGAAACGACGACGGATCCCCGTCGTCGGAGGCGGGCAGGGCGTCTGGTCGTTCTGCCACGTCGAGGACGCTGCTCATGCGGTCGCGCTGGCCGTCGACTCCGAGCCCGCCGGGCTGTTCGAGATCGTCGACCACGAGCCTGCCCCGGTCCATCAATGGCTGCCCGAGCTGGCCAGGGCTGTCGGGGCCAAGGCCCCGCGACACGTGCCGGCTTGGCTGGCAAGGCCGTTCATCGGAGACTTCGGCATCCATCTGATGACGACCGCCCAAGGCGCCTCGAACGACCTCGCGGCAAGGGAGCTCGGGTTCAAGCCACGCCACGAGACCTGGTCCGAGGGCTTCCACACCGGTCTCGGCGGCTAGCGCGGGCCGGACCGGCTCAGCCGGTTGCCAGTCCCAGCCAGGTCGCGCGACCGGTGTAGGTCACCTCGTGGTCCCACGCGTCGGCGGACTGCTCGTGCAGCGTGCGGTACACGGCCGCGATCTCGTCCGGGTCGAACTCCCAACCGGGCGAGACCGCTCCGGCGACGGTGACGGTCGCCACGTGCACACCGGCCGGCCCGTACCGCTCGGCGAGCATCGCGGTGAGGGCGCGAACGCCCGCCTTGCCGAGCGAGAGGCTGACGTGCGACGACACGGGCCGCGGCATCCCGCCGGTGATCACGACGGTCCCGCCTCCCCCTTCCGCCATCGCGGGCGCCAGGCGGGACACGGTGGCGAGGGCGCCGAGCACGTTGACCGAGAAGGCATGGAGGTGTTCGTCGTAGCCGAGCTCTCCGGGTTGGTCAGCCCGGATGAGCCCTGCGTTGTAGACCAGCAGCTCGGGGACGCCCACCTGCTCGACAAGCCCCTCCAAGGCTGCCCCGAGCGACCGCTCATCGGCGACATCGGCGGTCCGGGTTGCGACCGGGCTGCCCCGCGCGACCAGGGCCTCGGCGATCGGATCCATCGACGCGGACGACCGGGCGATCAGGCCCACGGGCTCGCCGTCGTCGACGCAGCGGCGTGTCAGGGCAGCGCCGATGCCCGGCCCTGCTCCGACGAGAATGAGGGAAGCCATGCCCGCGACGCTATTCGCCGCGGCGGAGGGCGGGTGCTGACAAACGGACAGCCTCCGCTTGGTTCGGGCCCGTTGGGACCCATGCGTGGCCGCAGCCATCCAGCCGAGGCGACCCGAGCCCTCACCACCACCGACGCACGCGATGGCAGTAGTCGGAATACACCGACCCCAGTCGCTCGCTCAGGTAGCGCTCCTCGGGCAGGACGGCGCCCCAGTGGAGTCCAACGAAAGCCAACGGCGCAAGGGCCAGGACGACCCACGAGGACACGATCAGTGCCGCCCCGAGATAGAGCGCCAGCAGGCCCACGTAGAGCGGGTTGCGCGAGACCCGATAGGGACCCTCGTCCAGCAATGTCGTCGTGGTCTGCCCGGGCAGGAGCCCGGTCCGCCGGCGCGCAAAGAGGACCAGCGACCAGCCGTTCCACACGACGAAGAACACGACCAACGCCCAGCCGACCACGACGGCGACCGGGCCGAGGTCCACCGAGATCCCCGCCGCTTTCTCAAGGACGATCCCGACGAGCCACGGGACGCCGACGGCGACCGGCGGCCAGAGGCGGAACTGTGGCGCACCACCGTCCCACTCTCGACCAAGCACTCGCCCAGGCTCCTCGTTCTCGCGTCGCCGTCCGTCTGACATCACCGTCCCAGAGCGAGGAGGCGTCGAGACAGTGCCAAATGGTCGCCTCTCGATGGGATGAAGCCATTCCACCGTATGCCGCTGGGCCCCGTCCCAGCCCAAGGCCGGTGGGTGCCACCGACGTCAGCGGGCGGCGTGCCGGGCTGATGACGGAGCAGGTGCGTCACATCCGGCGCGACGTACGTCTCGACCGGCCCTGCAGGTGCGCGGGTCGTGGGCCATGGGCAAACAGCCTTGTGCACTGTCGGCAATCGCATGTCATCGCACCGCGCGGCTCCTACCATTGAGCGGTGACGCTCGTGGAGCGGGATCACTACCTGCGCACCCTGGAGTCGTATCTCGACGAGGCAGCTGGCGGAAACGGTCGCCTGGTCTACGTGTCCGGCGAGGCTGGCGTGGGCAAGTCCTCGCTCGTCAGCGCCTTTGCGTCGCAGGTCGAGAGTCGCGCAGTGCCGTCGGTCGCGTACTGCGACGGGTCCGCGACTCCGTCGCCCCTCGCGCCGCTGCTGGAGCTGCTGCCGACGCTGCCCCCCGGCGTGTGGCCCGAAGGCGCCACGCGACAAGAGATCTTCGCGGCGCTGCTCGTCGCGCTGCGCGAGCCGCCCGACCTCGGGCCGCACCTCGTTGTCGTCGAGGATGCCCACTGGGCCGACCAAGCCACCCTGGATCTTCTCCTCCACCTCGCCCGCCGCATCCATACGTGCCGTGCTCTCGTGATCGTCACCTACCGACGCGAGGACGTCGACGCCACCGATGGCCTGCGCCAGCTCCTCGGTGACACCGCCTCCGCCACCGGCATCCGACGGCTTGACGTGCCGCCGCTGTCTCGTGAGGCCGTGTCGACGCTTGTCGCCCGGCACGCGCGCTCCCATCCGGATGCCAGTCTGGTCGACCCGGCACGGCTGCACGAGATCACGCGCGGCAATGCCTTCTACGTCACCGAGGTCCTCTCGAGTGGCCTCGACACGGTCCCCGAGCGGTGCCGGGACGCGATCGTGGCCCGGGTGGCGGGCCTCTCCGGCGCGACCCAGCAGGCGCTCGAGGTCGTCGCACTCGCGGGAGCCCGAGCGGAGGTCGACCTGCTCGAAGAACTGCTGAGCGCCGGGCTGCCGGCCCTCGACGAAGCGTTGGCACGGGTTCTGCTCGTCGAGGCCGACGGAGCCATCACTTTCCGGCATGAGCTGGCCCGCCGCGTTGTCGCCGAGCAGGTTCCCATGGGTAGGCGGATCCACCAGCACCGTCGACTGCTCGCCGCCCTGGAGGCTCGGGGCGCCGACCCGGCGCGGCTCGCCCACCACGCCGACGCCGCGGGCCTGAGCCAGTCGGCGGTCGAGCACGCCACCGTTGCCGGTCGACGCGCCGCCGACCTCGGCTCCCACCGCGAGGCGGCCCGCCAGTTCCAGCGAGCCCTGGCTCATGCAGCCCGTCTCCCCGGCAACGGGCTGCCTGTCGAACGGGTCGCAGAGCTCCACTGGTCACTCGGCTACGAGCTCTACGTCATCGGTCGCATCGAAGAGGCTTCGAGGGACGTGGAACGCGCCCGTGACATCTGGGAGCAACAGGGGGCGACCACCCGAGTCGGCGACGCCTGGCGCTGCCTGTCCCGCCTGCTGTGGTTCGAGGGACGCAACGCCGATGCCGAGGCTGCGGCGGTTCGGGCGCTCGAGATCCTCGAGGGGCCTCCCACCCCGGAACTCGCCTACGCCTACAGCAACATGACCCAGCTGCACATGCTCTCGAGTGATGCGGCGGCGACCCGCACGTGGGGGGCCCGCACCTTGGGCGTGCTCGACTCCCTGGCGGAGAGCCGCGCGCGGACTGAGCTGCGGGCGCACGCCCTCAACAACTTGGGCACCATCGAGGTCGTCGCCGGCGACCGGGCCGCTGGCATTGCCATGCTCGAGGAGAGCTTGGTGCTGGCGCGCCAGGCGGAGCTGCACGAGCACGCCGCCCGCGCCTACGTCAACCTTGCGTCGAGCGCGATTGCCCAGCGTCGCCACCACGACGCGAGTCGTCACGTGCTGGAGGGGATCGAGTACTGCACGGAGCGCGACCTCGACTCCTGGACGAGTTACCTGCTGGCGTGCGATGCGGAGCTCCAGGTCAATCGGGGCGACCTGGCCGCAGCCGAACGCCGGGCGGAGGCGGTCCTCGCCCACCCGTCTCTGGCGACCAATGCCGCCCTGACCCCACTCGTGAGTCTGGCCCACGTGCGGGGCCGGCGCGGCGAGAGTGGCTTCGAGGCCCTTCTGGCGCGGGCCGCCGCCTTGGCCGACGGGATCGGCGAGGTGCAGGTGATCGCCCCGGTCGCCGCGTTGCGCAGCGAGCTCGCCTGGCTCGCGCGGCGCGATGCCGAGGCGGGTGAGGTTGCCGGCGCGGTCCTGGAGCTCGTCGAGCGAGCGGACTGCCCGTGGAACCGCGGTGCAGTGCTGCGGTGGCTGCCACGGGGTACCCGTCCAGCACACCGGGAGGTAGCACCTCCCTTCGCCGCGGAGCTCGCCGGCGAATGGCAGGAGGCTGCTGCACTCTGGGAGGGACTTGACTGTCCGTTCGACCATGCCCTCGCCCTGGCGCGTAGCGGCGACGGCGGCGCGCTGGCGACAGCGGCAGAGATCTTCGACGGAATCAAGGCCCATGCCGCCGCCGCCCGGTGCCGGGTCGACCTCCGCGCCCTGGGCCTGACGCCACCGCGTGCGCCCGGTCGTGCGACGCGTGACCATCCGAACGGGCTCACGAGGCGGGAGGCCGAGGTGGCTGACCTCGTGGTCCAGGGCCTGTCGGACACGGCCATCGCCGAGCAGCTCGTGATCTCCAGACGCACGGCAGAGCACCACGTGTCATCGATCCTGGCGAAGGCCGGAGTGAGCTCGCGCAGGGACGTGATCGCTTGGTACTCGTCGCCGGAGTGAGCCGGGAATCGGGCCCGTACGCGATCTTTGCCCTCCGTCGTAGGTAGGGCCTCGACTGCCGCAAACATGGGTAGCCATCACCCATGCCCGGACCGATCCCTCTCCGTGACCCTGAAGGCACCGACCACCAGCACGGAAAGGAAAGGCGCGATGCCACTCTTCATGGATGTTCACTCGCTCGGTGACGGCGTCACGATGGACGATGTCGCCACGGCCCACGCGGCAGACCTGGCCACCCAGGGCGCACACGGGGTCAACTACCTGCGCTACTGGGTCGACGAGGAGGAGGGCCAGATCTTCTGCCTCGTCGAGGCGCCGAACGCAGAGGCGGCCAACAGCGTCCACCGGGAGGCGCACGGGCTGGTCGCGGACCGCATCTACGCGGTTCAGGAGGGCAGCTGACATGCGGGCCGTCCTCGCCGGCGGTCTGGCCACCCTGTGCCTGGTCGCTGTGCCGTCGATCGCCGCGGCCCACGGCTCCACGCAAACGCACGGACACACGGCCAAGCTCGCCGAACTGCGCGGTGTGACGGCGTCGTACACGTCGGGGCCGGGCGAGCCCTGGACGACCCGTGTCGTCGATCTCGCAGGAATCAGCTGTATCGAGGACCCAGACGGCCGAGGCGGCATGGGGATCCACTTCGTCGACGTCGGCAACCTCACGGACGGGGAGGTTGACCGCCTCGCCCCGGAGGCGCTCATCTACGAACCTGGTCCCGACGGGTCACTCGGCCTGGTTGCAGTCGAGTACCTGGTCTTCGCCGAGGCCTGGGACGCGGCGCATGCCCGCCCGCCGATCCTCTATGGCCAGCGTTTCGCCCGGGTGTCGGCCGGGAACCGCTATGGCCTCCCCGACTTCTACGAGTTGCACGTCTGGCACGAGAAGGCCAACCGCAACGGCACGTTCAACGACTGGAACCCGGGCGTGCACTGCAACTGATCGAGGGAGGGCGTGAGCGCGCGCGAGTCGGTCTCACAGCTGGATGCCACGGGTCAGTGCGCCGTCGACGACGAGGTTGGTGCCGCTGACCCGGCTCGCGACGGGACTGGCGATGAAGACGACCGGCCCAGCCACGTCAGCGGGCGTGCCCATGTGGCCAGTGGGGTTCAGGCCGACCGCCATCTCGAACAGCTCCGGATTACCGGTCTCGATGCTCGCCCACACGCCACCCTCGAAGTAGGTGTTGCCCGGTGAAACCGTGTTGGCCCGAATCCCCTTGTCGGCCAGTTGCAGCGCGAGTCCGTGGATGTAGCCGACGATCGCGGTCTTCGCTGTGCCGTACGGTCCGGACGCGAAGTCGGACTCCCGCCCCGACACGCTCGAGATCCCGATGATCGACGCGGCGTCGCTCTGCTCGAGGAAGGGCATCGCCGCCCGAACGAGCCGAACCGTGTGCATCACGTCGACGTTGAGGCTGAGCTCCCAGTTCTCCTCGGTGTCCGGGATCGCCAGCGCGCTGACATTGGCGACGACCACGTCGATGCCGCCCATCGTCTCGGCCGAGGTCTGTACCCAGGCCGCAAGCGCCGCAGCGTCGCCCACGTTCACCGCGGTGCCCGTGACCTGGCCTCGGCCGGCCAGCTCGTCGGCAGTCGTGGCGACTGCCTGGGAGTCGCGGGCGCAGAAGCACACCACGGCATCCTCGTCGAGGAATGCCTCGACGATGGCGCGGCCGATGCCGCGGCTGCCGCCGGTGACAAGGACGCGCTTGCCGGCGAGTTGGAGATCCATGTCGTGGCCTTTCGTTGGTGGAGGTGCTGTCAAGTCCGGAGGACGCGAACGCAGTGGGCCTCGGTCGGGCTCACACTGTGCCGAGCGTGCGGGCTCGCTCGCGCAGGTCGGCGTGGATGCCCCCGAGGACGTCCGCTGCCGGCAGCAAGGCCTTGGCTGCCTTGACGACCACGCTGTAGTTGGCGTCGACGACATTGGCGACGGGCACCTGCGTGATCTGCGAGCACAGCTGGTAGGCATCCATGACGTGCATCCCGTGGAGGACGCTCACCCAGCGGACGAGCTCGGCGTTGGCAATGCGCCACGAGTCCTCCATCGGCCGGCTGGAGCCGACGGTCATGATGTGGGTGTCGTCCTCGATCCGCGGCCACCCGGGCGCGTGCCCCTTGACGAGGTCGACGATGAGCGTGCTCGTCATCGCGCCCTCGACCGCGGTGCCGCAGGCCTCACCGTCGCCCTGGCGGTAATGTCCATCCCCGATCGAGAAGAGCGCACCCTCGACGTTGACGCCGAGGTAGACCGTGGAACCGGCCCGCATCTGCGGGGTGTCCATGTTGCCGCCGAAGCGTTCGGGGACGAGGGACGATCGCGCCTCTCCCCCGGCCGGTGCGACTCCGACGGTGCCGAGCATCGGCTCGAGCGGCAGCTCGATGCGGTGGTCGCTGTGGCGGGCGACGAAGCCGACCGTCCTGCGCTCACGGTCCAGCTCGTAGATCCAGGTCGTGTCGCGCAGCGGCTCCTGCAGCGTGACGACGCGGTCGGTGCTCGTCATCCCGCCGAAGAAGGGGATCGCTGCGGACGCGCCCCAGTCGCGAGCTGGCTCGAGCGCGACCAGGTGCAGGACCAAGGTGTCGCCGGGCTCGGCGCCCTCGACGAAGAACGGCCCGGTCTGTGGGTTGACGAAGCGAAGGTCGACCTTGGCGCTCGAGAGGTCGTCGACGCTGCGCAGCGCTCCACCGAAGGCGTCGTCGGACCAGAGCCGGAGGGCGGTGCCTGGCTGGATGCGCATCGTCGGGGCAGCGCCGCCGAATGTGTAGGCGTACTCCTCACGGACGGGCGTGTACTCGATGACGTCCATGGTCGAAGGTACTCGACTGCAGGCTCAGTCGGCCTCCCGTTCCCGCGCCTTTCTCGACTCCCGGTCGTTGGCGCGACCGATGGCCTCGACGAGCTGCTCCTTGGTCATCCGTGACCGGCCCCTGATCTCGAGCCGCTTCGCCACGTCGTAGAGGTGAGCCTTGGAGGCGTTGGCATCAACACCTCCGGCGGTCTCGCCGCCTCGACGGGCGCGGGCACCCTCGCGGGCCGCCTGGGCGTCGGAGGGACCCTTCGCCCTCTTCGGCTCCCAGTGGTCGCCGACCTTCTCGAAGCTGTGCTTGAGCGCGGCGAAGGCCGTCCGGTGTGCGCGCTCGCCCTCGCCGTACTGCTCGACGGCGTTGTCGTGAACCGTCGCCCACAGGTCCTGTGCCTCCTGGGGCGACCGCACGAGCGTTGACGGCATCTCGTCCCGCGCGGGCATGCTGGCCTCCTCGATCAGCGGGACACGAGCTCGAAGAAGGTGGTGCCTCCCCGGAGCCATGTCGCGCACTCCTGCCGGCCCCCGTCATGCTGCTCGACCCAGGTCCGGATCTCGTCGTGGTCCGTCGTCGTCGTGCTCGAGGACGCCATCACTGCCTCCTTGCTCGCCGCTCGTCGCGGTTCGGTCGTGCCTCCGGGGGCTCTTACCCGAACCATCCCCCTGCCATTCAGCCTCGGGTGCGCGCCTGCGAAACTCCCTCCGCTGGATCCAGCTCAACGGTTCAGTCGTCGGCCATGGCCTCGTCTGGGAGCAGTTCGGCGCGCAGTGCGTCGAGAAGGATGGGCCAGAGCTCGGTGATGCGACCAAGCCGCACCGTTCCGTGAGCGCGGGGTGACCGCCACGCAGTAGGCGTATGCCGCTGAGTCGGCTCCCGGCACAACGCTCGCCGTCGTGTCGGCGGGGAGCAAGCCCAGCGCAATACGACACGCGGGTGAACGGCAGGGCCGAGAGCGGCGACTGGGGCAGGATGGTGCTGATGTCCAGCGCGCAGAGACCAGTCGAGGTGCTCGAACCGCCGATCCCGGATCGCGTGCGTCGACCCGCCGACGCGCTGAAGCTGGGTGTCGTCCTCCTCGTCCTCGCTGCCTCGCTCGTCCTCGCCGACGTGGCGGTGGGCACGACGGGGGCGCTGGAGGAGGACCTCGCCGTCGCGACGAGCGGCCTGCCCCGCATCCTCCTCCAGCTCATCAGCTGGCTCTCCGGCATCGGCGTCGTCGTCCTGCCGCTGGCCGTCGGAGCCGATCTGTTGGTCCGCGGCCGGCCGATGCAGCTCGTCCATGCGCTCGCAGCAGCCGGCGTGGCGGCCCTCGTCGTGCTCGGGCTGAGCTGGCTCCTCCTCGAGGGTCGTCTGGGCGACGTGGTCTTTGCCCTGACCCGTCCGCTCGCCGAGGGCCGCACCGACCCGCTGGACGCGGTCATCGTCTCGATGGTGGCGCTGCTCACGGTTGCCGACATCACCGGGCGCAAATGGATCGCCCCGCTGGCGTTCGTGGTGATCGGGTCCACCGCTGTGACGGCGTTCCTCTCGGGCGCCAGCACAGCCCTGGCCGTGTTCAGCTCCTTGCTCCTCGGCTGGGCCGTCGGCCTCGCCTTCCGGTTCGGATTCGGCGCCACCTCGACCCGGCCTCCGGGCCGGGTGATCGCCGATGCGCTCATCGCAGCCGGCGTGCCCCTGGTGCGGCTCGAGGCGGTGGACACGGACGACGCCGGGGACCGTCGCTACCGCGGCACGACGAGCTCCTCGACGGTCGACGTCCAGGTCATGGACCGCGATACCTTCGGGCTCGCCTCCGGCCGACGGCTGCTTCGCCTGCTGCGCCTGCGACAGGGCTCGACCCGCGCTGTGCTGACGCTGCGCGCCGAGGTGGAGCACCGGACCCTCATGGGTCTGACGCTGGCTCACGCGAGGATCCCCGCGCCGCGTCCGGTGGCCGCCCGCGAGGTCGGGCCGTTCTCGGCCGTCGTCGCGTTCCTCAGCCAGGCCGGGACGCCCGTATCGGAGCTCGGGGCCGACCTCGACGATGCCCAGCTCGCCCAGATCTGGCGCATGCACGCCACCTTGCTGCGACTCTGCGTGGCCCACCGGGGCCTCGGTCCAGACACCGTGATGCTCACCGACGACGGCCGTGCCGGTGTCCTGCGAATCGGCGGGGACATCGCGGCCGACGAGCTAAGCCTGCGCATCGACACGGCACAGCTGCTGACAACGGTTGGGCTCGCCGTCGGCGTCGAGCGGGCCGTCCGGACTGCCACCGCCGAGCTCGGAGAGGATGCGGTCGCCCGGGCGCTGCCGCTCCTGCAGCCGCTCGCCATGACGCCGACGACGCGCGCGGCGCTCAAGGAGGACAAGACCCTGCTCGGCGCGCTCCGGGACGAGATCCAGCGCCACCGACCCGTCGAGGAGCCCGTCGAACCCATCGAGCTTCGGCGCGTGACGCTGCGCGGTCTCGTCACCGTCGTCGGCGGTGGCGTCGCGGCCTACCTGGTCCTCACCCAGCTCGCCCAGGTCGACCTGCCCCAGGTCATCGCGAGCGCGAGTCAGGGCTGGGCACTGGCGACCGTCGTGTTCGCCGCCCTGACCTTCGCCGGCGCCTCGATGGCGCTCAGCGGGTCGATCGACCTGAAGTTGCGGTTCGTCCGGACCTACCTGACCCAGCTCGCCGTGGCCTTCAGCGGGCTCGTGGCACCGGCTGCGATCGGCAACATCGCCCTCAACACCCGCTACCTCCAGAAGGCCGGGGCTGACCCGGCGTTGGCCGGAGCCAGTGTCGGGGTCGCCCAGCTGGCCCAGTTCTCCTCGTACTTCGTCCTGCTCATCGTCTCCGGTGTCCTGGCCGGCACCGGCTCGCGGGCCTCCTTCACGCCGCCGGTGGCCCTGGTCGCCGCCCTGCCCATCGTCGTCCTCCTGTTCCTCGCCCTGCTCGCTGTCCCGCGGGCGCGCCGGCTCATCACCGACCGCATAGTGCCCCGGGTCAAGACCGTCATCCCACAGGTCCTCTCGGTGCTCCAGCACCCGCGCAAGCTGGCGCAACTGCTCGTCGGGGCGCTCCTGCTCGACGTGTCCTTCGTGGCCGCCCTCGTCTGCGCGACACGAGCCTTCGGGGCCACACAGCCGATCGCGGCCATCGCCGTCGTCTACTTCGCCGGCGCGATCATCGGCTCTGCCGTGCCAACCCCCGGCGGCCTCGGCGGGATCGAGGCGGCGATGTCCGCGGGCCTGATCGCCATCGGGGTCGACGGGGGGACGGCCGTGTCCTCGGTCCTCCTGTACCGGCTGGCGACGTATTGGCTGCCGATCCCCTTCGGCTGGTACGCCCTCAACCGGCTCCAGAAGCTGCAGGCCATCTGATCGGGACTTCGGAACCTGCGCCGGCCCCTGCTGTCCGGCCGGGACTGACGGAGCTCCAGGCGGGTACGGGTGCGGCATGTCTGCAGACCAGCCGCTGTCATCCCCGGACCTGCCGCCAGCCGCCAAGGCGGCCGTCGGACTGGAGAACGACCAACGACTCGACCCCGCCGTGGCCAAGGCCGCACAGCTGACCCACTCGCTTCGTGACTCAGCGACCGGGTCGGCGCTGCGTGGCGAGTGGATGGGCCACGCCCTTCACCCAGCCCTCACCGATCTGCCCATCGGACTGTTCACGGCGGCGGCAGCGCTCGACCTCCTCGGCGGCAAGGCCACGCATCCAGCCGCCCAGAAGCTCGTCGGCCTGGGGCTGCTCAGTGCCGTGCCCACAGCGCTGACAGGCTGGGCCGAGTGGAGTCGCGCGGACCACCGGGCCCAGCGCGTCGGGATCGCCCATGCGGCCCTCAACGTCGCCTCGCTCGGCCTGTATGCCGGCTCCTGGATGGCCCGCCGCCGCTCACACCACGGGCTCGGAGCGGCACTCTCCCTGGCCGGCTCCGGCATCACGGTCGCAGCCGCCTACCTTGGCGGCCACCTCGTCACGGTGCGCGAAGTGGCAAGCCGTCACCCAGCCTTCACATCCGCCCAGGACGACGCTCAGTTCCTCCCCAGCGGGCCCGGCGCCTACGACACCCACCACGACCTCCGCGAGAACGACCACGCCCCCACCCAGCCTCAGCCGCCCGTGCCCTGAGTGAGGTTGGGCGCCTGACTCGCCCCGTTCCCTGGGCTCCGTGTCGTTCAGGCGGCGACCGGGTGCTTGCGCGGACGTCCCCTGGGTCGCTTCCTGGCGACCACGGTTCCCTGGACGAGGAGCTGCCCGCCCCAGACGCCCCAGGGCTCCTGCCGCTCGAGCGCTCCGGCGAGGCATCGCAGACGCGCGGGGCACAGCCCGCACAGGGTCTTGGCGAACTCGACGTCCTCGGGCCGCTCGGCGAACCAGAGCTCGGCGTCGTGGTCCCGGCACGGGATGGTCTCGCCGACCTCCTGCGCCTCGGTGCCCGGGTCGGGCAGTTCGCTCAGCTGCATCGTTTCACTTCCGTCTCCAGCGCACCGTGAGCGCGGGGCAACACTGCAAGAGGTCGTATGCCGCTGATTCCCTCCAGCTCTGCGCTCGCTCAGCGTTGGGCTGGCAGCGAGCTCAGCGGCATACGGCATCTCATGACACGCGCTGGGACGTGGCGATGACCTCGAGGTCGGCCAGGAACTCGTCGACGATGGCATCCCACTCGGCCGGCCGCTCGAGGTTGGGATAATGGCCGGCGTCCTTGAGGCGCGCGACGCCGCGGCCGTCCCGGACGCTCGCGACGGCCCGCTCACACATGTGGTGGTGGTCGATCCCGTCCAGGTCGCCGACGATGCCGAGAACGGGGACGCTGATCTCGGGCAGCCGCTCCCACGAGCCCACGACGTGGTCCGGCGGAACGATCCCGGGTCGCACGTGGGTCGCGACGAAGTGCTCGTGCATCGTGCGCAGCCGCTCGACGACCGCGGGGTCGAGGTCGTCGAGAGTGCGAGCCGGCCCGGCGGCGTAGTCGAGCTCCGCAGCAATCCACGCGCCCGCGTCCATGGCATCCATGGCGCGCTGGAGCCGGGCCAGCTGGGAGACGGACCACGGATCCTGGAAGACCGGCTCGTTCGTCCCCGCGCCGCTGATGACGAGGGCGCTGACGAGGTCGGCGTACTCGAGCGCCGTGTCCACGGCGGTGCCGGCGCCCATGCTCGTGCCAACCAGGATGGCGGGGCCGGAGTGGAGGTGCGTGATCAGGGCCGCGACGTCGTCGCACTGGCGGAACGGCTCGAACGGTGTCGAGGACTGACCGTGCGCCCTGGCGTCGGGGGCGATGACCCGAGCGCGTGGTGCGAGGTGGTCGATCTGGCCGTCCCACATCCGGCGGTCGACGTAGCCTGCATGGAGCAGGACGATCAGCGCGTCGCCGGCGCCGGTGTCGAGGTAGTCGATGTGGCCGCCTGGCACGTCGAGCTGGGGCATGGTTGGTCCTTCCGTCAGGTCTGCTGGGGGGGCTGGCTGGTGTCGCCGCCGGCCATCGCTTGGAGCTCGAGGACGACGTGGGCAAGGACGCGCACGGTCGCCTCGAGGTCCTCGACGGGAAGTGGCGCGGCCATGTCGTCGATTCGCGCGAGCTCTGCATCGTGCACGTCGCGGTAGGCCGCGCTGCCCTTCTCGGTCAGGGTGATGAGGTGGGATCGCTTGTGGCCCGGGTTTGTTCGCGCCTCGACGTAGCCGAGCTGCTTGGCGTCGTCGACGATCCGCTGGATGCCCTGACGGGTGATCCACAGAGCCCGACCGAGCTGCGGGACGGTCTGCGGGCCGCCGAAGTG
>NZ_DATEEY010000149.1:0-11118 GCF_035280925.1 Intrasporangium sp. | reverse complement strand
GCTCCTGCTGCGCGGCTGTGGAGCGGCTGCCCTCGAATCCCAGAGCCGTATATGCCGCTGAGCTGGCGAGCGCTCGCCAGCTCAGCGGCATATACGGCTCTGGGATTCGAGGGCAGCCGCTCCACAGCCGCGCAGCAGGAGCACGTGCTGGGCGGCTCGACGCCGTCATGCGTGAAAGTTCGCACCCCGCATCAGGGGTGCGAACTTTCACGATGTCCGCCACGGGCGATTCGGACTGCCCGGTCAGTGCGCCTCACGGCTCAGGGTCAACCGGGTCGCGATCGCCGCGAGACCGAGCGCCCATCCGCTGAGCACCGCTGCCGAGACCCACGGCGAGAGCAGCTGGGAACCAGCGCTGCCGACGCTCGTCAACGCCAGGGCGTTGCCGGCCGGGAGCCACTTGCCGATCTCGGGGGCGACACTCGACAGGATCCCGATCTCGATGACCATGGCCCAGGCGATCCCGCCGACGATGGCGGTCACGGTGTTGCGGGTGAGGGCACCGAGCGCGACGCCGAGCAGCCCGAACAGCGCCGTCGAGACGGTGGCGCCGACCCATAGCTGGGTCAGGTCGACCGGCAGCGTGTGCACGCCGCGTGAGGCGTACAGGAGCGTCGCCTCGACCCACGCCAGTCCGAAAGCCGCGGCGCCGAGAACTGCACCGAGCCCGAGCGAGGTCGCCAGCTTGGCGACGAGGACCCGAGCGCGCTGCGGCGTCGCGAGGAAGGTGGAGACGATGGTCCGGGTCCGGTACTCCGAGGCGACGATGATGACGCCGATGGACAGCATGACCATCGAGGTGAGCGCCGACACGGAGAGCGCGTGGTTGACATGGTCGGTCGAGCCGAACGCCGGCCCGCCGGGCGTGATCGGGCCCAACGTGTTCGTCGCGACCGACAGCGCTCCGAGGAGGGCCGTGATGACGACGGCGACCCACGCGGCGGGCGTCGTGCGGAGCTTGTGCAGCTCGAGGGAGATGAGGCGGTTCATGACCAGGCCTCCTGTTCTGTGTGGGTGGGGTGGGTGATCGAGTGGAAGACCGACTCGAGGTCGGTGTCCGCCACGAGGTCCGCGAGGGACCCGGCGGCCGCGAGCCGGCCCTGGCTGATGACGATGAGGTCGTCCGCGACGGCCTCGACCTCGCTGAGCAGGTGGCTCGAGAGGAGGACCGTGCCTCCGCGGTCCGCGAACGACCGGAGATAGCGACGCATCTCGCGGATGCCGTCCGGGTCGAGCCCGTTGAGCGGCTCGTCGAGGATGAGCACGGACGGGTCACCGATGACGGCCGAGGCGAGGGCGAGGCGCTGGCGCATGCCGAGCGAGTAGCCACCGACTCGGCGCCGGGCCGCCCCGTCGAGCCCGAAGCGGTGCAGCAGCTCGTCCGCGCGGGACGGCGCGACGCCGGCCTGCCGGGCCACGATCCGCAGGTGGTTCCGGGCGGTCCGGTTGGGGTGGAAGCCCTGGTCGAGGATTGCGCCGACGACGCGCGTCGGGTGGGCCAGGTCCCGGTAGCGCTGTCCGTCGATCGTCGCGGAGCCGGTCGTCGACTCGGCCAGGCCGAGCAGGATCCGCAGCGCGGTCGTCTTGCCGGCACCGTTGGGGCCGACGAAGGCCGTGACGCGCCCGGGCATCGCGACCGCGGTGAAGCCGTCGAGCGCCGCGACCTCGCCGTAGCGCTTGGTCAGCTCGTGGAAGGAAAGGGTTGACATGTGGGTGGACTCCTTGGTGTGGGTGCCCGGTTTCGGTGGTGTCGTGGGCATGCCAACCACGGTCCGCCCCAGCACGCGTAGTCGTCGTCGGCCCGGCGGGCGAACCTCGCCGTGCGCCTGCCGGCGGACGGAGCGGGAGCGAGCTGGGCGGCATACACCTTGGGGCTTACTCCTCGAAGCCGATCCGCGCCTCGACGCGCACGCCTACCGTTGAGGCATGTCCCCGCCCAAGCGACCGCGGGTGCCGCGACTCGACCCGCGCCTGTTCGACGTCCTCGTCGCGGTCGGCCTCTTCGTCGTGCTCGTCCTGTCCTTCCCGGGGCCCTCCACCAGCGGGCTGCGGCCGGCTGACGCTGGGGCGTGGGCCCTCGCGGTCGGGCTGTCCATGCCGTATGCCGCTCACCGCCGGCTCCCGTGGGTGGCCCTCGTGGTGGCCCTCGGCTCGCTCGTGACCTGGGCGCTGCTGCACTACGCCCCGTACCCGGCTCTCGGAGTGTTCGTGCTGCTCTTCGGGATCACCCTGCACGGGACCAGACGGGGGTCGCTCGTCGCCTTCGGCGCGACGGTGGCCACCCTCGCGGTGTCACTGGCCCTCCAGCCGGAGGGCGCAGTGGTTCTCGCCGACTGGATCTCGAGCCTCCTCGCCGCGTGCGTCGCGTGGCTCGCCGCCGACAACCTGCGGCAGCGCAGGGCCCGCTGGGCGGCACTTGAAGAGCGGGCCCTGCTGCTCGAGCGGGAGCGGGAGGAGCGTGAACGCGCCGCCGTTTCCGCCGAACGGCTCCGGATCGCCCGGGAGCTGCATGACGTCGTCGCGCACTCGATGTCCGTCATCGCGGTGCAAGCAGGCGTCGGGTCACACGTCATCGACGAGGACGTCGCGAGCGCAAAGGCGGCACTCGGGACGATCGAGACGACGAGCCGCGACGCGCTGACCGAGATGCGGCGGATGCTCGGTGTGCTCCGCGACGGCTCGGAGCCGGCCGACGTCCAGCCGGTCCACGGCCTGGCGGACCTGCCGTCTCTCGCAGCCCAGATGCGTAGGACGGGCCTCGGCGTCACTCTCGACGCACCGACGGCGGCGCAGGTGCCGGCGTGCGTGGAGCTGACGGCCTACCGCGTGGTCCAGGAGTCGTTGACGAACGTGCTCAAGCACGGAGGCCCGGTCGCCCATGTGCGGGTCGGGGTCGACGACGAGCTCGTGACCATCGAGGTGACCGACGAGGGCGGGCGCCCCGATCGGTCGGGACTCGGCGGGGGACATGGTCTGGCGGGCATGCGCGAGCGGCTCTCGCTCTACGGCGGCACCTTCGAGGCCGGGCCACGGCTCGGCGGCGGCTTCCGGGTCCTTGCCTCGCTCCCCCGTGATGCGAGTGCGTCGTGACGGGCGACGCCGCCACCCGGGTCCTCGTGGTGGACGACCAGGCACTCGTCCGGGGCGCGTTCGTCCTGCTCGTGAACTCAGCCGCGGACCTCGAGGTCGTCGGCGAGGCGGCGAATGGTGCCGAGGCCGTCGACCTCGTCAGCTCGCTCCAACCGGACGTCGTCCTCATGGACATCCGGATGCCGGTCATGGACGGCCTGGCAGCCACCCGGGCGATCGGTGATCTCGACTGCGCGACCAAGGTGCTCGTGCTGACGACCTTCGACCTCGACGAGTACGTCTTCGCCGCGCTGCGGGCCGGCGCGAGCGGCTTCCTCGTCAAGGACACACCGCCGGCCGACCTCCTCGCGGGCATCCGGGTCGTGGCCCGGGGCGACTCGCTGCTCGGGCCGAGCGCGACCCGGCAGCTGATCGAGGAGTTCGTCCGCCGGGGCGTCACCGACCCGGGCGGCACCCCGGCGCGGTCGCCGGCGCCGGAGTCACTGGCGGCCCTCACCGAACGGGAGCGCGAGGTCCTCACGCTCGTCGCACGAGGTCTGTCGAACCAGGAGATCGGCGAGGAGCTCTACGTCTCGGCGGCGACTGCCAAGACCCATGTGAGCAGGGTGCTCATGAAGCTCGGCGCCCGAGACCGGACCCAGCTCGTCGTGCTGGCCTACGAGTCCGGCCTCGTCGAGCCCCGTCCGACCTGAGCGGAGCGCCGTCGCGGGCCACGACCGAGCACCGGAGCTCCCGGTGCCACCCTCGCCGTCGCGGGGGCTCGGGGCCTACGCCAGCGTCTACGCCAGATCGTGCTCGTGCGCGTAGGCCGCCGCCGCGGTCCGTGACGTCACGCCGGTCTTCACGAAGATGTTGCTCAGGTGCCGGGCCACGGTCTTCTCGCTGAGGAAGAGTGCTGCCGCGATCTGCGGGTTGCTCCGCCCGGTCGCCACGAGTCGGAGCACCTCGACCTCCCGAGACGTCAGGCCGTCCGGCAGGCCGGTCGCGAGCAGTCGCTCGACCTCTCGCCGGGCCGGCTCGGCACCGAGCTCCGCAAAGGTCCGCTGCGCCACCGACAGCTCGGACGTCGCTGACACCGTGTCGCCGAGAGCCCTGAGCGCCAAGGCGATTCGCACTCGTGCCCGGGCGGCGTCATAGCGGGCGCCAAGGTCGATCCACAGCTTCCAGGCTCGCCGGAGGTGCGTGAGGGACCCAGCAGGGTCGTCACGGGCCAGCGCGACGAGCGCAGCGGCATACGATGCGGTGGCATTGAGCGCTTGGCACCCGAAGGACTCGGCGATCGAGCCCAGCTCGACGGACGCTCGGTCTGCCTCGTCGAGCGCACCTGCGGCGCAGAGGATGTCAACGGCAGGACCGAGCCGTCGTGACCGGGCCACGGGGTCCCGAGCCTCGTCGAGCACGCGGCGGATGCTGGTTGCGGCGGCAGCCGTCCGGCCGTGGGCCAACCAAAGGAGGGACAACCCGGGCTGCGGCTCGTGGCCCCACGTGGCCGCCTCGTCATAGGCCGCCCCGGCCCCCTCGAGGTCGCCGAGTGTGCGCAGGATCTCGCCGCGCTCGTACATCGCCAGACCGACCGCGGGGTCCATCCCATTCGCCCGGTATCGCTCGATCGCGAGCGCAAGCTCGGCGAGCGCTTCCGGGAAGGATGCTCGGGCGCGCAGGATCTGTCCCCGGTGGACGGCGCACTGCCCGGTGAACGCGACCAGGCCGAGCTGGTCGTCGCACCACCGGGTGAGAGCCTCGGTCCACTGGGTCATCCGTTCGTAGTCGGAGATCTCCTGGCAGCCCTCGATCATCGAGCAGTAGATCTGCCCCGCCATGATCGGGGACACCTCACCCGTGGCCAGCCCGACCATGGCCTCGTCGAGCCGGGCCAGCCCCTCGCGGACCCGCCCGAGGTAGAGCAGGGCTCGCCCGGAGCTCGCGAGCGCGAACGTCACGAGATCCGGGTCCCCGCGAGTACGCCCGATCTGCTCGATGCGCTCGCAGGACGCGAGCATCCCGGCGAGGTCACCGCTGAAGAGCCTCCGGAACATCTCGTGGATCAGCAGGTGCCCACGAATGGCTGCGTCATCCGACTCGTCCTCAACGAGTCGTTCGGCGCGAGCAACCCAACCCGCGCCGACCGCGGGCTCTCCGCTCGTCGAGAAGATCATGGCGAGGAAGTGCGCCTCACGCGCCGCGGCGAGCCGATCGCCTGCGGCGACGTCGAGGGAGTGAGCCCGTTGGAGGTAGCCGATGGCCGCGTTGCGGTCGCCGGTGAGGTATGCCGCTGAGCTCAGTGCACGCAGGTCGTCGACTCCCAACGTGGCTGGGTCGACACGCGTCAGATGCTCACGCGCCGCTTCCCATTGCCGGCGCGCGTAGGCCTGTCGCCCAGCTTCCAGCTCGTCGTCTCCCATGGCTGCTCCGTCCCTCGACGGTACTCCGCCGGCTCCTGCCGTCTGGCCAGAAGGTGGCGCACGACGTGGTTCGCGTCGCGCCCCGCCCCGTGGACCATCATCGAGCTCGCCGCGGACTGGAAGCCCAGCCCCATGAAGTAGAGACCGGGTGCTGCGTCGACGACTCCACCGAGCTCGCGCGGCCAGCCCCGGTCGTCGAAGAGGTCGAGGTCGATCCAGCCGAACGTCTGGCGGAAGCCGGTGCACCAGATCACCGTGGAGACGTCCACGGGCCCTCGGCCCTCGACAACGGGCCTGCCGTCCTCGACGCCGGTGACGCGGTCCTTGACCCAGTCGACGCCGCGCTCCTCGAGGTCCTTCGTCTGGACCCTGAGCCGGAAGCCGCCGTGGAACCGGATCTCGTCCATCTCCTTGCGGCCGATCGGCGTTCGCCGGGTGAGCACATGGGCGAAGGCGAAGAGCACCAGCGGGAAGACGAGCCGGAAGCGGCGGGAGTCGAAGGGGACGGGGATCTGGCCCAGGTCGCGACCGGCGAGAATCGTCGCGTGGGTCGCCGCCAGCTCGTAGGCGATGTCGCACCCCGAGTGAGAGGCACCGACGACGAGGACCGGGCCGGGAGGAAGCTGGCCCGGACGGCGGTACTCGCTCGAGTGGAGCTGGACGATCGCCGGGTCGAGCTGGTCGGCGAAGTCGGGCACCGCCGCGGTCCGGCCGAACGTGCCGGTGGCGACGACGACGTTGTCGGCATGGATCTGGCCGCCGTCAGTGGTGACGACGTAGCCACCCGTGGCTCGGTCCTCACTGACGTCGGCGGCACCCGCCGCCTGCAGACGCGCCACGTGCGTACCGAGCCGGACCGGCAGGGCGAGCTCAGCGGCATACGACTCGAGGTAGTCCGCGAACTCCTCCTTGGTCGGGTAGGACCACGCCGGCGCGGGGAACGGCTTGCCCGGGAGGGCGTTCGCCCACGCCGGGGTGAACAGGCGCAGGGTGTCCCACTGGTGCCGCCAGCCGTCGCCGATGCGTCCCTCGCTGTCCATGATGACGAAGGGGCGGCCTCTCCGCTGGAGCTGGTACCCCGTGGCGAGGCCGGCCTGGCCGGCGCCGATGATGACCGTCTCGATGTGCTCAGGCTGGGGTGTGGACATGGCTGACTCCTTGCTGTGGGGAGAGGGCGCGTCGGCGCGGCGCGTACCGCACGCTCCACAGGAGCATCAGCGCGGACGACGCGAGGTAGAAGGTGTGCAGGGCCCAGATCGGGCCGGGCGGCAGGTGGAAGACGTAGACCGAGTAGAAGAGGTTGCCGAGGTTGGCCAGGAGCAGGTGACCGCGGCTGTAGGAGCTCAGGTCCTTGGTCCGGGCTGCCTTGCCCAGCATCGGCAGTACGCTCCCGGCGAAGATCACCGTGGCGACGGCACCGGCTGCGATCGGGATTGAACTGGTCATGCCCTCGACGCTAGGAAGGCGGACCTGGCCGCCGCGTCGGGCTACTCACCCATTCGCGGCGTCGGCCGAGTGGGTGGTTTGACCCACGATGGCTGCGGTCAGCTCGCTTCGCGGCTCGAGGACTCGGCACTCAGTTCCCTCAGGACCTGCACCACGTGCGCCGCCTCCGCCAGCCAGAAGCGGCGGATGTCCGCATCGGCCCAGGCCAGCTCCACCAGGGCCGGCTCGGCCCCATCGAGGTCGCATCGCCGGTCGAACATCGCTCTGGCCAGGAGCTCGATCATGGGCGCTTTCCTAGGCCGCTGCTCGTCCACGCTTCAGGAGGCGGGCGACCTCCGTGACCCGCTGGGCCTGGTAGCGCGCGGCTTCCAGGTGGATGTCGTCGGGCATCGTGCCGCCCGACACGAACGACGCCCCGTAGGGGTTGCCGACCTCGAACTCGATCGGATCCGTGTAGCCGGGAGGCACGATGATGCCGCCCCAGTGAGTGAAGACGTGGTTGAGGACGAGCAGGGTGCTCTCCTGGCCGCCATGGGCGGTCAAGCTGGCGGTGAAGGCGCTGTAGACCTTGTCCGACAGGTGGCCCTGTTGCCAGATCGGGCCCGTGGTGTCGATGAACTGCTGCAGCTGGCTCGCGGTGGTGCCGTAGCGGGTCGGCGTACCGAGGAGGACGGCGTCGGCCCACACGAGGTCGTCCAGGCTCGCCAGTGGGATGTCGGCCACCTCGTCGAGGTGCTTGCGCCACTCGGGCTTGCTCGAGATGACCGCGTCCGGGGCGAGCTCCTTGACGCGCCGCAGGCGGACCGCTGCGCCGCTCTTGACCGCGCCCTCGGTTGCCGCTTCCGCGAGCGCGTGGACGGTCCCGGTCTGGCTGTAGTAGATGACGGCGACGTTGAGGTCTGCATCGGTGATCATCGAGGGTTCCTTTCCTTGGTTGTCGGTCTTGGTGTTGTCTGCGCCTGAGCAGCGTCGACCTGCCGTGGCTGGCGGATCAGGACGAAGGCGGCCGCAAGGCTCCCGGCTGAGGCGAGGGCGAGCGCGATGGCCAGCCCAGCCCTCCCGTAGTCGGCGACGGCCCAGACCGTGGTCCCTACCGCGGGCCCGACCGCAAAGCCGAGCTGACGCGCGACGTTCGTCGACGCGCCGGTGCTTGCCGCGTCACCAGGGGCGGCCGCTGTCATCGCGATCGCCTGGTTCGCGCCGGCGAAGGAGCCGGCCCCGGACCCAACGAGCGCGATGCCCCAGAGGTAGTCGGTGGGACCCCACGACGTGTCGGCCGCGGTGAGCACGGCCAGTCCGGCGGAGAGCACCGTTGCCCCGAGGACTGCCGCGGCACGAGGAGTGGAGCGGTCCGCGAGGAGCCCGCCCACGGCACTGCCCACGATGGAGGCCAGCGGCAGGGCGAGCAGGGTCAGCCCGACCGTCCTCGCGGACCCGCCGACAATAGCGCCGAGCAGGAAGGGCAGGACGAAGCTCGCTGCGCCGAACGCGGCCGTCTCGAGGAGCAGGCTGAGGTGTGGTTGCCGGACCGATGGCTCGCTGAGGCGGTCGATCGCCCGACGGCCGGGCTCCAGGAGTCGCCACGTCGCGAGGGGCAGGACGCTCGTCAGGGACAAGGCCAGCCATGGGAGGCCGCGGGAGGCGGCCAGGGACAGGCCGGTCAACAGCGTCCCGGCGGCCAACAGCAGCGTGGTGCCCTCGACGAGCAGGTCAGGTGAGGGCAGGCGCAACACGCGGTCATCAGCCGGCATGACGGCAAGCACGATGGCCAGCACCGCGGCGGCGATGGGCAGGTTGAGGTAGAACGTCCATCGCCAGCCGAAGCTGTCGAGGATGAATGCCCCTGCGGCATAGCCGCTGACGGCGCCGAGGGGGCCGACCGTCGCGATGACGCTCATGGCCCGGCCCCGCGACGACGGCGGGACCGCCGTGCTGGCCACCGCCGGTGCCAGGGAGAACAGCAGCGCGGCGAACAGGCCCTGGACCGCCCTGCCGGCAATGGCGAAGCCGACGCTCGAGCTGAGCGCGACGAGGACGCTCGAACCGGCGAAGCCGACCAGCGAAACCTGCAGGCTGGCCCGCCACGGAGCCGTGTCGACCCAACGTCCGGCGGGCAAGGAGAACCCGACCAGGGGCAGGAGGTAGGCGAGGATGAGCCATTCACTCACCGCCGGGGTCGTGCGGAAGTCCTCGGTCAGGATGGGCAGTGCAACGGTGACGACCGTCATGTCGAGCATGGCCAGGTAGGTGGCGAGCGCCATGGCGACGACGAGCCACCAGCGAGGTCGCGCAGGTGCGCCTGCTGGGAGGTACCCGCCGGTTGGCTCGCGCATTCGCCTTCCCTTCCGAAGAACTACACTTCGTATGTAGTTCTTAGACGGTAGGCTGCTACTCCGAAGGCATCAACAGAATATTCAGTTCTTCTGTAGTTAAGGGGTCACCATGCCGGTGGACGAGCCACAGAACGCGCGAGGGCGGCGGACCCGCGAGGCGCTCCTGAGCGCGGCACGGCGCCTGGTCGAGGAGCGCGGGTTCGAGTCCGTGACCCTGGCAGCGGTGGCCGAGTCCGCCGGCGTCTCGCACCGAGCGCTCTACCTGCACTTCCACTCGCGCTCCGACCTGCTCACCACTCTCTACCGCCACCTCGGCGTGACGGAGGACCTCGTCTCCTCCCTGGCCCGTGTCTGGGACTCGGCTGATGCAGTCAGTGCCCTGTCGGAATGGGCGTCGCACATCGCCCGCTCACACCCGCGGATCCTCGCCATCAACCGTGCGATCGAGCGAGCCCGTTTCACCGACCCTGACGCCGCCGCCCTGTGGGACCTCACGATGAGGAACTGGCTCAAGAGCTGCAGGCGGCTCGCCGCCTGGCTCGACGACGAGGGGTCGTTGTCGGAGCGTTGGACCGTGCAGAGCGCCGCGGACATGCTCTGGACGTTGATGTCCTGGGACGTCACCGAGCGCCTGGTCGTGTCGCGCAGGTGGAGCGAGCGCCGCTACGCGGAGATGTTCGGCGACCTGCTCCTCTCGACCTTCACCCGCAAGGGATGAGGGGCACCAAACGAGCCCAGCGGCATACGGGCGTGTGCTCTCGAGGTGGTACCGGTGACTCAGGCGGCAGGGTCGCCGACTGCCGATGGCCTTGCCGCGTCGGCACCCCTGGCCCGGAACGCGCGGCGGTACGCGGTCGGTGAGGTGAGCAGGTGCTGCGCGAATCGTTGACGCAGGGTCACGGCACTGTTGAAGCCCGTCTCGACGGCGATGCGCTCGACGGAGAGGTCAGTCTGCTCGAGCAGCTCGCGCACCCGCGAGAGCCGTTGGTGGCTCAGCCACTTGACGGGGGTGGTACCAGTCAAGTCGCGAAACCGGCGAGAGAAGTTGCGCGGGGACATGTAGGCGCGCGAGGCGAGGTCGATCAGCCCGAGGTCCTCGTGCAGGTTCTCCATCGCGTACTGCATGGCCCGGCTCACCCCTTCCTGTTCAGCCGTGAAGTTGGGCACCGGGGTCATGACGAACTGCGCCTGGCCGCCCTCTCGGTGTGGCGCGACGACCATGGCGCGGGCGACCTTGCGGGCGACGTGGGCGCCATGGTCCTTGCGGATGATGTGGAGGCTGAGGTCGATTCCGGCCGCGGTGCCGGCTGACGTCAGGACCTGGCCGTCGTCGACGTAGAGCACGTCGGGATCGACCTTGACCCGAGGGTACGACCGTGCGAGCAGCCCGGCGAACTCCCAGTGCGTCGTCGCCGGTCGCCCATCGAGCACACCAGCGGACGCGAGGACGAAGGCGCCCGTGCAGAAGGACACCAGGCGAGCACCGCGACGATGAGCGCGGCGGATCGCGTCGATCACCTCCGGTTCTGCGGGCTGGACCAGGTCGTCCTCCGCATCGACGACGATGACCGTCTCGGCGTCGTCGATGGCCTCGACTCCGTGCCGGATCCGTGCCTCGAACAGGCCGCCGACAACCGCCGCCTCTCCGGGGTGAGCCGTGCAGACCGTGACGTCGTACCAGTCGGTCTCCCATTCGGGGCGCGGCTGCGCGAAGACCTCCACCGCGACCCCCAGCTCGAAGAGGGTGAAGTCGGTCGGGACGACCACGGCGACTCGATGTGCTGGCATTCCTCGACGCTAGGTTTTCGCAGGCACCCGGCCCAGTGGCGCGAATGACATTCAGCGAT
>NZ_DATEEY010000148.1:0-2894 GCF_035280925.1 Intrasporangium sp. | reverse complement strand
TACTGGGCGAGGCCCTGCAACGCGCACACGAGCTCGCAGTAGACGACACCTGTCGAGAGCGGATCGAGGTCCCCGGACACGGTCGCCACCCCGGCCTCGTCGAGCAGTGCCAGACCTTGCTGGACATCGCCGTCCAGGATGAGCAGCCGGGCTTCTGCGACCCGTCCCAGGGCGCACGCCGCCGGGTCCCACGTCGAGCCCAGCTCGATGGCACGCCGGGCCGACCGCCGGGCGTTGGGCAGGTCGCCGGTCAGCATCCGCTCGAAGGTGCGGACGACCGCCACCCACGCGTGCGTCGGCGTCTCGCCCCGACCTTCGAGAAGCCGGTCCGCTCGCGCCATCCAGCCGCGCACGGGTGCCATGAGCGCGGTGTCGAACAGCAGGTGCATCGCGACGCGAACGGCCGCGCCTGCTGCCGCGACCTCGTCCCCTGCCTGCACGTATGTGGCGTGGGCGCGCTCCCACGCCTCGATGGTCACATCGAGATGGCCGGCCGCATAGGCGACCTCGGCAAGCACCGGCAGATCGGTGGCGCCGAGGAGCCCGTACCCATCCGCCTCCATGAGCAGTTCGAAGGCCCGCTGCCAGTCTCGCCCCGCGGCCGCGTCACGTGCCTGCTCGACGAGGCCCAGAGCAGCGCCACCGCTCATCGCACGCCTCCCGATCCATGGCCGACCGGAGCCCCGGTCAATCGGCGCCGAACGTAACCCAGCGGGTTACCGCCGTAACAGTCTTGCTCACGCATCTCGGGTGGGGACCACGAATCCCCGAGCCAACGAGACAACCCCGAGGAGACCTCATGAAGAGCGCACCAACCGCTCCCGAGGAAGCCGCGATGTCGGCGAACATCACGCGCCGCCCGCGATCAGGAACCGTCCACACGAATGGGCAGGACGTGTTCTACGAGATTCATGGAGACGGCCCTCCACTCGTCCTGGTGATGGGGATCGGTTACGACTCGTCGCTGTGGACGCTGCACCAAGTCCCGGCGCTCTCCGCTCGGTTCCGTGTCGTCCTCCTCGACAACCGGGACGCCGGCCGCAGCTCCCGGGCCGATCGCCCCTACACCATCGCGGACATGGCTGACGACGTGGCCGGCCTGCTCGACGCGCTCGACATCGACCGCACCCATCTACTGGGCCTGTCCATGGGAAGCATGATCGGGATGGAGTTCGCGCTACGGCACGGCGATCGACTGGATCGGCTCGTGCTGGCGGGTCCAGGTGCGGCACCGGCTCGCAGCGCCGTCGAGCCGATCTCGGTCTGGAACTGGGTCAAGGCCAACGACCCCAGCGGAGACGTGTTCGGCGCTCAGCAGCTCGCGTGGCTCTTCTCCTCGGCCTTCCTGCGCAACCACCAGGCGGTGCAGGAGACGGTCGCATTGCTCGCCAGCAACCCGAACCCGATCGACCCCGAGGCCTACGATCGCCAGGCCCAGGCGTATCTGCAGTTCGACGCCCTCGCTCGGCTCGGCGGCATCGAGGCCCCCACCCTGGTGATCGTCGGTGAGCAGGATCTTCTGACGCCGCCGTGGACCGCACGCGAGGTGGCCAAGGGGATCCCCGGAGCCCGGTTCGAACTCGTCACAGGCGACGGTTCCTCACACGTGATGCCGCTGGAGCGCCCAGACGACTTCAACCAGTCGGTGATGAACTTCCTCGCCGGTTGACAGGTCCGACGTCAAGATCTTGAGATCCCGACTACTCCCTCTCGGCAAGGGCCAGCGCCTGTTCTCGAGTCACGGTCAAGGAGTGCTTGCTCTTCGCGTGATCCTGGGCGTTCTCGACGACTTCGTCGTCGGTTCGGCCGCGGATCGGCGTCCCGCAGTCGCACTTGATGACCCATCCCATGTCGCTGCCTCCCTGGCTTGGGTCGCTCACGCCGGGCTCCGACGCAACGCTGCCCACTTGCTCCGTGACCCGAGATAGTGGTGGATCTCCTTGATCGACCCCGATCCTTCACCCACCGATGACGCCACCCGCTTCATGGATCGTGACCGGACGTCCCCGACCGCGAATACGCCCGGAACGCTTGCTTCGAAGGCGCGCGGCGAGCGCGGGAGGAGCCAGTCGTCGAGGAGACCGTCGTGAGCCAGCTCGGCGCCTGCGACCACGAAGCCGTGTGCGTCCCGGGCCACCTGGGGTGGGAGCCATGTGGTGTGCGGTCTGGCCCCGATCAGCACGAAGAGCGCGTCGGCCGGCACGGACGTGGTGGTGCCGCCGGCTGCGTCGTCAGCGATCACCAGCGTCTCGAGGCGACCGTTGCCAGAGCCGTCGACCACACGCGTCCGTAGCCGGACGTCGATGTTGGTCGCGGCCGAGATCTCGTCCATCAAGTACTTGGACATGCTCTTGCCGAGGTTGTCGCCCCGCACGATGAGCGTGACCTCGGCTGCCCACTTCGCCAGGTGAAGGGCGGCCTGTCCCGCCGAGTTCCCGGCACCGACCAGGAAGGCACGCCCTCCCGCCAGATTCCTGGCCTCGGCGGGCGAGGCGCCGTAATAGACGCCACTCCCCACCAATCGCTCGAGCGAAGGGATGTCCAACCGGTTGTAGCTGACCCCGCACGCCAGGATGACGGCGCTCGCACCTATCTCCGTCCCGTCGGCCGTGACGAGCACGTGGAAGTCGTCGTGGCAGCGGAGTCCTGACACGTCCTGATCCAGGAAGGCCGCACCGAACACCCACGCCTGCTCGTACGCTTGTCTCGCGAGCTCCGCTCCTGGGACTCCCCGGGCGAATCCCAGGTAATTGCGGATCATCGAGCTCGACCCGGCCTGGCCACCGATGGCACCACGCTCGATCACGATGGTCTCGAGACCCTCCGACGAGCCGTACACGGCGGCAGCCAGGCCGGCGGGGCCGGCCCCGACGATTGCCACGTCGAAGTGCGCG
>NZ_DATEEY010000147.1:0-2530 GCF_035280925.1 Intrasporangium sp. | reverse complement strand
CTCCGACGGCCTCACCGACTACGTCGCCCGCGACACCGTCGACGAGATCCTCACGACGGAGAAGGACCCCGGCGAGTGCGCCGACCGGCTGGTCAGCCTGGCCCTGCGGGCCGGGGCGCCCGACAACGTGACGGTCGTCGTCGGCGACCTCGTCGACATCAACCGGACGATGACGCCGCCCACCCAGCCGCAGGTCGTCGGCGCTGCCGCCGTGCGCGAGAGGGGCACGCGGCCCATCCCCACGACGCCTGCCGCGAAGGCCGCCGCCCTCACCGCGGCCGCCACGAGGGGTGACCGTGAGCCGGACGACGGCGTGATGCTCGCCGAGGAGGGGCCTCGGTCGCGGCGCACCACCGTCCTCCGGGTGGCCGCCCTCCTCGTCGTCACCGCCGTGGTGCTTGCCGGCGGGTCGTATGCCGCGTACGCCTGGTCCCAGCAGCGGTACTTCCTCGCGGAGCAGGACGGCGTCGTCACCGTGTTCCGCGGCGTCGACCAGACGGTCGGGCCGGTCGCCCTCTCGAGCGCCCAGTACGAGACGACGATCGCCGTCGACGACCTGCCCCCCTCGTACCAGGCGAGCCTGCAGAGCGGCATCGCGGTCGATGACCGGGCTGCCGCCGACGCCCGGGTGGGTGACCTCCGGGTGCAGGCGGCGGCGTGTCGCTGGGCTCGCACGAACGGTGAGACGTGCCGGACCGTCGCGTCCACGTGGACCACTCCGCTGGCGAGCCCGAGTCCGAGCCCGTCCGGCACGGCGACCCCGTCCGGCACCGGCGCGCCCACATTCACGCCGATGCCGTCGCCCGGCCGCACCGGCGTCCCGCAGCCATCTCCCACGTCGACGGAGGTGCGCTCATGAGCGTCATCTCGTCCTACACCCCTCGCCGGGGCCGCAACGTCGAGCTCGTGCTCCTCATTGCCGCGGTCGCGATCGTCATGCTCGCCTACGTCAACGTCGGCCTCGCCACGTCGGGCACCGTCCCGCCGGCCCTGCTCGCCCTCGGCGGCGGCTACCTCGGTGTCGCGGTGGCCTTCCACCTCGTCCTGCGCTGGCGGGCGTCGTACGCCGACCCGCTGATGCTGCCGATCGTCACCCTGCTCAACGGGCTCGGCCTCGTCATGCTCCACCGGCTCGACCTGGCGAGCGACCGCTCCATCACCGAGGGCGTCGCGCTGCGGCAGCTCATGTGGAGCGCGCTCGCGGTCGCCATCGCAGCCGTCGTCCTCGTCATGCTGCGCGACCACCGCATCCTGCGGCGCTACACCTACCTCGCCGGAGCAATCGGCTTCTTCCTCCTCGTCCTCCCGCTCTTCCCGGTCATCGGGACCTCGATCTACGGGTCGCGCATCTGGATCCAGATCGGCCCGTTCTCCTTCCAGCCCGGGGAGCTCGCCAAGATCGCCCTCGCGATCTTCTTCGCCGGCTACCTCGTGCAGACCCGGGACGCCCTCTCCGTCGCCGGCCGGAAGGTGCTCGGCCTGACCCTGCCTCGGGCGCGTGACCTCGGCCCCATCCTCGTGGCGTGGCTCGCCAGCCTCGCCGTGCTCGTCTTCGAGCGGGACCTCGGCTCCTCGCTGCTCTTCTTCGGCCTCTTCGTCGCGATGCTCTACGTCGCCACCGAGCGGGTGTCCTGGATCGCGATCGGCCTCACCCTCTTCGGGATCGGCGCCTACACGGCATACCTCATCTTCGGCCACGTGCAGACCCGGGTGCTGCTCTGGCTGGACACCTTCAGCCCCGAGGCGCTGGCAGCGTCCGACCAGCTCGCCAAGGGGCTCATGGGCATGGCGTCGGGCGGGATGTTCGGCACGGGACTCGGGCGCGGGAGACCCGACCTCACCTACTTCGCGGAGTCCGACTTCATCATCCCGAGCTTCGGCGAGGAGATCGGGCTCATCGGGCTCTTCGCCATCGTCGTGCTCTACGGGCTGCTCGTGGAGCGTGGCCTGAGGACCTCGCTCGGCACCCGGGACGGCTTCGGGAAGCTGCTCGCAGCAGGCCTGTCCTTCTCGCTGGCGCTCCAGTGCTTCGTGGTCGTCGGCGGAGTGACCAGGGTCATCCCCCTGACCGGGCTCACGATGCCGTTCCTGTCCTCCGGGGGCTCCTCGCTCCTGGCCAACTGGACCCTCGTCGCGATCCTGCTGCGCATCTCGGACCACGCGCGCCGCCCGCTCCCGGAAGCCAGCGGCCCGAGCCCGGTCGCCGAGGCGCGCACCGAGGTGGTGAAGGTGCGGTGAACGCCCCCGTTCGCCGGCTCTCCCTCGTGGTCGCGACGCTGTTCGCCTCGCTCCTCGTCTCGACGACGCTCATCCAGTACGTCTTCGCAGCCGACCTCAACGCCCGTCCCGACAACCGCCGCACGCTGCTCTCGACGTACGCCCGCGAGCGCGGTGACATCCTCGTCGGCCAGACCCCGATCGCGGAGTCCACTCCGAGCGACGACCAGTTCAAGTTCCAGCGGGTGTACCCCCAGGGTCCGCTCTACGCGCACGTGACCGGCTTCTACTCGTTCTACGGCGCCGTCGGTGG
>NZ_DATEEY010000146.1:0-13981 GCF_035280925.1 Intrasporangium sp. | reverse complement strand
CGGCGAACTGCGCGACTCGATCCCGCCAGGATGGCACTCCGGAGACCGGCAATACGGGGCGGGGGGATCGGTCCGGCACGCGTTCGGCGACCGCCGAGGCGAAAGCTGACGCCCCGACAACCGTGATCATGTGGTCCGCCGCGTCACGGAAGCCTGCGACTGGGGTGCTGACCACGGGCCGGCCCACGGCCAGGTACTCATAGCGCTTGATCGGATCCAGACTGTCGGTGAAGGGCGTCACCACGTGGGGCACGACGAGAACCTCCGCGTGCTGCAAGTAGGCAGGCACCTGGTCTGCCGGCCGTGGGCCGAGGAGAACGACGCCTGACCGCTCGAGCCCGGCACGGTCCCCGGACGACAGTGCCAGCGGTCCAACCACGACGAGTCGGCCGCGACCCCGGAGCGCGCGAGCAGTGTCGAGGCAAAGGGACACGTCCATCCGGTCCCGATGGACCGTGCCAACGTAGAGGGCATACGGCTCGGCGGGCAGGTCGCTCGGCCGCGGTTGACGTCGCTGGTAGGCCGCGACATCTACGGCATTGGGGACGAGGACCACGTCTCGTCGTTTGCTCTTTGTGCGTGCCAGGGTCGGCGAGCAGACGACCACCTCTCGCGCCCGTTCCATCAACAGCTCCTCAGCCCGGGCGCGACGTTCCGTCTCGACAGGCGGCCTGTCAGCCAACAGCCAGTCGTCCGTGATGTCGTACAGCGCTGGCCAGCCGGTGACCTCGAGAACGGCGGCACCATCAGGGTCGTTCACCCACAGCGTGGGGGCCTCGAAACCCAGTCGACCCGTGGCGGCCACCACTTCGCCGGCCAGCCGCGCGTCCACGCCGGGAGCCAGGCGCCGCGGAAGCCACTTGGCGCTCTCCAGCAGCCAGAGCCGCTTCGTCGGACCCGAGGGCAGGGCTGGTCCCGGACGCAGCCCCCTCGGCCATCGTGGTCGTTGCCGCTGGACCAGGTCATGGAGCGGATCGACGGCGGGCTCGACGAAGAGGACTCGCAGCCGTGGATCTCGGCGAAGCAGCCCGGCGATGAGGTGCTGGTTGCGCCGCCACACGTCATCCCATCGCTCGAGGGACATGACAACGACGTCCGTCACAGCACACTCCGATACACGGCCTCGGTCGCGTCCGCCTGTGCCTCCAGGGAGAACTGGCCCTGCTGCGCCGCCCGCAACCGCGCACCGAGCTCCCCGCGCCTGGCCTCGTCCGGCGCGAGCACCCGCAGGATCTCGGCGCCGGCCGAAAGATCGCCAACTGGGTAACAGAGCTCCGGCGCGACAGCCCCGATCGTTTCCAGGTGTCCCCCGCCGTGGGCGGCGATGACAGGCAACTCGTGACTCATGGCCTCGAGCACCGTCAGCCCCAGCGCCTCGTCGGGGCGGGGGGCAAGGAGTATGGCTGCATCTGCCATCAGAGCGCCGACGTCCCGGCGGTGCCCCAGGAAGCGCACGCTGGAATCGAGTCCGCACTGTGCCACCCGGCCCCGCAGGCGCCCGAGATCCGCGCCGGACCCCGCGATGTGCAGGTGCCAGCCCCTCCCGGCCAAGCCTGAGGCCGCAAAGCACTCGATGGCATCTGCGGTCCGCTTCTCCGGCTGCAGCCGCTGCGCCACGAGCACGGTCCGGGAACGGCTCCCGGCCGGATTGTTCTCCTCGTTGGACGCGACCCCCGAGACGACGACCGTCGCCGGTGGCTCGACATGCTCGGCGACATAGCGGCTCACCGCGATCTGGGCGGCGATGTGTCGCGCGGCCCACCTCGATACGACACCAGCAGCCCACGATGACTGTCCGCGACGGGCTGCGAAATGACGCGTGGCGACGACGGGTACGTGTCGGCTCTTCCAGGCCGTGGCAGCCGCGATCTCGGCGGCAGTCATGTGGACATTGAAGATGTCGGCATCGCCGAGGCGGTTGAGGATTGATCGCATGCTTCCGACGGTCCGAGCGGGCATGTGGCGAATGTCGGAGCGGTCCATGACGGCGTTCATCGTGGCGGCGTGGCCTCCGAGGACCACGACCTCGTGGCCCTGATCGGCCTGTGCGGCCGCCAGCAGCGCGACGTGTCGTTCCACACCGGCAAAGGCATCGGTGCACACCGCATGGACGATCCTCACGTGACAGCGCTCACGAGGCCTTGCCGATGGCCGGGGTGCCGAGCCCGCTCGGGTGCACGGCGCGCTCGATTTTGTCGAGCACTTCCTGCCGGACAGCTGCGGCGGCCTCTGCATGCGCAGCCGCCCCGAGGCAGAGACCAAGGATGAGGAAGGGGAGCGACACCTGGACGGAGACCCAGAAGAGGTCGAACTCGCTCTGCACAATCCGCGCAAGCAGAACCAGCTCAGCGAGAAGCCCGTAGGCGGGGTCGATCCGCCGTGCGACGAGCCAGGTGCCGACCAGCAGGACGACGAACGCGGCAAGTCCCACGACTCCGGCCGCCGTCGCGGTGTCCATGAGCGCGTTGGGTGGCTGGAACGCCTCAGGGAAGCGGTCGGTGTACCACCAGCGCAGCCCGACACCGAACCACGGGTCGGTCTGCCAGATGGCCATCGAGTCCTCGAACCAGGTGACCCGCTGGAAGAAGGAGTTGAACTCGTTGCCTGACTTGACCTGGTCCTGCACCATCACGCTCACACCCGCGAGCGCCGGAATGATGGCGAGCAGAATGCCCTTGGACCGGCGGTGCGTCGTCGTGCGGCGCATGACGAGAACCGACACTGCGACGGCCAGCGCGATGATGGCCTGTCGTGACTGCGTGGTCAGCAGGGCGGCCACAAGGGTCCAGAACCCCAGCAGCGCCCAGCCGCGTCGCCACCCGGTCCAGGGAGGGCGCACGTAGAGCACGACCGCCATGAGAGCGAAGATGGTCCCGATCGCGTTCTTCTGGACCTGGTACGGCCAGCTCATCTCGACCGGACCGAAGTCGCCCCCCGCATATTGGGATGCTGCGTGAACAAAGGTGATGAGGGCGAGCAGCAAGGATGTCGCGACGAGAATGTTGAGAGCGAGCACCGCGTGCCCCCGCCGCCCCAGGGCCCATCCGACGACGACAGCCCCGAGGACGAGGAGACCCGCGTGGAACCACTCCACCACGTTGGCGGTATACGGATGGCGGATCACGGTGAACAGGGTCGCGACCTGGTAGAGCAGTCCCAGCCACATCACCTGCCGCATGGCTGGTGACGCGCCGCCGAGGAGGACGAGCAGGGAAGGCACCAGTGCCACCGCGAGCAGCGCGTCGGCGACGGTCAGGTCCACTCCGCCTGCGCCGACCCGCGCAGTGAGGATGAGGAACGGCAGGCAGACGATCGGCACGAGCGTGGGATCGGCGGCCACGAGCCCGATGAACAGAATCACTCCGGCGACGAGCAGCGGCAGCATCGGGTCACTGGCGAGCTCCCGGCCCATGAGGAACAGCAGGCCGAGCAAACCGGCTATGAGCGCGGCGCGCGTGATGAGGGGTAGGGTTCGGCCCGGCATCACCGAACCACCGTCCCTCTGTAGCTTGCCTCGACACGGAGCGGACCGCGCACGTAGGTGGCTACGCGTGACAACGCTGCCCGCCCAGCCGCACCGCCTCGGAGCCCACGCACCGTTGCCCCGGCTATCTGCGCTGCCCGCGCCACCTGCCAGCCCGGCGAGCCGAAGTGCTTGCGGTAGTACCGTTCCTGGCTCGCGTGGAAGTGGGCCTCTCGCCGTCCTGGGTCACTGCTCGTCCCAGCTCCGACATGGGTTGCGGTCACCTCGGGGACCATCCCATGGCGCCAACCGCGGCGCGCCGCCCGGTAGGCCCAGTCAGTCTCCTCCGCGTACAGGAAGAACGACTCGTCGAAGCCGCCCAGCTCGGCGACTGCCTCGGCGCGGAGCAGCAGAACCGCACCGATGGCGAAGCTGACGGGTCGCCAGCGCCCCAGCCCGAGCGCATCGAGCCACGCGCCACCAGGAGACGGGAACGGCCACATCACGCGTTCCTCGCCACTCGCAGCGTCTCGAATGCGGGGGCTGACGCTCGCGAGGTCAGGACTCGCGCGCAGGGCCTGCTGAAGCTGCCGTATGCCGCTGGGCTCGATCATCGCGTCCGGATTCAGCAGGAGCACGTCGGAGCTCGCAGACCGCCGCTCAAGAAGGCCAATGTTGACGCCGGCCGCGAAGCCGCCGTTGTGGCCAGGGTCCACGTACCGGACTCCGAGGCTCGCGCACACCTCACGCACCGCGTCGGACGAGGAGTTGTCGACGACTGTGACCGCCTCCCCGCGCAACGGCTCGAGCGCGCGGCGGAGCAGCTCTGGGGCGCCGTAGGCGACAACGACGACCTCGACGGGCGGCGAAGGCTGGTCCGCGCCGGGCAGCGCGGTGTCGGCCGTCCGGGGTCCGAGCGCTCTGATGTACAGCGCCTCCTGCAGTCCCGCGACGGCAGTCCAGCTCGTCTTCGTTGCCTTGGCCAACCCCGCCTCTCGCATGGCTGCAGCCGTCTCGGGCTCGGTCCCGACGCGAAGCAAGGCCCTCCTCAGGGCGCTCGCGTCACCCGGAGCGACCATGATTCCCGCGCCACCGACGACCTCGGGCAAGGCCCCGCTGTCACTCGCCACGACTGGCGTTCCGCACGCCATCGCCTCGACGGCGACTCGGCCGAACTGCTCGACCCACGACGGCGTGGTCAACGAGGGCACGGCGAGGACGTCGAGCGACCGGTAGAACTGAGGCAGGTCACTCTGCTCGAGCGGCCCGGCGAAGTCGACTCGGTCGTCGAACCCGTCGGCCTGAACGCGTGCCCGCAAGGGCTGCATCAGGGATCCGCCACCGGCCATACGGAGGAACAGACGCGGGTCGCCGGCGACGGCGTCGAGCAACACGTCAACGCCCTTGTGAGCCTCCAGACGACCGACGTAGCCGACGTGAATGCGATGCGGCTCTGGCGCGCGCTCGTGCGTCGCCTCGGGAGAGGAGAAGCTCGCGTCGGTTCCGAGTGGGATGACAGTCGCAGCGCACGCAAGACCCTTCCGCTCGACGATGTGCCCCGCGGCGACGTTGCAGACACTCACCCCAGCAGCATGACGCAGTGCCCAGCGCTCCAGCCAGCGAAACGGGACCGGATACCTCTTGTCGAGATTCTGAGCGGAGTACAGCACGTAGGGAGCCTTCTGCCGCCGAAGCGCACGCAGGAGGAGCGTCTCGGCCGTGCTCAGGGCGAAGGGCTCCTCGTGGATGTCGATGACGTCCCACCGATCACCCATGGCACGCCAGATCGGCCTCGGGTCGTAGACGAACAGCGCCGGGTGGCGCCCCAGAGTGTGCAGCCCTTGAACCGGCTCACCGGGGCGGGGCTCCAGCGCGATCGTCGTACCGCCCTCGTTCCAGGCCAGCGCCGACAGGAGCCGCACCTCATGGCCGCGGGTGCGCAGTGCCTCTTCTCGCTCGCGCCATGCGTCGACGACGGCGCTGTGCGACAACCGCAGGACCCGCAATCGACAACTCCCCACCCAAGTGGCACGACGCCGTGAGCCAGCCCGATACTGCTCAACGCGACTTCGCCACGCAGATGATATGGGAGGATTGGCCGTCAGTAAGCACACCTACGAGTCGCAGTCCTGCCGTTCGCATGCCCGAGGGGGGCCCTTGACCATCCGTGATCTCCTCGGTGTCATCCGCACGAGGTGGCGGCTCATCGCCTTCTGCGCACTCGTCGTCGTCGGCGCCACTGCCGCCACGACAATCGTGACGACACCGGTCTACGAGGCGACCGCCAGGATCTACCTCGAGACGGAGAAGGCGGTGGACAACCGGCCCACGGGGAGCTACGCGATCACGCAGAAGGACCTCAACACCTACGTCGCCATCCTGGGCTCACCTGCCGTCCAGGACCCCCTGCGCGAACGGCTGGGGTTGGCGCCCGGCAGCGAGCTCAACGTCAGCGCCACCGTCGCAGAGCTGACCAACATGCTCGACGTCAAGGCACAGAGCTCCGACCCGGAGCTCGCGGCCGCCGTGGCCAACACGGCTGGGCCGGTCCTGGCCGATTCGGCGCAAAGGTTCTCACCACTGCTGGCGAACAACAACCAGGTGGTCAAAGCGACCGCGGTCACTCCGGCGGTGGTGCCCAGCGCGCCGATCTCACCCAACGTCAAGACCAACCTCGCACTGGCACTTCTGGCCGGCATCATCGTCGGCGTCGGCGTTGCCCTCATCCGGCACATGTCGGACACGAAGGTCCGAGGCGAGGATGACATCCGAGAGCTGTCCGATCGCCCGATTCTCGGCACCATCCCGCTCGTCAAGAACTCGGGGAAGGCGGTGCTGTCGGTTGCTGACGAGCCGCACTCACACCACGCAGAGGCGATCCGTCGGCTCCGCACCAACATCCTGTTCGTCGACGTCACGACCCAGGGGCACTCCTTCGTCATCACGTCATCGAACCCGGGCGAGGGAAAGACGACCACGTCGGTGAACCTCGCGCTGGCGATGGCCGATGCCGGGTCCAAGGTGCTGCTCATCGACGGAGACCTGCGCAATCCCACCGTGGCCAAGACCATGGGCATCGAGGGTGGCTCCGGTCTGACGACGGTGCTCCTCCGGCGTGCAGAGGCCATCGATGTCGTCCAGCGGTGGCGCGACACCAACCTCTACGTCCTGCCTGCCGGTCAGATCCCGCCGAATCCGAGCGAGCTGCTCGGTTCGGAGGCGATGTCCCTGCTCTTCCAAAAGCTCTCCCAGGACTTCGACTACATCCTCGTCGACAGCCCACCGATCAACCCGGTCATCGACGCGGTCCTGCTGAACCAGCTGACCCACGGCCTCATCATGGTCGTTGCGGCCGAGCGGACGAAGCGGCGGGAGCTCGAGGCGGCACTGCGCTCCCTGAACACAGTCGACGTCCCGGTGGCCGGGTTCGCCCTGAACCTCGCGACCACCTCGAATTCCTTGGCCTACCGCTACGGCACGTACGGTTACGGTCAGACCGCGGCCGTGCACAGCAGCCGCGCGGAACGCGCCTCGAGGCGCAAGGCGACACGTCGAGCGAGTCGCGCCCACTGATGCAGGTGAGCGCCGACGCGTAACGGCAGCACAGGCACTCAGCCGCCTCGTTGCACCTCCACCAGTCCCTGCCGTGCGAGCTCTTCCACGAGTGCGCTGACGGCAGCCTCGACTGTCTCTTCGCCAGGCGTGCCGAAACGCGCGGACAGCTCGACGCCGATCGACCGCAGCGTCGCGCCGCCCTGAGTGAGGGACAGGATCGTCCGCGCGACCGCCGATACCTTGAGGACTCGCGCGCCGTCTCCGTCCTCGATGAGGACGACGGCTCCGTCGTCAACCTCCAGCAGATCAACCAGTGGTGTCGCACGCACGACGTCATCGGTCATCGCCGGCCTCCGACCGTGTCCCGCACCAGCTCCGCGAGGTCGGCGGCCTCGGCGTAGCGGACGAGCCGGAAGCCACCGGTGGCATGCCCCAGGTCGGCAAGTCGATGCAACGGACGCTCCAACCGCGCGAGGGACGACGCCTCGGCCGCCAGGAGGAGCAGAGCGTCGGCGACGCTCAGCGGTTCGACTGACACCCCGACCATGGAGGGGTCTCGCCGGATGAGCATGACACCGGCGACCCACGGATCGGCTCGAGGCTCGAGCAAACCGAGGTCGTCCGGGGCGTGCTCGACCTTGGCCCGACCTCCCGATGGACGGCGCAGCGTCAACGGCTTCGGGTAGGGCAGGATGCGACGGTCCTCGGTGATTCCTACTGTTTCGTCAGTCAGATAAGCGAGCTCGTGACCGAGGGCCCGGCTCAGTGTTGTCTTCCCCGTGCCGCCCGGCGCCACGTACACGACGGACGCGCCGGTGTCGGGATGACACAGTGCGCCGGCATGGAGCATCAACAGGCGCCCCGCCTGGGCGGCGATGAGCGCCCCGGTGATCCGCTGAGTGGACCGTGTCAGCGCTCCCGCGGCAACGTCACGACTGGCGTCAGGGACGACGTGCGCGAGCTCGCCTGCCAGAGAGACCGTGCCGGCATCGAGCTCTCGCGGTACGGGAGACCCTGACGAAGGGGCGAGGCACCGACGCCAGACGCGCTGGAACTCTCTGACGAGCACTGGTGCAGCCCCGCGGAGATCGACTCGGACCCGGGCGCCGAGAGCGTGCAGCTCGACGAGCTGGTCAGGGCTGGCACTGAATTCGTCCGGCATGGTGGCTGCACCATATCCACCGCGCGGCGACATCGTCGGCTCACCCATCATGACGCACGAGCACACCGTGGGTGACGAGCTCGTCGAGGAACGTCTCGACATCGCCGATGATGTCAGCTGCCGGTAGACCCGCCACGGCCGCAACACGGCCAGCGATGTCGCTGGCTGTACCGCCCGCGAGGACCTGCGCCCAGACGAGCGCGGCCGAGTCCGTCAGGACGATCGGCGGGCCCTCAGGCAGCCGCGCAACATACGACCGACCTGCGTCGTGCACGTGGCCGACATTCGGAGCGATGCCGTATGCCGCTGAGCCCCTCACGCTCGTAGCCTCTCACGAGTGTGGGTGGTGGCGTTTGCGCTTGCGGCCATGCCGAGTACGTAGCGCGCGCGTCTCCTCGGCAAGGCCGCGGACAGGTCGAGCCACGAACTCCCTCAGGGTCTCCGTCTTGGACGGCGCATGCCCAAGTCGGACCCCGAGGTGATCGGTGTTGACCAGCGGGGCTCGCAGGGCCACGTGAAGCCGGTCGCGCCACGTGGTGGCTGCCTTGATCCGCGCCAGCCACTCCTCGAGTCTCGTGCCACCGTCGCGGGCGATGCGCCACAGGTCGTAGTCGGGGGCACCGCGGAACCGCTCCAGGTTCCCGGTGGCCGCAGCGAAGGCCACCTCGGCGCCCAGATCGGCGACCAGGACCTCGACCTCACCACGACGCTCGGGGGTCGCACTCCCCCACACGGCGTCGACGTCGCGCCTTCGACCGTGGAGGCCGCCTCCTCGGGCAGCGTTGAGCACCAAGATGACTGACTGACCCACCGCGCCGGGGACGGGGCACGGGATACCGGCCAGCTCGCGCGTACCCCGATTCGCCCACAGCCGGTCGAAGGCGGCGTCAGGGTCCGCGGTGATCCCGGGAAACGACCGGTGAAGATCCGCGTGGCCCCAGAAGGCATGCTGAAAGGTCGCCGCGTGCCCGAACGGGGAACCGGTCTCGAAGCTGGTGACCTTCCGCCAACCGCGCGCGGCCATGTTCTCGATCAACGGCTCGACATGCCGAGGACGGACGAGCAGGTCGGCATCGGTGCCAGGCTGGCGATCGCTCCGTAGCGTCGGGTCGACGGCGATCCCCTTGATGTGCAGGATGTCCATCCCCACCTGATCAGCCATGACCTGCACGGCGGCGTGCGCCATGGCCACGCGCACGCGGATCGGCAGCACGACCTCTGTCAACGTCAGCCTCGCACCGAGCGGACACGGACGAGGGCCGCGGCAGGCTCGACGCCCGCGCGGCCCTCCTCCGTCAACGCAACTAGAGCCCGCAACCAGCCGCAGTGGCGTTGGGCGGGGTGAGACACATGCTCTGCTTCGGGAAGGGGAAGTCGCAGGAGCCACCGCCCGTCTCGGTGGTCCACGGCTGGCCCACGACATTGCCCGACGTCACACCGGTCTGCCCCGATCCCTCAGCGCCGCACGTGGAATCGCCCACCCAGTACTCGATGCTGACCGCGACATCGGTGGTGCTGCTGTCGGTGCTGGCGTTCGAGAACACGCCGTAGACCTGCTCCTCACCGGGTGCCAGGGTGATGCAGTCGATCGTCTGCGGCGGGCAGGGAGATGTGAGCGCCGGGTCGGTCACGCCGACGAGACACTGGTCGACGCCACCCACCACGATGTTCGTGACGCGGAACGAGACCGTGGTGTCCAAGGTGTTGACGAACTGCCCCCACAGCACGTAGCCCTTGTTGTAGCCTTCGTCTCCCCAAGAGGCTCCCGGGATCTTGCAGGCCGAGCTGTCGCCGAAGTCGATGACGATCGGCGGCGAGGCGGCCAGGGCCGGCGTGGACTTGGCGATGAGAACGGCTGGTACCGACCACGCGGCGCCCTTGGCGACCGTGCGACGCGAGATCGTGCGTCCGGCACCGCCCGGCTCAACAGTGTCTGTCATAACGGAAATCTCCCCACAGTCGTGAGTCCCGCAGACCCGCGGAACCAGCGCACAGCCTAGCAGCGACATCCGCCAACGTCGGGGAGGTTGCTCACATTCTCACAACGATGCCGGGCGAACCTCAACGTACGATTCGGTGGTGACCGCGGCCGCCCTCGTCTCCCCGCTCCTGCTCTCCTTCGTCCTCGGCCTCAGCGGGGTGGCCAAGCTTCGATCCCCTCGCGCGTCAGCCGACGCCTTCGACGCCCTGAGAGTGCCTGGCCCGTTCTCCAGCTCGCTTGTCCGACAGGGCCATCCGTGGCTTGAAGTACTCCTTGCCATCGCCCTTGTGACCCTTCCCGGGCGATGGCAGCTGGCCGCCGCTGTCGCCGTCCTGGCACTGCTCGTCGTGTATCTCTGGCTCATTCTCAGAGCCCTGTCCTCCACGGACCCCGTGGACTGCGCATGCTTCGGCGCCATCGGGTCGGACCGGGTGACACCTTGGACGGTTCTCCGCAATGCCTGGCTCGTCCTGCTCGCCGTGGTCGGCATTCCGGTCGCGATGGGCGACACCTCGGTGCTCGCTCGCCTCGTGGAGCTCGGGTCCGAGGCCTGGTGGTTGGCCGCCGTTGCCGCCGGCGTCGTGACGATCGGCCTCGTGATGGCGCGGCCTGGCCAGTCGGACCACTCCGATGAGCACGTCCCTGCCCCCGACGATGACGGGGAATATCTGCGGCGTCCAACGCCCCACCTGCCCGTGTCATTGGCGGACGGAACGACCGTGAGCGTTCGAGCGCTGGCCAAGCGAAGGCCGCAGCTGCTGGTCCACGTCTCAGAGCTCTGCGGGAGCTGCTCCGCCACGGTGGCCGCAGTACCAGGTTGGCGGGAGGCCCTGCCCGAGGTCGACATCCGGCTCCTCCTGCGCTCCGGAGCCGATTCCTCGCCATGGGCGTCAGTGGAAGAGCCGCAGACGATCCATGACCCGCCGGGATATGCGGCGGTGACGATGGAGATGCCGCGGACACCCTCGGCCGTTCTCCTCGGTGTGGACGGGCTCCTGGCGGGTGGACCGGTCACTGGCCCGGACGCCATCCGTGCCTTCGTCGAGGACATCACGCACGAGCTCGAAGCTGCTCGTGCTTCAGCCTCCGCCGACGCACCTGGAGAGCGTCAGCACGCGTGAGCCGTCAGGACACCGAGCGCACCAGCACGAACCAGAGGATGACGGGCGCGCCGACGACGAGGACGATGCCGAGGACGCGGATGGCGGCGGCGTGGCTGTAGACGCGGACCAGGACCGCCGCGAGGACCCCGATGCCGAAGATCCCGATCGACCAGTTGGCGAACCCGACGCTCAGCTCCACGATCTCGGCCGACTTGGTGATGTTGGCGATCGTCGCGGCCTTGCCGCCCGGGCCCCATGGCGCCGGCAGGGGCACCTGGGCGAACAGCAGCAGTGCGATGCCGAGGATGTCCGTCTTCACGAAGGACTTGCGTCGCGCCGACAGCTGGCGTCGCGCGCGCACGGACGGCAGCACCGAGGGCGGGGCGGGCGCCAGCGCGCGAGGAAAGGTCAGCAGGCACCCGGGCAGGCCGACCAGTAGAGCGAGCAGAGCGGCATACAGCTTGGGACGCGTGTCGCTCGCGAAGGCCAGTGTCGTGATCACCGGCACGGTGGCCTGGGTGAGCAGCCAGACGTAGAGGATGAAGGCGAGAGCGGCGCCGACGGCGACGGGGACGTCACCGCTCATGCGCCCCCGCCTTCTTGACATGACCGCCAGTGTAGGCAGGCCCATCCACCTACACTTGCCGGGTGGACCGCACCCAGGAACGACCCGAGCCGGACCTGTTCGACCCGCAGGACTCGGACGACGAGGCGCCCCAACTGGCTTCGCGGCGCGATCGCAAGGAGCGACGACGCAACCGCAAGGTCCTCGTGGCCGCCCTTGTCCTCCTGCTCGTGCCGGTGCTCGCGGTCGGCGGTTACCTGGTCTGGCTCAACCAGATCGTCTCGAGCAACGTGAAACAGGCCACACTCCTGCCGGAGTCGGGCTCCGCGGCGCAACCGACCGACAAGGAGGGCAACGTCGTCGCGCAGCCGACGGGCAATGGCACCAACTACCTGCTCATCGGCAACGACGCACGCCCCGGCGACACCGGCTCGAGGTCGGACGTCATGGTCCTGGTCCATGTGCCGGAGGACCGGAGGGACGTCACGCTCATCCACTTCCCGCGAGACCTCTGGGTCCCGATTCCCGGACGAGGCGAGGCCAAGCTCAATGCCGCGTACGCCTTCGGCGGTGCGCCGCTCCTGGTCCAGACGATGCAGAACATGCTCGGCGTCGAGATCGACCACGTCGCCATGGTCGGCTTCGAGGGCTTCAAGAACATGACCGATGCTGTTGGCGGCGTGGACGTCCAGGTCGAGGAGGCCTCCGAAGGCGACGGAAAGGTGTTCTCCGAGGGCACGATGCACATGGACGGGGAGACCGCCCTCGTCTTCGTCCGCCAACGCAAGCAGCTCAGTGAAGGTGACATCTCGCGAGGCAAGCGGCAGCAGGCGTTCATCAAGGCCCTGATGCTCGAGGCGCTCAGCAGGGAGACGCTCACCAACCCGATCAGGCTCAAGGACTTCCTCGACGCGGCCACGAGCAACCTCACGGTCGACCAGAAGCTCGACGTTGGCACCATGCGGTCCGAGGCCCTCGCGATGCGTCACCTCCGGGGCGGCGATGTGCGGTTCATCACAGCGCCGTTCACCGGCTTCGGCACCAGTGCAGACGGCCAGTCGATCGACATCGTCGACGAGGTTCGGATGACCGACCTTGGCGAGGCGCTCCGCACCGACGCGCTCGAGTCGTACGAGTGAGGCTTTCCGAGTGACGCAGACCGACTGAAGCAGACCGTCAGGCCTGCTCCCAGGCGGTGAGGTCAGCGCCGCTCACCCAGGCCTCGTCGCCGACGAGGAGCCAGCCGGCCTCCGGTGAGGTGGAGATGGCGACGCTGCCGGGGGTTGGCTCGGTCGTCTCGACGCAGGCCACCTCTGCCGGCTCCTCTCCCCTGATGACCTTGGCGATCTGCACGCCGTCACAGCCCTCGACGCCAGCTCGGGCGGCATAGGTGGTCAGGACGCCGCCCTCGAGCCGGTTGGAGAAGGCGAGGGCGCCCTCGGCCTGCCCGGACTCGCTCCACGTGGCGCCACTGTCGTTGGTGACCTTCACCGAGCCGTCCCGGCACAGAGCCTCAGCCTGTTCGGCCGAGGTCCGTGACAGGTCCAGGACGTCCTGGTCACCACAGGGCCGGGAGTTCGCGTCCTCGGGGGTGACGATCTCGTTCGGCGCGGCGATCTTCCTCGCCCAACCGCCCACCAGGGGCCGTGGACCGACCCACGTCGCCCCGTCGTCGTCAGTGGTGAACTCGCTCTGTCCGCAGCCCCGGTCGGACCCGACGATGAAACCCGTTCCTCCGGTCAGGGGCTGGACCCTGGAGATGGTTCTCGCGGGAACCTCCACCTCGTCCCAGCTCGCCCCGCCATCGCGCGTGACGGACAGCTCGGCGCCGCCCTCCGTGCAGGTGCCGGTCGTCGCCCTCCAAGCCACCTCGGAATCAAGCCCGACCAGGAGGATGCCGACGGGGCTCGGACGCTGGCCAGCCGCGGTCGCTGCGGATGTGGTGGTCGCGGGCTTCGTCGGCGGAGCTGACGTGGAGGGCGGTGCAGTGGTGCGTGCGGTGGTGGGTGCGGCGCCGCCCGTTGCGGACCCCGTCGGAGCAGCTTCAGTGGGCGGTGTCACGGGTGGCGGGCGCAGCGCCAGGTACACCAGGACGATGTCCACCAGCAAGAAGGCGATCAGTCCCGCCGTGATCAATCCCCGCTTCATCCGC
>NZ_DATEEY010000145.1:0-29683 GCF_035280925.1 Intrasporangium sp. | reverse complement strand
ATCCTGCTCCGCCTTCCGGAGCAGGATGCGAGTGCCATCAAGGTCGAGGGTCGAACGGGCCCCCGTCACCTCGCGAGGTACGCAGCGAGGTGCTGGCCGGACAGGGTGTCGGCGCGAGCCAGCTCGGCCGGCGGACCCTCGAAGACGACGTGGCCGCCGTCGTGCCCAGCACCCGGCCCGAGGTCGACGATCCAGTCGGCGTGAGCCATGACCGCGAGGTGGTGCTCGATGACGATGACCGAGTTCCCCTGGTCGACGAGCCGGTCGAGCATGCCGAGCAGCCGTGAGATGTCGGCCAGGTGCAGGCCGCTCGTCGGTTCGTCGAGGACGTAGGTCCCGGCCCCCTCGCCCATCCGGTTGGCGAGCTTGATCCGCTGGCGCTCACCGCCGGAGAGCGTCGACAGCGGCTGGCCCAGCCGGACATAGCCGAGCCCGACGTCGACGAGCCGGCCCAGGATCGAGCGTGGTGCGCCGCTGGTGAAGAACTCCTGCGCCTCGGCGATCGACAGGTCGAGCACGTCCGCGATGCTCTTCCCGTCGAGCTGGTAGGCCAGGACCGAGGGTTGGAAGCGCCTGCCCTCGCACTCCTCGCACGTGCTCGCCACCCCGGCCATCATCGCGAGGTCCGTGTAGACGACCCCCAAGCCCTTGCACCCGGGGCACGCCCCCTCCGAGTTGGCCGAGAAGAGTGCCGCCTTCACTCCGTTGGCCTTGGCGAAGAGCGTGCGGATCGGGTCGAGCAGGCCGGTGTAGGTCGCCGGGTTGCTGCGCATCGACCCCCGGATCGCCGACTGGTCGACGACCCGCACGTCTCCCGCTCCGGCCATCGAGCCGTCGGCGATCGACCCGTGGACGAGCGAGCTCTTGCCAGACCCGGCGACGCCGGTGATGACGGTGAGCACCCCGAGCGGCAGGTCGACATCGACGTCCTTGAGGTTGTGGGTTCGCGCCCCGCGGATCGCGAGGTGCCCCGACGGAGTGCGAGGCGTATGCCGTTGGGCGGGCTTCGCGTCGAGATGCTCGCCCGTGAGGGTGACCGAGGACCGCAAACCCGCTACGTCACCGGTGAACGTGATCTCGCCGCCTTCAGCTCCGGCGCGGGGACCGAGGTCGACGACGTGGTCGGCGCGTTCGATGACGGCGGGCTTGTGCTCCACGACGAGGACGGTGTTTCCCTTGTCGCGCAAGCGGATCAGCAGGTCGATCAGCTTGCCTATGTCGTGCGGGTGCAGGCCGACCGTCGGCTCGTCGAACACGTAGGTGATGTCCGTCAGCGCGGACCCGAGGTGCCGGACCATCTTGACGCGCTGCGCCTCTCCGCCGGACAGGGTGCCCGACTCGCGGTCGAGCGACAGGTAGCCGAGACCGACCTCGACGAGCGAGCCCAGCAGGTCGGCCAGGGAGACCAGCGCCGGGCGGGCGGCGGCATACGGAGGGGCGTCGACCAGGCCGCGCACCCAGTCGGCGAGGTCACTGACCTGCATCGACAGCGCCTCGGGCATGGTCGTGCCCGCCACCGTCGCCGTCCGCGCGGGCTCGTTGAGCCGCGACCCATCGCAGGCGGGACACGAGGTGAAGGTCGCGACGCGCTCGACGAAGGACTTGACGTGCTTCTGGCTGCTCTCGGTCTCCTTGTCGAGGAAGAGCCGCTTGACCTTGACGACGAGGCCCTCGTAGTTCGTGTTCATGCCGCCCGCCCTCACCTTGGTGGCCGGGGTGTACATGAGCCAGTCCCACTCCTCTGGGGAGTAGTCGCGCAGCTTCTTGTCGGGGTCGAGCCGACCACCCTCGGCGAAGAGGCGCCAGTACCACGTGTTGGGCGTGAAGTTCGGCACGGTGATGGCGCCCTCGTTGAGAGACCGGTCGCGGTCGACGAGCTGGTCCTCGTCGATCGCGGACACCTTCCCCGTGCCTTCGCACTCGAGGCACATCCCGTCGGGCAGGTTGAAGCTGAAGTGGAACGACGGCCCGACGTGCGGCGTGGACAGGCGGGACCAGACGAGTCGCAGCAGCGCGTTGACGTCGGTGGCCGTGCCGACGGTCGAGCGCGAGTTGGCGCCCATCCGCTCCTGGTCGACGACGATCGCAGCGCTGAGGTTCTCGAGGGCGTCGACGTCGGGCCGTGCCGGGCTGCCCATGAACGACTGGACGAACGCGGGGTAGGTCTCGTTGATGAGCCGCTGGCTCTCGGCGGCGATCGTGCCGAAGACGAGCGAGCTCTTGCCCGAGCCGGACACCCCGGTGAACACGGTGAGCTGGCGCTTGGGGATGTCGACCGACACGTCCTTGAGGTTGTTGACCCGGGCACCACGCACCCGGATCACGTCGTGACGGTCAGCCGTCGGCTCGGACCCGGGCTCCATCACGGCGGTCAGTCGACCGTGGAGCGCAACCACTCGATGTCGGCTGCCTGCCCCTCGACGCCGCCCGGTGTCTCGCACACGACCGGAGCGCCGGCTGCGCGGACCACGGCCGCGACCTCGTCGCCGTCGAGCGTGCCGGAGCCGAAGTTCGTGTGCCGATCGGCGCCCGAGTCGAAGGCGTCACGCGAGTCGTTGGCGTGGACGAGGTCGATCCGGCCGGTGATCGCGCGGACCTTGTCGACGATCGTCGACAGGTCGTTGCCGCCGGCGTGGGCATGGCACGTGTCGAGACAGAAGCCGACCGTGTCGCCGCCCCGCGCCGCGCCGATGGCGTCCCAGAGCCGCCCGATCGCCTCGAGCCGTCGAGCCATGGCGTTGTCCCCACCCGCGGTGTTCTCGATGAGGAGTGGGACCGGCAGGTCGAGCCCGTCGATGCACTTGCGCCAGTTGTCGAACCCGACGGCGGCGTCCTCCTCCACGCCGAGGTGTCCGCCGTGGACGATGACGCCCTTTGCGCCGATCTCGGCGGCCGCCCGGAGGTGTTGCTGCAGCAGCTTGCGTCCCGGGATCCGGATCCGGTTGTTGAGGCTCGCCACGTTGATCGGATAGGGAGCGTGCACGTAGAGGTCGATGCCGGCCGCTGCAGCATCACCCTTGAGCGCGGCCGCACCGCCGGCGTACCGGACGACCGGGCCCTTGTAGCTCTGCGGGTCGCCGAGGAAGAACTGCGAGAGGGTCGCGCCACGCGCCCGAGCCTCCGCGATGGGATCCTCCTGGTCGACGTGGGCACCGATGTGAAGGGGCATGGGAAACAGCCTAGGCGGGAGCGCTCGGCAGGCGCTGACCTGCACTGACCGCACGTTTTGGGTCGATATGGCCGGGTCACGTTCTGGACACCGGGTTGACAACGCTTCCATAACAGCAGGCTCCTGAGCTGTGTTACTCGGCCCTCCCGGTGCAAGTGTGTCCCCAACCCCCCACGATCCCCGGGGTTTCACAAGGAGGAGCCGATGAAGGTTCGCAGGTCCGTGAATATCGCGGTCGCAACCGCAATGACGATGATGGTGGTGGCAGCCTGCAGCAGCAGCGAGACACCCGAAACAGACGCGACGAATGGAGGTGCCGCGGCTGGCGGTCAGCCCGGTGGTGACCTGAGGGTCTACAACGCCGAGCCCGCATTCCTGAACCCGACTGCCGCAAGTGACGAGCCGTCGATCTACGTGCTGCGCCAGCTCTACCGCGGTCTGGTCACGTACAACGCCGAGACCGGCAAGGCCGAGATGGACATCGCCGAGTCCATCGAGTCGAGCGACCAGAAGAACTGGACGGTCAAGCTCAAGCCCGGCTTCACGTTCGAGAACGGCGAGCCGGTCAACGCCGACGCGTTCATCCGCACGTGGAACTACGTCGCGTACGGCCCGAACGCCCAGGACAACGCATACTTCATGTCCCGCTTCGCAGGTATCGAGGACATGTCCTCGGTGGACCCTGACGACGATGGGCCGAAGGAGGCTCCGGAGCCGAAGGCCAAGGAGCTCTCCGGGCTCAAGAAGGTCAGCGACAACGAGTTCACGATCGAGCTGTCCGAGCCGTTCGCGGCCCTGCCGTCGACGCTGGGCTACTCCGGCTTCTTCCCGATGGCGGAGGCCTGCCTCAAGGACGAGGCTGCCTTCAAGGCCTGCAACGAGAAGCCGATCGGTAACGGGCCCTACAAGATCGAGGGATCCTGGGAGCACAACGTCGGCATCACGCTCGTCCGCAGTGACACGTGGAAGGGCGAGGTCAAGGGGATGCCCGACAAGATCTCCTACAAGATCTACGCCGATGTCGACGCCGGCTATGCGGCGTTCCAGGCCGGCGAGCTGGACGTGATGTACACCATCCCGCCGGCTCGGTACAAGGAGGCCAAGGCCCAGTACGGCGACCGGATGTTCGAGACCGCGGGTGACTCGTTCACCTACGTCGGGATGCCGCTGTACCTCGACGACTTCAAGGACAAGCGCATCCGTCAGGCCCTTTCGCTCTCGATCGATCGCCAGCCGATCATCGACGCGGTCTTCGACGGCCGCTACACGGCCGCCACGGGCTTCATCGCGCCGACGTTCGAGGGCTTCCGCCCCGACACCTGCAAGTACTGCAAGGCCGACCCCGCGAAGGCCAAGCAGCTGCTCGACGAGGCTGGTGGCTGGAAGGGCGGCAAGCTGCAGCTCTGGGCCAACGCCGGTGCAGGTCACGAGCAGTGGCTCCAGGCCGTCGGTGACCAGATCAAGGCCGCTCTCGGCATCGACTACGAGATCAAGGTCAACCTCCAGTTCGCGGAGTACCTCGACACGGCCGACGCCAAGAAGTTCACCGGTCCGTTCCGTCTCGGATGGGGCCCGGACTACCCGGTCATGGAGACCTACCTCAAGCCGCTCTACGGGACGGACACCGGCAGCAACAACTCCGGTTACACCAACCCCGAGTTCGACAAGCTGATCACCGAGGGTGACTCGGCCGCCGACCTCGCCGGTGCCATCGCGAAGTACCAGGCCGCCGAGGACATCGTCGCCGAGGACCTTCCTGTTCTGCCGATGTGGTGGGGCAAGATTGCGGCGCTCCAGAGCGAGAACGTCGAGACCTTCGTCTGGAACAAGATCTCGGACGCTGACTACGGGAAGATGACGCTGAAGCAGCAGTGATGTTCCCACCCAGCTGACAGAAGTTCCAGACTTGGTGGCGGCGGCGACCCGGAGTAGGGTCGTCGCCGCCACCGGCACGTCGATAGGAGGCCCCGACCGTGGGGAGATATGTCATCCGGCGGGTGCTTCAGTTCATCCCGACCGTGCTCGGCACGATGTTCCTGCTGCACTACGTCACGTCGCTCGGCATCCAGCTGACCGGTAACCCGGTCCGCGCCTTGTTCGGCGACCGCACGCCGACGCCGGCAATGCTCGCGGCGCTCTCGGAGCGCCTCAACCTGGACGACCCATGCCTGACGCAGACAGGCAACCCGTGCTTCGCCCTCTTCGGCGAGCGCATCACCAACATCGCCCAGTGGGACTTCGGCATCAGCCTCGTGGGGCAGCGTGAGGTCACCGACATCATCGCCAGCGCCTTGCCGTTCACCATTCGCCTCGCGCTGATCGCGTTCCTCTTCGAGGCGATCGTCGGGGTCGTCGCCGGCGTCCTCGCCGGCCTGCGCAGCGGCGGATTCGTCGACTACTTCGTCAAGATCTCGACAACGCTCGTCATCGCGGTGCCGATCTTCGTGCTCGGCATCGTCATCCGCGAGTTCGTCGGCGTGAAGTTCGGCAACACGCTGCGCGCGGATGAAAGCATTCCCGACATCATTTCCCAAGGGCTGTTCGCGGCCGGCTACAAACCGGACTATCCGTGGATGAGCCTCGTCATTCCCGGCCTCGTGCTGGGCGCAACCAGCCTCGCGATCACCGCCCGGCTGACGAGGACGAGCATGGTCGAGAACATCCGCGCCGACTACGTCCGCACCGCCCGCGCCAAGGGCCTGATGCCGCGTCGGATCACCGGCGTGCACACGCTGCGCAACTCGCTCATCCCGGTCGTCACCTCCCTCGGTGTCGACCTCGGGGTCCTCATGGGTGGTGCGGTGGTCACCGAGACGATCTTCAACGTTCCCGGCATCGGTCGAGTGGCGGCGCTGAGCGCCCGCACCGGTGATGCCAGCGTGGTCATCGGCATCGTCACCCTCGCGGCCCTGATCTTCCTGGTCGCGAACCTCTTGGTCGACATCCTGTATGCGGTTCTCGACCCACGCATCCGATACGAGTGAGCGGGAGCAGACAGTGAGTGATCTCGTACCCACCGCCGCCGCCGAGGAGTCGTCGACGGCCCACCCCCCCACGACGGAGGGGCCGGGCGCAACCGGCGCATCGGCCAGCCTGTGGAGCGACGCCCGCAGGCAGCTGATTCGCAACCCCACGTTCGTGCTCTCCGCGCTCTACATCCTCGTGGTGGGCTCCATGGCGCTCTTTCCGACCCTGTGGACCGACGAGGACCCCCGCAACTGCGTCATCTCCCAGAGCCGGCAGCCTCCGCAGGAGGGACACCCGTTCGGGTTCAACATCCTCGGCTGTGACTACTACTCCCACGCCATCTACGGCGCCCAGCCATCGCTGTCGATAGCGATCGGCGCCACCGTGGGAATCGTCCTCATCGGCGGCAGCCTGGGCCTCCTCGCCGGCTTCTACGGCGGCTGGGCCGACACCATCATCTCGAGGATCGTTGACATCTTCCTGTCGCTGCCGTTCCTGCTCGGAGCGCTGGTGTTCCTCACCGTGGTCAAGGTGCAGAACATCCTGACCATCACCATGGTGCTGGTCATCCTGGGCTGGACGACGATCGCCCGCGTCATGCGGGGTGCCGTGCTGTCGGCGAAGAACCTCGACTACGTCCTTGCGGCGCGGTCGCTCGGTGCGGGGAACACTCGCATCATGCTGCGGCACATCCTGCCGAACGCCGTCGCCCCCGTGACGGTGCTCGCGACGATCGCCCTCGGCAGCTTCGTCGCCGCAGAGGCGACGCTGACCTTCCTCGGTGTCGGCCTGCAGCCGCCCGAGGAGTCATGGGGAATCATGATCACCACGCACCAGGTCTACTTCCTGGAGGCACCGTGGCTGCTCATCTTCCCCATGGTTCTGCTCATCGGCACCGTGCTCAGCTTCATCCTCATGGGTGATGCCCTGCGCGATGCCCTCGACCCGAAGATGCGGTGACTGGATGACCACCGATACACCCGTCAAGTCCGAGTCGACTGCGCGGTTCCTCACGCAGCTGGACATGAGCGCGCCCCCGCTGGAGGTGCGTGACCTGCACGTGGAGTTCCGCACGACGTCCGGACGCGCTCATGCCGTCAACGGGATGAACTTCGTGCTGCACCAAGGGCAGACCCGCGCGATCCTCGGGGAGTCCGGCTCCGGCAAGAGCGTTACGGCCCAGGCCATCATGGGCATCCTCGACAGTCCTCCCGCCGAGATCACCAAGGGCGAGATCCTCTATCGCGGCGTGGACCTGCTGAAGCTCTCCGACGAGGACCGGCGCCGAGTCCGGGCCAACCACATCGCGATGATCTTCCAGGACGCCCTCTCTGCGCTGAACCCCGTCTTCACCGTCGGGTTCCAGCTCGGGGAGCTGTTCCGCAAGCATCGCGGGATGTCTCGTCAGGCGGCGAAGGCCAGGGCCATCGAGCTGCTCGACCTGGTGCGGATCCCCGCGGCCAAGGACAGAGTCAACGACTTCCCGCACCAGTTCTCGGGCGGCATGCGCCAGCGCGTCATGATCGCGATGGCCCTGGCCCTCGAGCCCGAGATCCTCATCGCCGACGAGCCGACGACGGCCCTCGACGTCACGGTCCAGGCGCAGGTGATGGGGCTGTTGTCCGAGCTCCAGAACGAGCGGAACATGAGCCTGATCCTCATCACCCATGACATGGGGGTCGTGGCCGACGTTGCGGACGAGATCTCGGTGATGTACGCCGGACGGGTCGTCGAGGACGCCCCGGTCGGCGACATCTACGCGCGGCCTGCCCACCCCTACACCAAGGCGTTGCTCGAGTCGATCCCCCGCGTCGACATGAAGGGGCAGGAGCTCGCCGTCATCAAGGGCCTGCCCCCGGTCCTGACCAACATCCCGCCGGGCTGTGCCTTCCACCCGCGGTGCAGGTTCGCCCAGGACAACTGCAAGGTTGCGCCGGAGCCACCCCACTATGACGTCGACGTGGACCGGATCGCCGCGTGCCACTACTGGAGGGAGGTCATCGAGTCATGACCGAGACTCCTGTGACCGAGACGCCGAGCAGGATCGGTGAGGTGGTCCTCGCGACCGAGGGCCTGCGCAAGCACTATCCGCTGACGCAGGGCATCGTCTTCAAGAAGCAGATCGGTGCCGTGCGTGCCGTTGACGGCGTCAACATCCAGCTGCGTCGCGGCGAGACGCTCGGGGTCGTGGGTGAGTCGGGCTGTGGCAAGTCGACGCTCGCCCGCCTTCTCGTCGGCCTCGAGAAGCCCACCGAGGGCAGGATCATGCTCAAGGGCAATGACCTGGCCGCGGTCTCCGCGCGCGACATGCGCAAGGTCCGCCGCAACATCCAGATGGTCATGCAGGACCCGTACACGTCGCTCAACCCCCGCATGACTGTGGGCGACATCATCGGCGAGCCCTTCGACATCCACCCCGAGGTGGTGCCGAAGAAGGGCCGCACCGCCAGGGTCCGCGAGCTGATCGACCTGGTCGGCCTGAACGCCGACCACATCAACCGCTACCCGCACCAGTTCTCGGGCGGCCAGCGCCAGCGCATCGGCATCGCCCGGTCACTGGCGCTCAACCCCGAGATCATCGTCTGCGACGAGCCGGTCAGCGCGCTCGACGTGTCGATCCAGGCGCAGGTCGTCAATCTGCTCGAAAAGCTCCAGAACGAGCTGGGGCTGGCCTACATCTTCATCGCCCACGACCTGTCGGTCGTGCGTCACATCGCCGACCGCGTGGCGGTGATGTACCTCGGCAAGATCGTCGAGACGGGCGTGGAGGACGAGATCTACGAGCACACGACCCACCCCTACAGCCAGGCTCTGCTGTCGGCGGTCCCCGTGCCCGACCCGACCCTTCGGGAGCGTCGCGACCACATCATCCTCGAGGGTGACGTGCCATCGCCGGCCAACCCGCCGTCCGGGTGCCGCTTCCGCACCCGGTGCTGGAAGGCCCAGGAGATCTGCGCGCAGGAGGAGCCGGCCCTCGAGATCAGGCCCGGATCGGGCCACCCCAGCGCGTGCCACTTCGCAGAGGAGAGGGACGTCGTCGGCGCCACGATCTGACCCCGAGCGGACAGCTCGCGGGCACGATCTCGGTGGTCGTGTCGAAGGGTGACCTCCCCGGTCGACACAGAGGTGAAAGGCAGCAAACGCCCATCACCTGACCGGAGGAAGTCGCATGAGCACGACCACTGAGATCGCAGCGGCGTCGACCAACGAACAGACGCTCGAGATCACCCGGTCGACCCGTCAGTGGGTGGCCCTGGCCGTCCTGGCCCTGACGGCGCTGCTGCTCAGCCTGGACGTCAGCGTGCTCTACCTCGCCCTGCCTGCCCTCTCCGCCGACCTTGGTGCGAGCACGACCCAGCAGCTGTGGATGCTCGACATCTACTCGTTCGTCCTCGCCGGCTTCCTCGTGACGATGGGTGCGGTCGGGGACCGGGTCGGCCGCAAGCGCCTGCTGCTCATCGGCGCCGTTGCCTTCGGCGTCGCCAGCGTGTTCGCCGCGTATGCCTCGTCGCCGGGAGAGCTCGTCTTCTGGCGAGCCGTCCTCGGTGTCGCCGGGGCCACGCTCATGCCCTCGACGATGGGCCTCATCCGCACCATCTTCACCGACGAGAAGTCGATGATGACCGCCATTGGCATCTGGTTCAGCTGCTTCATGGGCGGCATGGCGGTCGGCCCCCTCGTCGGTGGGCTCCTGCTCCAGCACTTCTGGTGGGGCTCGGCGTTCCTGCTCGGCGTGCCGTTCATGGTCCTGCTCGTCGTCGTCGGTCACCGGGTCCTGCCCGAGTCCGAGCGGCAGTCCGGCGCGAGGGTCGACCTCGCCAGCGCGCTCCTGTCCCTGGCGATGATTTTGCCGATCATCCACGGCTTCAAGGAGATCGCTCGCGGTGGCGACCGTGCCATCGCCGCTGCCGCTGTGACCGCCGGACTGACCATGGCCGTGCTCTTCATCCGTCGGCAGCGCCGGATCGAGAACCCGCTCGTTGACCTGACACTCTTCCGCAGCCGGTCCTTCTCGACGGCGCTGGCCGTCATGCTCATCGGCGGAGTCGTCATGGCGGGCGTCTCGTTCCTCAGTACACAGTGGCTCCAGCTCGTCGCGGGGCTCGACCCGCTCGGTGCCGGCCTGTGGATGCTCCCGGCCAACGTCGCCCTCCTGCTCGGCTCGTCCTCCTCCGCCATGATCGCCCGCAGGCTCGGTACCGGCCGCACGATGGCCGCGGGACTCGGCATCTGCGCGACGGGCCTGGCCGCGTACACCCAGATCGCGCCGGCTGCGGGACTCGGCCTGCTCGTCCTCGGGATGTCGCTCGCCTCGTTCGGCATCATGCTTCCGTCGACCCTGACGATGTCCGTGATGATGCAGTCCGCGCCGCCCGAGCGCGCCGGCTCGGTGGCGTCGATGTCCGAGACCTCCGGCGAGTTCGGGGTGGCGGTGGGAGTCGCGGGGCTGGGTTCGCTCGCCACCTTCGTCTACCGGGACGAGCTTGCGCCGTATGCCGCTGAGCACGCTTCCAGCGGCACCACCGTTGCGCTCGACTCCCTGGCCGGCGCGGTCCAGGCAGCGTCCACCCTTCCCGGGGCCGCCGGCCGTGAGCTGGTCACTGCCGCGCAGGGCGCCTTCACGACGAGCCTCAACGTCGTGGCCGGGTTGGGCGCCCTTCTGTTCGTCGTGGTCGCGGTGGCCGCGCTCCGCTTCCTGCGCCACTGAGCCTCCCCGACCCACCCTGATCGAGTGAACACCATTCGGCCCGAACTGTGTTCACTCGATCGGAGCAGGGGGTCGTCCATGTGGCGGAATGCATTTCATAAGCGGTGCTTATGCAATGCATAATGGAACATGCGCTCCTCGCCCTTCCCGGACATCGTCGACGACGTGACGGTCCGACTCATCGCGGCCGTCGTCCTCCTCGTGTCCGTTGCCACGTTGGCCAGTCAGCAGTGGTGGCTCCTGTCGCTGCTCGCCGTGGACTTCACGCTCCGCGCCACGCTGGGGCCGCGCCGCAGCCCCGTCGCGCGGATGGTCCAGTCCTGGGTCCGACCACGCGTGCCGGCCGCGCCGCGCCCCACCGCGGGGCCGCCGAAGCGCTTCGCGGCTGCCATCGGTGCCGCCCTCACCGCGACGGCAACGCTCGCCTACGGGTTGTCCGTGGCAACCGGCGCCGAGGGACCGCTTGTCGCCGTCATCGGAATCACGGTGGTCATGGTGGTCTTCCCCGCGCTCGAGTCGCTCCTCGGCCTGTGCGTCGGCTGCGTTCTCTTCGCCCAGCTCATGCGGATCGGGGTCGTCCCCGAGGAGGTCTGCCTCGACTGTGCCGACATCAGTCGCCGGGCGCAGGCGCTGCGGACCCCGGTCTCCTGAGCGCACGTACCCAGTCAGGCCACGTCAGGTCGGCGGTCCGTACTCGCCCGGTGCCCGCAGCGGGAGGGGAGAGCCGTCGAGGCTGACGGGTGATGCGGCCCGGGTGAGCCTGCCGAGAACGGGTTCGAGCGCCGACTCGATGGCATACGGCCACTTCTGTTGACATTCCTGCAAGGATCGGGGCACGCAGGCGATCGAACAGGAGGCTCACATGGCCGGCCACCGCACGCATCTCATCGGCTTGCTGCTCGGTGCAGAGGAGGACTGGCCGACGGCCTTCGAAGCGCTGCTCGGGCTGGTCGGACCGATCACGACCGAGGATGGCGTGACGCATGAGCTGACGTCCGAGCGACTGACGATCGAGCCGTTCGACCTGCGCCAGCCGGTCCGGACCGAGCTCGTCATCGACCGGCTCGCCCACTGGTACTACCACCCGCGCGAGTGGCTCAAGAAGGCCGCGCTCGTCAACGACACCTACCTGCTCAACAGCCCGTTCACCTTTCAGGCGATGGAGAAGCACAGCGCCTACTGCGTTCTCATGCGGCTCGGGCTCAAGGTGCCGGAGACCATCCTCGTGCCCTACAAGAACCCGGTCGACAACGTCCGCTGGGCCTACACGAGCGCGAGGTACAACCGTCCCTTCGACCTCAAGCAGGTCGCGAACGACCTCGGCTACCCGCTCTACATGAAGCCCTTCGACGGCGGCGGCTGGCGTGGCGTCTCCCGGATCGACGACGAGCAGGACCTCGTCCGCGCCTATGACGCGTCGGGCGAGATGCTCATGCACCTGCAGGCGACGATCGACTACGACGTCTTCGCGCGCGCGCTGTCCATCGGCCCCGAGACGATGGTGATGAACTTCCGCCCGGACGAGCCGATGCACAACCGCTACGCCGTCAGCCACGGCTTCCTCAGCCCGCGGGCCGGGCACGAGACGGCCGCCATCAGCAGGATCGTCAACGCCCTGTTCAGCTGGGAGTTCAACTCCTGCGAGATGCTCGTCAAGGGCGACGAGGTCTATCCCATCGACTACGCGAACGCCTGCCCGGACGTGGCCGTCACCTCGCTGCACTACTACTTCCCTTGGGCCATCAAGGCGCTCGTGCGCTGGTCGGCGTACTGCCTCGTCACCGGGCGTCGCTCCAGGACCGTCGGCCTCGAGACCCGGCGGTACTTCGACGTGGCCGACCGCGAGGACCTCAACGACGAGGAGAAGCTCGACGCCTACCTCGCGATCGCCGACGAGTACTTCGAGACCGCGGCCTACGACGAGTGGTGCGCGCAGTACCTGCCTCATTTCGATGCCGCCGCCCTCGAGTGGTTCCGGAGCGAGGCGTTCCACCAGCTGCTGCGTACCACGGTGGACCTGACCTATCCCGAGCACGAGCGGGACCGCTTCATGGCCCACTTCCAGGGCTTGGTCGGCCTGTGGGTGCGGGAAGAGGAGACGCGGCTGGGCGCCAAGCACTAGGCCGTATGCCGCTGAGCTGGCTCTGCTGCCCCCGTGACCTCCGCGGCCGGCGGGGTAAGGGCGCGATGACCAGCACCCAGCGACGCCCTGCCCTGGCGTCCACTCACCGAAAGGGATGAGCCGATGTCCAAGAAGGTCGCATTCCTCGTCGCCGCCGAAGGGGTCGAGCAGATCGAGCTGACCGAGCCGTGGAAGGCCGTCACGGACGCCGGTCACGAGGCGGTGCTCGTCAGCCCGAAGTCGGGCTCGGTCCAGATGTTCACGCACCTCGACAAGGCCGACACGCAGCAGGTCGACCTGACCGTGTCCGATGCCCGGGTCGGTGACTTCGACGCGCTCGTCCTCCCGGGCGGCGTGGCGAACCCGGACGCCCTCCGCCAGGACCAGCAGGCGGTCGCCCTCGTCAAGGAGTTCGTCGCGTCTGGCAAGCCGGTCGCGGCCATCTGTCACGCGCCGTGGATGCTCGTCGAGGCCGACGTCGTATCGGGACGGAGGGTCACCTCGTGGCCGAGCCTCAAGACGGACATCCGCAACGCCGGGGGCGACTGGGTCGACGAGACGGTCGTCCAGGACGGCAACGTCACGACGAGCCGCAAGCCCGACGACCTGCCGCAGTTCACCTCGGCGCTGCTCGAGTCGCTCCAGCACGGGTCGGCAGCGGCGCCGACCGCCGCGGCCGGTTCGGCTTCCTGACCTCCGATAACCCGGCGACTCGCTGGGGTACGTCATAGGTGCAGTGCCCCCCAGCGAGGAAGATGCAGCATGCCGGACGCTCGGCGACGACTCACCGTCGTCTACAACCCGATGAAGGTCGAGGACCTCGACGCTGACCAGCGCGTGGTCGCCGAGGCCTGCCGACGGCACGGCTGGGAGCAGCCCACGTGGATCGAGACGACGCCCGAGGAGACCGGCGAGAAGCAGGGGCGGGAGGCGGTCGAGGCAGGCGCGGACGTGGTTGCCACCCTCGGGGGCGACGGTACGGTCCGTGCCGTCGCAACGGCGCTCGTTGGCACGGGCGTCGCGCTGGGACTCCTGCCCGGTGGGACCGGCAACCTCCTGGCGCGCAACCTCGACCTACCGGTGGACTCGACCGAGCATGCGATGGAGCCGCTGCTCAGCGGGTCGGACCTGCCCATCGACGTCGGGTTCGTCGCGGCCGACGACGACCCGGAGGAGGTCTTCCTCATCATGACCGGGCTCGGCTTCGACGGCGAGATCATGGCCGGCACGAGCGAGCGGGTGAAGGGAGTGCTCGGGTGGCCCGCCTACGTCATGTCCGGGTTCCGCAACCTGATGGGTCGCGGCTTCCCCGTCCGCGTCGGCTCGTCCGGCGGAAGCGGCATCGTCGGGGCGCCGGGTGACCGCCTCCGGCGACACGCCCGGACCGTCATCGTCGGCAACTGTGGCACGCTCCAGGGCGGGCTCGAGCTCATGCCGGACGCCAAGGTCGACGACGGCGTGCTCGACGCCGTCGTCATCGCTCCCCGCGGCGCCTTCGGCTGGGCCTCCGTGGTCGCTGACATCGCCAGCCGGCACCGGGTCGGCCACAAACGCCTCGACCGGATGCGCGGCCATGAGTTCACCATCGAGGCGGAGCGACCGATCGAGGCCGAGATCGACGGCGACCCCATCGGCGCCCGCCGGCGCCTCGACATCCGAGTGGACCCCCAGTCCCTCCTGGTGCGCCATGGCTGACCAAGCCACCCGCCGAGCTGCACCTGCGCCGGAAGCGCGCTCAGCGGCATACGGCAGAGGTCGTCGCATGCTCAAGGCGGCCGGCTACGGACTCGCCTTCGCCGTCCCCGTGACGGCCCTCGCCTTCCTCGTGCGACAGAAGTTCCTTCCAGTCATCGAGCTGGACGAGAAGGCCATCGTTGCCGCCACGAACCTCACCCGCGAGCACCCCGGACTGCGCCAGTTCTTCGTCGTCTGGCAGGAGCTGACCCAGCCCAAGTGGCCGTACATCGCCGCGACCCTCGTCTGCGTTGTCATCTGGCGGCGTCATGGGCTCAAGACGCGGGCCCTGTGGGCGTTCCTCACGATGATGGTGGCGTGGAACCTCCAGCTGCTGCTCAAGGAGGTCGTCCAGCGTGCCCGGCCCGTGGTGAGCGACCCGGTGTCACACGCGCCGGGCTACAGCTTCCCGTCCGGCCACGCCGCCAACGCCGCCGCCGTGGCGACCATCGTCACGCTGCTCGTCTGGCCGGTCCTCTCGCCGCGTGCTCGTCGGGTCGTGCTCGTCGGAGCGGCTGCGTATGCCTTGCTCACGGCGGCAGACCGGGTCTTCCTCGGGGTGCACTTCCCCTCGGACGTCCTCGCCGGACTCGTCTTCGGCGCCGGGCTCGGCATCGCCTCCTACATCGGCTACCTGGGCTGGAACCCGAGCCAACACCACGCCCCGCCGCCTCCCGAGGGCACGGCGGGCCCCGAGCCGCACGAGCTCAACCCCCTACCCCCTGAGGAAAGTGACGACGATGAGCGTTGACCTCCACCGCTGGCAGCGTGACGAGTCCAGACCCAGCGGGCGGGAGGCCGTTCGGGACGCCGCCGCCCGGGTGCTCGGGCCCAGTCTCGTGCTCTTCGCCACCATCGTCTCGACCGGTTGGCTCATCATGGGGCCTTTCGGCGGTCTCGAGGACGAGGCGGCGGTCAACCGGGAGCTGCAGGAGGGCCGGTCCCGGACGGCGCTGTGGGACACGACGACGGACATCTGGTCGCGCCTCGGCAACACCGAGATCATCATCGGCACCTGCGCCGTCATCAGTCTGATCATCCTCTGGCGGACGAGGCAGTGGTGGTATGCCGCCATCCCCGCGATCGCCATCTCGATCCAGGCCACGATCTTCGTCATCGCGGCGTGGATCGTCGGACGCGAGCGGCCCGATGTCGAGAAGCTCGACCCGGCGCCGCCGACGTCGAGCTACCCCAGCGGCCACGTCGGTGCCGCGACGGCGCTCTTCCTGACCTTCGCCTTCATGGCGCAACGGATCGAGCGGATATGGCTGCGCCGGCTCGTCACCGTGGTCTGCATCCTCGTGCCGATCCTCGTGTCCTACGCGCGGCTCTACCGCGGGATGCACCACCTGACCGACGTCCTGCTCGGCGTCCTCAACGGCGTCGTCTGCGCCCTGCTGGCCTGGCACTGGCTCAGACGACGCCGCGACTGAGCAGGCTTCAGACGCGAGCCTTCTTCGCTCGGACGAACGAGTAGACCGCGAAGGCGATGAAGCCCAGGGCGACGAGGGTCACGATCCACTGTCCGGCAGGTGCCTCGAGGAGGGTCTTGAGGGCCCCGTCGAGGCCAGTGGCCTCGTCGGGGTCGTTCTCGAGCGCGGCGATCCCGAAGAGGCCGCCGACGACGATCAGGGCGACGCCCTTGGCGATGTAGCCGAAGCGGGCGAGCTTCTCGACCGTCTCGCCCGGCTGCTCCTGGAGGTCGGCGAGGAACTTCCGCTTCCAGCCCTTGTGGATGTGGTACACGCCGACGCCGACGGTGACCAGGCCGACGAGGATGACGAGGGCAGTCCCGAACGGCTGGCTCATCAGGCTGGCAGTGAAGTCGGACGTCTGCTGCGAGCTGGAAGATCCGGTCCCGCGGGCGAACGCGAACGCCAGCCAGGCCAGTGCCAGGTAGGTGAGGCCCTTGGCGGCGTACTTGAGCCGGTCCTTCACCTCACCGCGGCTGAGCACGGCTTGGAGGAGATGCCACAGGCCGAGGCCGAGCCAGCCGACGACGGCGACCCAGAGCAGGAACCGCCCGAACGTGTTCGAGGCCAGTGCGCCGAGCGCCCCCGACTGGTCCGCGCTCTCGGATGCGCCCAAGCGCCAGGCGAGCGAGAGGGCGATCCAGCCGATGAGCAGGTGCAGCACGCCGTTGATGGCGTATCCCACCCGAGCCGCCATCAGGAGTGCGTCTTGGTTCTCTGCTCGTCGGGCCACGCTTCTGACCTGACCCGCGTCCATGTTCGTCATCGTGGAACGTCCTTTCGCCGTGTTTGACCTTCCCTTACCCGCGCGCCGCGGTTTGCGCTCGAAAATGACTGGATCTCAAGTCGGCTTCACGTTGTTGCCTGAGGGTGTGCGAGCGATCAGACTTCAGGAGTTCGGCCCAGCGGAGAACCTCATGCCTGAGGACCTGCCCGACCTCATGCCTGAGCCGGGACAGGTGCGCATCGCCGTCGAGGCGAGTGGCGTGCACCTCCTCGACACGACCTTGCGTTGGGGGAAGCCCGGGCCGATGCCACCGCCGGAGCTGCCCACCATTCCCGGCCGGGAGGTGGCCGGGGTCGTCGACGCGATCGGCTCCGAGGTGCCACCCGAATGGCTCGGACGGCGCATCGTGGCCCACCTCGGGATGGTCCCCGGCGGCTATGCATCGCAGGCGGTCACCGATCCCGGAAAGCTCTTCGGCCTGCCCGACGACGTCGACTTCCCGGAAGCCATCGCGGCGGTCGGCACCGGTCGGACCGCCATGGGCATTCTCGAGAGCGAGCCGGTCGGGCCCACCGACACGGTGCTCATTCCCTCGGCGGCGGGAGGCCTCGGCTGGCTTCTGGCCCAGAGCGCGAGAGATGCCGGCGCGGCCGTGGTGGCGCTGGCCGGGAGCCGCGAGAAGGTCGAGCGACTGCGGACGCTCGGTCTGTCGCACGTCGGAGACTACAGCGAGGACGGCTGGGACGAGCGAGTGCGTGAGGCGGTCGGCGAGGTCAGCGTGGGCTATGACGGGGTCGGTGGCGACGTCGGCCGGCGGACGCTCGAGCTGATGCGGCCCGGTGGTCGCCTCGTCATGTTCGGGTACTCGTCGGGAGAGCCGACCGAGTTCACGACGGCGGACGTCGTCGAGCGGGCGCTCACCGTGTCGTGGTCCCTCGGAGCGCGGATGCTTGCCCTGCCGGGTGGGATTCCGGGCCTTGCGAGCCGGGCCCTCGAACGGGTGGCCACGGGACACTGGACACCGTTGGTGACGACCTACCCGCTCGACGAGGCGGCCCGGGCCCACTCCGACCTCGAGTCGCGCCGGACGATGGGCAAGGTCGTGCTGCTGCCCTAGCCGCCGAGTCGCTCGAAGCCGGTGACCGTGAGGACCGCGGCGCTGGCCTCGTCGCTCGCAGCGAGGTCGATCTCCGCAGTGACGCCCCAGTCGAGGTCGCCCTCCGGGTCGACGACGACCTGCCGCAGGCGCCACCGCTCGGGCAGCTTCTCGACCTGCAGCAGGGAGGGCGAACGGGCCTCCTGGTCGGTCGCGATCGAGTCGTGCTCGTCATAGTAGGCACCGAGCGCGTCGTTCCACGCCTGCGCGTCCATGACGACCTTCTGCGGCGGGTCGGTCAGCTCGGCGACGCGAGACTCGAGCTGGCCGAGCGACTCCCACTGGTCCCGCGACGCGAGCTCGACCCGGTGGAACATCGCGTTGCGGATGAGCACCGTGAACGCCCGTTCGTTGGCCGTGATCGGCCGGGTCGGTGGCGAGACCTCCGCCCGCGCCAGTGCTGTCGACAGGGCCTCCGACGGGTTGACGAGGTCCTCCCACTCGTCGAGCAGGCTCGAGTCGGTCTGCCGGACCAGCTCGCCGAGCCACTCGATGACGTCGTCGAGCTCGTCCCTGCGGTGGGACTCGGGGACGGTGTGCCGCAGGGTCCGGTAGGCGTCGCTGAGGTAGCGCAGCACCAGGCCCTCGGAGCGTGAGAGGCCGTAGGCCGAGATGAGCTCGTTGAACGTCATGCCGCGCTCGTACATCTCGCGGACCACCGACTTCGGCGACAGGGCATCGGCCGAGACCCACGGATGGGTCTGCCGGTAGGTCGCGAGCATCGCCTCGAGCAGCTCTCCCAGGGGTTTGGGCCACGTGACCTCCTCGAGGCGCTCCATCCGCTCCTCGTACTCGACGCCGTCGAGCTTCATCGCTGCGACGGCCTCTCCGCGGGCCCTGTGCTCCTGGGCCCAGAGCACCTGTCGGGGGTCCTCGAGGATCGCCTCGATGACCGACACGATGTCGCGGGCATACGTCTCCGACTCCGGGTCGAGCGTGTCCATCACGGCAAGGGCGAACGGCGCGAGCGGCTGGTTGAGGGCGAAGTCGCGCTGGAGGTCGATCGTCAGCGCATGACGCCGCCCGGACGCGTCGGCGGTGGTCAGCCGTTCGACGACGCCGGACGTCAGCAGCTCCCTGGCCAGCACGAGCGCATGGCGCCCCAGCCGTCGCTGGTCCTTGTCGTCATGGTGGCTCTCCCTGATGAGACGGACGGCATGCGCGACCGGATTTCCCTCTCTGGCAAGGAGGTTGATGAGCACCGCGTGGGACATCCGCAGCCTGGGCTGGAGCGGCTCCGGCTCGGCGGCGATCAGCCGCTCGAACGTCTCGCGTGACCAGCTCACGAAACCCTCGGGCGCCTTCTTGCGCTGGACCTTTCGCTGCTTCTTGGGGTCGTCGCCTGCCTTCTCGAGGGCACGGAGGTTCTCGATGACGTGTTCCGGCGCCTGCGCGACGACCCAGCCACGCACGTCGAAACCCGCCCGGCCGGCCCGCCCGACGATCTGGTGGAACTCGCGGGCCTTGAGCAGCCGCTGCTTCGTCCCGTCGAACTTCGTCAGCCCCGTGAGCAGGACGGTCCGGATCGGCACGTTGATCCCGACGCCGAGCGTGTCGGTGCCGCAGATGACCTTGAGCAGGCCGTCCTGCGCGAGCTGCTCGACGAGGCGGCGGTACTTCGGCAGCATCCCCGCGTGGTGCACGCCGATGCCGTGGCGCACGAGCCGTGACAGGGTCCGCCCGAAGCCGGCCCCGAAGCGGAAGCCACCGATCCGGTCGGCGATCGCGTCCCGTTCCTGGCGCGTCGTGATCCGCGCGCCCACCAGGGCCTGGGCGCGCTCGAGCGCGGCGGCCTGCGTGAAGTGCACGACGTAGACAGGCGCCCGGTCGCGCTCGAGCAGCTCCTCGATGGTCTCGTTGACCGGGGTCTCGGCGTAGGAGAACTCGAGGGGAACAGGCCGTTCGGTACCGGTGATGACCGCGGTGGCCCGTCCGCTCCGCCGGGTGAGGTCGTCCCGGAACATGGTCACGTCGCCGAGGGTCGCAGACATGAGGATGAACTGGACCTGTGGGAGCTCGAGGATCGGCACCTGCCAGGCCCAGCCGCGATCCGGCTCCGAGTAGAAGTGGAACTCGTCCATGATGACGAGGCCGACATCGGCGGCCGCCCCCTCGCGCAGGGCGAGGTTGGCGAGGATCTCGGCCGTGCAGCAGATGATGGGGGCGTCGGAGTTGACCGACGCATCGCCGGTGATCATCCCGACGTTCTCGGCGCCGAACTGGTCGACGAGGGCGAAGAACTTCTCGGACACGAGCGCCTTGACAGGGGCCGTGTAGAAGGAGACCCGGTCCTCAGCGAGGGCCGTGAAGTGCGCGGCCGTCGCGACCAGCGACTTCCCCGACCCGGTCGGCGTCGAGAGGATGACGTTGCTGCCGCCCAGAACCTCGAGGAACGCCTCGTCCTGGTGCGGGTAGAGCATCAGGCCCTGCTCCGCCGCCCAGCCGGTGAAGGCCTCGTAGAGAGCATCGGGATCCGGGTTCGACGGAATCCGCTCGTTGAGGTTCTTCACCCCGCGAGTATGCCGCCTCAAGGCGATGCCGTATGCCGCTGGGCTGGCTCCCCGACACCTCTCTCGGCGCCTGCGCAGAGGCCAGTGCCCGGCGGCATCGGGTATGACTGGTGGGTGACCTCACTACGCTTCGGGCTCAAGCTCAGCCAGGACGCGACCATCGACCAGCTGCGTGACCTCTGGCGGGTCGCCGACGAGGGAGGCTTCGACAGCTGCTGGGTCATGGATCACTTCGCCACGCTGGGGCCGCGGGATGACGGAGACATCTTCGAGACCTGGACGTTGCTCGCGGCCATGGCCCAGGTGACGGCACGCACGAGGATCGGGTGCGCCGTCGTGGGCAACACGTACCGCCATCCGGGGGTGCTGGCGAAGATGGCGGTCACCGTCGACCACCTCTCCGGCGGGCGCCTGGACTTCGGCATCGGGGCCGGCTGGGCCGAGAACGAGCACACCATGCTCGGGCTGGACCTCGGCACCCGGAAGGACCGCGCCGACCGGCTGGAGGAGAGCCTCCAGATCATCCGGGGGCTGTGGACCCAGCCGCGGACGAGCTTTTCCGGCAAGCACTACCGGCTCCAGGATGCGGTGGCCGAGCCCAAGCCCGTCCAACGGCCGTACCCGCCGATCTGGATCGGTGGTTCCGGGCCCCGACGTACGCTCCGGATCGCCGCACGGCACGCGGACGTGTGGAACGCCGCGGGTGGCTCTCCTGCCGAGGTCGCCGCGTCGTCCGCGGTCCTCGACCAGCACTGCGCAGACCTCGGGCGGGATCCGGGTGAGATCCGGCGATCGGTCCAGCTCCGGGTCGGCGCGGACACCGTGGACCAGGCTGCAGCAACCGCCACGTCATTCGTTGAGGTCGGAATCACCGACTTCGTGCTCATTGTCAGCGGCCCGAACCCGGTCGCCATCGCGGAGGAGCTGACGACCCAGCTGCCCCGCCTCCGCGACCTCGGATAGTCGTGCGCGGGCGCTGCTCTCACTCAACCCGAGGAGCACTGCTCGTTGGCGCTGGGAGCGAGCTCAGCGGCATACGGACTCTCACAGGAATGCTGCGTCGGCGCGTTGATCCGGCGGGCATGGGTAACGCTTCGGTGTGAAAGTGATGGGAGTCAACGCGCTGTTCCACGACCCGTCGGCCGCGCTCGTCATCGACGGACGTCTTGTCGCCGCGGCGGAGGAGGAGCGGTTCAGCCGGCGCAAGCACGGCAAGCGGCCCGTGCCCTTCTCGGCCTGGGAGCTGCCGGAGCTGTCCATGCGTTGGTGTCTCGAACACGCGGGCCTGGCGCCGCAGGACCTCGATGCGGTCGCGTACTCCTTCGACCCGCAACTGGCCAAGCCGGCGGAGGACATGGGGCTCGACGACCCCTGGGACCACCTGAGGCGGCTCTACGCCGAGCGCGCGCCAGAGTTCATCGCGTCCGCTCTGCCCGGCCTGGACCGGTCGAAGGTGCGCTTCGTCGCGCACCACGTCGCCCATGCCGCGTCGGCTGCCCTGGCCGCCCCGGTCGCGCAGCGGGGCCGGCCGTCCAGCGTTCTCGTGCTCGACGGCCGAGGCGAGCAGGCCTCGCACCTGTCCGGCCGCTATGAGGACGGGCGCCTGGACACGCTGGCGACCCAGCAGCTGCCCCACTCGCTCGGCCTGCTCTACGAGTCCCTGACGGAGCACCTCGGCTTCCTCCGCTCCAGCGACGAGTTCAAGGTCATGGCCCTGGCGTCCTACGGTCGTCCGCGGCACCTCGGCCGGTTCCGGGAGACCCTGGTCGCCACCGAGACCGGAGGGTTCGAGGCGCCCATCCCGGAGTGGTCGGAGTTCGCGCCCGCGCGCCCCAAGGGCGACGGCGAGTGGTCCGAGGCGCATGCCGACCTCGCCTGCAGCGTCCAGGCGCGGCTCGAAGAGGTGCTCGTGGACCTCGCCACATGGCTCCATGCGCGCACCGGCGACCGGACTCTGTGCCTCGCAGGCGGGGTGGCGCTCAACTGCGTCGCCAACAGCAGGCTGTGGCGGGAGACGCCGTTCGAGGACGTGTGGGTGCAGCCCGCCGCCGGCGATGCGGGGACGTCCCTCGGCGCGGCCTTGCAGCTGACGGCGGACCTCGCCCGCGGCAACGGCGGCTCGACGCTCGCCGAGCCCTTCACGACGGCCGCACTGGGGCGCGGCTGGAGCGACGAGGAGCTGGCCGCCGCACTGCGCACGGCGGCGGTGCCGTTCACCACACCGGATGACCTGGCCGGCGAGGTCGCGGACATCCTGGCGGCCAACGGGGTCATCGCGTGGTTCGACGGCCGGAGCGAGTTCGGGCCACGTGCGCTCGGGCACCGGTCACTGCTGGCGCACCCCGGCCATGCCGCGAACCTCGAGAGGCTCAACGACGTCAAGGGCCGCGAGCAGTTCCGGCCCGTCGCGCCGATGGTGCTCCTGGACCGGGCCGCCGAGATCTTCCACGAGGGACCGATCCCGAGTCCCTACATGCTGTTCGTCCATCGGGTCGCTCCCGAGTGGGTCGACCGCATCCCGGCGGTGGTGCACGTCGACGGCACGGCCCGCATCCAGACGGTGGACGCGGCGAGCCAGCCGCGACTGGCCGGCGTGATCCGGGAGTTCGAGCGCCGGACCGGCCTGCCCGTCGTCATCAACACGAGCCTGAACACCGCGGGACGTCCCATGGTGGACGCCCCGAGGGACGCTCTCGAGCTCTTCGGATCGACGCCGGTCGACGCGCTCGTCCTGGGTGGCCACCTCGTGCGCCGCGCCGCACTCACCGCGCAGGGGTCGACGTGACGGCAGAAGTGGGCCTGGCTCGGGGGACGACAGACCACACCGTCGTCATTCCCACCGTGGGGCGACCCACCCTGACCGAGCTGCTCGTGGGCCTCGCTCGTCAGGAAGGGCTGACGGCAGCCGAGGTCATCGTGGTCGACGACCGCCCCGAACCCACCCCGGCGATCCAGGTGCCCGAGGAGGTCGCCAGCCGGGTCTCCGTGCGCATCGTGCTGGGCCTCGGCCGGGGCCCAGCGGCGGCCCGCAACCTCGGCGCACGCCTGGCCCGGACCCCGTGGATCGCGTTCCTCGACGACGACGTGGTCGTGCCGGAGGGCTGGGCGCTCGCGCTCCAGCACGATCTCGCGGCAGCGGGCGGCGACCGGGTCGGCGGCGTGCAGGGCCGGATCCGGGTGCCCCTGCCCGAAGGGCGACGGCCCACCGACTGGGAGCGGTCAACCGCTGGTCTCGAGCGGGCCGAGTGGGCCACCGCCGACCTGGCGTACCGGGCCGAAGCGCTGTGGGAGGTCGACGGCTTCGACGAGCGCTTCCCCAGGGCCTATCGCGAGGACGCCGACCTCGCACTGCGCGTTCGGGAGGCCGGCTGGCAGCTCACGACCGGAGAGCGGCACGTCCTGCACCCGGTGCGGCCGGCGGATTCGTCGGTGAGCCTGCGCGTGCAGCGCGGCAACATCGACGACGCGCTGATGCGCCGACTCCATGGCAGGGACTGGCGCCGTCGCGCGGGGACCGGTCGCGGTCGGCTGCCCTGGCACGCGGCGACGACGCTGGCCGCGGCGGCAGGACTGGCTGGTCTGGGGATGCGCAGCACCCGGATCGGGGCGTTGGGCGCCGCAGCCTGGCTGGGGCTCACCGGGGACTTCATGCTGCGCCGCATCGCACCGGGACCGAGGACGCCGCGTGAGGTCGCCACGATGGCCTGGACGAGCGCCGTGATCCCGCCTCTCGCCGTGGCCCACCGCCTCACCGGGTGGTGGCGGCACCGCAACGCCGAACCGTGGCCTCCTCCGGTCGAGGCGGTGCTCTTCGACCGGGACGGCACGCTCGTCGAGGACGTGCCCTACAACGGCAACCCGGAGCACGTCCGCCCGCTGCCCGACGCACGCCATTCAGTCGATCGCCTGCGCATCAAGGGAATTCGCGTCGGAGTCATCACGAACCAGTCAGGCGTGGCACGGAGCCTGATCAGCGCGGACGACGTGAGAGCCGTCAACGATCGGATCGACCGGGCGATCGGGCCGTTCGATGCATGGGAGGTCTGCCACCACGGGCCCGACGACGGCTGCGAGTGTCGGAAGCCACGGCCCGGACTCGTCCGCGCGGCGGCCCGGCGCCTCGGGGTCGACCCGACGAGGTGCGTCGTCATCGGCGACATCGGGGCGGACGTCCTCGCGGCGCGCGCAGCGGGAGCGACGGGGATCCTGGTCCCCACGCCCGTGACGAGGACCGAGGAGATCGAGTCGGCGCCGTGGGTGGCGCAGACCCTGTCCGCCGCGGTCGACGTCGCCCTGGCACGGGGGCGGGGCCGTGTCTGAACTGTCTCAACCCAGCCGCGCGGTGCTCGCCGTCCGCCTCGACAGCCTCGGAGACGTCCTGCTCATGGGGCCGGCACTGCGCGCCCTGCGCAACGGCGCGAGCCGCCTCGACCTGCTCGTCTCGCCAGCCGGCGCGCCCGCGGCCGAGCTGCTCCCCGGCATCGACGACGTCATCACCTTCGACGCGCCGTGGGTCGGCTACGAACCGCCACCCGTCGACTCCCCGGGCCTGCTCGCCCTTGTCGAGCGGCTGAAGGAGGGCGGCTACGACGAGGCGGTCATCTTCACCTCCTTCCACCAGAGCCCGCTGCCCATGGCGCTCCTCGCTCGGCTGGCCGGCATCCCACGCGTCGTGGGCACGAGCGAGGACTACGCCGGCTCCCTCCTCGACGTCCGGCATCGTCGTGTGGCCGATGGGTCACCCGACACCGGGGGGTCGGAGGGCGGGCACGAGGTGCCGGCGGCGCTGGCTCTGGCCCGGGCAGCGGGGTACGAGCTGCCGAAGGGTGACGACCTCCGGCTGCGCCTGCGCCCGCTGGGTCGTCCCACCGGGCTCGTGCTGTCGCTGCCGCGGCCCTACGTGGTGGTGCACCCGACCGCCTCGGTCCCCTCTCGCTCGATCTCGGACGCGCAGGCCGTCGGGCTGGTGGGCGCCCTCGTCGCTGCCGGCTGGCAGGTGGTCCTCACAGGAGCCGTCTCCGCGCCCGCTGACCCGTCGCACGGTGTCGGCTCGTTCGCGCCGGTCGGCCCCGAGTCAGTCACTGACCTGCGCGGGCGGACCACCTTCGCGGAGCTGGCTCAGGCGTTGGCCGGCGCTCGGTGTGTCGTGACCGTCAACTCGGGGCCGGCGCATCTCGCGGCCGCGGTGGGCACGCCCGTGGTGAGCCTCTTCGCACCGGTGGTGCCGATGGAGCGATGGGGTCCGTGGGGAGTGCCGTGCCGAGTCCTGGGCGACCAGCGCGCCGACTGTCGCGGCTCTCGTGCACGCGAGTGCCCGATCGACGGGCACCCTTGCCTGTCAGGCATTACCGCGCAGGCGGTGGTCGACGCGGTGCGTGAGCTCGCGGGGCCGGTGTCACTCCAGTCGGTGAGCTCGTCGGATGACTCGGTGGTGGTCGCGTGAGGATCCTCGCCTGGCACGTGCACGGCTCCTGGATGACCTCGTTCGTCTCGGGGGGACACGACTACGTCATCCCCCTGACACCGGATCGCGACGCCGACGGCCGCGGCCGAGCCCAGACCTGGGACTGGCCGGCCAGCGCCCGGGAGGTGCCCGTCCCCGGACTGCGCGACGAGGCCTTCGACGTTGTGGTCCTGCAGCGTCCTCATGAGGCAGGTCTTGTCGAGCAGTGGACGGGTCTGCGGGTCGGCGTGGACGTGCCGGCCGTGTACCTCGAGCACAACACGCCGGCTGAGACGCCAGTGGGCACCCGGCACGCGGTCACCCGCGAGAGCCGGCTCAGCGGCATACCCGTTGTCCATGTCACGTACTTCAACGCGATGGCGTGGGACTGCGGTGACCATGAGGTCTTTGTCGTCGAGCACGGCATCGCCGACCCCGGGTACCGCTACTCCGGCGAGGACCCCAGCGTCGCGGCGGTCGTCAACGAGCCAGTACGTCGGTGGCGTGTCGCCGGCACGGACCTGCTGCTCCGGCTGGCGCGGCACGTCCCGGTGCACGTCTACGGGATGCAGACGGACGCGCTGATGGGAGTGGCGCGGGAACGCGGAGTCGACCTGACCGGACGCACCCACGACCTGAGCCAGGCGGAGCTGCACACAGCGCTGGGCGGGCATCGCGCCTACCTCCATCCCTACCGGTGGACGAGCCTCGGGCTCGCCATGCTCGAGGCCATGGCGCTCGGCCTGCCCGTTCTCGCCCTGTCGACGACCGAGGCCCCGGAGGCGGTGCCGCCCGGGGCCGGCGTCATCTCCAACGACCTTTCCCGGTTGCACGCCGCCGCACAGGAGTGGCTCGACGACCCGGCCGCCGCGCGGCGGCACGGTGCAGCTGCCCGCGCCCACGTCCTCTCCCGCTATTCCCTCGATCGGTTCCTGGACAGCTGGGACCGCGTCCTCAAGGAGGTGACCTCGTGAAGATCGCCCTCATCTCGGAGCACGCCAGTCCGCTGGCGGTGCTCGGCGGCGTCGATGCCGGAGGCCAGAACGTGCACGTGAACGCCCTCGCCCGGCACCTCGGGCAGCGGGGCCACGACGTCTGCGTCTACACCCGGCGGGACGACGAGTCCCTCGCCGAGCGGGTTCACCTCGCGCCCGGAGTCACGGTGGTGCACGTCCCGGCCGGGCCGCCACGACGGGTGCCCAAGGACGAGCTGCTCCCCTTCATGGCGGAGTTCGGCCGCTGGCTCGAGCATGACTGGCGGGCCCGGGGCCTGCCCGACGTGGCCCACGCCCACTTCTGGATGTCCGGGTTGGCGACGGTCCAGGCCGCCCGGGCGCTCGGCGTCCCGGTCGCCCAGACCTTCCACGCCCTGGGGACGGTCAAGCAGCGCCATCAGGGCATGGACGACACCAGCCCTGCGGACCGGATCGATCTCGAGCGCCAGCTCGCCTGGCAGGTCGACCGGATCATCGCGACCTGCTCCGACGAGGTTGCCGAGCTCGGCGCCATGGGCGCTCCGGTGCACCGGGCGCGCGTCGTCCCGTGCGGCGTCGACACCGCGCTGTTCCGCCCCGGCAACGATGCCCACGAGGTCCACGAGGCTGGTGCCCCCGGCGCTCTGGGCGCCCGCACGGGCAAGCGCCCGGCGCGTCTGCTCGTCGTTGGCCGGCTCGTGCCCCGGAAGGGGTGCGACACCGTCATCAGGGCCCTCGCGGACATCCCGGAGGCCGAGCTCACCATCGCCGGAGGCCCCGACGAGGGCCACATCCAGGAGGATCCGGAGGCACAGCGCCTGCTCGAGGTCGCCCGCGAGGCAGGGGTTGCCGACCGGGTCCGCCTGATCGGCGGCATCGCCCACGACGAGATGCCCCAGCTCTACCGCTGCGCCGATGTCGTCCTCTCGACCCCGTGGTACGAGCCGTTCGGGATCACCCCGCTCGAGGCGGCGGCGTGTGGCCGGCCGCTCGTCGGGCACGCCGTGGGAGGGCTGCTCGACTCCGTCGTCGACGGACAGACCGGTCGACTCGTCGAGCCGGGGGACCCGGGTGCGCTCGCTCGTGTGGTCCGCGAGCTGCTGGCCGATCCTGCCGCCCGGGCCCGGATGGGCGCCGAGGCGCGACGCCGTGCACTCCAGCGCTTCGACTGGTCGATCGTGGCCGCGTCCACCGAGCAGATCCTCGCCGACGTGGCGCGCAGCGCGAAGAGCGCGAGCGCGGTACCGGTCCCGCACGCCTCGGAGCTCCCCGCTGACTGGGGGGACGCGGTGCTGGGCCATTCGTGGCTCGAGCGTCATGAGCGCGAGCTGGGGGACGGTCTCGCGGAGGTCGAGAGCGCCTGGCCGCTCATCCAGTCGTGGGGCGAACAGCTCGCCCGATCTCTCCCCGACGGGGGGCGAGTGCTCGCCGCGGGCAACGGCGGCAGCGCAGCCGAGGCGCAGCATCTCACCGCCGAGCTGGTCGGCCGGTTCCTGACGGAGCGACGTCCGCTGTCGGCGATCTCGCTCCACGCTGAGTCGTCGAGCCTGACCGCGATCCTCAACGACTACGGGGGCGACGAGATGTTCGCCCGCCAGGTGGAGGCGCATGGACGACCAGGTGACATCGTCATCCTGTTGTCGACGAGCGGTGCGAGCAGCAACGTGCTGCACGCTGCCAAGCGGGCCCACGACGTCGGGCTGACCGTCTGGGCACTGACCGGACCGGCCCCGAACCCGCTCGCCGCGATGGCGGACAGTGCCATCGCCGTACCGGCCGGGTCGACCGCCGCCGTCCAGGAGGTCCACCTCGTCATCATTCACGCGCTCTGCGCGGCCATGGACAGCGTCCTTGCGGCGCGGTCGATGCTCGAGGGCGCCCCTGTCCGGAGGACGTCGTGAGCCGGGCGAACCTCGTCGTCGTCGGCGACGTCGTCCTCGACCGAGAGGTCGTGGGCTCGACCACGCGGCTGTGTCCCGACGCGCCGGCTCCCGTCATCGACGTCGAGCGGGTCGACGAGGGGCCGGGCGGAGCCGGGCTCGCTGCCGTGCTGGGGGCGGGCGGGGACGTCACGGTCACGCTCATCAGCCCCGCCGCGGACGACGCGGCAGGGGAGCGGGTTCGGGCGGGACTCGATGCTGCAGGGGTCCGGCTCGTCGCCCTCGGGCACGAGGGGGCGACCCGGACGAAGTGCCGGATCCGGATCGCGGACCAGGTCGTGGCCCGGCTCGACGAAGGTGGACCGGCCACGCCCCGCGGTGACCTGCCGGTGCAGGCCCTGAATGCGCTGGAGGAAGCCGACGCGATCCTCGTCTCCTGCTATGGCGCTGGAACCAGCGCTCTGGAACCGCTGCGGCGAGCTCTCGCTCGCCGGGCAGCGCACGTGCCCGTGATCTGGGACCCGCATCCGCGCGGCGCCCCGCCCGTCCCCGGCTGCGCCCTCGTGACGCCCAATGCGGCGGAGGCGGCGGCGGTCAGTGGGCGGTCGGTCGCCCGTCCGCCCGACCTCGCAGCCGAGCTCCTGCGGCGATGGCGCTGCGCTGCGGTGTCGGTCACGGTTGGGGCCGATGGAGTCTGGCTCGCTCGAGCGGGAGGCGACGTGGTGAGGATTCCGGCCCGCGAGTGCCACGACGGTGACTCGTGCGGTGCGGGGGACCGTTATGCATCGGCCGTGGCCGCCGCCCTGGCGCGGGGGCGGGAG
>NZ_DATEEY010000144.1:0-56805 GCF_035280925.1 Intrasporangium sp. | reverse complement strand
CGCCCGCACTGTCGTCCCTCGGTATCGCTCCCGGCAGCTGCTGCCCCGCCGGCGCTCGCCGCAGCCCCCGCAGCGCTGGCACCGGACGCGAGGGCCGCCGTCGCGACGGCACTGACGAAGCCTGGCGTCGAGAGGCCCGCGAGGAAGATGAAGGGCACGATGAGGGCCGGGAACTCCTGATGGATCGCTCGAAGGTCCGCGGCCACGAGCGAGGCGTGCGGGCACGACTTGAGGTGCTCTTCGACGCGAGCGTTCTGCCGCTTGGGTAGGCGACCGCGCACATGCGCCCCGAGGTGTGCGATGGCCCAACGACACTCGTCGCTGTCCGCGTCTGGCAGACTCCGCCGGGCACAGGCGTCGAGGTACTGGGCTCGCAACGCCTCGCGGGCGCGCATGGCTCGCGCGCTCACCGCGTTGGCCGACATGCCGAGGACCGGGGCGAGCGACCGCGGCGCCTCGCCCTCGACGGTGGTGTGCCAGAGGACACGCTGGTCCCGCTCGGAGAGACCGCGGAACGCGGTGCGGATGAGGTCGGCGTCAAACCCCTCCCCCGGCCCGTTCAGATCGTCGAGGGCGGGCTCACTGAGCCGCTCGAGCTCGTCGCCCTCGGTGGGGACGACCTTGAGCTCGCGGCGACCCTGGTCGATGGCAACGGTCTTCACCGCGGACAGGAAGTAGGCGCGGAAGTGCTCGTCGGGTCCCTTGCCCTGCTGGATCAGCGAGAAGACGCGGGCGGAGGCCTCGGCGACGACGTCCTCGGCCGCAGTCCGGCTCCGGTACTTGGTCGCGACGGCGTAGGCGGCCGGCAGGTGGCGGCGCCAGAGCTCTCCGAACGCCTCGGCCGAACCCTCGCGACTGCGAGCGAGAAGGTAGAGGTCAGCGGCCGAGGACCACGCCTCGCTCGACCACATGGACGTGTCAGCCGCCACGCGCTGCCTTCCGACGTTGCCAGAGCCCTGAGGAGCCCCGACCAGTGTGCCAAGCGGGCGGGAACCCCGTCGAATCTGCCTGGTCCGGACGTCTTCGAGAGGTGAGCGTGTTCCCGCTCATCCGGCGAATCCCCTCCACCAAACTCGCCGGATGAGCGGAACCTGACGGCGGTCGGTCCCAGTCAGGCGCTCCCTCCCCTGACCACCGGGAGTCCGGGAACCGTCGTCACGAGTTGAGACGAGGCGTCCGGTCTTTCATGACAGGGTTTCCGACGCTTCCTCGGAATTTTCGGGAGGCGTTTCCGTGGGCTCGCTGCTCTTGTGTGCCACGGCGAAGAGCCGGGTGAAGGGGAAGAGGACCCCGAAGGGGCGACGCGGGTAGGCCGCCTCGAGCTCCCGCTCGTAGTCGGCGAGGAAGGCAGCCCGTCCCTCGTCCTCGTTCAGCACGCCCAGGACCGGCCGCAGACCGGTGCCGCGAACCCACGCGAGGACCGGGTGCTCAGCGCCCTCCTCAGCGGCCAGCAGCTGCAGGTAGGTCGTCTGCCAGGCGTCGACCTCGGCGCCGAGGTCGAGCAGCAGGGCGGCGTAGGTCTCGAGCAGGGCGACAGACCTGGCGCGGTCGAGGCCCGGCGCCAGCTCCGACGCCCGCGGGTGGCGCGCCGCCACCTCTCGCATGAGCCGGTGCGAAGGCGCGTCGAAGTTCGCCGGGACCTGCATCGCAAACGTGCCCCCCGCCGGAAGCCCCTCGAACCAGGCGGGGATGAGGCGCAGGTGCCTGGGCACCCACTGGAGGGTCGCATTGGTCACGAGGACGTCGACCGGCCCCTGCGAGGCCGCCGGATCCCATTCCTCAGCCCGGGCCTCAACCCACTGGACCCGCCCGTCAGGATCGAGGGCGCGGGCCTTGGCGAGCATCTCCGGAGAGCTGTCCACTCCGAGGACCGCGGCCTCCGGCCAGCGTGCGGCCAGGCTCAGGGTGAGCTCACCGCTCCCACAGCCCAGGTCGACGATCCGTCGCGGCGAGGGTGTCGGGATCCTGGCGACCAGTTCGTGGAAGGGCCGGCTTCGCTGGTCGGCAAAGCGCGCGTACTGGGTCGGGTCCCAAGCGGCATCCGGCGTCGCCGCTCCCGTGCGGGGGTCGAGGTCGTCGGTTTGCGGGTTCACAGATCTCCTTTGCTGGTCGCGTCTGTCATCTCTCTGTTGCCATCCTGACATTCCCTTGATGTCAAGACTCTTGACGCCGCTTCTAGAGTGGCCTCATGAGCCCCGATCGCGTGCCCGTCGACGACGTCGACGTCATCGTCTCCGCGTGGCGCCGCGAACGCCCCGACCTCGATGTCACACCGCTCGAGGTGCTCTCGCGCGTGTCGCGGCTCGCCCGGCGCCTCGACCTCGCCCGCGGCTCCGCCTTTGGCGAGCACCTGCTCGACGGGTGGGCGTTCGACGTGCTCTCCGCGCTGCGCCGCGCCGGCGAGCCCTACGAGCTCTCGCCCGGCCAGCTCGTCCAGCAGACGCTCGTCACGTCCGGCACGATGACCAACCGCGTCGACCGCCTCGAGCGCAGTGGCTTCGTCGAGCGCCGCCCCGACCCGAGTGACCGGCGGGGCGTGCTCGTGCACCTGACGCCCAAGGGCCGCGACGCGGTCGACGCCGCGATGGCCGACCTCATCGAGCAGGAGAAGACGCTGCTGTCCGAGCTGTCGCCGACGGACCAGGCCACCCTCGCGTCGCTGCTCCGGCGCATGCTGGCGCCGCTGGAGTCGCGGGAGCGCTGACGTGGCCGGGCCACTCGATCGCCCCTCCCGCATCCAGTGTGCACTTCGCGTCACCCGCCTCACCTCTGCTGGAACTCGAGGCGGTTGCCCACCGGGTCGGTCGAGTGGAAGCGCCGGACTCCCGGGATGCTGTCGTCCCACTCGACGCTCGCCCCGGAGGCCGCCACGCGCGCTGCGAGCGCCTCGACGTCGGCGACCGCGATCCCGGGGTGCGCCTTGCGGGCGGGCCGGAAGCCCTCCTCGATGCCGACGTGGATCTCCAGGCTTCCAGAGCGGAACCAGGCGCCGCCTCGGGCGCGCAGCCGGTCGGGCTTCTCGAGTTCGGTCATGCCGAGCACTCCGCCGTAGAAGGAGCGCATTGCGTCCTCACAGCCCGCCGGACCGGACACCTGGACATGGTGGAGAGACATTGCCATGTCCTGAAACTATCTTGATATCAAGATACTTTCAACCGTTCAGCCGATGACCTCGGCAGCCTCGAGCCACTCGAGCTCCAGCTCCTCCTTCTCCGCGACGACCTCGCTGAGCCGGGCGTTGAGGTCCGCGAGCGCCGCGGGGTCGGTCGCGGCCGCGGCCATCTCGCCGTGCAGGCGGGCTTCCCGGTCGGCAACGCGCGCCAGCTGCTTCTCGATCCGCGCCATGGCCTTGCGCGCCTCCCGGATCTCCGCCGCGCTCGCGCTCGGGGTGTCCGACCCAGCCCCGTCGGAAGGAGCGCGTATGCCGCTGGGCGCGCTCAGCGGCATACGTCCCTTGGACTGTGGCTGGCCTGCGCGGAGGCGCAGGTACTCGTCCACGCCACCGGGGAGGCCGCGCAGCCTTCCGTCGCCGAGGAGCGCGAGCTGGTGGTCGCACGCGCGCTCGAGCAGGTAACGATCGTGGCTGACGATGACGAGGGTCCCGGCCCAGCCGTCGAGGACGTCCTCGAGGCTGGTCAGCGTCTCGATGTCGAGGTCGTTGGTCGGCTCGTCGAGGATGAGGACGTTGGGCTCCGCGAGAAGCAAGCGGGTCAGCTGGAGGCGTCGCCGCTCGCCACCGGAGAGGTCGCCGACGCGGGCCTGCTGTCTTCCGCCCGAGAAGCCGAGCCGCGTGGCGAGCTGGCTGGCGCTGGTCTCCTTGCCGCCGAGGGTGGTCCACTGACGGACGTCCTCGATGGCCTCGATGACCCGCCGCGAACTGAGGCTGTCCAGCTCCCGTACCTCCTGCGTCAGGTGGGCGATGCTGACCGTCTTGCCCACCTTGCGGCGACCGCTCGTGAGCGGCTGCTCTCCCGTGAGGGCACGCAGGAGCGTCGACTTGCCGGCCCCGTTGACGCCGACGATGCCGACCCGTTCGCCGGGCGCGAGCCGCCAGGTGACGCGGTCGAGGATGGTCAGCTCGTTGGGTGGCTCACCGAGGGCCACCGTGGCGTCCTCGAGGTCGAGGACGTCCTTGCCGAGGCGCTTCGTCGCGAAGGACGCGAGCTCGACGCTGTTGCGCGGTTGCGGCTCATCCGAGATGAGGGCGGTGGCGGCGTCGATGCGGAACTTCGGCTTGCTCGTGCGGGCGGGCGGGCCGCGGCGCAGCCAGGCGAGCTCCTTGCGCAGGAGGTTGGCGCGGCGGTCGGCGACGACTCCGGCGAGCCGGTCCCGCTCCGCCTTGGCCAGGACGTAGGCGGCATAGCCACCGTCGAATGCGTTGACCTGCCCGGCCTCGACCTCCCAGGTCAGGCTGGCGTAGGCGTCGAGGAACCACCTGTCGTGGGTGATCGCAACCGTGGCGTTGCCGGGCCGTGGTCTGGTGGTCGCGAGGTGGTCGGCGAGCCAGGCGACGCCCTCGACATCGAGGTGGTTGGTGGGCTCGTCAAGGAGCAGGAGCTCCGGGTCGTCGACGAGCAGCTGTGCGAGGGCCAGCCGGCGCCGTTCACCGCCCGACATCGGGCCGACGATGGCATCGAGGCCGCCGACGTCAGGTGCCTCGACGCCGCCGAGCAGTCCGGTCAGGACGTCGCGGATGCGCGCCTCGCCCGCCCACACGTGCTCGGGACGGTTCTGGAGCACGGCCTCGCGGACCGTGTGGCCGGGATCAAGGGAGTCGTCCTGCGAGAGCATGCCGACCCGGATGCCCTCGGTGCCACCCTGTCTGGAGACGCGACCCTCGTCCGGCTCCTGGCTTCCCGCGATGACCCTCAGCAGCGTCGACTTGCCGCCTCCGTTGCGACCGACGACGCCGATCCGGTCACCGGCCAGCACCCCGATCGAGACGCCGTCGAGGACCCGGGTCGTCCCGAAGACGAGGGAGACGCGCTCGAGGTTGACGAGGTTGGTTGCGGCAGGTGGCATGGCCTACCGACCCTACGGCCAAGTCCATGCGGCGAGCCAACCAGCGACGCAGTCGCTAGCTTGCGGGACACGTCTGGTGGTAAGGGATCTGGTCGCCGAAGATCTGCCGCCACTCGTCAGCCGTGAGGTTGCGCTGCGCGACCTTGCAGGCGTGCCGAACCCAGCTGTCCACGCTGGTGTCCCAACGCAGGACCGTTCCAGTGCCTGTGGCCATGATCAGCGTGTGGCTGCCGTCCAGGAAGACGGCCGCCGCGGGCACGTCCACCCGGCCGGGCGCGATGGACTCGCGGGCGGCGCCCGTGCGGCCGTCCCAGAGCCGCACCCGACCGTCAAAGCCGGTCGTGACGACCAGTGCGCCATCGGACGAGAAGTCGACCCGGAGAACGGACTGCTGGTGCTGACGCGTCGGCTTCGTGGACCATTCACCGGAGTCGAGGTCGAGGATGCCGAAGTCGCCCTCCTCGCTCCCGACCGCGAGGAGCCGTCCGTCCGGCGAGGCATCGGCGTGGGTCACGCTGAGCCCGAAGTCAGCCGAGCGAAGGACGCGTCCGGACGCGACATCGACCAGCACGTACCTCGTGCCGTCGACGAAGGCCACCACCCGCCCTCGACCGGCCCACACGAGCTCATGCAGGTCACCATCGACCCGGACCCTCGGTCCGACGGGCTCCAGCGTCTCTGCATCGACCTGGTAGACGAAGCCCCCGCGTTCCCCGACGACGAGCCGCCCACCATCGGGAGTGTAGGCCAGGGCCTCGATGGGGCCCTGCCCGACTTCCTTCTCGACGACCAGACGGCTGCGACGCCAGTCCCAGACGCGGATCCAGCGGTCCCCCGGGACGGCGAGGCGCTCAGCGTCCGGTGGCCGCCACACGCCCCAGTTCTGGTAGGTCCCGACGAGGGGCCGCAGCCAGCTGCCCGGGAAGACGTCGAGGACGTCGATCCTGTCCGCCCGCTCCAGCGCGCCCCCTGTCACCGATGAGAAGGCCACGGCCTCCCCGTCGGGCGCGGGCACGACGAGCGCGCCGAGATCCTTGTGAACCGGTGGCACGACCTGTTGGACCAGGCGTCGGTCACCCCGGGCGTCCCACGCACTCAACCGGCCATCCGCCGTGAGCGTGTAGACGGTGGCGCCGTCGGGGCTGAAGTCGAGGTCCTTCACTTCCTCGGACAAGCCCTCGATGCGCTCCCGCCGGGGACCGCGCACCTCCCACAGCGTCACGGTGCGCTCCTCCGAGCCACCGGCCAGGACCGTTCCGTCCGGTGAGAAGGCCAGGTGCTCGGTGAAGCCGGTCGGGCTCGGCAGGCGGCGCTGGACCTTGAGGCCGACGGTCTCGAGGATGAGGACCTGCTCCCCACCGATGGCGAGGGTACGGCCGTCAGGAGCGAGCTCCAACGGTCCGAGGAGGTCCTCACTGCCACGCCCAACGAGGACATCGATACCGGTCGAGGCCAGCCGACGTCCCGAGGCCACGTCGTACACCTCGATGGCAGTTCCCTTGACGTTGACGTAGAGCCGCTGCCCGTCATTACTCAGCTGCAGGTCCCAGACTGGCATCGGTATGGCTCGAATGAGCGTCGTGCCGCGCCATAGGTGGACGGCTGCAGCGCCACGGGAGAGCATGGCGGCGGCCAGCACCCCGGCTTTCACACTTGCCTGCACGCCCCACATCTCATCGCCAGCTGGCGGGATCGTCTTTCGTGTGTCGGACGCCGGGTCGACGAGCTGGAGTTGGCCCTTCCACGCGGTTGCCAGGCGACCGTCGGGAAGAAAGGCGACGGACTCCGCCCCGACCTCGAGCGAGTCGACCTCCCGGAGTGTCTCTGGGTCGCGGATGCTGAGGGCGTTGTCCAGGGTGATGGCCAGGTCACCTCTCGAGCCGACGGTCAGGTCGGTGGCCTGCTTCGTCGCCGTGGACGCGACAAGAGTGGGCCATCGCGTCACGGCGCTGAGCAGCGCCGCGCGCGTGTCGGAAGCGTCCCGCAGCCGCACCGCTTCCACCCCTGCGAGAGCCGCGACCATCGGGTCCTGGGACTCGTGGGCGACCGCGGCGGCTGCCTGAGCCTGCGCCATGACTGCCGCCTCAGCCGCGCGGTCCTGTTGCCGGACCCCGAACACCGCAGCGACGCCGGCCACGAGCGCCAACGTCGTGAGGCCGGCGACCAGGCCCCTCGTCGTCATCGCCTGATGACGTCGGCGCTGGGCAGCTACCTCCTCCCGGCTGACCTCCTCGGCGTTGAGCCGTTCGGACGCGTCCAGGAATGCCGACTCGGTTGGCGTGATGGCCGTGGCCGAACGCCGTCGCCAATCGAGGGCCCGAGACAGTCGAACGCCGCGGTAGAGCTCGCTGTCCGGCCGGCCGAGGAGATCCCAGCTGTCGGCGGCTCCGGCCAGGTGACGCACGATCCGCTGCCCCTCGAGGTCGTCCTCGAGCCACCCCTTGAGCCGCGGCCACGCCCGCGCGAGGGACTCGTGCGCCAGCGCAGCCACCCCATCGTCGACCGTCACGAGCCGGGCGCGCACGAGCACCTCGACGAGGTCTTGTCCCTGTCCCGGAGCCAGCTGCCGAGCAGGGACCCAGTTCCGGACGGGCTCACCGTCCGCAGCCATGGAGACCAGCCGAAGGAGCAGGTCGTGGAGCGTGGCCCGCTCCGCATCCGGGAGGCCTTGGTAGACCAGCTCGGCAGACAGGGCCACCGCGCCCCGGATGCCTCCCGATGCGCGGTACCCGTCGACGGTGAGGGTCCGTCCCTCGCGGGCCTCCCAGGTCTGGTGCAGGGCGTGTGCCATCAGCGGTAGCGCCCCGGGTTCCTCCGTCACCTCGGCCACGAGCAGGTCGACCAGCCCGGACTCGACGACCAGTCCCGCCTCGGCGGCGGGGCCGTTGATCGCGAGTTGGAGAGCTGCTTCCTCCATCGGGCCGAGGAGGTACAGGCCACGTTCGACGAGCCTCGCCAGGGCCGCGTGCGCGCTGACCCGGCCGAGCCGGTCGGCCCGGATCGTGAGGATGAGGCGCCCGCGACGGGCGTGCTCGACGAGTGCTGCGAACAGCTCCTCCCGCTCGCCCTCACCGCACGCGGCGACGACCTCTTCGAGCTGGTCGACCACGAGGGTGTCCTCGGCGGTGGCCACCGAGGCCGACCGGACCGCACCAACCGGTTCCGGACACACGCCGACGAGCTCGACACGACCGCCATCACGGTGGAGCGCAGCCATGACCCCCGCCCTGATGAGCGAGGACTTGCCGCTCCCGGACGGCCCGACGACGACGAGCACCCCGGTCTGCTCGAGGCGGCGAAGGCATTCGACCGTCTCGGCCTCGCGCCCGAAGAAGAACTCACCTTCGTCGACGTTGAAGGGGCGCAACCCCGGATACGGGTTCTGCGCCAAGGTCTCGGGCAGGGTCGTGGCGGCAACCAACGACGCATCCTGGCGCAGTACTGCCTGCTCGAGCTGGGTCAGCTCGGCCCCTGGGTCCAGCCCCAGCTCGTCGGCCAGGCGGCGGCGCGCCTGCCGCAGGGTTCGCAGGGCAGCTGCCTGGTCCCCGGACAGGTACTCGGCGAGCGCCAACAGCGCCCATCGCCGCTCTCGGAGCGGCTCCTGCGCGACCTTGGCCCGCGCTTCCGGCACCGTCTCGGCATGGAGTCCGATCCGCAGGCTCGCCTCGAGCACGGCCTCCTCCGCCTCGCGACGCATCGCCCCCAGGCGCTCGGCCTCGAAGCGGCCCGGCTCCCAGTCCTGCAGCTCGGCGAGCGGACGCCCGCGCCAGAGGGCAAGTGCCTCGCGCAGGGCATGGACGGCACGGTCCGCGTTCCCCTGTCGCAGGAACTGGTGCCCGCGATCCACGAGCCGCTCGAACCGCACGGCATCGACCCCGTCCCCGCCCAGTGCGAGGCGGTAACCGTGCGGCGTGGTCGCGACCGCAGCCGAGCCGGCCGCCTTGCGGATCCGCAGGATGCTGCTGGGGATCAGCTTCGACCACGACGCCGGCGGGCTCTCGCCCCACAGGGCCTCCGCGAGCTGCTCAGTGTTGAGGGCCTCCCCGCGCACCGCCACGAGCGCCTCGAGGACCACTTGGTCACGCGGCGACAGCGCTGCACGATCGTCGACGAGCAGCGGACCGAGCACGGAGATGCTCACGCTGCTCACTGTCCGCAGTACGCCGATACCTGTCAACGGGCCCGATACCCAACCGATATCGGCGCAGACGCTGTCCCGCGCCATGGATACCCAAGCGATATCGGCACGCACTGCACTGGTCACACGGCCCCCGAGGGGGTGGGCCGACCGGCACGAACAGTCATCACGGAGGGAACGACCATGAACCACAGCACGCACGCCAAGAGGGCCTCGGGGGCCATCGCCATCACCGCGCTGGCAGGTCTCTTCGCCATCGCACCCGCGTACGCAGACGATGCCGTCTCGGTGCTCACGCCTGCCGATGTCCGCGTCTTCGAGGCGGGCGGGGACATCGGTGTCTCCGGAAGCGGCGGCGCGCCGCCCATCCAGTTCGTGCCGGTCGACGACAACGCACTGGAGTTCTTCCAGATCGGCTTCGGCGTCCTCGCGGGGATGGCAGTCGTCGGCGCTGGCGTCGCCGCCGCGAGCACGGCTCGCCATCACGGCCAACCGCGCCCCGCCTGAGCTTGGGCGGCCCTGGGGGTCCTGGGCCAAGGGTTGGTCGCGCGGGTACGCCGCGGCTCGGCCACCCTTGGCCAAGGGCTGTCAACGACTACTCCACGCGGGAGCCGCTGACGACGTGTGCGCCATGGACCGGGCCCCTGGCACGCCGGATGTCGCGGCAGAGGTCGGAGGCCGCCAGGGAGACCGAGAGGTCGAGGGACGCCTCGTGGCTGTCGGTGAGGAAGGCGACCGTCGGTCCGGACCCGCTGACGAGCCCGCCGAGGGCACCGAACTCGACTCCCGCGTCGCGCAGCACCCGCAGCTCCGGGCGCAGCGAGAAGGCGGCTTCGTCGAGGTCGTTGTGGAGGGCCGCGCCGAGGGCCTGGGCGTCGCCGCTGCGCAGGGCCGCCATGAGCTCCGAGCTCACCTCGGCGGAGTGGGCCGGGTCCGTGGGGTCGCCGCCGTCGGCGGACCGCAGCCGGTCGAGCTCGCTGTACACCTGCGGGGTCGACAGCCCGGTGTCGCTGATCGCGAAGACCCAGTGGAAGGTGCCGCGTGCGAGGACGGGGGCGAGCTGCTCGCCCCTTCCCGATCCCATGGCGTTGCCGCCCGCGAGCGGGAAGGGGACGTCACTGCCGAGCTCGGCGGCGAGCCCGGCCAGCTCGTCACGCGCGAGGCCCAGACCCCAGAGGTGGTCGCACGCGAGCAGGGCGGCCGCAGCATCGGCAGAACCGCCCGCCATGCCTCCCGCGACCGGGATGTCCTTGTCGATGCGGATTGACAGGACGTCGTCGATGTCCCACTGCTCCGAGAGCAGCTTGGCAGCGCGAATCGCGAGGTTGCCGTTGCCCGTGGGGACGCGGTCCGCATAGGTCCCCCCAGGCACGACCTGCCACTCGTCCCAGCGCGCCACCGAGATCTCGTCATACAGGGAGACAGCCTGGAACACCGTGGCGAGGTCGTGGTAGCCGTCGGACCGCAGTGGGCCGACGCGCAGCTCGAGGTTGACCTTGGCCGGGGCACGTACGGTCACCGACCGGGGTGGTGTCGGGGCTGCGGTCATGCGGTCACCCTATGGTGCCGGGCACCGCCGTCTCGCGCTTGTGCTCGGCGATGTGCGCGAAGGCCTCGATGTCGAGCTGCTCGCCACGGGCCCTCGGATCGACCCCCGCGGCGACGAGGGCCGCCTCGGCCAGGGCCGGTGACCCGGCCCACGAGGCGAGCGCACCCCGGAGCGACTTGCGGCGCTGGAGGAACGCCGCGTCGATGCAGCGGAAGACCTCCTCCCGGCTTGCCGTGGTCCGCGGTGGGTCCCGTCTGACGAGGGACACGAGGCCCGAGTCGACGTTCGGCGCCGGCCAGAAGACGTTGCGCCCGATCCGCCCCGCGAGGTCGACGTCCGCGTACCAGGCGGCCTTGAGGCTCGGCACGCCGTAGGTCTTGCTCCCGGGTTTCGCCGCGAGGCGCTCGGCCACCTCGAGCTGGACCATGACGAGGACGCGCTGGATGGAGGGGAAGTGCTCGAGGAAGGACAGCACGACGGGCACGGAGATGTTGTAGGGCAGGTTGGCGACCAGCGCCGTGGGTTTGGGACCGTGCAGCTTCGTGATGGTCAGGGCGTCACCAGCCACGAGGCGCAGTTTGTCGGCGTTCTGGGGCTGGAGGGCGCGCACCGTGTCCTCGAGCGCTCCGGCGAGGCGCGGGTCGACCTCGATGGCGGTGACGCGATGGACCACAGGAAGCAGCGCCAGCGTCAGTGAGCCGAGGCCCGGCCCGACCTCGACGACGACGTCATCCGCGCCCACCCCGGCGACACGGACGATCTTGCGAACCGTGTTGGCGTCGATCACGAAGTTCTGCCCCCACTGCTTGGTGGGGCGCAGGTCGAGTCGTTGCGCGAGCTCGCGAATCTGGCTCGGCCCGAGGAGGGCGGCACCGGCTGCATCCGCCGGCTCCGCGGCGTCCGCGGCCCCCTCCCTCGTCATGGCCCTCACCCTATGGCTACGCCGATGACGCACGGGTTGGCTGTGCGATCGACAACGCGAGCCGGTTCGTCCGCCGGTCGCGAAGTGCACAGTCGTCGAGGACTGGGCCCAGCGGCATACGGCATCGGCTTTGACTACGCCTGAACAGGCGGATGGAGGACGGCCCACGCGAAGGGCCCTCGACCAGTCTGGTCGAGGGCCCTTGCGGTGCCGTCAGGGCATCAGTGGCTCAGTGGCTCAGTGGCTCAGTGGCTCAGTGGCTCAGCCCTTGCAGCCCCACTGCGCGAGGCCGTTGTCGGCGTAGACCCGGTTCGCGACCGTGATCTGCTCCGCACGCGACGCGAGGTCGGCTCGCTGCGCGAAGTCGTCACCGTCGTAGGCCAGCCAGGTGCTGTAGGAGAACTGCAGGCCGCCGTAGTAGCCGTTGCCGGTGTTGATGGACCAGTTGCCACCGGACTCGCACTGGGCGACGCGGTCCCACATGTCCGAGCGGGCCAGGTTGAGGCCGGCGCCCGACGTGCTGCCGGAGCCCGACGTGCTCGTGCTCGTCGTGGTCGGGGCCGGGGTCGGCGCCGGCTTCGGACGCTCCTTCGTGCCGACGAGGACGACCTCGTTGACCGGCGCCTTGGTGACCTTGGCGGAGACGCGCTCCTTCTTGGTGACCTTGCCGTCGACGATGGTGGCGCGCTCGGTGATGGTGCGCACCCCGTCGGCACCCTGCTTGCTGACCTTGGTCGTGCCCTCGTAGAGATCCGAGGTCTCCGTGCGGACCGTCTTGTGGTCGACGGACTCGGTCCGGGTGCTCGTCTTGGTCGTGACGTCCTGGACGAGGACCTTCATTCCGGCCGTGAGCGGAGTGGCGGGTGCGGGCGTGACCTTGTCGTTCGAGTCGAAGCCGACGCGCAGCTGGCCGAGGGCCTCGGCGACGGTGGCAGCCGTCAGCGTCTTCTTCGTGGTCTTGCCATCGGCGACGACGGTCACCGCCTTGGGCGTGACGACCGTGAGTTCGAGACCGTGGCGTCCGATGGCCTGGGACCGCGAGACCGAGATCCGGGCTCCGTCCGTGTGCAGACCGAGGGCGAGCAGTGCAGCGTCGACCGTGGTCTCGGTCGTGCGGATCTGCTTCTCCTTGCCGTCGATCGTGAGGTTCAGCATGCGGGCGTACTTCACGGTGACGGAGTCGCCGTCCGAGAGGGCCGCGTCGACCGCGGGGTAGACGACGTCTCCCTCCTTGACGGTGATGCCTTCGCTCTCGAGCAGGTCACCGACCGTGCTGCCGAAGACGTGGGTCGCGGTGGACGTGCCGTCAACGGACAGGTTCACCGCCTTGTCGAGCTGGGCTGCACCAACGCCACCGGCGGTGAGCAGCAGGGCGGCGCCGGCACCGGCGATGACCTGTAACTTGCGCGAAATCAAGATTCTCCGAACGTCGTACTCCCCGGAGACACGCGCTCTCGGATCACCTCGGAGGGCTGTCTCGGGGACGTTCGCGAGGGGCCTCGATGAGGGTCCGATGCGGGGCGGCATCCGGCCAACAGTCATCCAGAGTGAATGATCAAGACCTCGTAGGTCAAATTCCGATAACGTTCCTGTGGATGACCCATAACCCCGAGTAGGGGTTGGGGACAACGCTCAGGACCAGGATCCGTAGACCCTCTCGGAGTTCTCGGAGACCGCCCGACAGAGGGCCGGAACGTCCACGTTGAGGACACCGGCCATGGCCCGGATCGTGTGCGGCACAAGGAAGGTGGCGTTCGTCGCGCCGCGGTGCGGGGACGGGGTCAGGTACGGGGCATCGGTCTCGACGAGTACCTGCGAGAGTGGCGTCACGGTCAGCGCGTCACGCAGGGCCCTCGCGTTCTTGAACGTCACCGTTCCGGCGAAGGACAGGTAGTAGCCGCGCTCGACGCACTCGCGCGCCATCGTCAGGTCCCCCGAGAAGCAGTGCAGCACCGTCCGATCCGGCGCCCCCTCCTCCCCGAGGACTCGCAGCACGTCAACGTGGGCGTCACGGTCGTGGATCTGCAGGGCCTTGCCCAGACGCTTGGCGAGGTCGATGTGCCAGCGGAAGGAGTCCTGTTGGACGGCAACGCCCTCCGGCCCGGTCCGGTAGTAGTCCAGGCCGGTCTCACCGACGGCCCGGACCCGCTCGTGGCCAGCCGCTCGCTCGACCAGGTCGTAGGCCGCTGACAACGTCCCAGCGGCAGCCAGCTTGGGCACTTCGTTGGGGTGCAAGGCGATCGCTCCCAGCACCTCGGGAAACCGCTCGACGGCGTCGATCGTGAAGTCGATGGAGTCGAGGTCGCAGCCCACCTGGACGAGGCGGTTCACGCCCACCGCCCGAGCTCGCGCGACCGCCTCGGCCACTCCCAGGGGCTCGGCGCCGTCACGGCCGATGTCGAGGTGGACGTGGTTGTCGACGACCTCGATCGGCAGCGGATCGGGGGCGACCGCCGGCAACCCGTGCCGAGACGCCGAGTGCGGGCTCATGCGCTGGCGTCCGCTTGGCCCAGGCCGTCTTCCTCTTGCTCGTCGTCCGTCTGGCCCTTGGCGGCCGCCTCGTCCTCTCGGCGCATCCGCTCGATCTCCTCCTCGACCACGGACGGGTCGAACTTCGTGAAGACCGGCGTCGGCTTCGCGATCGGCGTCCCGGCGACGACCGGCTGGTCCTCCCACCGCGGCGTCCCGGAGTAGTCGCCGGTGATGACCGGATAGGGCCGCCCGTCGTCGAGGTCGGTCACCTCCTCGAGCACCGGCATGGGCACGAAGTCGCCCTGCCCGCCCATGACCCGGTGCACCCGGTTGGCACCGTGCGGCAGGAACGGAGCCGTCAGCGTGTTGATCGACACGACTGCCTGCGCCAGCACGTGGAGCACCGTGCCCAGCCGCTCCCGCTCCTCGTCGCCCTTGAGCTTGAAGGGCTCCGTCTCGGCGACATAGCGATTCGCCTCGCCGACCACGCGCATCACCTCGGCAATCCCCTGCTTGAAGCGGTGCCGCTCGATGAGGCCGCCCACCGTCGCGAAGGCACCGCGCACGGTCTCGAGCAACGCCTCGTCCACCGGCTCGAGAGGCCCAGCAGCGGGGATCTGCCCGAAGTTCTTCGCGATCATCGACGCGGTGCGGTTGACGAGGTTGCCCCAGCCGGCGACGAGCTCGCTGTTGTTGCGTTGGACGAACTCCGCCCACGTGAAGTCGCTGTCCTGGTTCTCCGGCCCGGCCGCGCAGATGAAGTAGCGCAGCGGGTCGGGCCCGTAGCGCTCGAGCACGTCACGGACATGGATGACATGGCCGCGCGACGTCGAGAACTGCTTGCCCTCCATCGTCATGAACTCCGACGCAACCACCTCGGTGGGCAGGTTCAGGACCCCGTACGTTCCCGCCGAGCCGCCCTTGTCCCCCAGCCCGGCGTAGCCGAGCAGCTCTGCCGGCCAGATCTGCGCGTGGAAGGTGATGTTGTCCTTGCCCTGGAAGTAGTAGCTCACCGGCGGCTCGTCCTGCGTCGCGTCCCAGAACTCGCGCCACCGCTCCGGTTCCCCGATGCGCCGGGCCCACTCGATCGACGCGGACAGGTAGCCGACGACCGCGTCGAACCAGACGTAGAGCCGCTTGTGGGTGTTCTCCTCCCACCCCTCCAAGGGAATCGGGATGCCCCAGTCGATGTCGCGCGTCATGGCCCGCGGCCGCACGTCATCGAGCAGGTTGCGGGCGAACTTGATGACGTTGGGCCGCCAGGTTCCTGACGTCTCCCGCCCGTCGAGCCACTCGCCCAGCGCGCCCGCGAGCGCCGGCAGGTCGAGGAAGAAGTGCTGCGTCTCGACGAACTCCGGCGTCTCGCCGTTGATCTTGCTGCGCGGGTTGATCAGCTCGTCGGCGTCGAGCTGGTTGCCGCAGTTGTCGCACTGGTCGCCGCGTGCCTCGCCGTAGCCGCAGATCGGGCAGGTGCCCTCGATGTAGCGGTCCGGCAGGGTGCGCCCGGTCGAGGGGCTGATCGCGCCCTTGGTCGTCTGCTCGATCATGTAGCCGTTGCGCCAGTTCCCGGTGAACAGCTCCTGGGAGACCGCGTAGTGGTTCGCCGTCGTCGTGCGGGTGAACAGGTCGTAGGACAGGCCGAGGTCGGTCAGGTCGGTCGCGATGACGCGGTTGTACTTGTCGGTGACCTCCTGGGCGGTCAGGCCCTCCTTCTCGGCGAGGACGAGGATCGGCGTGCCGTGCTCATCGGTGCCCGAGACCATGAGCACGTCGTGTCCCGCCATCCGCATGTACCGACTGAAGACGTCGGAGGGCACACCGAACCCGGCCACGTGGCCGATGTGGCGCGGGCCGTTGGTGTACGGCCAGGCGACAGCAGACAGGACTTTGCTCATGGGCTCGATCCTAGGGTGGCCCGGTCCGCGACTGCGCTCACCTTTCGCGGCGGCTCCGCCGACGATGCCGTATGCCGCTGGGCTCGCTCCCGGCGAGTCGCCTCGTTCCTGCCGGGCTGGGTACGCCTACACCATGACTGGACACGTGGCACGTGCGGAGACCACCGTCGCTGCGACGCCGGAGCGAGTCTGGCGCGCGCTCACCGACCCGGCGCAGATCAAGGACTGGATGGTCGGCACGGAGGTCGAGACCGACTGGAGAGTCGGCAGTCCGATCACCTGGCGTGGGGAGCTCGACGGCAAGGCGTACCAGGACAAGGGCAAGGTCCTGGTGCATGACGAACCACGTCGTCTCTCGATGACGCACTACAGCCCGCTCATGGGGCTGCCGGACGAGCCGGACAACTACCACACGGTCATCTATGAGATCGCGCCAGAGGGCGACCGCACGAGGGTGACGTTGACCCAGGACGGCAACGACACACCCGAGCAGGCCGAGCAGTTCTCGGCCAACTGGCAGAACATGCTCGACGCCCTCGCGGCTCGGTTGATCGAGTGAACAGCTATGGGGCTCAAGTCCTGTTCACTCGATCAGGTGACTCGCGTGGGGAGCTCAGCTGGCGAGGCGGGACTCGACCGTGATCGACGGGACGGCCTTGAGCGCCTGGCTCACCGGGCAGGCATCCTTGGCCTCCTCGGCCATCCTCTGGAAGTCCTCGGCCGACAAGCCGGGGACGGACCCCACGGTGCTGAGCTTGATCTCGGTGATGCCGGTGCCGGGCACGAACGTCACGGCCGCCGTGGTGTCGAGGGTGGTGGGTGCCTGGCCGGCCTTGGCCAGGACGTTGGAGAAGGCCATGTTGTAGCACGCGGAGTGCGCAGCCGCGATGAGCTCCTCGGGGCTCGTCTTGCCACCCGGCTCCTCGGTACGGGCCGGCCACGACACGTCGTAGGTGCCGATCCCCGAGGACTCGAGGCTGACCTGCCCGCTCCCCGTGAAGAGGTCGCCCTCCCAGTGGGCGGATGCCGTGCGCGTGGCTGACATGAGCACTCCTTCTCTTCGGCTGTCTTCGATTCGGGTTCGCGGCGATTCGGCTTGGAACAGCCGCCCTCCCACCATTGCGCGACCCTCTGCGGAAGGCAAGGGTCGGTCGTGGCATGCAGCGTCGAACCGCGCCATGATGAGGTCGAGGCGCTCGACCAAGGGGGCGGCGCCCGGCGTGGAGAGGCAGCTCGATGTCGGAGTCACCCAGCGAAGCTCGTTCCATCCTCAAGACCCTGTGGTGGCTCGTACTGCTCCGCGGCATCCTCGCCATCCTCTTCGGTATCGCCGTCCTCGCCTGGCCCAAGGCAACCGTCCTGGTCCTGGTGGCGCTGTTCGCGATCTTCTCGTTGCTCGACGGCATCCTCGACATCGTGCTCGGCGTCCAGGCCAAGGGTGAGCGCGGCCGCTGGCTGATCTTCCTCCAGGGCGCCCTGGCGATCATCGCCGGTATCGTCGCCCTGGTCTGGCCGGACATCACGGCCATCGTCCTGCTCTGGCTGGTGGCGATCTGGGCGATCTTGAGTGGCGCCATGGAGATCGCCGGTTCGCTCGAGCTGCGCAGGCTCGGTCAGCCTCGCTGGTGGTGGCACACGGTGGCCGGCGTCCTGGCCATCGTGCTCGGCGCGATCCTCCTGTTCGGCAACCCCGCTCGCGGAATCCTCGCCCTCCTCTGGGCCGTCGGTGTGCTCGCGATCGCCAACGGGATCGCACTCATCATCGCGGCCGTGATCGCGCGCCGCGAGGTCACCGCCCTGTATCGCGGGAGCGACGACGAGGACGTCCGACCGGCCAGGTGAGGTGCGTTGGGGGGTGACGTGGGGGTGACACGAGCGTCGGCCGCCGCGGGTCTGATCAGCCACGGCAGGATGGCGGCAGGATGGCGGTGTGAACACCGCACCCGCCGCCGGCACCCTCGTCCTCGCCGCGACCCCGATCGGCGATCCACGGGACGCCGCGCCCCGCCTCGCCGAGGAGCTTGCCGCCGCCGACGTCATCGCGGCCGAGGACACCCGCCGGCTCAAGCGCCTGCTGGCCGAACTCGACGTGAGCCCCGTCGGGCAGGTGCTGAGCTACCACGACCACAACGAGGCCACCCGCACCCAGGAGCTGGTCGAGCGGCTGCTCGACGGCAAGCGTGTCGTCGTCGTCACCGATGCCGGGATGCCGTCCGTGTCCGACCCCGGCTACCGGCTCGTCGTGGCGGCGGTGGCGCGAGACCTGCGCGTCACGTGCGTGCCCGGGCCGAGCGCCGTCCTCATGGCCCTCGCGGTGTCGGGGCTTCCGGTCGACCGGTTCTGCTTCGAGGGGTTCCTCCCCCGCAAGGCTGGCGACCGCTCCCGCCTGCTCGCCGAGCTCGCGGACGAGCGCCGCACCATGGTCTTCTTCGAGGCCCCGCACCGGCTTGCGGAGACGCTGTCGGCGATGGGCGAGGCGTTCGGGCCGACTCGCCGCGCCGCCGTCTGCCGGGAGCTGACCAAGACCTACGAGGAGGTCAAACGCGGGACCCTGATGGAACTCGCCGCGTGGGCACAGGATGGGGTCAAGGGTGAGATCACCGTCGTCGTGACCGGCGCCGAGCGCAAGGTCACGACCATCGAGAACGAGCTCAGCGGCATACGGCATCGGGTTGAGCAGGGGGAGCGTCTCAAGGACGTCTGTGCCGACGTCGCGGCACGGACCGGCCTGTCGAAGAAGGCCCTCTATGACGCCGCGGTGGCTGGGGGAAAGGGTGAAGGGCCCTTGGGAGTATGAGTCTCAAGGGCCCTTCGGGTTGATCGGTCGATGTGACGCTCCCGATCGACTGCCCTTCGCCTCCGGTCCCAGCAACTTCGTCACCAAGTCGCTGCGGGGGATTGCTCCTCCGTGCGGACCCTCGTCTCCGAGCCGTCCCGCTCTCCCCGAGGGGAGTGCGTGAGAGCAGTTCTACGCCCCTACTCCGCTACGGCGCAAGGGTTTTCGCCAAAGTAATTCTGCATCCACAGGACGTCCGCGTGTCATCCACCGGAAACGCCAAGTTGTCCACACGCTCTGGGTGCTATCCCCATGTTGTCCCCAACGCGCTGTGGACAACGGTGGACAGCTCGTCGGCGGCGGTGCGCGCCTCGACAGCACGATCGCCGTGGCCCACCGACTCGTACTCGCGAGCGGCCTCGAGCAGGCCGTCCACCTCGGCCCGCAGGATCGCCGACTCCGTTGCCTCGTCCAGGGCGAGACGCTCCGCCTCGGCCGCGCCGACACCGATCGCGGCGCCGGCAACGTGCCCCGAGGTCGCTGGTGCGACGCCCGGCGCCGTCGGCACCGCCTCGGCGTTCTCGAGGGCGGCGATCGCCGAACGCAGCGCCGCCGCGATCGGCTTGTCACGGTCGCGCAGCGCCGTCGTGAGCCTCTGGCGAAGGGCGAGACGAACGGCTGAGCTGGTCATGGCCAGACCATAGGCCGCCAGCAGGTCTGCGCTCCAATGATTTACGCGCGACTGGAGCCGCCGTCACCGCCCGAGGAGTCGCTCACGGAAGAAGTCGACGACCCGGACCACCGCCACTGGGTGCTTGTGGTCGGTCAGGGTGGCGTGGCCCCGACCGGGCAGTTCCACTGAGATGAAACCGTCCCCGAGCTCTCGCCGCAACGTCTCGAACCGGGTGCCGGTGATCCAGTCGTCCCGATAGCGCACCCCGAGCACGGGGCACCCGTCGGCGACGCGGGCACGGACCTCGGCCAGGTCGGACGGCGAAAGGTTGAGGTCGGCCGCCCGGCGTCGCCCGACGGGCAACGGCACCGCCGGCTGCGCGACGACCGGCGCCACGACGACCGGGTCGAGCATCATGGCGAGCGCGAACCCGCCCGTGACGCACATGCCGATCGCCCCGACCCCCGGCCCACCCACCGACGCATGGAGATCCCGCGCGAGGGTGCGGAGCCAGTCCCCTAGCGGCGCAGTCACCCCCGTGGCGAACATGGTGAACTCCCTTGTGACACAGAGCCTCGGGACGACGCGCGCTGCCTCCCACGTGCGGGGCGGCGCGTCGGCGGAGCCGAACAGGTGCGGGAGCACGACGGTGAAGCCGGCCTCGACGAGCTCCTCGCCGAACTCGACGACCTCGGGCGTCAGCCCGGGGCTCTCGTGGATGACGACGATGCCCGGGCCGCTCCCCCGCCGGTAGGTGTCATGAGCGACGCCGCCCGCCGTGTGGCGGCCGGCCGTCCAGTCGGCGAGGAGCGACATGGAACGAGCCTACGGTGCCGAAAGTACAGTGAGCGCCATGGCCCGCCGCCTCCTGTCGTATGCCGCTGAGCTCGGTCCCAGCGACCGTGACCCGCTGCCCGTGGCCGGGTCGGTGGAGCGGCGGACGTTGGCGTGGGAGACGGTTCTGCTCCTCGGGGTCAGCCTCGGCGCGTCCGCGATCTGGTCGGTCCTGTCGATCATCGAGAAGCTGACGCGCAACGTCCCGCTCGGGTCGCAGACCACGGCGATGAACCAGTCGGCGACGCCGGACCGGCCGTGGCTCGACCTCGCCTACCAGCTCGCCGGGATCCTCATCCAGGTCGTGCCGGTCGCCCTGGCGTTGTACCTGCTGGCGACCGTGCTGCGCCCCTCCCCGACCGTGGGTGCGGCGCGGTTCATCGGCCTCGATCGCACCGAGCCGGCCCGCGACCTGGTTCGCGGGCTCGGGTTGGCTGCGCTCATCGGGCTGCCGGGCCTGGGGTTCTACTTCCTCGCCAAGGCGGTCGGGATCAACACGAACGTCTCGGCCGCCAATCTCACCGACGTCTGGTGGTCCGCGCCGGTGCTGACCCTGGCGGCCATCGGCAACGCGCTCATCGAGGAGGTCGTCATGGTCGGCTACCTCTTCACGCGGTGGCGGCAGATCGGCTGGTCCTGGCCGGTGGTCATCGGCATGTCCGCGCTGATCCGCGGGACCTATCACCTCTACCAGGGCTTCGGCGGGTTCGCCGGCAACGTCGTCATGGGGCTGATCCTCGGCTACGTCTTCGCCAGGACCCGGCGGGTGATGCCGCTCGTCGTGTGCCATGCCCTGCTCGACATCGTCGCCTTCGTCGGCTACGCGTTCCTCAAGGCCCGCGGTATCACCATCTGAGGCGCCGGTCTGGCGGGGGGTCATCCCCCGATGGTGGCCGGGCTCATCCGCGAGGGTGAGGCACGGACGACCTCAGGGTGAGGTGCGGCCGGGCGACGCTGCAGCACCGTGGAGACATGGAAACCGTCACCGTCACTCATGGCCGGCCCGAGGCGTCGGCCACTCGGCGCACCGCGTCGCGCAGACCCGTGGCCGCCACGATCGCCGCGCTGTGGGCCGTCCTCCACCTGGGCCTCGCGCTGGGCCGTCTCACCGGTCTCGAGGTGACGCCATGGGCCGGCGCCGACCCATCGGTGCTCAGTGCACTCTCGACCTCGACCGTGGCCGTGCTCGTCGCGGCCCTCTCCGCCGTGAGCCTCGTCGCCCTGGCTCTTGGGCGAAATTACGACGGCCGGCCGGCCCAGGTCGCCGGCGGGTTGCTGCTCGGGGTTGGCCTCGTCGTGGCCCTCGCCCTCGCTGACGTGCGCTCGCTGACCCTGCTCGGCTACCTGCCCATGGTGCTGCTGCACTACATCGGGGTCGAGCCGTTCGCGGGCCAGGACATCACGATCCCCGCCCCGGTCTTCCTGTCGCTCACGCACAGCGTCGGCGGGGTCGGCCTGCTCCTCACCGGACTGGCAGTCCTCACCGGATCCCGGGTCGGCGGGAGCACCGCCGCAGCCGAGGACCGCGAGGATGTGCAGCGCCGACGGGTGGCCGCGCTGCGTGTCGGGCGCTGGGCGGTCGGCGTGGCCGTCGCAGCGCCGCTCGTCTACGCCTCGACGCGGGTCGCCTGGGCGTTGGGCATTCCCTTCGGGGTCTCGGACGAGTTCCTGGTGATGCTCGGCGACGCCAAGTACGCCGGTCTCGGCCTCGGCCTCTTCGGCATCGCCGGGGCGCTGCTCACGGTTGGTCTCGTGCAGCGCTGGGGCGAGGTCTTCTGGGCCTGGCTGCCGCGGATCGGTGGGCGGCCGGTGCCCGTCTCGCTCGCCGTCGTGCCTGCGCTCTTCGTCGCCATGGCGGTCATCTCGGCCGGAATCGGCTTTGCGGTGATCATTCTCGGCGGTGAGATCGACGGGCTTCCCGGAGAGCCGGTGGACTGGGGCGCATGGGCGCCGGAGCTGCTCTGGGTGCCGTGGGGCATCGCTCTCGGCGTCGCAGCCCTCGCCTACCGGGTCCGGCGGGAAGCCAGCCTCCCACCCCCCTGAGTCGAGTGTGCACTTCGCGCCCCCTTCCCCTCAGTCGAGTGTGCACTTCGCGCCTGGCCTGGGACGGCACGTATTGCACACTCGACTGATATGGCGAACGGGCCGGGACGGCGTTGGCACCGCGGGGTGGCCACCATGTGGTCGAGTGTGCACTTCGCGCCGGGTTGAGGCGGCGCGTTCTGCACACTCGACGAAAGGGGGTCAACCAGGGTCCGGAGCTGCCAGCGCAACTGTTTACGATGTCGCCCATGAACTCCGCCCTGGCAGTGCGCTCACGCCTGCTCGGGAAACCGGAGGACGACTTCCGTGACGCGCAGCCGCGGCGACGGCTCGGCAACCTGCTGACGCTGGGGTGGCTGGGGCCACTGTTCTTCACGCTGGTCGGCGGGATCATGCGGTTCTGGCACGTCGGCGCGCCGCACCAGCTGATCTTCGACGAGACGTACTACGTCAAGCAGGGCTGGTCGATGATCCTGTTCGGCTTCGAGATGAAGGTCGACCCCGTCCTCGAGCAGGCCAAACAGGTCGACCAGCACTTCACGGCGAACGACCCGTTCGTCTGGGGCACGGAGGGCGACTTCGTGGTCCACCCGCCGGTCGGCAAGTGGCTCATCGGGCTCGGCGAGATCCCGTTCGGCATCCTCAACTCGTTCGGGTGGCGGTTCGCGGTGGCGCTGGCGGGGACGCTGTCGATCCTCATGGTCGGGCGGATCGCGCGGCGGCTCTTCCAGTCGGACCTGCTGGGCGCGGTCGCGGCTGCGCTGCTCGCCTTCGAGGGGCACCACTTCGTGCACTCCCGGACCGGTCTGCTCGACATCTTCGTCATGTTCTTCGGGCTGGCGGCGTTCGGCGCGCTGCTCATCGACCGGGACCAGGCGCGCGAGGTCCTGGCGGCGAAGGTGGCCGGGGTGTCACGGGCCTCGATCAGCCGGTGGGGCCCGTGGCTCGGGTGGCGTCCCTGGCGCTGGGTCGCCGGCGTCATGCTCGGCCTGGCGGCGGGCGTGAAGTGGTCGGGGCTGTACTTCCTCGTCGTCTTCGGCCTGCTCACCGTCCTCTGGGACCTCGGGGCACGACGATCCGCCGGCGTGCGGGGTTGGGTCGTCGGGGGCGTCGTCAAGGACGGGTTGTTCGCGTTCGCGCAGCTCGTCGGGACCGCGTTCGTCACCTACGTGGCGAGCTGGACGGGCTGGATCCTCACGCGTGGCGGCTCGTTCCGCACCTGGGCCGAGACGCGGCCGTCCGGCGGGCTCGGCGGCCTGCTGCCCGACTGGTGGCGGTCGCTGTGGGCGTACCACCAGCAGATGTTCGATTCGAGCGCCTCGATCAACTCGCCGCACCCCTACCAGACGAGTCCGTGGTCGTGGATGATCCAGGGCCGGCCCACGTCGTTCTTCTACGAGGGGCCGGTGAAGGGCACCGATGGCTGCATGGTCGACCAGTGCAGCAAGGCGATCACCTCGATCGGCACCGTGTCGATCTGGTGGGGCGGGACGCTGGCGATCTTCGTCCTGCTCTTCATGTGGGCGCTGCGCCGCGACTGGCGGGCCGGGGCCGTGCTCTCCGGCATCGCGGCCGGATACCTGCCGTGGTTCCTGCTCGCCGACCGGACCATCTACTCGTTCTACGAGGTGTCGTTCGTGCCGTGGGTCGTGCTGGCCTGCGTGTACGTGCTGGGCCTGATCATCGGCGGGCGGGATGCGTCGGTGGTGCGGCGTCGGGTCGGTTTGGGGGTCATGGGTGCCTTCGTGCTCCTGACCATCGGGCTGTTCGCCTTCTTCCATCCCATCTACGTGGCGGACGTGATCCCGCAGTCGGAATGGTCCCAGCGGATGTGGTTCCCCAGCTGGGTGTGAGGTGGGGTTGCTGGAGGGTCACGGGCGACCTGACTCGTTGGAGCTGACTCGTTGGAGCTGACTCGTTGGAGCTGACTCGTTGGAGCGGACTCCTGGGAGCTGACCCGGGGTAGATGTCACGGCGGTAACCCCGGTCGTGCCGATGTGGCATCTACTTCCGGTAGGGTCGTGGTCGGTTTCATGCGGCGGGGCGCGTGGTGTTACAGTTCCTGTCGCATCAAGGGGCTGTGGCGCAGTTGGTAGCGCGTCTCGTTCGCAATGAGAAGGTCAGGGGTTCGAATCCCCTCAGCTCCACCGAACCGAAACCGAGGCTGCACCACATCGCCAGTCTGGAACCGGCCGTCGATCGCGACCGCCCTGGTCCGGATGGGCAGGCCCGCGCACTGGTCCGAGGCGCGCGACGCGGCTCATGCTGTGGGTGTGGGGCCCGGGTCGTAACTCTTGATGACCTCGTAGACTCGGTGCTCATCCGCGCCGTCCATGATCGAGAAGAACGCCGCGCAGACGTCACTGTTCCGTTCAGCCTCGACCACCCGCTCGATCGCGGCCAGACCCTCAAAGAACACAAGGTCGGCGTAGCCGCCTTCGCCGTCCTTGAGCAGGGTACGCCTGAGTATCCCGTCTTGGTTCTGGACGAACTCCCGCTCGAAGCCATCTGAGGCCGCGACCAGGTCGTCCTCCGTGATCCCGGCAACCAGCCGGAACGGCGCGAGTGCGATATGCATGTCTGCTCCTTCCTCGGTACCGCCACGCTATTGCGAAATATGACACTCACTGTCAGGTTGGTTCGATGGCCGGTGACGATGAGATGGTGCGTGGCCGCGCGGAGCGCCTCGAGGTGCTGAAGACGCTGCTGGCGAACCGGGATGTCACGACCGTCGAGGACGTCGCCACCGATCTCGGGGTGAGTGGTCGCACCGTGCAGCGAGACCTTGCGACGCTGCGACGGTCCGGGGTGCCGATCGAGGGGGACCGCGGCCGCGGTGGCGGCATCAGGCTCGAGCGCGGCTGGTCGCTGGGCCGGGTCCACCTCAACGAGTCGGAGGCACTCGGCCTGCTGTTGAGCCTCACCATCGCTGAGAAGGTCGGCTCCCCGCTGCTGCTGGATGACCTGCGCTCGATCACACGCAAGGTCGGGAACGCGTTCGCACCAGAGCAGGCGCGCCGCATTCGGGCGCTGCGCGACAGAGTCCTGGTCGGGAAGCCGGCGTCGGAAACGGTGCTGGACACCTACACGCCGCCGACGCCAGCGGTGACCAGAGCGGTCCTCGAGGCGTTCCAGACTCGACGGCTGGCCGGGATCCGGTACACCGACCGGGCCGGCGCGGTGACGCAGCGGAAGATCGAGGTCCAGCTCCTGTACTACAACGTCCCGGTCTGGTACGCGCTGGCGTGGGACCGCGACCGCGACAGCGTCCGATTCTTCCGCCTCGACCGCATCCAGCAGTGCTCGATACTCGAGTCGACCTTCCCTCTCCGGCCGGCCCGCGATTTCCTCGGCGCCGGCGAGCCGGACGCGCGGACCATGTGACAGGGCAGGCCTGCGAGCCAGCAGGTGAAAACCTGCTCCCAGAGCCACGCAGCCACGTGGTCATGACGGTGTGCCAAGCCCACGACGCCCCGACCGTGCCGCGCTCCATCGCGAGCTTGTGGCCCATAGGCAAGCCGCGGTGTGTCGAAGGGCGTGGCTTCGGCGACCCTGGGCGTTGACTCGCACACCGCCGGTCCGCCGAGGCTGGGTATCGGGTCGACGCGCGGGGTCCGTCGCTCCCACACAACGTAACCGTTAGCGCCGACGCGTATGCCCGCGAGGAGAACAGCCGTGCGAAGCCTTCATCTGGTCTGACGAGCATGACGGCGTCAAGAGTCAACCGGGGCTCCGATGAGGTCATGCTGCGTCCGCCCAGTCCTCGACCCGACCCCTACCCCGCCAGCGTCGACCACCAGCCAACGGCGCAGGCCGCAACCCATTCCTCGGGGGTCACTAGTACGAGGCCCGGGTAGCACCCATCGTTGTCGGGCATGAAGCCCAGGTCCGAGACCGGCTCCTCTTCCAACCCCAGGAAGTGGACGAAAACCTGCCGATCATCCGAAACGCGAGCGATGGTGCCGGGATGATTCTCCATGAGAATCCGTCCGTCTTCCAGCAACTCCGGATCGGTGACTTTCGACGGAGTTGCCCGACCCGTGTACATGACCTGCTTCCCGTGTGCTGCCTCTTCGAAAGTCAGCCGCCGCATGAGTCCTCCTCGCCGATCCAACATCTTCTGTTATCAAGACGCCTAAGCCCACGAGAGATGACGATGCCTTCTCTGCGCGGACACGGACCGGACGGATGGACGGCCGGGGATCACATCGACGGCGTTGCCGTCGGAGATGTGGAACGCCGTGGCCAAGGGCCCGTGAGTCTGCGTGGCGCACGCGCGAAGGCCAGTTGACATGCCAGTCCGTGCTAGGACGGAACAGGACCCTCATCGGGACGGCTTCCAGTCCCCTTGACGATGGCCGTGTGCGGGCGGGATGCCCGTGGCAGGACTCCAGCAAGGACCGACATCATCTCGACTGCCAGGGCCGGTCCGATGGCGTTGGCCACAATCTCGGCGAGGTGTCGGCGAACGGGCGTCCCTCTGTGGCCGCAGAGGCAGGTCTCGCCAACTGGTGGAGTGCCGTGGCCCGCGAGCGCATCAGCGGCTGCGTCAAGCATGGCACCGGTGATGAGGCGGCCCATGATGTCCTCCTACCCAACGCCTTGGCGTTGCCCCCAGATGCCCCCGCCCCGCATCGCGCCGCCCAGCATGCACTTCAGACATCGCAGGCCCAAGCACGCACACGACTTCTGTCACCTACGGCGAGCCTTCGCCATGAGAAGGTCAGGGGTTCGAATCCCTTCAGCTCCACTCCGGGGACGCCCGTCTGAGCAGCGGCAACCCCTGACGTCCGGCAGGGTTTCGCGTTTTGTGACCCGCCTCGACATCACCAGTCCCATCGGGGCTGGCCCCAGCCCTTCCCGGTTTTGGGTGTCCACGAGGGACGGCGTCTGGTGGACGCGCTAGGCGGTCCTGCGGGTGCCGACCTGTTCGACCAGCGCCCAGATGATGGCCACGTTCAGGGCGATGATGACGATGGCCCAGATGGGGTAGTAGGGCAGCCACATGAACTGCGCCACGGCCGAGAGAATCGCGAAGACCATCGCGGCGATGTACGACCAGGTCTGGCCCATGATCATGGCGGTGCCGACCCCGATGGCGACGAGACCAAGGATCAGGTGGATCCAGCCCCACCCGGTGATGTCGAACTTGTAGACGTAGTCGCCGGTCACGACAAAGCGCTGGTCGTTGATGATCGCGGCGAGGCCTTGGAGAGCCTGGAAGATGCCGACCATGATGAGCAGGGCCGCCGCGAAGACCGAGAGGCCCTCTGTCCACGCCAGCTTGGTCGGTGAGGTTTGACTCGACATCGATCCCTTCCCTTCGTGTCACCGGCGCCGATGGCCGGAATGCCCGTTTCTCGAACGCTATGGGAGCACGGTTGGCGCTTTCTCATCCTTTGGAGGTGAACCCACGGCACAGCCGACGGGCGGCCCCGAGCTGAGCGGGCGAACAATCAACGGGGAGCCCACCGCCGACCGGCATCGGCTGCGCCTTCCAGAGAGAGCTCCGCGAGCCTCGCCAGCGCAGGGCTGGTGTACGTCGCCAACCGGGCGCGAGCGTCGTCCAAGGCGTCTGACCCCGCGTAGTCGGGCGGTACACGGGCCGGGTTGAGGGCCACCCGGTCCGACCACTCCTTGATGTCCGCCTCGGCCGAGAAGGACATCGCCGCCCGGGTGCCCAGCACGTTCATCCGAGCCCATCCCCTCATCGAGTCCGGCAACGGGGACGGCGGGCAGAGGCGGTTCTTCTCGTCGTCGTCGTATCTGGTCGCCTCGACGTAACCGACCACCGCCGCGCCGAAGCACGGGAACCCGGTCCGGATCGGCTGCAGCGTGATCGCCTCCGGACGCCAGACCGGAACGAGCGGTGCGTACTTGAGGCCATCGGCGGCGCAGTGGACGACGAGGGCGTCCGCCGCGATCGAGATGGACGCGTCGGCGAAGTCCAGTCGCCCGCGGCCCACAGCCAGCAGATGACCACGGCGCACGACGTTCTCGAGCGTGCGCAGCTGCTCCAGCTCCCACATGGCGAGAGTCGGCGTCTTGGCCATCGTGGGCATGACCGAGGGGTCGATCCGCAGCATGATCCCGGCGCCCTCGAGCCGCAGGAACAGGTCCTCGACGGAGGTCGCCGTCGCGGCCAGCTGCATGACGTCGGCCGCCATGCCGAGATAGACCTCAGGATCGGGTTGCACGACGGCACGGTTCAGCATCCACGGATCACGAGGTCGCACCCAGCAGATCCGATCGGGGTCGACACCACGGGAGAGCAGCCAGATGCACGCGTCGGTCGCCGTCTTGCCGGACCCGACGACGACGTACTGGCTCGGCGCCTCCTCGAGTCGTGCCAGGTCGTTGACCGGCACCACCCTCGCATCATCCGCGACCGCGAACGGCGCAGGCTTCTCGGCAGGGATGCTCGGGGACAGGTAGCGGGCGTCGACGACGCGGCACCGCTCCGAAACCTCGAGACGCTCGCCGGAGATCCGCGAGACGACGAGGCGGTCACCGACGTAGTCGCAGTTCGGCAGGAACTCCGCCTTCCCCGACTCGACCATCCGATCGAGCATCCGCAGGTAGTAGGTGAGGATCTCCGGCTGGTTGGCCCGTTCCTGAAGCCCCGCCTCGGGTCCGTTCTGCTGCAGCCTGCCACCGCCGAGGAGGGTCGACGCAACACCGTAGAAGGCCGAGGCCTGGTGCAGGCGGACGAAGGGATACGCCTCGAGCCAGTGCCCGCCGACTCCGTGGCGACGGTCGACCAGCGCCACGCGCACATCGGCGTGGTCGGTCAGGGCGTCGGCGAAGGCCATCCCTATCGCACCGGCTCCCACCACGAGGTAGTCCGCCTCGTGCTGGGAGATGGCGCGGGTCATGCATCAACGCTGACACTCGGTCAGCACCGCGTCCATGCTTTTCGGCGAACCCGGCCGGGCGCGAAGGGCACATCCGACAAAACGGATGGTCCCCAGCTGCTACCTCGGTGCATCCGGTACGAGCGGGTTGATCATCGTGATGCCGCTGGCGGCCGTCCGATCCATCATGGGCAGCAAAGTCGCCGCCTCCTCGAGCCCGACGACACGCTCGATGAGCGACTCCGGCCGTAGGTCACCGGACGTGATCCTGGCCATCATGGCGGGGTAGTCGACCGCCGCCATGCCGTGCGAGCCCAAGAGGTCGAGCTCCCACGCGATCACACGGGACATCGGCACTCGGGGATGCCCGTCGACCGGTGGCAGCAGCCCGACCTGGACGTGGCGCCCGCGCCGCCGCAGGGACAGGATCGCGTCGGCGCAGGTCGCCTCGGTCCCAGCCGCGTCGACCGCGACGTGGCTTCCGCCGGAGGTGAGCTCGTGCACCGCGGCCGGCACGTTGAGCCCGTCCGTCGCCAACGTGACGTCGGCACCAACCGCCTGCGCGGCCTCCAGTGCCCCGGGGTTGCGGTCGACCGCTATCACCTTGGCCCCGAGCGCCTTGCCGATCACCACGCAGGAAAGCCCGAGTCCACCCGCGCCGACAACGGTGACCCACTCGTCGGCCTGGACGTGCGCGCGAGCAGTCAGCGCTCGCCACGCGGTCGCGAAGCGGCAACCCAGGGCTGCGGCCGCCTCGAACGACACGTCGTCCGGCACCCGGACCAGATTCGTCTCGGCAGCGTGCAGGGCCACCAGCTCCGCGAACGACCCCCAATGGGTGAACCCGGGCTGCTCCTGGAACGGACACACCTGCGCATTGCCGGAGTGGCACCACTCGCACGTACCGCAGCCCTCGACGAAGGGCACGGTCACGCGGTCGCCCACCGACCAGCGCTCGACGCCCTGGCCGACCGACGAGACGACCCCGGCGAGCTCGTGCCCGGGCACGTGGGGAAGGCTGATGTCGTCGTGGCCGACCCACGCGTGCCAGTCGCTGCGGCAGAGACCCGTGGCGTGCACCGCAACGACCACGCCACCCACCGGTGCGACGGGGTCCGGCAGGTCCCGGACCACCGGCGTTGCCCCGATGGCGTCGTACATCACTGCCCTCACGACGAGCGGCCCTCCGAGGCCAGGTACTCGCGCAGGGAAAGGGGCCGCCGCCCGGTGACGCGCTCGACGTCGTCCGTCATGCCGTCGAGCTCCCCCGCCTTGATCGCCAGATACGTGGAGACCCATGCCTCGACCTGCCAGTCCGGCGCTCCGTAGACCTCCCGGGACCGGTAGGCCTCCTCGACCGTCTCGTCATGGAACCGCACCTCCCGACCGCGGAGCTCAGTGACGAGGCGGGCCATCTCCGACAGGGTCAGCGCTTCCGGTCCGGTCAGCGAGTACGTCTCACCAGCATGCCGCGACGGGTCCTCCAGCACCGCGACCGCCACCCGAGCGATGTCCTCGTGGGCGACGACCGCAGCACGACCATCGCCTGCCGGTCCCCGGATCACGCCGTCCGACCCGACCATCGCCTCGGTGAACTCGAGGTAGAGGTTGTCCCGCAGGAACGTCCACGCCATACCGGACGCCTTGATGTGCTCCTCGGTCGCAAAGTGGTCCCGCGCCAGCGTGAACGTGGCATCCGGCGCAGCACCGAAGAACGAGACATAGACGACGTGCTCCACACCAGCACCAGCGGCTGCGTCGACGAAGGCCCGGTGCTCGTCGAGCCGCTTCTCGTTCTCCGCCGCGGACACCATGAACAGCGTCGATACTCCCTCGAGAGCGTTCGCGTTCGCGGACGAGTCGGCATACGTGCTCTGCAGCACCGTCGCGCCCTCCACGCGGGGGGCCCGTGCGAGGTCCCGCACCAGGAGTCGCTGGGCCACCCCGCGTTCTTCGAGTCCCCGCGCGACGAGACCTCCCAGCCATCCGGTCGAGCCCGTCACCGCCAGGGGCGGCGCGTCATCCGTTGTGCTCATGCCGTCGATGCTAGGCAGGCGGCACAGCCGGCCGCACAGAGGGCGCCCGACCGCACCGCTCGCCCTCGGCTAGCATCCGCGTCATGACCCGGGAACAGCGGCGGTGGCTGCGGCGCGGCCTGACCGCTCTCGGCGTGGTGATCGTCGGCGCGGGCGCGGCCGTGGTCACCATCGGGCCCGGGCTCGTCGAGAGCTCGATGAACAAGCTCGAGCCCGGCCCGCTGCCCGACGTGAGTCCGCGGGCCCGGGCCCTGCACCAGCGGCTGCACGTCGTCGACCTGCACGCCGACACGCTGATGTGGGACCGCGACCTGCTCGAGCGCGCGGACCGCGGCCACGTGGACCTGCCGCGCCTGCGCGAGGGTCACGTCGCACTCCAGGTCTTCTCGTCGGTGTCCAAGTCACCGAAGGGTCAGAACTACGAGTCCAACACCGGCGATACGGACAACATCACGCTCCTGACGATGGTCCAGCTGCAACCCCCACGGACCTGGGGCTCACTGCTGCAACGCTCGCTCCACCACGCCGAGAAGCTCGAGCAGGCCGCCAGAGACTCCGGTGGCACCCTGATCCTGATCCGGACCAGGGGGGACATCGACCGCCTCGTCGCGGCCCGTGAGGCCGGTCAGGACGTGACCGGAGCCCTCTTCTCGGTCGAGGGCCTGCAGAACCTCGAGGGCCGACTCGACAACCTGGATACACTAGAAGCGGCCGGCATGCGGATGGCCGGCTTCACCCACTTCTTCGACAACGAGCTCGCCGGATCGATGCACGGAGTCGACAGGGGCGGCCTCACCGACCTGGGACGGCAGGCCTTCGACGCGATGGAGCAGCGCGGCATCATCGTCGATGTCGCCCACGCCAGCCACGCCGCCATCGACGAGATGCTGCAGCGAGCGACCAGGCCGCTCGTCGCGAGCCATGGTGGCGTCCAGGCGACGTGCAACGTCAACCGCAACCTCACCGACGACGAGATCCGCGGCATCGCGCGCACCGGCGGTGTCGTTGGCGTCGGGTACTGGGACGCCGCGATCTGCGAGCTGACGCCCAAGGCGGTCGTTGACGCCATCGAGCATGTCATCGCGGTCGGTGGGATCGAGACGGCTGCGCTGGGCAGCGACTACGACGGCGCCGTGACCGTGGCCTGGGACACCAGTGACCTCGCCGTCATCACCCAGGAACTGCTCGACCGGGGCCACAGCGAGGATGAGATCGCGGCGATCATGGGCGGCAACACCCTTCGCGTCCTGCGGGCCGTGCTCCCCGAGTCACACATCCCCGCCGCCCAACCACACTAGCCTCGACCCCATGAGCCAGGCACGCGTCGGAGTCTCCGGCTGGCGCTACCCGCGCTGGCGCGGCGACTTCTACCCCAAGGGCCTGCGGCAGAAGGACGAGCTGCGCTACGCGGCCGAGCGCATGAACTCGGTCGAGATCAACGGCTCCTTCTACTCCCTCCAGCGCCCCACCTCCTACGAGGCCTGGCGCGACGCCACCCCGGACGACTTCGTCTTCGCCGTCAAGGGCGGCCGGTTCATCACGCACCTCAAGCAGCTGCGGGACGTGGAGACCCCGCTCGCCAACTTCTTCGCCTCAGGGGTGCTCAACCTCGGCGACAGGCTCGGCCCGATCCTCTGGCAGCTTCCCGAGCGCACCCGCTTCGACCCCGACCGTCTCGCAGCCTTCTTCGAGCTCCTCCCACGCACGACCACCACAGCCGCCACGCTGGCCGAGCGCCACGACGACAAGGTGCCCAAGGACCGCGCCGCCACCAGGGCCCTCACTCGCCAGAGAATCCGCCACGCCCTGGAGCCCCGCCACGACAGCTTCGACACGCCTGAGGCCCGCGCGTTCCTGGGCGAGCACGACGTCTGCACCGTCGTCGCCGACAGCGCCGGGCGCTGGCCGCAGATGCACGACGCGACGAGCGACTTCCGCTACGTACGGCTGCACGGCGAGACCGAGCTCTACGCCAGCGGCTACACCGACGAGTCCCTCGACCGCTGGGCCGGCCAGATCCGGCGCTGGCTCGCGGACGGGCATGACACGTACGTCTACTTCGACAACGACGCCAAGGGCCACGCCCCCCACGACGCCGTCGCCCTCCTCGAGCGCCTGGCCCCGCGTTGACCGCCTGCCCCGCCACCGACGATCACGACCCAGCCCGGAATCCCACGGCGCCTGAGCGCGGAAGCGAGCTCAGCGGCATACCGTGTCCTCGTGACCGACAACGCCACCCAGCCAGTCCCCGCTGAGCCAGCCCGACGATCGGCCGTCCCTCCCGCGGTGCGTGCGGCGAGCGAGTGGGCGCTGCGCCTGCTCGTGATCGGCGCCGCGCTCTACATCGCGACCCTGGTCCTGCGGGAGTTCTCGCAGATCGTCATCCCGCTCCTCGTGGCCGTCCTGCTCGCCGCGATGCTCGTGCCGATCACCCGGCGGTTCGCGCGTGTCATGCCCACGGGCGCCGCCGCCGGCCTGACCGTCGCCGGCGTCCTCGTCGTCGTCGGCGCGCTCTTCACCCTCATCGGCCAGCAGTTCAGCAGCGGCCTGTCTGACCTGACGGCGCAGGTGGCCAAGGGTTTGGAGCAGATCCGTGACTGGGTGCGGACGACCTTCAACATCACGGACACGGAGTTCGACGGCTACTTCGAGAGCCTCCGGGACGGCGTGAGCAGCTCCGGAAACCTCGGCCAGACCGCCGCCAACGTCGGGCTGACGGCGACGCACTTCATCGCGGGCATCTTCATCACGCTCTTCGCGCTCTTCTTCTTCCTCTACGACGGGCCCCGGATCTGGAGCTGGGTGGTGCGCCTCTTCCCCCGAGTCGCCCGTTCCCGCGTCGCCTCCTCTGGGCGGATCGCCTGGGACCAGCTGTCGGCCTTCGTCCGCGCGACGATCGTCGTGGCGTTCGTCGACGCCGTGGGCATCGGGGTCGGCGCCGCGATCCTCAAGGTGCCCTTCGCGTTCGCCATCGGCGTGCTCGTCTTCCTGTTCGCCTTCATCCCCATCGTCGGTGCGCTGCTGTCGGGAGCCGTGGCGGTGCTCCTCGCGCTGGTCTCGCAGGGCTTCGGCGTGGCCCTCATCATGCTCGCGATCGTCATCGGCGTGCAGCAGCTCGAGTCGCACGTTCTCCAGCCGGTCCTCCTCGGCCATGCGGTCAGCATCCACCCGCTCGGCGTCATCCTCGCCATCGCGGCCGGCTCGCAGATCGCCGGCATCGTCGGCGCGCTCGCCGCGGTGCCGTTCGCTGCGGTGCTCAACGCCGTTGGCAAGCACCTGCTCATGGAGGAGCCCGAGGAGGAGCTCCATGAGGAGCTGGAGGAATCCGCCGAGGAGGGGTCGGCGCCCGCCAACGCCTGACTCGGTGGCCTACTGCGAGGCGGCGCGGCGCGCGAAGAGCGCGCGCTCGTCGAGCTCGTCCACCTCGTCGGCGAACTCCGGCGTGTCGAAGACGTCCGCCGGGATGCCGGCCTCCGTGTAGCGCGGCTCGGCCTTCGCCTTCATCGCGTACGTCGGAGTGGGCACGGGCACCGGGCTCCACGTGCCGGGCGCGGGTGGCTCGGACGTCCTCTGTGGGCGGGCCTCCGTCGCCTCGACGTCAAACACCATGTCGTATGCCGCTGAGCTCGCTCCCGCTGTGACATGGGCTCCCGACGTGGCGGGCTCCGAGAACGCGATGTGCTGGGCCGCGGCTGCGGGCTGAGCGAACGAGGCGGCAGCTGCGGCGGGCTTTGCGGCAGGGGTGGGGGACGAGGCGGCGGACGAGGAGGCAGGCGAGGCGGACGAGGAGGCAGCCGCGTCGGTCACCGCGTAACGCTGTGGCTCGCGGATGACCTGCGTGTCGTCACTGGAGAGCCGGGGCTCGGACGTGGGCCTGGCGGTACGCGCGGCTCGGCGGCCTCCTGCCCCGCGCGCTCGGTCGGCCCGCGCCTCGGTGCGCAGCCAGACGAGGACGGCGACGACGGTCACGACCGACAGCGGCACCGACGCCCAGAGCAGGACGCCGGTCAAGGCGAGGGCGACGGAGACGGGCACCCAGATGACGGAGACGAGAAGGAGGGCCGCGCGCAGGAGTCGCTGGGCGCGGCTGACCCGACTCGGTGTACCGGGGCGTCGCTCACGGGCAGTGCTCATCGAATCCACCTCGCGTTGGTCTTCGCTCCGGGAGTGGTTGTCCTGGGACGGACGCCGAGCGACGAGCGGCGAGCGTCGACGCGAGGCGCTCGCCGGGACGGCTCGCTTGACGTCGACCGTCGCCCGGACGGTTCGCGCGGGTACCACCGAGTACGAATGTGGCCGGGGCTCAGCCAGATCCGTGCTGGGCAGGACCCGTCGCTTCTCGAGGACACGCATGGCCTCGGTGTACCCGTCGACCGAACGCGCCGCCGCACCGTTCTCCCGACGGCGCGACCAGTGCTGGAGAAGGTAGACAGCCCAGATCGCCACGATGACGACGAAGATGAGGCTGCTGGCGGGCACGGACCCAACGGTAGGCGGCTACTCCGGCGACCCCATGCATATTCGGTGCGTGTCGCGCAAGTGGCTGGTGTTACAGATGAGACAAAGGTGGAGCGAGCCCCTCTTCGCTGAGCTCTTCTTTCGTCACGGCGAAGCTCAGGTGGTCCCGCCATGCACCGTCGATGTGGAGGTACCGCTCGCGGACCCCCTCCTCGCGCAGTCGCAGTCGGCGGACCAGGGCCAGTGAGCGCTCGTTGTCGACCCGGATGTTGACCTCGACCCGGTGCAGTCCGGCCGGACCGAGCGCATACTCGATGGCAACCGCAAGGGCCCGCGTCGCAATCCCTTGACCTGACTGGGATTCCGCAAGCCAATAGCCGACCGCAGCAGACTGCTGGGCCGCCCGGGTGACGCCGAAGATGTGGACCTGCCCGACGATCTGCCCGCCGGTCTCGATGCACCACGGCATCGCTCGGTCGGCCCCGGCTTCCTCGTCGAGGTCACGGACGAACTGGCGGTAGCTCACCGGCTGCGACGTCGACCCCGGCGGCAGAGTCGGCTCCCACGGGCGGACGTGGTCGGCGTTCTCACGGCGCAGCTGGTGCCACTCCTCCTCGTCCCGGACGCGGAGCGGCCTGAGCACGATCTCAGGGTCGGCGGTCCGGTCGCGCAGGACGACCGGCCACGGTGCGAGCTGCGAGTTACGGCGCCAGGGGGCTTTCACGGGGTGCCTCGGCTGTCTGTGGTCGTGGGGTCCTGCCTCAGTGGTCTCCGCCCGGCAGCTGCTGGAGGACGTGCTCGACGACCTGCTCGAGCACGTCGAGCCCGTCGGAGACCCCACCCCGCGAGCCCGGCAGGTTGACGACGAGGCACTGGCCCGAGATCCCGACCAGGCCCCGCGAGAGCATCGCCGTGGGAACACCCTTGGCCACACCGGCAGCGCGCATGCCCTCGGCGATGCCTGGTACGAGCCGGTCGAGAAGGGGCATCGTCTGCTCCGGCGTGACGTCGGTCGGCGTCAGGCCCGTGCCACCCGTCGTGACGACGACATCAGGCTCCGTGGCGAGCACGTCGCGCAGCGTCAGGCCGAACTCGTCGCCGTCCGCCACCACGATCGGCTGTCCGGTGGAGAAACCCCAGGACCTGAGCCGCTCGACGATGACTGGTCCGGACCGGTCGGGATAGACCCCGGCAGCGGCGCGGCTCGACGACGTGATGACGACGGCGCGCTTGCCCGCTCCGACCGGGTTGGTCTGGGTTGCCGTCCCGGTTTCGGTGCCTGGGTCGGTTCGCGTGCTCTCACTCATGCCAGTCACCTGATCTTCCTCCCGACTTGGCGGTCACTCGGACATCGGTGATCCGCCCGTGCCTGTCCACGGCCTTGACCATGTCGATGAGCGCGAGCGCAGCGACGGTGACAGCAGTGAGCGCTTCCATCTCGATGCCCGTCCGGTCGGCCGTCCGGACGGTGGCTGCGATGTCGACCCCGTCGTCGGCCACCGCGAGATCGACCTCCACGCCGTGGACCGCGATCGGGTGGGCGAGCGGGATGAGCTCGGGAGTGCGCTTGACCGCCTGGATCCCGGCGAGGCGGGCGACGGCGAGGGCGTCACCCTTGGGGACCACGCCGGACCGGAGCGCTGCGATGGCCTCGGCACCGAGCAGGACCCGCCCCTCGGCGCTCGCCTGGCGCGCGGTCACCGGCTTGGCGGACACGTCCACCATGTGCGCCGTTCCGTCGGAGCGGACGTGGGTCAGTCCGGACACGGATCCGCGGTCGGCAGGGGGCTCATCAACCACCCGGCCATCATGTCACCGTCCTCTGCGCGGCAACTGCGGTGGGCACCCCACCGCTTTTCGTCGAGTGTGCAGTTCGCGCCGCCCCCGGGGCGGCGCGAACTGCACACTCGACTGAACGGTGGTCGGGCACCTGGGGAGCGGGCGCGTGGGAGCCGGCCCAGCGGCATACGGCATCGGAGTGGCTTGTCGCGAACTGCACACTCGAGGTCAGACGTCGAGCAGAATGACATCGACCTGCTCGCCGGCCACGAGGTCGGCGACGTCCTCGGGGACGATGAAGATGGCGTTCGCGCGGGACAGGTCCGCGACGAAGTGCGAGCCCTGTCCGGCGAGCGGCCGGCACATCAGCGCGCCGGAGGAGTTGCGCGACACGACGGCCCGGCCGTACTGGCGCCGACCCTCCGGAGAACGCAGCCCCGAGGTCAGCGTCGCCGTGCTGACCGGGCGCTTCTCCGGAGTCAGGCGCATCAGCCGACGCAGCGCCGGACGCACGAAGACCTCGAAGGACACGAACGACGAGACAGGGTTCCCGGGCAGGGCGAAGATCGGGACGCGCAGGTCGCCGGGTCCGTTCAGGTGGCCGAAGCCCTGCGGCTTGCCGGGCTGCATCGCCACCTTGACGAACTCCACGCCCTTGCCGGCCAGGGCACTCTTGACGACGTCGTAGGCGCCCATCGAGACCCCACCGCTGGTGACGATGACGTCGGCATTCGCCACGACGTCGTCGAGCGCGGCGAGGAGCTCCGCATCCGTGTCACCGACGGCCGCGCGGATCTCCGCCGAAGCTCCCGATGCGACTGCGGCAGCCCACAGCATCGACGAGTTCGAGTCGTGAATCTGACCGGGCCCCAAGGGTTCCCCGGGAGGAACCAGCTCGGTGCCCGTCGACATGATGACGACGTGCGGCCGGCGGTGGACCTCGACCGACGCGTGTCCGCACGCGGCGAGCAGGCCGATGGTCCGTGGCCCGACCACGTCGCCGGCCGACACGATGACCGACCCCTCGGACACGTCCTCGCCCCGAGGGCGGACGTAGCGCGCCGTCGACACGGACGCCCGACACTCAACCGACCCGGTCGCCGATCCGTCTGTCTGCTCGACCGCGATGACGGCGTCGGCGCCGGGCGGGATGGGCGCGCCCGTCATGATTCGTGCGGCCTCGCCGGGACCGACGGAGAACGTGGGAGCCACCCCCGCCGCGACCTCGCCGACGATCCGGAGGCGCACCGGCGAGTCGTCGGCGCCCTCGAGCGAGGCCGTCTGGACGGCATACCCGTCCATCGACGAGTTGTCGAAGGCTGGCAGGTTGACCCGGGACCGGACGTCTTTGGCGACAACGAGGCCGAGCGACTCGGTGAGCGGCACGCTCTCGGTGGGCGACGGATCGAGCGACGACAGGATCGCCTTGAGATGCTGGTCGACGGTGCGCGTGTCCCGCGTCGACGCGTGCACCGGACCCTCGAGGACCGCGTTGTCGTGTACTCGCAGCAACCCGTCGACGAGCACGTCGCCCACGCAGCGGACGTTGCGCCCGAAGACCGGGTCGCCGATGACCCGCAGGCTCGTGCACTCGGCCATCGACGGAACCCCGTGGGGGAACCGCGTCTCGAAGCCCTCGACGAGCCGATACGCCGAGTCGAGGTCGACGAACGGCTCTGGCCCCTCCCCCACCGCGACGAGGTGGGAGCTGTCGTCGAGGACGAAGTAGTCGGAACGGACGACGAGCAGGTCGTTCGTCGTCTTCACCGGGTGGAAGCGGGTCCGCGGCACGAGCAGCGCCTCCGACCCCTCGAAGACCTCGATCGCGGCACCCATCGCCGACTCGAGCTGGATCACCTCGGGTGACGAGGGATCGGACGGGTCGACCGTCTTGCGGTTGATGATGATGGGCAGCCCGAGGACCCCGCCGCGCTCGGCCATGCGCTCACGCAGGACGGACAGGTCGACCCACAGGTTGTTTGCGTGGAACGTGCTGTGTCGCTTGATGTCCCCGAAGTACCGCTCCTCGCCCTCCGCCACCATGGCCGTGTCCCGGAGGATGAGCCGGCCATCGGACTTGCGGACGGCGAGGTGCCCACCCTTGCGGTCACTCTTCGTGCGCGTGCACACCTCGGCCACGTAGGGCAGGCCGTGCTCGACCATCCAGGCCGCGACATCCGGGTCACAGGTGGCGCCGAGGTTGTCGGAGTTGGAGATGAAGGCGTAGCGAATCCCCTTCTCCAGCAGGGTGTCCAGGATGCCGGAGGTGATGAGGGAGACGTACACGTCGCCGTGCCCGGGCGGGCACCACTCGAGCTCGGGATCCTGCGGCCACTCGACCGGACGCAGGCCGTCGGCGAGCAGCTTCGGCTCGGCGCTCTGGATGAAGTCGAGCGGCAGCCCGTCGACCGGCAGCGTCGGGTACTTCGCGAGGATCTGCAGCGACTGCTCCGACGTCCGGAACGAGTTCATCAGCAGCAGGGGCAGGTGGACGCCCCACTCCTCGCGCAGCGCGAGCACCTGCCTGGCGATGATGTCAAGGAACGTCAGGCCGTCCTTGACCTCGAGTGCGGACTTGGCGCCGCTCATCCCCATGCTCGTGCCCAGGCCGCCGTTGAGCTTGATGACAGCGGTCTGGCGCAGCGCCGCGCGGGCGTCGTCGTCGCTGACGTGGACCTCGCCGAGCTCCTGGATGTCGGAGAGCGGCTCGATGGTGTCCTCGGGGATGATGCCGTGCGCGCCCGCCTCGAGCTGCCGGTAGTAGTGCTCGAAGACCTTGACGGCCTCGGGCCCCATGCCTCTGTCCCGCATACGCTCCACGGCGAGCGCCAACCCCTCCTGGCTCATGGGCTCACCCTACGATGGAGCCCATGTGCGGCCAGGACGAGCAGGAGGCGAGTCAGCCGTGACGCCCGCGCAGCCGGTCGGCTCGAAGCGCGAGTTCCGTCAGGCGGCGCGCCGCCGCCGCGCCGAGCTGGCCGCGTCGGTGGACCGTGCCAGCGCGGGGTCAGCCGTGGCGGAGGCGGTGCTGCGGTTCGTCCCTGAGCGCGACGAGGAGCGCCTCCGCATCGCCGTCTACGAGTCGCTTCCCGACGAGCCGCCCACCGGGCCGCTCATCGAGGCACTGCTCTCGGCGGGCCACGAGGTCATCGTGCCCATCGTGCTCGACGACTTCTCCCTCGAGTGGACGTATGCCGCTGAGGGCACGACCGGCGACCAGGCGACGGTCACGCGGCTCCCGAAGGACGCCACCTCCTCCGCGGACGGCCGACTCTGGCTGGGGGTGGACGCCCTGCGTGGCTGCGACCTCATCGTGACCCCGGGGCTGTCGGTCGACTCGCACGGCACCCGCATCGGGCAAGGTGGCGGCTGCTACGACCGGGCCCTGCGGCACCGGGATGCCTGGACACTTGTCGTCACGCTCCTCCACGAGGGCGAGCAGAGCGATGCGGAGCTGCCCCGGGAGACCCACGACGCGATCGTCGACGGCTACGTCACCACGAGTGGCAGGGTCGTGCGGACCGCCCCGCCTCAGCCGTTCGGCACCTGACCCGGTGGGACCAGCGTCAGCTCCTCCTCCGCTGCTGCCGCCACCGCCTCGGTGCCGAAGGGCCACGGGAACGGCTCATTGGCCACCCATGCGTCGATCTGGTCGGTGTAGTGCGCGTTGTAGGGGTGGCCCGACTGACCCGTGGCGTTGACCCAGACGGACCGGTCGAGGTTGTCGAGGTCGATCACCATGCGCATCGATGGGCCCGACGTCACCTCGTAGCCGGCGCTGGAGGCGTCCCACGAGTTGGCGTTGACGATGGAGCTGCCACCGCCGAGCTCGATCCCGCCACGGTTGAAGAGGTCCCTGATGAAGCCCGGCACCGACTCCTGGCCGAGCACGGGGTGCTCGAGGTTGAGCTGGTGGAGCCGGCCCCACCGCCACGTCGCTGGGACCTTGCCCAGCTTGCGGGCGAGGTCTAGGCGGGCGTCGACGAGCGCACGCTTGAGGATCTCGCGCGACTCCTCGGTCACCCCCGGCGTGGTCTTGTCGTCCCACCAGGCGTTCTTGGGCTCCTTGAGGAGCTGCTCCATGACGATCATCCACCGGCTGCCCCCGGAGGCCCCGATGTCCGGGGGCAGCTCGTCGAAGGTGTACTCGAGCAGGTGCCGCCAGACGGCGTTGTAGTAGGCCGCGGACGCCGAGTCCCTCGTCTTGTCCGCCGGCTGGCTGCCGTCCCAGTCGCGAAGCAGCAGCTGTGCCTGGGCGGTGAAGTCGTCGACCTCGACACCCAGCAGGTGCTCGACGAGGACAGGCGCGAAGGTGTTGCGGACGTCGCCCTGGATCTGGACCATCCGTTCGGGAGAGACCTTCGCGGCGCCCGCGAGGAGCGTGCGGATCCGCTCGGCGCGGAAGCCGTAGTCCCACTCGGACGTGAGGAATGGCTTCTGGCGCGCCGTGACCGCTTGGTTCGCCGTGACGACGAAGCCCTCCTCCGGGTCGAGGGCGTGGGGCAGGTCCTCGAAGCGGACGAAGCCGCGCCAGTCCCACTGGCTGTCCCAGCCCGGCGCGGGCCAGAAGCCGGGCACCGCGCCCGGTGTCGCCGACCGGCGGATCGGGATCAGCCCGGGCGTCTGGTACCCGATGTGGCCGTCGGTGTCGGCGTAGATGAGGTTCTGAGAGGGAACGGCGAAGAGGGCGGCCGCGGCGCGGAACTCGCGCCAGCTGCCCGCCTTGTTCAGCCGGAAGATCGCGTCGGCGGTCTTGTTCGGGGTGAGCGCCGTCCAGGCGAGGGACACGGCGAAGCGGTTCGACTGGGTCACGCCCCGGACCGCGGACTGGTCCCCGCTCTCCGCCACGGCAGGAGAGGCATCCGACAGGATCGGCCCATGGACGGTGTTGCGCACGGTGATCTGGACGTCGGCGCCGCCCGCGACCTTGATCGTCTCGGTGCGGGTATCGAGCTCGACCTGCTCCCCGTCGCGCAGGTAGGAGTCCTCGTTCAGCTGCTCGAGGTAGAAGTCGGTGACGTCCGCACCGAGGTTGGTGAAGCCCCAGGCGATCTTCGCGTTGTGGCCGATGATGACGCCGGGGAGGCCCGAGAAGGAGAAACCCGAGACCTGGAACGGGCACTGCGGTGACACCGTCCGGCACTGGAGGTTGACCTGGGTCCAGATGCTCGGGATCCCGAGCGTGAGGTGCGGGTCGTTGGCGAGCAGGGGCTTGCCCGTGGTGGTCCGGTCGCCGGACACGACCCACGAGTTGGAGCCGATCCCGTCGCCCTTGCCGAGCAGGGTCGGGATGGCGTCGACGGCCGCGGCGGCAGCGTCGAAGGCGGCCTGTCCCTGCTTCAGCAGCGAGGTCGGGGTGGCGGCAGCGGCCTGCTCCAGCTCGGGCGTTGCCGTCGGGTCCCAGTCCCGTTCAGACAGGATCGGCCGGTGGCGGTCGAACGGGTAGGGCGGGTAGAGCAGGTTGATCTGCTTCTCCGACGTGCGTCCGCCCCGTGAGAGCCGGGCTCGGGCGAGCTCGTCCTCGTAGTCCGCACGCAGGTCCCAGGCCATGGCCTTGAGCCAGGCGAGGGAGTCGACCGGCGTCCACGGCTCGACGCGGTAGCCGGGAACGCTCCAGTCGAGCACCTGGTACTCGAGCGCCAGGTCGGCCGGCGACTCCGCCTGCTTGAGGTAGGCGTTGACGCCGTCGGCGTAGGCCTGCAGGTACTGCCGGGTCTCGGGGGCCAGCGTCGGCAGCTCCTGCTCGGCGACCCGGCGCCAGCCCATCGTCCGGATGACCCGGTCGGCCTCGACGCCGGCCTCCCCGACGAGCTCGGACAGGCGACCCGCCGTGGTGTGCCGGCGCAGGTCCATCTCGAAGAAGCGGTCCTGGGCGCTGACGTAGCCCTGTGCCCGGAACAGGTCGGCGGCCGTGTCGGCATAGATCGTCGGGACGCCTCGAGCGTCCCTGGTCACGTTGACCTGCCCCGACAGACCCTCGACCTCGAGCTCGCCGGACATCTCCGGGAAGGGTCGCCGGATGGTCGAGACAGCCAGAATCGTCATGGCCACGAGGGCAAGGACGACGAGGACGACGACCGACAGGGCGATTCGACGGGCGAGGTGGGCGCGGGGCACGCCAGCAGCCTAGGCCACGCGTCCGAGACGTGCGGGAGGCGCGGTTGGGGCCGTTTGTACGTGAGCGAGCTCAGCGGCATACGAATGGTTTGATGGGGTCCACCGCCAGCTGAGGAGCCAGCCGTGACCACGCTCGCGTCCGTCACGTCGTCGGGAATGACTCTCGACGACCTCACACGCGTGCTGCTCATCGGCTCGATCGTCCTGCTCGTGGCCGTTGCCGCGGTGCGACTCTCGGTGGCGTCGGGGATGCCGTCGCTGCTCATCTATCTCGGCATCGGCCTGCTTCTCGGCAACGCGGGAGCCGGCATCCAGTTCTCCGACGCGTCGACCACCCGGGTTCTCGGTTATGCCGCCCTCGTGCTGATCCTCGCGGAGGGCGGGCTGTCGACCAAATGGAGCAACATCCGCGATTCCGTCGCCCCTGCCGCGATCCTCGCGACCGTCGGGGTCGTCGTCTCCGTCGTCGTCGTCGCCGTCGCCGCCCACGCCATCCTCGGCCTTTCCTGGGAGATCTCGCTGCTGCTCGGTGCGATCCTTGCCTCGACCGACGCGGCCGCGGTCTTCGCCGTCCTGCGCAACGTCCCGATCCCACGTCGCCTGAGCGGCATGCTCGAGGCGGAGGCCGGCTTCAACGACGCCCCCGTCGTCCTGCTGGTCGTGGCGCTCGCCGCCCAGGGCATACCGGGCGCGGAGGAGCAGCCGTGGTGGGAGCTGCTGATCATCGTCCTGCTCGAGCTCGCCGGAGGCGCGGTGGTCGGCCTCGCCGTCGGCTATCTCGGCGGGCTTGCGCTGCGGCGAGTGGCCGGCGACTCGTCCGCCCTCTTCTCCATCGGCGTCCTCGCGCTCACCGTCCTCGCGTACGCCGTGGGCGCCATCGCCCATGTCTCGGGCTTCCTCGCGACCTACCTCGCCGCCCTGGTCCTCGGCAACCTGAGCCTGCCCAACCGGACGTCGGTCCAGAGCTTCGCGACCGCGATGGGCTGGATCGCCCAGATCGGGCTGTTCGTGCTGCTCGGCCTGCTCGCCGACCCGTTCCGACTGGACGAGCAGCTGCGCAACGCCGTCGTCATCGGGCTCGTCCTGCTCCTGCTCGCCCGGCCGTTGTCCGTCCTGGCATCGACCGTGTGGTTCCGCATGCCGTGGCAGGACATGGCCTTCCTGTCCTGGGCCGGGCTCCGGGGCGCCGTGCCGGTCGTGCTCGCCACCGTGCCCCTTGTCGCAGGGACTCCGAACACGAGCTGGATCTTCGATCTCGTCTTCGTCCTCGTGGTCGTCTTCACCATCGTGCAGGCGCCTCCCCTTCCGTGGGTGGCCAGGCATCTCGGCCTCACCGAGCAGGTCCACTCCGTGGACATCGGCCTCGAGAGCACACCCCTCGTGGAGATCGGGGCAGACGTCATCACCGTCAGCGTCGGCGAGGAGTCCCGGCTCCATGGGGTCGCCATCTTCGAGCTGCGCCTTCCCCGGCGCGCCATGGTGACCCTCATCGTGCGGGACGGGGAGACCTTCGTCCCGGAGCAGCACACGACGATCCGGCACGGTGACCGGCTGCTCGTCGTGACGACCTCTGGCTCCCGCCGCGCCACGGAGCAGCGCATCCTCGCCCTGAGCCGCCACGGCCGGCTGGCCGGCTGGCCGGCGGCCGGAGTCGACCGGGCCCGTAGAATTGGTCGACACACCCCCCGGCCAGACCTGAGGTAACCAGTGCCCACCTACTCCTACGCCTGCACCGAGTGCGGCCACGCGTTCGACGTCCGCCAGTCCTTCACCGACGACCCGCTGACGGACTGCCCGGAGTGCGCCAACGGCGCCGGCCGGCTGCGCAAGGTGATCCACCCGGTCGGAATCGCCTTCAAGGGCTCGGGCTTCTACAAGACCGACTCGCGATCGAGCAAGGGCACCGGGAGCCCGGGCGGCCCCGGCGCGAAGGATGCAGGCGCGAGCGGCGGGGCCACGGAGTCTGCAGCCTCCACGTCGACCGAGTCGGATGGGTCGTCTGGCTCGACTGGCTCCTCGTCATCCGGGGCAGCCTCGGGATCGTCCGGGTCTGGCGGTTCGCCGAGTGGGTCCAGCGGGTCGGGTGGGTCCGGTGGGTCCAGTGGTTCGGGCTCAGGCACCAAGGCTGCCGCCTCCTGATCCTGGCATCACCGGCTGAGTCGTCCACATCCCCAGCGAGGCAGTCCGCCCTGTCCCCATCCCGTCGCACTGGCGCCCGAGGGCGTCGTCGTGCCGCTCTAGGCTGCCGCCATGACCTCACACAGCACCGTTCTCACGCCGTCAGACATCACCGCGGAGATCGGAGTCATCGGAGGCTCCGGGCTCTACGACTTCCTCGACGACTTCGACACCGTGGAGGTCACCACGCCGTTCGGCGAGCCCAGCGACCCCCTCGTCCTCGGTGAGGTCGACGGACGTCCGGTGGCGTTCCTCGCCCGTCACGGCAAGGGCCATCGCTTCGCGCCGCACCGCATCAACTACCGGGCGAACCTCTGGGCCCTGCGAGCCGTCGGCGTCCGCCAGGTCCTCTCACCGTGCGCGGTCGGGTCCCTCAAGCCGGCGCACGGTCCGGGCGCGATCGTCGTGCCGGACCAGGTCGTCGACCGGACGTGGGGTCGGCAGCACACGTTCTACGAGGCCGAGGGGCCGATCGTGCACGTCGGCTTCGCCGAGCCCTACTGCGCCAACGGGCGCCAGGTGGCTGTCGACGCCGCGCGGGTATCGGGGCTCGAGGTCGTCGCGGATGGGACGCTCGTCGTCATCAACGGGCCGCGGTTCTCCTCCCGAGCCGAGTCGCTCATGCATCAGCAGCTCGGCTGGGACATCGTCGGCATGACGACGATGCCGGAGGCCGCTCTCGCGCGTGAGCTTGCCCTCTGCTTCACGACGATCGCCATGGTGACCGACCTCGATGCCGGGGTCGAAGGTGGCGAGGCGGTCACCCATGAGGAGGTCATGCGTGTCTTCGCGGAGAACGTCGAGAGCCTCAAGGGCGTGCTGCGGGACGCCATCGGTCAGCTGCCCGCCCATGAGGACGACGACGCGGCCACGTGCGCGTGCCGGCGCAGTCTGGACGGGGTCGAGCTGCCCTTCGACCTGCCCTGATGATCCTGACTGCTCGGCCCGGCCGCCGGCCCCCCGGGTCGACCGGAGGGTCGCCGCGGCATGTTCCCCGAGGGCGCCGCCCTCGGCCGGGATCACGGCTGCAACGGACGCGCCGGGCGCGCGCCCGCCGGTGGGTCACCGCCGTGCTTGCCGGGCTTGCCGTGGTGGTGGCCCTGGCCGCCCTGCGACCCGCTGGCACGGTCGGCACGGGATTGTCGACCGTGGTGGCTGCCCGGCTGATTCCCTCCGGCGCGATCATCGGACCCGGCGATGTGCGCGTCGAGGCACGGCCCGCGGAGCACCGACCCGAGTCCGCGACCGGTGAGGTCACGGCCGTCATTGGCCAGCGGGCTGCCGGTCCGATCGAGGCGAGGGGCATCGTGACCACCGAGCGCCTTGCCGGTCCGGGCCTGCTGGCGGGTCGCTCAGACGGTCGGGTGGCCATGACGGTGCCGGTCATGGAGCCCGCGCTCACGGGGGTCCAGCAAGGGAGCAACGTGGACGTCTACGCAACCGGGACCGGCCAACAGGTCGTGACCGATGCGCTCGTCCTGGCCGTCCTCGGCGGCACGAGCGGCAACGGCACGTCCGGCTCGACTGGGGACGGCAACGGGGAGTCCGGCGGTACCCTCGGGGCGACGGTCTCGTGGGACGACCCCCCGGATCCCGGAATCACCGTGGCTGTCTCGTCGACCGAAGCGCGACTGCTTGCCCAGCACCTCAGCGCGCTCGGTGCCGGGGAGAGCTTCGTGCTCGCCGTGCGGCCCGCTGGCTGAGCCTCGCCTCCCTGGGGTTGGGCACGTTGGCTTGGCCGAAGGTTGCGCAAACTTCTCCGGCCGCGTCACACGTCGGCGCCACGATGGCTCGCTAGGTTGAATCGGAATCGGACAGACCTCCGCGCTCGAGGAGGTCGCGACCAACGAAGGGACCGTCCATGCTGAAGGGCTTCAAGGACTTTCTGATGCGCGGCAACGTCGTCGACCTCGCCGTCGCCGTCGTGATCGGCACGGCTTTCGCGAAGGTCGTCGAGGCCTTCGTCACGATCATCATGGATCTCATCGGCAAGGTCGGCGGCACCCCTGACTTCTCCCAGTGGAACCCCGGCGGTGTATCGGTGGGCGCCTTCCTCACGCAGCTGCTCACGTTCATCCTCGTGGCCCTGGCCGTGTACTTCATGGTCGTCGTGCCGATGAACAGGCTCGCCGAGCGTCGCAAGCGCGGTGAGGAGCCCGAGCCGGAGGCGCCCTCGGAGGAGGTTGTTCTCCTCACCGAGATCCGCGACGCACTGCGCGTCCGCTGACGCTGCCCCTCATGATCGAGTGAACAGCTTCTGGGCCGTTCCGGCCCAGAAGCTGTTCATTCGAATGGGTTGTCGCTGTTCACTCGATTGGGTTGTCGCTGTTCACTCGATTGGTTCCTCAGTCTGGGTCGCCGTAGGCCCTCGGGCGCTCGTAGTCGCCGAGGATCTCGGCCAGCGCGAGCGGCCGCGCCGCCTCGGCGTGCCGTCCGGCGCGCTGGAGCGTGCGCCCGAGAAGCAGGTGTGCGTAGCCGTCGGTCGGGTGCTCTTCGATGAGCACGCGGAGAACTTCTTCCGCCTTCCCGAACTGGGCGGAGTGGAAGTAGGCGCGGGCGAGGAACATGCGCAGGTCGGTCGTGGAGTGCAGCAGCGGCTGGGCCTCGTCGGCGCCAGTCGCTTCGGTCTCGGCGAGGAGCTCGGCAAGGGCCGAGGCCGCTGCGAAGTGGTCACCGCGCTCGAAGAGGCCTAGGGCCCAGGCGTAGCGCAGGCTGAAGGGCGTCGAGGTGGCGTTCATGCCGACGAGAACGCAGCACTCGTCGCCGGCATTCCACCCGTGTGCCGTCGACCTTCCACCCGCTCGGGTCGGGCTACTCGTAGTGCGGCGGTCGCTGCTCCTGGAGCCAGTGGTCCCGGGACGACGCCTCGGCAGCCTCTCCCCAACCGGTGTCCGTGTCATCCCTGCTCGACCCGTAGTGGTCGTCGCTGGCCGACTCCGCCGTGCCCTTGCGGAAGACTCGGCGCCGGGGGCGACCCGGCGGTGCCTCGTCCGGCGCGGTTGGCGCGGCTGCCGCGGCTGGAGCGGCTGGGGCGGCTGCCGCGGTTGGCGCGGCTGCCGCGGTTGGCCCGTCCGGCGCGGTTGCCTCGCCTGGCACGGCCGGCATGGTGGGATTGGGCGCTCCGTTCGACGTCGATGACTCGGGACGGAGTGGGCCAACCTCCCGCGCGATCCGAACGATTCGGGCGATCTCGCGCGCCGGGTCGCGGAACAGATCGGTGCTCCAGACCCGCACGTGAACCCACCCGAGGCGTCCCAGCTGCTCCGGCCGCAGCCGGTCACGATCGCGGGTGCTACGCATCGCGGCGTAACGGGGCCCGTCCGTCTCCACGGCCACGAGCACGCGGCCGCGGTGGTAGGGGTCCTCGATCGCCAGGTCCACCCGTTGCGCCGCCGTGCCGTACTCCTCGTGGACGACCAGCCCCTCGTGTCGAAGGCGCTCGGCGAGGTCGGCGCGGAGCGCGTTCCGCGTCGCTTCGGGGGCGGCGACCACGGCGCTCGGCACGGAGGCCCCCGTCGCCTCGGCATACGCGAGGAAGTCGCGCAGCATGATCGCGCCGGTGGCCCTGAGACGGGACGGATCGAGCTCCGAGGCGAGCAGGGACGAGACGACCGTCATCCGGCTCCGGGCCCGCGTGATGGCCACGTTGAGCCGCCGCTCGCCGCCCTCGATGTTGAGCGGTCCGAAGCGGTGCAGGACCCGGCCGTGGGGCGTCTTGCCGTAGCCGATCGACAGGATGATGGCGTCACGCTCGTCGCCCTGCACCCGCTCGAGGTTCTTGACGAAGAAGCGCTCGGCGCGGTCCGCGTCAAAGAAGTCGGCGACGTCGGGCGCACCGCGCAGGGCGGCCGTGACGGCGTCGTCGATGAGGTTCGCGTGCTTGATGCCCAGGGCGATGACGCCGAGCGACTCGTGGGGACGCCGGCGCGCATGGTCGAGCACGAGGTGGACGACGCGGTCGACCTCGGCGCTGGTGGACTCGATCGTCTGCTCCCCCGGCTGGACCACCGCGTGACCCTCAACCGGCTCGAAGGTCACCGCCGACTCGATGGCAGTGCCCGGGAACGTCGTGAGCCCACCGTCGTACATCGTCGCGTTGGCGAACGCGATGAGGCGTTCGTCTCGACTGCGGTAGTGCCACGTCAGTCGCCGAGTCGGCAGGGCCGCGGCCAGCACGTCGAGCACCGACTCGAAGCCCTCGGTGAGAACCTCCTCCTCCTGCGCCGCCGGTGTCCCCTCGTCATCGGACACCACCGTGAAGAAGTTCGTCGGGGGCAGCTGGCGCTCGTCCCCGGCCACGACGACCTGCCGTCCCCGCGAGATCGCCGAGATGGCCTGGGCCGGCTGCACCTGTGAGGCCTCGTCGAAGATGACGACGTCGAACCACCGCCCGGGCGGCAGGGTGGACGCCACGACGAGGGGGCTCATGGCCCAGCAGGGCTTGATCGCCGTGAGCGCGGCCGAGGTCTGCGGCATGAGGTCGCGCAAGGACTTGTGGCGTCTCGCCCTCCCCGCCTCGGCTCGGACCAGGGCCTCCTGCGCCGGGTTGTCCACGAGCACCTCGCGAATGTTGCGGGCGACCGCCTCGCGGACCCGCTGCACCGTGGCGTCCAGGTGGGCGTGGTCAGCGGCGACGAACTCCTCGACGGCGTGGCACAGCGCCTCGCCGTCATGAGCTCCGTAGGCCGGGTCACGGAAGCTGATCTCCTGCGCGAGCGAGGCCCACCACACCAGGTCAACCTCAGCGGGCACGCACGCCGTGCGCACTCCCCGGGCGGCCAGGTCGTCGACGAGCGGGCCCAGCCCGGCGCCGCGCAGGTCGTCGAGGGTCCGAGTGACGTGGGGCAGGACGGCGAGGCGGTCAGGCCGCGAGGCGAGGGCAGCCAACCGGCTCCCCAGGTCGAGGAGGGACAGCTCCGTCAGCGCAGGTCCGTCTGCCGGTAGCCGCTCCTCCAGCCACCTCAGGTCGTCGCGAAGGCGGCCGAGCGCATCGAGCCCTTCGTCGAGGCGCGGCGAGATCTCTGGGCGGCCACCACCACCGACAAGGGCGTACCACTGCGTCCGCTGCTCGCTCGCCAACCGCAGCCTTTCGTGGAGGTCCTCCGGGGGGCGCCCGGGCCGCAGCAGTCGCTTGGCCTGGTGCCGCACCTTCCAGCGGGTCAGCCAGCCCATGTCGACCCCGCTCTCGGCGCGCCACTCCCGGGTCGCGGTGGCAGCAATGTGCTCGTCCAGCGGAAGGTCGAAGATCTCGGGCCGGAACACCTCGAGCGTGTGGCGCACCGCCGCCATCGTCTCCAGCGCTGACTCCCAGTCCGCGAGCGAGGTCGCCGCCGGCACGTGCGACTCGGCGAGCAGCGCGTTCAGCTCCGCACCGGCCTCGTCCAGCCCCCCGCTGCTGAGTCGGGTCGTGATGTCGAGCGCCCGGGCCGCCTCGTCCGACGTGAGGATCCGCGCCCCGAACCACGGGTCCTCACCGTCCTGTGCCCAGGCCCCGAGCCCCGAGGCGTCGCGGAGCCGTCCGGCGAACTCCCGGATGCGCTCGCGACCCAGACCAGCGAGGACCGCGCCGTTGAGGCGCACTCGTGAGGTCGGCGCCGGACTCCTCGTCGCCAGTTCGGCCAGCGCCTCCTGCACCTCGTGGACCGACACGCCCCATGGCTCGCGCACGGAATGCATGGCCTGCACGTGGGCGACGAGCCGACCCCGCTGCTCCTTCAGGATCGAGCTGGCTGACCCAAGAGCTGTTCTCTCGACTGGGGACGAGGACGAGGCTCGACGTCCCTCATCACTCAGAGCCGAGTCCAGGGCCTGCGCGAACTGCCGGGCAGTGGCGCGCCGGTTGGTCGTGCCGTCGTAGGCGTCGAGCACGAGATCCCCGAGGCCGAGCCGGTCGAGCCGCCCGAGGACGGCGTCAATGGCCGCCCGCTTCTCCGCGACGAACAGCGCCGACTTGCCCTCTGCCGCCAGGGAGGCGATGAGGTTTGCGATGGTCTGTGACTTGCCGGTGCCGGGCGGGCCCTTGATGACGAGATGGGCACCGGCGCGAACCGCGTCGATCGCGGCGTGCTGGGAGGAGTCGGCGTCGAGGACGAGGTGCTCGTGCTCCGGGTCCGGCTCGGAATGGCTCTCCGGCACCCGCAGCCGCACCGCCGCCAGAGCCGACTCGTCACCGGCGAGCGCCGCGACGACGTCATGGTCGGCGAGCGCGGATCCCTGCAGGGCGAGGTCGGCCACCATGGGCAGCTTGGCGTAGGAGAAGGTCCCGACGACCAGGCGCGGCGCAATCGTGAGGTCGGGCACCCGCTCGCACACCGACTGCAGCGCCGAGTAGACGGGATACGGGTCGAACGCGTCACCCTTCGTCGCGAGGTCCGCGAGGGACTCCCCGTCGACCTCGAGCCCCTGCTCGGAGCGCAGGTATTCGATGAGGACGGGGTTGAACTCGACCTCGGGCCCCAGGTCCAGGTCGAAGTCCTCCTGGCCCGGACCTGTCGGCCGCAGCACGAGCGGCCAGAGCAGCACCGGCGCGGCGGGCGGGCGCGAGGCGCGTGGCACGGACCACGTCGCCATGCCGATGGCCAGGAACCCAGCAGCGATACCGCGCTCCTCCTTGAGCTCCTGGGCCTTGGCCCGGATCGCCCGCGCGCGACGCCTCGCCTCCACGAGCGCGGCGGGCTCCCGCATGAGGTCGGACAGGCGCGTCCTCCGCCCGGCCAGGAGCATCGAGACGCCCCCGGGGTGGGCGGTCGTGAGGTCGAGCGTGCCGGACGGCAGGTCGCGATACCACAGCAGCGTGTTGCGCCCGCCCAGGTCGACCAAGGCGCGCTGCCACGTCTTGACAGCCGCCGCCACGCGGTCGGCTCGCGGGTCACTCGACGTCGAGTCAGCCCGCACTGCTGGGTCGGGCCGGGGGACGTCGGTCATTCCTGCAGGCTAGCCAAAGATTCCCGGCAAACACGGCAGCGTTGCCACCACACGAACGGGATGATGCCGGATGCCGCTGAGCCGGCCCCGCGCCCAAGGTCACTTGCGTGGGGGGCGAGCTCAGCGGCATACGGCCTCTGTCTTGTCGTGGGTCAGTTGAGCAGGTGGCCGAGGACGCGCTCCATGACGTCGGCTCGGGCGTCACGGCCGGTGATGCCCTCGATACCGAAGCCCATGAGCACGGTGCTCGGCGTCGTGATCGAGTTGCCGACCGGGAAGCCGGACTCGTCCGTCCGGATCCAGTCGTTGGCGTTCGCCGCACTGCCCGCTGGGGCACCGGGCACCGTCCAGCCGTCCAGGCCGCCCTCGAAGGACGTGGTGCCCTCGCCGGTGGACACGGCGATGTCGTCGACGAAGACGCCCAGGCCCTGGATCGCCCAGTCGCTGACGTAGGCGATGGAGACCTCGACCTGGCCACCCGCGTACGCGGACAGGTCGACGGACCACTGCTGCCAGCCGCCGGAGTTGCCGCTCGCGGCGTTCCACGAGCCGGTGGTACCGGTCGCGGTGCACGTCTCGGTCTCGCTGTCAAACGTCTGGTAGTGGTCGAGCTGCGGGTGCAGGTCGCGCCAGCCCTCGGGGCAGCTGTCGCCGACCGCCGTGGTCGTGTGCCCGTTCTGGTCAGGCAGGGTGGTCCAGTCCTCCTGGCCGGGCGTGTGTGCCTCGACGAAGAGGTGGTCCCATGCCTGCTCGGTGTCGTAGGAGGTCCAGAACGAGAGGGTCGCCCCTCCCGGCGGGACGGTGATGGTGCGGGCGAGGCGCTTGAACGACACGTCGGCGATCTGGGAGTAGGCATACTGCGTGCCGGTGTGCGGCGCGAACGCTCCGCCCGGCTTGTCCCACACCGACGACGGCCAGCTCTCGAACTGCTTGAACCGGTCGACCGGCAGGATCCCGCTCGTGGCGACGTAGGACATCGTGTCGTCCTGGTTGTTCGCGCTCTGGCCGCCGTTGAGCCCCCACGTCAGGCCGGTGAAGGGGTCGTCGATGCCGATGACGTCCAGGGCGTGACCCTGTGCGTCGAGGCCATCACCCTCGATGCCGAGGTAGCCACCGAACCAGTACTGCAGGACGTCGTTCGTGCCGTCGCCCGAACCGGAGAGCAGGAGGCAGCGACGCTCGTCCACTCCCGCGGGGAGCGGGTCGCAGGCGATCTCGCCCTTGGGGTCGTAGAGCTGTTCACCGACGTTCCCGGTGTACTGGTTGCCGGCGAAGTCGCTCGTGTAGGCCACCCTGCCGCCCTCGTTGAGGTAGGCGCGGAACTCGAGCAGCTCGTCGAGCGCCAACCGGTCCGCGTTGCCGGGGCCGCGGCCGGCCGTCCGGGTGATGATGTCGTCGCCGGAGTACCAGACTGCTGCGTCGTAGTGGCTCAGGACGCCGAGCGCGTCGGGGGCGGTACGGCCGCGGGCGTCGACGTCGTAGACATCTGCCTGGATCCCGTTGTCCGCCAATGCGTTCAGGTAGTACTCGAGGTAGTTCGGGCCACGCCGCTGGACCGGTGAGGCGCCGGTGTAGTCCTCGGCAGCCACGACCACGACGCGGTTGCCCGTCTCGGACACGGCCTGGTAGGTGAAGGACTCGCTCGTCGCGCCGCCGCCCTCGAACCACACCTGGACCGAGTCGCCGGGGTTCGTGCCGGTGACCACGCCGCGCATCTGGCGGTAGTGGACGTCGGCCGGTGAATAGCGCTCGCCGCCCTGCCACTCGGACGTGGGCGCTGACTGAACCGGGCCGCCGTTGACGCGCCACTTGGCGGTGACGGCGCCGAGGCTGCGCTTGGCGATGACGGCCACCCGCTGCGGGTCACCGTAGGAGTAGTCGAACGTCAGCTGCGTCCCCGGGAGACCGCGCTTGTAGGGGTCGTCGCTGTCGAGGTAGAAGGGCTTGGTCTCGATGCCGACCACCGAGACCGGGTCGTCGGGGTCGACCGCGGACTTCGCGACCGACTGGGCGAACGGCAGGTTCCGCTCGAACTCCTCCTGGACGAGCGCCTCGTCGTCGGGGAAGACGAAGCCGCAGCCGTCGCAGCCCTCGGACAGCTCAGGCGTCCAGGCCAGGGCTCCGGTCGCGACGTGGGCGTAGTCGGTCGTCTCGCCGTTGGTCACGTAAAGGACGTCGGAGCTGAGGCCGGGGTGGAAGTCCTCGATGGCCGGTTCGTCGAGGTTGCCAGACAAGGCGTAGTAGATCGGGTCGTCGGCCGTCGGCGTGCCGATCTGCCAGCCCTCGGCGTAGAGCAGCCACTGGCCGTTGGAGTGGTAGTTGACCTGGAAGGCGAAGCCGATCCTGTCGAGCAGGCCCTTCATGGCCGCGGTCTCGGGCTCGGACACGGGCGCCGTGCCGCGATAGGTCTCGCTGGACGAGATCGACGACGAGCCCTCCTCGTCGTAGGCCCAGTGGTTCGGGAAGTTGCGGTTGAGGTCCACGCCGTCGCCGGGGGTGATCTCCCCGTCGCCATTGATGTCGCGCGCGTTCTTGCGCCAGAGTCGCTCGCTGTCGAACGTGAACTGGTAACCGTCCGGGTTGGCAACCGGCACGAACCACAGCTCCGTCGTCTGCAGCAGGCTCCTGACCGCCGGGTCGTTTGCCCGCCACTGGTCGACGTACCAGTTCATCAGCCGCCGGTCGACCTCGGTCGAGATCCATTCGCGGGCGTGCTGGGTCGCGCTGTAGAGCACTGCAGGGCGGCTGCCGTCGGCGATGCCGTTGGCGCCCTGCGTCAGCTTGACCGCGAGGATGTCGCGTCCTTGGATCGTCGTGCCGATCTTGACGAGCTTGGCGACCTGCGGGTTGTTCGCCGCCGTCTGCACGAGCTGGTCGCGGATGCCGCCGGGCTCGTCCCAGGACCGCCAGACCTGGAAGCCGTTGGCGGCCTGCGCCGCGGCGAACTGCTTGACCGTCATCCCTCCCTTGACCCTCGTGAGCTGCGGGTCGATGCTGCGGGCGCGCAGGTAGTCGCGCTCCTTCGGGGTGAGGACGAGGTCCACCTCGATGGCGGAGGCGCTCGCCTTCTGCGCGCCGACGTCGTGGCCGAGGCGGGCTAGCTCACGCAGCTGCGCCGGCGTGACGGTGGCGGTGTAGGCGTCCAGCGCCTCGTCGGCTCTCGGGGCACTGGTCGATGCCGTAGGAGTCAGGCCGACCAGGAGCGCGGCGACCATGCCGAGGACCACAGTGAACACACGCAGACGCTTCATCCGAAACCCCCTGGAGGTTCCCCTGACGAATGTGGATCAGATCACGTTCCCACCATCCGGGGGTCGGCCGCCACCCGTGGGCGACCGTGATTTGGAACCAAGACACACACCTGGCCGTATGCCGCTCAGCTCGCTCCGCACCCAAGGTCGCCCCGCGCGCGGGGCCGGGTCGGCGGCATACGGCTCAGGAGTCGTCGTCCTCGCCACGCACTTCCTCGGGAGCCTTGAAGCCCACGTTCCGCTCGGGTGGCATGGCGAGGTGGACGACCCCCTTGTCCAGATCCACCCACGTCTTGTTGGGGTCCCCCTCGTTGCCCGGGATCTGCGCCTCGATCCGCTTGCGGTCGCGCTCGTCGGCGAAGTGCTTGTGGTTCGGGTTGAAGATCTGGATCAGGCCGTCCCAGTCCATGGCGACCCCTTTGTCGGTGGGTTGGTGTCAGGGTACGCCGGTGGGTGGTCGGTCGATTCGGGGTGGCGGCACAGGACCTGACAGAATGGCCGGGCTGTCCCGCCCTCGTAGCTCAGGGGATAGAGCACCGCTCTCCTAAAGCGGGTGTCGCAGGTTCGAATCCTGCCGGGGGCACCAACCCGTTTCCGCAGGTCAGCTGCCATTTTGCGGCTCCACTGCTCGGGACGCTGCCTTGTCCTTGCGGTCTGCAGGACCCGTGAAGGACCCGAGAACGCGATTGACCCGGTCGAGAGCGGCCCGGTCGGCATCTGTGCCCATCAGGTGGCTGTAGGTGTCGAGGGTCAGTTTCGCCGTCGAGTGACCCAGCCATGACGACACGGTCTTGATGTCGACGCCTGCAGCGATCCAGAGGCTGGCTGCGGTGTGCCTCAGGTCGTGAGGACGCCTGCCAAGACCCGTGGTCGTCCAGCGGACG
>NZ_DATEEY010000143.1:0-6379 GCF_035280925.1 Intrasporangium sp. | reverse complement strand
TCCCCTCGACGACCATCGCGGCCGCGAGCCCGGTGCCGAGGTTGAGGTAGCCGAGCGACCGCGGCACGACACCGCTCCCCGCGAGCAGCTGGACGGCACCGCGTGCAGCCGCCTTGACGTCGTTCTCCACCTGCACCGGGACGCCCAAGTGTGCAGCGAGCTGTGCTGCAAGAGAGAGAGACTCGACGTGGAGGTTGACGGCGTGTCGGACCACTCCGGTGCCGCGGTCCACGAGCCCGGGCATACAGGCCCCCACCGCCTCGACGGGCGACCCGGGGCCCGCGGCCGTGAGTGTTGCCCGGGCCATCTGCACCGCGACGCTGATGACGTCGCGGGCCCCTCGCCCCGATGGCGCCTGGCGGTAGGCGACGACCCGGCCAGCGGCGTCAAGGGCGACCACAGCCGTCTTGGTGCCACCGATGTCGATGCCCAGCCTCATGTCGACATCCCGAGCAGCCGCACGAGCGCCGCCGCCACGGCGGCCGATCCGCCAAATGTGACGATGTCCGCGCCGCCGCGTGGCCAGCCACACTCGACGAGGATCGTTCGGTGGCCACGAGCGCGCAGCCGTTCGCAGAGGTCCCACGCCGGGTGACCCGCACCGAGGCCGCGGACGGCAACGGCGACCTTCGCATCCTTCGGCACGGCAGCCGGGTCCGTGGCAGCGCCGATGGCAGCCGGTCCCCACGGGACCGTGCCGATGGCCGGGTTGCTCTCCGTCTCGACCTGTACGACGCTGGGCGGCGCCGCGGACGCCAGCCATGACCGCGCAGCCCCAGTGATCTCGAATGCCCGCTCGATGCCCAGCTCGAGGGGCCCCGCAGTCCACGGGCTGGGGGGGCTCGTGACCGGGTAGGCGGCAGCGAGCCGCGCGACGCGTCCGTACGCCTCGACCAGGCGCCGCTCTGCGAGCCGGCCCTTGGCGACAGCGGCAAGCACCGCGTCGACGACCTCTTCCAGCGCCGAGCCGGTCGTCCGGGAACCAAGGCAGAGCAGGTCGCACCCGGCCGCCAGAGCCCGCACCGCCGCCTCAGGGACGCCGATCGCACCACTGGCTCCGGCCATGTCGAGCGCGTCCGACACGATGACGCCGCCGAACCCGAGGTCTTGGCGCAGGACACCACGAAGCAGCTTCTCCGAGAAGGTTGCCGGGACTTCCGGATGGATCGCCTCCACGACGATGTGCGAGGTCATGACGCAGGCGACACCGGCGTCGACCGCGACCCGAAACGGCTCCAGCTCGCGCTCGTCCAGGACCTCACGCGGCACGGTGGTGCGCGGCAGCCCGTGGTGGGAGTCGACGACGGTGTCGCCGTGGCCGGGGAAGTGCTTGGCGCACGCAGCAACGCCCACCCCCTGCAGCCCCGCCACCCACGCCGCCGAGTGCCGGCCGACGGCGGCAGCCGTGATCCCGAACGACCGAGCCCCGATGACCGGGTTGTCATCGGCCGAGTTGATGTCCACCACCGGGGCGAGGTCGAGGTTGATCCCGTGTGCCGCGAGCTCGCGTCCCACCCGAGCGGCTGAGTCCCGCGTCAGCCGGGTGTCGTCGAGACGGCCGAGCACGGCGTTGCCCGGCTCCGGCGACCCCTCCAGGTAGTGCACCCGCGTCACGTCGCCGCCCTCCTCGTCGATCGCGATGAGGAGGTCCGGTCGACCGGCGCGAAGCGATGCGCAGAGGGACGAGAGAGTCCGTGGCCCAGCCATGTTGGGTCCGTGCAGGCAGACGGAAGCGAGCCCAGCGGCATACGCCTCATGAAGCCACGCCGGGACGGAGGTGCCCTCGAAACCCGCCATGACCGTGCCGAGGACGAGGCGCCTTCGCACCCCTTGGTCCTGCATCAGCCCTTCACCGCCCCGCCGACGAGCCCGCTGGACAGACGGCCCTGCACCATGAGGAAGAACGCGATGACGGGGATCGCGACGAGCGTGGACGCAGCCATGACCTGGCCCCAGTCGGTCTCGCGCATCGCGCTCGCCTGGAGGAAGCCGCGCAGCCACAACGGCAGCGTCCGGGCCTGCTCCTCGGTCATGACGACCAGGGCCACCGTGAACTCGTTCCACGCCTGGAGGAACGCGTAGACAGCCGAGGCCACGAGTCCGGGGGCCAAGAGGGGGAAGGTGATTCGCAAGAAGGCCTGGGTGCGTGACAGTCCGTCGACCATGGCCGCCTCCTCGAGGTCGATCGGCACGCCGGCGACGAACCCGCGCAGCATCCAGATCGTGAACGGCACGACCGCAGCCGTGTAGAGGATGGCGAGTCCGAGGACCTGGTTGAGCAGGCCGAGCGCGCTCATCATCTTGTACTGCGCGATGAAGAGGCCCTCGGCAGGCAGCATCTGGATCAGCAGCAGGGCCAGGATGAACGACTTGCGCCCGCGCCAGCGGAAGCGGCTGACCGCCAGCGCGCCGAGGAAGGCGATGGCGATCGCCGCGACGACGGTCAGCAGGGTGACGGCGAGCGAGACGCTCAGCGCCTGGAAGAAGCTGGAGTCATCGAGCACGCCGGCGTAGTTGTCGAGCGAGCCTCCGGTTGGCACGAGCGTCGGGGTCGTCCGCTGCAGGATGACGTTGGGCAGCAGCGACGAGTTGAGCATCCAGTAGACCGGGATGATCCACACGACGCTGACGGTGAGTGCCAGGAGGGTCCACAGCACGTTCGACGGGCGGAAGCTGCGCCGGCGCATCAGGACTCCTCCTTCATGAGGGAGCGGACGTAGTAGGCGGAGATGATCACGGTGAGGACGAGCATGAGGATCGAGACGGCGCTCGACATGCCGAAGTCACCGGAGCCGGTGCCGAGCGTGTAGATGTAGGTGCCCAGCAGGTGCGTCTCGTTCGCGAACCCGCCGGCGTCCTGGAGCAGCTTGATCTGGGTGAACACCCGCAGGTCCCAGATGAGCTGGAGCAGCAGGACGATCGAGATCACGGGCGCAACGAGCGGCAGCATGATGTGGCGGACCCGCTGCCACCCGGTGGCGCCGTCGATCTCGGCCGCCTCGATCACCTCCGGCGAGATCTGGGTCAGCCCTGCATAGATCGACAGCGCGACGAACGGCACACTCATCCAGATGACGATGACGGCGGCGATGGTGAAGAAGGACAGCGGCTCCGCGAGCCAGTTGTGGCCCGCAGCATCCTCGATCCCGATGTTGACGAGGAACCAGTTGAGCAGGCCGCGCCGCCAGTCGACGATCCAGGCCCACACGGTCATCGAGGCGACGACCGGCATGGCCCACGCGACGAGCAAGGAGACCTGCAGGAGGAGCCGTGGTGCTCGGCTGACGCGGCGCATGAGCAGCGCGATGGCGACCCCGAGGACGACGGTCGTGAGCGCGCAGACGATGCAGAACACGATCGACCGCACGATCACGGCCCACAGGGCGGAGTCGGTGACGAGGGCGCGGTAGTTCTCGATCCCGACCCACTCGGGCGGCTGGCCGAACTGCTGGGCGAGCCCGAACTCCTGGAAGCTCGTGACGATCTGCCAGCCGACCGGGTAGCCGAGCGCCACGACGAGGATGACCACGGTCGGGACGATGAGCAGGAGGGGGACGCGACGGGTCGTCGCCATGGGCTGAGCCTTTCACGGGCGCCGTGTCCCGGCCGGGGAGGTGTGGAGGACCTCCCCGGCCGCCGCGCCACGGCGTCACAGCGTGGGTCAGGTGCGGGTCAGATGCTGGTCACTTGAGGTTCAGCATCGGGGTGATCGTCGCGTCGTACTCCTTCGCCAGGGCAGCGAGGTCGGAGGCGTCGCGGATCTTGCCGAAGAACTCCTCGAGGACCTGCTTCGCCTCGACGGCCGCCCAGCCCGGCGCCGCCGGCGTCAGCTTGGAGTTGGACGCGGAGTCGATGAGCGCCTTCGCGAAGACGTCGTCACCGAGCGAGGACACGTAGTCCGAGTTGGCCGGGCCGAGTCCGGACTTGCCCAGCATCTGCTGGTAGTCGGCGCTGAAGATGATCTTGAGCAGCTCGCGGGCCAGGTCCTGGTTCTGGCTCTTGGCCGAGATGCCGATGTTCGAGCCGCCCGCGAAGACCGGAGCCGGCTTGCCGTCGTTGCCGGGCAGCACGAAGGCGCTGAACTTCTTGTCGTTCCACTCGCGGACCGGCTTGCCGTCCTTCTCCTTGAGGTCACCGATTGACCAGTGGGCCCAGCCCGGCGCCATGATCGTGGCTGCCGCGAGACTCGTCTTGCCGGCGGGCTTGCCTGCCTCGTCGAGGATCTCGTCGGTGTCGTTGATGTAGAGCCACGGCGTGGCGTCCTTGGCGTCGGCCGGCGCCTTGGAGGCGCTGCGGTAGATGTCCTGCAGCTGGGCCAGGCCCTTGAGCGTGTTCGCGTCGGACAGCGTGGAGACCCACTGCCCGTTCTCCTTCTTCGCGAGGTCACCGCCGTTGGCGAAGATCCAGGAGATGCCGTTGCGCCAGTCCTGGCCGCCGAGGAAGAAGCCGCTGAAATTCTTGATGTCGCGCGGGTTCTTCGCGGTGATCTGCTTGACCGCGGTGTTGAACTCCTCGAGCGTCGTGGGCTGGTTGACGCCCGCCTCCTTCCAGACGTCGGCCCGGGCGAACATGTAGCGCGAGCCGAAGTAGTACGGCAGCGCATACTTCTTGCCGTCCACCGACCCGACCTCGACGAACGACGGGAGCAGCTTGTCGCCGCCGAGCTCCTCGTAGAGGTCGGACACGTCCGCGAAGGCCCCCACGTTGGTGAAGGTCGGCGCCTGCGTGTTGCCCAGCTCGGTGACGTCCGGCGTGTTGTTCGCGTCGGGCAGCGACGTGGTCAGCTTGGTGACGATGTCACCCCACGTCTGCTCCTCGATCTTGAGCGTGGCCCCGGTCTTCTGCTTGAACGTGGTGGTGAGGTAGCCGCGCAGGTCGTCGTTCGTGTCCGCTCCCACGAGCCACAGCGTGATGGTGCGCTTGCTGTTGTCCTGGGACGTCGTCGGAGAGTTGGCCGCCGTTGGGTCCGAGCCGCTGCTGCACGCGGAGAGCAGCAGCGCTGCCGACGTGGCGACGGCTGTCGCCAGGGTGAGGCCGAAGTGCTTCTTCATGGAGGGTTCCTTTCGGGGTGGCCACCTGGGTGGGCCGTCGTGCCGTTGTCGTTGCTTTTCTTGTCCTTCGTCAGGTCACACCGAGCTGGTCCCAGAGGACGAGCACGGAGGCACCCCGCAGGACGATGTCGTCCGAGTCGCGGGCGAGCCGCACGGTGAGCGAGGTCGACGGGCGGGCGAGCATCCGCGACCTGAGGGTCGCGTCGAGCATGTCGAGCAGGACTCCGCCGAGCAGGTCCTCCGGGCCGGTGAGGACGACCTCGGCGAGGTCGAGGGCCGCGACGACGGGCGCGATGGCGATGCCGAGCCGCTCGCCGGCCTCACGGCGGGGCCGGTCCGGGTCGACGGGGTCGGCCTCGGCGAGGAGTCGCTCGAGGTTGGGCGCGGAGAGCCAGGTCTCGAGGCAGCCGTCCTTGCCGCACCGGCAGGGGGCACCGCCATCGGTGCCGACCGTGACGTGCCCGATCTCGCCGGCCGCGAAGTGTGCGCCACGGACCCGCTGGCCGCCGACGATGAGCCCGCAGCCGACGCCTCGACCGACCTTGACGAGCATGAGGTCGTCCCCGCCGCCGCCCAGGGTGTGGTCCGCGTGGACCGCCGCGTCGGCGTCGTTGGAGACGAAGACCGGCAGGCCCGTCTCGGCCGCGAGCACCTCGCGCAGGGGGACGTCGACCCAGCCGAGGTTGGGGGCGGTGTCGACGACGCCGCCCGGGCCGACGATGCCCGGAGTGCCGACGCCGATCCCGAGAAGTGGGGCGGTGGCCAGCTCGATGACCTCTCGGGTCAGGTCCAGGACGACCTCGAGCACCGGGTCCCCCTCGATCGGCTTCTCCTTGATCGGGTGAACAGCTTTTGTGCCCAGGTCGTCGGGCATCGGGCGCTCGGCGCGGGCGAGAATCTGCCCGTCGAGGTCGAGAACCGCGGCGCGGAGCGTCTGGTGCTCGGCGAGGTCGAGGCCGATGATCTGGAGACCGGTGCGGTTGACGTCGACGAGGGTTGCCGGCTTGCCCGGCCGCACCTCATCGGACGGCCCGAGCTCGACGGCGTGCCCGCTCTCGAGCAGCTCGGCGACGAGATCGCTCACCGTCACCTTCGTCAGGTCGAGCCGGCGGGCCAGGTCCGCCCGGCTCATGGCACCGGCCGAGTAGAGGGTCTGGAGCAGGAGCGACAGGTTGTGCCGCCGACCGTGGGCGGGCAGGACCGCTGTCCGCGGGTGGACGCGTCGGGCCCGGGGGGCGGCGGTGACCATGAGAGTTAGTAAACTTTACTAACTACTAGTTTGGCAAGAGGCGAGCGCGGAAAAGCGTCCCGGAATCCGCGGCCGGGCC
>NZ_DATEEY010000142.1:0-8655 GCF_035280925.1 Intrasporangium sp. | reverse complement strand
GCACCCGCCACCCTCACCCCGCGGCCCAGGAAGGCCGCCCTGCCGAAGGCCCGACCGCTCCTGTCGTTGTCGCTCAAGGGCGTGCTCGTGCCCGCCCGGTGGGTGCCGAAGCTCGGCCGGGCGCTGGCGCCGGTGTTCTGGCCACCGGTCGTCGTGGTGGCCCTCATCGCCGTCGTCGTGCTCGACATCCGGCTCCTCACGACCGGCGACCTCGGGGCGGCCGTCGTGCAGGTGCTGACGACACCGGTGCTCATGCTTGGCCTCTACGGCGTGCTCACGCTCGGTGGACTGATCCATGAGAGCGGGCACGCGGCGGCCTGCAGCTACAGCGGGGGACGGCCCGGCGCCATCGGGTTCGGCGTCTACCTGATCTTCCCCGCCTTCTACACGGACGTCACGGACTCGTACCGCCTGAGCCGTGCGGGACGCCTGCGCACCGACCTCGGCGGGCTCTACTTCAACGTCCTGTGCCTCATCGTGCTGGCCAGCCTGTACCTCACGACGGGCAACGGACTGTTCCTCCTGGCCGCCTTCATCATGCACGTCGAGATGCTGCAACAGCTCATCCCGATCGTCCGGCTCGACGGCTACTACGTGCTCGCCGACCTGGCGGGTGTCCCGGACCTCTTCGCCCGGGTCGGGCCGGTGCTCCGGTCCCTGCGACCCGGTGCCGAGCGTGACCCGCGGGTTGCCGAGCTGCGTCCGCGCGCCCGGCGCACGGTGATCGCCTGGGTCTGTTTCGTTGTTCCCATCTTGCTCATTGGCACACTCTGGTTACTCTGGAACCTTCCGTTCATCATTCGCACCAACATCGACGCGATCCGCATGCAGGCAATGCAGTGGACCGCTGCCCGAGATGCCGGCGACGTCGCCACGGTGGCGCTCGCATCGATCTCGATCCTGCTCCTCGCCGTTCCTCTGCTCGGCATCGCCGTCCTGCTCGACCGCCTCGTCCGCATGCTGTGGCGGTTGGTGAGCTCGCGGGCGGGCCGCGCGGGGGCGCGGCGTGACCGATTGTCGAACGAGGAGACCTCGATGACCATCAACCAGCCGGCCATGAGCCTGCAGCACAACGGAACTCCCCACGGCAGCCCCAGCACCTCACTCGCCCTTGGCGTCCAGACCACGGGCCAGCCCAGCAGCGAGGACCCGGGCAGCGAGCACCCCGGTAGCCAGCACCCCGGCAGCGAGCACCCCGGCAGCGAGCACCCCGGCATCGGCCACCAGGCTCAGGTGGAGCCACGGCCGGTCGAGCCTCGGCTGCCAGAGCCGCGGCAGGTCGAGCCGCCGCCGGTCGAGCCGCCGGACATCGACGATCTTCCCGAGGGACGGGACGAGGACGACCTCGACGAGGTGTTCGAGCTCACCGCGGATGCCTTCCGCGACGAGCTCATCCTGCCGCCCGAGGCCCCGGTGCCGACGAGGGGCTGGCGGGAGCGCGTCTACCGGTTCTCCGGAGGCGCCGTCAACCCGGGCCCCGGCCGGCAGGAGCGCCGCCGCATGCAGCTCGAGGAGCGGCTCAACGCCCCGATCGCCGGCTCGCACCGCATCGTCGTCATGAGCCGCAAGGGCGGGGTCGGCAAGACGACGATCAGCTTCGCCCTCGGCAGCACCTTCGCCTCGCTGCGCGGTGACCGGGTCATCGCCGTCGACGCGAACCCCGACGCGGGCAACCTCGCCCACCGGGTCGCGCCGCCACACGACCGTGCCATCACCGACGTGCTCGCCAACCTCGACCGGATCACGACCTACTCGCTCCTGCGCGAGTACACCTCCCAGGGCGCCGAGTCGCGCCTCGAGGTGCTCGCCTCGGATGACGACCCCCACATCGGGATGGCCCTGGGTCGGGACGACTACCACCAGCTCATCGGCCTGCTCGACCGCTTCTACAACCTCATCGTGCTGGACACCGGCACAGGCATTCTCGACAGCGCCAACCAGGGCCTGCTCGAGGAGGCGGACCAGCTCGTCCTCGTCCTGCGGCCAGGCGTGGACGGTGGACGTGCCGCGGCGCTCACCCTCGACTGGCTCGTGAAGCACGACTACCACGAGCTCGTCAGGCAGGCCGTGGTCGTCATCAATGGAGTCCGCGAAGGGGTCGGGGCTCCAATCGAACCCATGGTCGAGCACTTCGAGCAGCGGTGTCGCCGCGTGGTGCGCGTCCCCTGGGACCCGGCCCTCGAGCTCGGTGCCCAGACGCGCTTGTCGGCCCTGCGCCCGGAGACGCGGGACAGCCTCGTGGAGATGACCGCCGCGGTCGCTGACGGCTTCGCACTGACGGGAGTGGACGAGTGAACGTCTCACGGCGCGTCGCCGCCATCCTCTCTGCCGTTGCCGTGTTGGGGGGCACCGGATGGTCGGCCGCCAGCGGTTCCCACGATGCCAAGAGCGCGGACCTGAGCGCCGTGGCCATCGCCTCCGCGTCCCACCCGAACGCGTCCGACGAGGCCTTCTCGGTGTCCCAGCTCGGTAGCGGTCGCAGCGTGTCGGGCGACGCGAGCGCGGGCGCCGACACCAACTGCGACGGCTGCTCCTCGACGGCCACGACGGTGAGTGTCATCTACGTCAACAAGACGAATGAGGCGAGGCTGGACAACCTCGCCACGTCCACGACGTCGCAGTGCAGCGACTGCTCGTCGGCCGCCGTTTCGGTCCAGGTCGTCGTGCTCCGCCACCCTCAGACCGTCGTGGCGAACAACCGGTCATTCGCCGCCAACGCCGTGTGCGAGGGCTGCACCAGCAACGCGGCGGCCCACCAGATCGTCGTCGTCGCCCCGCGGGGTGACCGGCTCGACAACGGTGAGCTGGCCGAGCTGCGCGAGTGGGCGCGCTCCCAGGCGGCTGGCCCGGCACCGAGCACGATGGGGCTGCGCTCGACCGCGGAGTCCTCGACCCAGCACGAGCTCGAGGACCAGCTGCGGGGTGCGCTCGGGCCGATCACCACCGTCAGGTACGACGCCGACGTCAAGGCCGGCTGACCGCGCGTTCACAAAGGTGGTATGCCGCTGAGCTCGCTCTCGCACAAAAGCGAGCTCAGCGGCATACGGCCCCTTGAAGTAGGGGGGTCGTCCTGACCTAGAGTCGAATGATGACTACGAGCGGTGTCACCTTCACTGGAGAGTCCGCCCCCGTCGCACCCGAGACGGTCACCGTCCTCTCCGGAGCAAGCTTCGTCCTCTCTCGGCCCAACGGCGACATCGACAGCGATGCACCGCTGGGCTTCTTCGGCCACGACACGCGACTGCTCTCGGGCTGGGTGCTCGAGATCGACGGCACCCGGCCCGAGCCCCTGACCCACCACCTGCCATCACCGTGGTACTGCCGGTTCATCAGTCGGCTGTTCAGCGACACCAGGCGACTCCTCGTGGAACGGGCCCGCTACGTCGACGAGGCGATGCGCGAGGACGTCATCATCCGCAACCTGCACCCGGAGCCGGTCACGCTCGCTGTGCGGATCAGGTTCCAGGCGGACTTCGCCAGCCTGTTCGAGGTCAAGGAGTCGCGGGCACCCACGGAGACGGAGACGCGCGTCCAGCTGGCTGACACGGGGGTGTGTCTGCTTCGCCGGGTCGACGACGATGCGAGCGCTCTCGGGGTGGATGTCAGCGCCGCCGGAGCCGAGCTGCGACCGGACGCCGTCGACTTCGTCGCCGAGATCCCGGGACGGGGCGTGTGGCAGGCGAGCGTGCACGTCCAGCCGGTCATCGACGGCGCGCCGATCCCGGCGCGGTTCCCCGACGGGCACCCGCTGACCGAGACGGCGGCCGCGGTGCGCCAACGCCAGTGGGAGCACGGCACGGCGGAGATCCGGTCGAGCAACCCCGACTTCGACGAGGCGCTCCGCCGGGCGCGACACGACCTCGGAAGCCTGCGCGTCTTCGACGAGGGGTCGGGCCTGCCGGTCCTCGCGGCAGGATCGCCGTGGTTCATGACCCTGTTCGGGCGGGACTCGCTGCTGACCTCGTACATGACGCTCGCCCTCGACCCGACCCTGGCCCAGGGTGTCCTCGACGCCCTCGCCCACCGCCAGGGCGAGCGGGTCGTGGACCGGACCGAGGAGGAGCCCGGCCGGATCCTGCACGAGCTGAGGTTCGACGAGGCCGACGACGCGGCTGATGCTGCCCTCCCCTACGGGACCGGCCCGGGGACCGCGGTGGGCCCGACCGGGCGGCACGCCTACTACGGCACCGTGGACGCGACGCCGCTCTTCGTCGCCCTCGTCGGTGAGTACGCCCGCTGGCACGGGCAGTGCGACACGGTCAGGCGCATGCTCCCCGCCGTCGACCGGGCGCTCGAGTGGATCGACCGGTATGGCGACCGTGACGGTGACGGCTTCGTCGAGTACGAGCGGGCCACCCCCAGCGGTCTGGTCAACCAGGGCTGGAAGGACTCGTGGGACGGGATCAACTTCGCAGACGGGACGATCGCCGAGGCCCCCATCGCGCTCTGCGAGGTGCAGGGCTACGTCTACGCCGCGTTCAGCGCGCGGGCGGCGCTCGCGGAGCTGTGCGGCGAGCCGGAGCTGGCCACGCACTGGCAGGAGCGAGCCCGCCGGCTCAAGTCGGCGTTCAACGAGCGCTTCTGGCTGCCCGAGCGCGGGTGGTTCGCCGTCGGCCTCGACAGGGACAAGCGCCCGATCGACGCACTGGCGTCCAACATGGGGCACGCCCTGTGGACCGGGATCGTGGACGACGAGCATGCGCCGGAGGTGGCCCGGCACCTGGTGTCTGACGAGCTCTTCTCCGGCTGGGGCGTGCGCACGCTGGCGACGTCCATGGGCGCCTACGACCCGATGAGCTACCACAACGGGTCGGTCTGGCCGCACGACAACGCGCTCATCGCCTACGGGTTGATGCACCGCGGGTTCGTCGACGAGGGCCACCGGATCGCCGAGGGCATCCTCGACGCGGCAGCCGCATCGGGCGGTCGGCTCCCGGAGCTGTTCGCCGGACTCCAGCGCGAGGCGTACCCCGTGCCGGTCCCGTATCCGACCGCGTGCTCCCCACAGGCCTGGGCCTCCGCGGTGCCGGTCCATCTCGCTCGGGCTCTGCTGGGCCTGGAGCCAGAGGTCCACCACGGCGTAGTGCGGGCGCGGCCTCACGTGCCCGAACGCCTGTCCACCCTCTCGGTCACCGGACTGCCGCTGGCCGGGGGGCGCCTGCAGCTCCGCGCCCAGGGCAACCACATCGACGGCGCTGCCATCCCCGAGGGGCTCCAGTGGGTAGTGGAAGGGCTGGTGGGCCAAGACGTGGCCCCCTGACCCCGCGAGAGCACCCACATGAATGACCCCCTTCGGATCGCCGTCATCGCCACTCCGTACACCGAGATCCCGCCCGACGGCTACGGCGGCACCGAGCTCTTCCTCTCGAACCTGGCCGACGGCCTCGTCGACCGTGGTCACGACGTCACCGTGTACGGCGTGGGCAACTCGACGACGAAGGGGCGCTTCGTCCGGTTGCGTGACGAGGCGCAGTACGACCGGATGGGACAGCTGATGCCCGAGATCGTCCACGTCGCGACGCTCGAGCCGGCCCTCGCCCGCGAGTCGTTCGACGTCATCCACGACAACACCGTCGCCGGCCTGCTCGTGGCGCGCGCCCGCAAGGCGCCGACGATCGCGACGATGCACGCCCCGATGGATGACGAGATGGGAATCGTCGCCGAGGCGGTGAGCGACCACGTCGACCTCGTCGCCATCTCCGAGGACCAGCGAGCCAGCGGCCTGCCCAAGCGCTGGGCCGCCACCATCCACCACGCGATACGCGTGTCCGAGTTCCCGTTCCGGGAGGACAAGGAGGACTGGGCGCTCTTCCTCGGCCGGATGTCCCCCGACAAGGGCGCACCCGAGGCGATCGAGGCCGCGCGGGCGGCCGGGATGCCGCTGAAGATCGCGGCCAAGTGCGTGGAGCCGGAGGAGCAGGCCTACTTTGCCGAGCACGTGGAGCCGCTCCTGGGACCTGACGTGGAATGGCTCGGGGAGGTGGGCGGCCGGGACAAGCTGGAGGTGCTCGGCCGCGCGCGCTGCCTGCTCTTCCCGATCCAGTGGGACGAGCCCTTCGGCCTCGTCATGATCGAGTCCCTCGCTTGCGGCACCCCGGTCGTCGCGATCGCGCGGGGCTCGGTGCCCGAGGTGCTCGAGCACGGCCGCACGGGTCTGTTCGCCGAGGACGAGTCGGCGCTGCCCGAGCTGCTGCGTCAGGTCGGCGACCTCGCACCGGTCGACTGCCGCGCCGCCGCAGAGGAGCGGTTCAACATCCCGCGGATGGTCGACGAGTACGTCCGCGTCTACCGCGAGGCGATGGAGCGCAGGGCCGTCCCGAGAGCGCAAGCAGCCTCCTGACTGACCCGCTTCGGATGGTTCCTCTCCTCCCAGCGTGGAACGACAAGCACGGCCAAGGGGGTATGCCGCTGAGCTCGCTTCCCGACGCAAGCGCGCTCAGCGGCATACCCCCTTCTCAGTCACTGTGGTAGACACGGTGGAGGTTGGACTGCATCCGGATGAACCTGCGAAGGAACGGGGTGGCGAACCATGGTCGCGATCGAGCGGTTGGACGAGGACGGCCTACGGGACCTGGTGCAGCGAACCGACGAGCTGGGCGTGCTGTCGGTCTATGTCAACGCCGACGTCAGGCACGACCCCAACCTGCAGGCCGCCGGAATCGACCTGAAGAACCGGTTCCGTGAGCTGCAACGGCGGGTGACCGAGGAGGCGGGGGACCAGAGCCGCGCCGTGGCTGCGGCGCTCGAGCGGCTGTGGCCGGAGCTGGAGAGCCTGGCCAGCCCGAGGGAGTCTGGACGAAGCCGGTTCGCCTTCGCCGCGTTGGGAAGCGGCTGGGTGCAGAGATTCGAGAGTGCGATGCCGGTGAGTCCCAGGCTCGTCCTGGATGACGGCCCGTTCCTCCATCCACTGCTCGAACAGCTGGACGAGGGCCGCACCGCTGGCGTCGTCATTGTCTCGGGGGACAACGCGCAGCTCCTCGAGTGGCGACTCGGCACCCTGGAGCTGGTCCGCCGGCTGGAGCAGGAGTACGTCGAGGCGCCCCATGAGCGAAGCGGGCAGCTCGGCGGTGGTCCGCCGGGGCAGTACCACTCCCCGAAGCGTGAGCAGCAGAAGGACCGCGCGCGCGACCGGGCCGAGCGCTTCCTCGACGAGGCGGCCATCGTGGCTGCAGGGCTTGCCGAGGAGCGAAGGTGGGAACGGATCCTCGTCAGTGGCGGCGATCGGTGGACCGGCCCGATGGTCGAGAGGTTCCCGCAATCGCTGCGCCACAAGGTCTTTCCCGATGCTCGGGTGCTCACGGGTCTCGACGACGGGACGCTCGCGTCGACCGTCACCGAGCTGGTGCACGACCAGCACAACGAGCGTGAGAGGCAGCTCGTCGAACGGGTGCGCGACGTTGGCGGCTCGGGTGCGGCTGCCCTCGGCTTGTCCGAGGTGGCGCAGGCGTTGAACGCCGGCAGGGTCGACCACCTGGTGTACGACCCGGAGGTGCGGTACGTGGGCTCGGTCGGCGCAGAAGGGGAGCTGTACGGGGATGACGAGGTCGCGCCGGGCGGGAGGGAAGGGAGGCCGGAGCCCCGGTTGACCGAACGCCTGGTCGAGCGGGCCCTGACCACCGGAGCCCGAGTCAGCCCGGTCGAAGGTGCGGCCGACGGGGCGCTGCAGGATGCAGGTGGGATCGCCGCGCTGCTCCGGTGGTGAGGTCTGCTGGTCCTGCCGTTGTCGGATGCGCCGGCCTCTTGGTCGAGTGTGCAGAAAACGCCGCCCGCCGCGCTCCCGCGTGCTGCCTTGACGAGCCTTGATCGAGTGTGCAGAAAGCGCCCCCGCCGCGCTCGCGTGTGACCGTGTGGTGGGAAGCCACTCACGCCGTCGGGGTCAGGCGCGCGACCGCGATCCTGCGCCCCGACTTCGCCTCGTACGGGGCGAAGGAGGGGTAGGTCGCGACGATGACGTCCTTCCACGCCGCGTCGGATTCGGCTCCGCTCAGCACCTCGACCGACACCGTCCTGCTCTCGCGGCCGACCTCGATGGTCGCGGTCGAGGCGGCGCGTAGGTTGCGGACCCACTGCGGCTCCTTCGGCTGGCCGCCGGCTGTCGCGGCGAGGTAATAGGCGCCGTCGCGCTCGACATACGCCACCGGCACGGTGTGCGGCATCCCGGACCTGCGTCCGGCCACAGTGAGCAGGAGCACGCGGCTGCCGCCCCTCGCCCTACCGCCGACCTTGCCGCCGGTACGCCGGTACATCCACACGGCCGCCACGTTGCCGGCTTTCCAGAGTCGCTGTGCCATCGACGCCATGTCATCCTCGCTCGGTCGCGCGTGAAGTGCCCGGTGACGAGTCAACCACGGCGCCGAACCGATCCGAGTTTGCTGAGCGCTGCGGTTGTCGGAACCGCGGCCCTTGGTCGAGTGTGCAGAAGACGCCGCCCGCTGCCGCGCCGCGCTCCCGTGTGGCCCCGTGGTGGGAGGCACTAGCATCCTGCTCCGCCTCGCGGAGCAGGATGCTAGTGTCTCGGAGGCCGTGGGCGTCAGTGTGCCTTCACCGCGAGGACCGGGCAGGGCGCGTCGAGCAGCAGGCGCTGGGCGGTCGAGCCGAGGAGCAGCTTGCCGACGGGGGTGCGGTGACGCAGGCCGATGACGAGCATCCGGGCGT
>NZ_DATEEY010000141.1:0-24499 GCF_035280925.1 Intrasporangium sp. | reverse complement strand
AGTAAACTTTACTAACTTCCAATTTGACAAGAGCTTCGCCGGAAATACGTCCGAGGCTCCACCGGCTGCCGAGTTAGTCTCGGGTCATGTGCCGGAACATCCGACAGCTCCACAACTTCGAGCCGGCTGCGACGACTGACGAGGTGCGGGCCGCAGCGCTCCAGTACGTCCGAAAGGTGAGCGGCGCGACGAAGCCGAGCCAGGCCAACCAGGCCGCCTTCGACGAGGCCGTCGACGCCGTCGCCCACGCGACCCAGCACCTGCTCGACCACCTCACGACGAGCGCCCCACCGAAGGACCGCGAGGTCGAGCGTGCCAAGGCGAGGGCCCGCAACGAGATTCGCTTCGGCACCCCCGCCTGACCCTTCCCCCGCATTGGGACAAGCGACGGGACGGATCTCGGGACCTGTGCGCGGACGGGCCGAGCATTGGGCGGTTGGTCCCGTCAATCGTCCCTGACCCGGCGGCACGAAGTGCCCACTCGATTCAGATCACGAGGCGGGACCTGAGAGCCTGTCCCCTGTGTCCCTGTTCGTCGCCGTCGTCGCGGTGCTCCTTGCGCTCGTGACGTGGGCCCTCCACCGCCGGCTCTTCGTCACACCCGAGTGGCCGTATGCCGCTCAGCTGGCCTCCGCTGTCGTCCTCGTCCTCGGGTGGCTGGCCGCGCTGGCCGCCTTCGCGATCCAGGGCGGCGTCATCGACCCGGCGAACACGCGCTGGCTCGCCTGGCTCGGCATGACCTGGCTCGCCGTCGTCTGGTACCTCATCGTCGGAGTCCTCGTCCTCGGACTCGTCGTGTTGCCGGCGCGCCTGGCCGGTCGCATGAACCTGCGGCGCAGGATGCTACGGATCGGGGCACTCACGGTGGTGGTCGCCGCACTGAGCACAGCGGCATACGGCATCACGGAGGCGGCGGAGCCGTCGATCACCCCGGTGACGATCACGAACGACCTCGTCCCCGATGAGCTCGACGGCCTGCGCATCGCCCTCATCACCGACCTCCATGTCGGGCCGGTGCGGGATGCCGGCTTCACCCGCCGAGTCGTCGACCTCGTCAACAGCGAGCACCCGGACCTCGTCGTCGTCGCGGGTGACATCGCGGACGGGAAGGTGGCGCAGGTCGGCGAGGACATCGCAGCCCTCGAGGAGCTCCGTGCCCCACTCGGCGTCTACGGCGTCGAGGGCAACCACGAGGTGATCTCCGGCGAGCCGGAGAAGTGGCTGCACCACTGGGAGGGCCTAGGTATCCGCGTGCTGCGCAACGAGAACCTCTCGATCGTCCGCAACGGCGGGCAGCTGACGATCGCCGGCCTCAACGACCCGTCCGGCAACCGTCCCGACGGTCCGGACGTCGATGCCGCCCTGTCCGGCGTGGATCCGAACCTCTTCACGCTGCTGCTGGCGCACCAGCCCACGCTCGCCGAGCTGGCGGCTGGGCGCGGGGTCAACCTGCAGGTGTCTGGGCACACGCACGGCGGGCAGCTGTGGCCCTTCGACTACCTCGTGCGACTCCAGCAGCCGGTGCTCGAGGGTCTGGCTCCGGTGGGTGACGTGCCGGTGTACACCTCGCGTGGTGCCGGGGCCTGGGGCCCGCCGGTGCGCGTCATGGCTCCACCCGAGGTGCCCGTCATCACGCTCCGGCGGCTCTAGGGCTCGGGCGGCCGAGCTCGACTCTTCCCGGGACTATTACGTTTGGCGCATGAGCACCGGCCCGCACCCCGACTTCGCGTCGGCGGTGCGGGACGCACTCGCGGCACGCGCCAACCCGGAGCGGGCCGCGGGGCAGCAGCGCTACATGAAGTCCGCCCTCCCCTACCACGGCCTCACGTCGCCGGAGCTCGCGGTCGCGTTGCGCCCGATCCTTCGTGACCCGGGCCTCGCCATGCGGTCACGCGACGAGTGGGCAACGACGATCCGTGAGGTCTGGGAGGAAGCCACCCATCGCGAGGAGTGGTACGCAGCGCTGGCCCTGGCCAAGCATCGGGCCTATCGGCACTGGGTCGACTCGGCGAGCATGCCGTTGTGGGAGAGGCTGATTCGAACGGGCGCCTGGTGGGACGTCGTGGACGACATCGCCACCCACCTCGTCCGCGACGCGGTGCTCGCTGCCCCCCACGTCGAGAAGCCCCGCATGCGCTCATGGGCGGTGGTCGGGGACTCGCTCTGGGTGCGTCGGGCCGCGATGCTCTGCCAGGTCGGGGTGCAGGACCGGCTCGACCAGCAGCTCCTCACCGACGTCATCGAGCCCAACGTCGAGGACCCCGACTTCTTCAGCCGCAAGGCGATCGGCTGGGCGCTTCGGGACCACGCCAGATGGAATCCGGCCTGGGTCCGCCGGTTCGTCGAGGAGCATCCCAACCTGTCCGGCCTCTCCCGTCGCGAGGCGCTCAAGCACGTGGGGCCGGCGTCGTGACCCAGGCGACGAGCCACCGTCGCGAGATCCTGCGCCTCGCCGTCCCCGCCTTCCTCGCCCTGATCGCCGAGCCGCTCTTCCTGCTCGCCGACTCGGCGATCGTCGGCCACCTTGGCACGGCGGAGCTCGCCGGGCTGGGCGTCGCCAGCGCAGCGCTCATCACCGCGGCGGGCGTCTTCGTCTTCCTCGCCTATGGCACGACGAGCGTCGTGGCGCGCCAGCTCGGTGCCGGGGACACGCGCGCGGCGATTGCGGCCGGGATTGACGGCCTCTGGCTCTCCGTGGGCCTCGGCGTGGCCACCGCCGCGCTCGTCGCGACCTTCGCCGAGCCGATCTGCGCGATCTTCGGCGCCTCGGAGGCGGTCCTCGTCCAGGCGACGACCTACCTTCGGATCTCGGCCTTCGGGATCCCCGGGATGCTCGTCATCCTCGCCGTCACCGGTGTGCTCCGCGGCCTGCAGGACACGCGCACACCACTCGTCGCCTCCGTGCTCGGGTTCGGCGCCAACGTCGTCCTCAACCTCGTCTTCGTCTACGGACTCCACTGGGGCATCGCCGGATCGGCGTGGGGGACCGTCATCGCCCAGACGGCCATGGCAACCGGACTCGTCCTGGTCCTGCTGCGGCAGGCGCGAGCCCGACACGCCCCGCTGCACCCGCACCCCAGTCGGGTCCTCGGCGCTGCGCGGACCGGGGTCCCCCTACTCATCCGGACCCTGGCGCTCCGGGCTGCCCTGCTGCTGACGACCTGGCTCGCCGCCTCATACGGTGACGTCACACTGGCCGCGCACCAGGTTGCCCTGGTCGTGTGGTCCTTCCTCGCCTTCGCGCTCGACGCCCTGGCCATCGCGGCACAGGCCATCGTCGGCCGCTCTCTCGGCGCTGGCGATCGTGAGGGCGTCCGCTCGGCGATGCGGACGATGATCCGGTGGGGCGTCTGGGGTGGGCTCGCGATCGGCCTCGTCGTCGTCGCCCTCCACGGCGTGCTGCCTCCGCTCTTCACCGGGGAGCAATCCGTGCAGTCCGCGCTGTCCGCCGCACTCATCGTCGTCGGGCTCGGTCAAGCCATCGCGGGCTATGTCTTCGTCATCGACGGGGTCCTCATCGGCGCCGGCGACGGTCGGTGGCTCGCGTGGGGACAGGTGGTCAGCCTGGTTCTCTACCTCCCGATCGTGCTCGCTCTGCGCAGCCGGGGACCGAGCGACTCGGCCGTCGTCGACATCGTCGTGCTCTGGCTCGCGTTCACCTTCTGGATGGCGGTCCGCGGCGTCGTGCTCGGGTGGCGGGCCCGCCAGGACACGTGGATGGTCACCGGCGTCTGACTACCCGGCCCGAGCGGGAGTCTCCGTCGCTCGGGAACGAGCTCAGCGGCATACCTCTTGGGTCGTATGCCGCTGGGCTCCGGCCGCATCATGCGTGCCATCCCAGCCCTCCGTCCTCCAACGAACCGTTCCGCTGTGGGGCAGGTGGTGCGCGGCTACAGTTGATGCCGTGATCGTCCGAACGTGAGGGGAAGTGGATGTGAAAGCCCTCCAGTACGTCCGCATCGGCGCCAAGCCGGAGCTTCGTGAGGTCGACAAGCCCAGCCCCGGTGCCGGGGAGATCCTGCTGAAGATCACTGCATCGGGCCTGTGCCACTCCGACGAGGTCGTCATGGGCTACCCCGAGGACGTGTATCCGTATCCGCTGCCGATGACCTTCGGGCACGAGCCGGCCGGTGTCGTCGCCGAGCTGGGCGAGGGGGTGACGGGCGTCGGGGTCGGCGACAGCGTCATCGTCTACGGCTGCTGGGGCTGCGGCGTCTGCGCGATGTGCGCCGACGGGTCAGAGAACCTCTGTCTTCGAGGAATGGTCTCACCCGGCCTTGGCCGCGATGGCGCCATGGCGGAGTACATGATCGTCGATGACATCCGCCACCTCGTGCCGATCGGGGACCTCGACCCCGTGCGCGCTGCGTCGCTCACCGACGCGGCCCTGACCCCGTACCAGGCGATCAAGAAGGTCCTCCCCCGCCTGGTCGGAGGGACGACGACGGTCGTCATCGGTGCCGGTGGCCTGGGCCACGTGGCCATCCAGCTACTGCGGACCATCACGCCGACGCGGGTCGTGGCGCTTGACCTCGGCGACGAGAAGCTGGCGTTCGCGAAGGAGATGGGGGCGCACGAGGCGCTCGAGTCCAAGCCGGAGGCCGCTGACCGGATCAGGGAGCTGACGGGCGGTCGTGGGGCAGATGTGGTCTTCGACTTCGTCGGGATCGACCCGACGGGCGATCTCGCCCTGAAGAGCGTCGGGGTCGGCGGGGCGGTGGTCCTCGTCGGGGCTGGTGGCGGCAATGCGAAGGTCGGGCTGATGTCGGCGCCCTTCGATGTCCAGGTCAGCACCTCCCTCTGGGGCCGGCGCAAGGAGCTCCTCGAGCTCGTCGAGATGGCGAAGCGAGGAGACGTGTCCATCGAGACGAAGACGTACTCGCTGGATGATGCGCTCCAGGCCTATGACGACCTGCACGAGGGCCGCGTCCGTGGTCGGGGCGTCATCGTCCCCTGAGGGCCACTGGCAGCAGATGGGGCGGCGGGGTCATGCGCCGCCAGCCGTGCCGAGGATGCCGGGCCTGCCACGGCATGTCCGTGGTAGGCGCCGCAGCCACCTGAGCCGGTGCAGGAGGTTGGCTCGCAAAACCTCGCTCCTGCGGCGTCAGAGGGCAGCACTATTCGCCCGCGCCGAATCGAAGGCCAAGCGCTTCGAAGAATCCGATGACCAGCCCCTCTGCGAACGGGTCGGACTCCCGGGTCAGACATGTCCTCGCGGCATCGCGGTCTGCTTCGAGATACCCAGGTGTCATAGCCGGAGCAAGAGGGGCAGTGGCTGCTACCGTCATACCACCTGCCGAACCGGTCCTTGGATATTGCGGGCTCGGCATGGCTCAGTCGCCGCGCGACGGCTCGCGGATCCGACTCGTCGTGGCATCGGCAGTCCGAGGTCTCCACCCGGGAGGCTTCGCAAACAAGAAGAGGCAACACCAGTGGCAACAGGCACCGTGAAGTGGTTCAACAGCGAAAAGGGCTTCGGCTTTATCGAGCAGGACGGCGGCGGCGCCGATGTCTTCGTTCACTACTCGGCCATCGAGAGCGGCGGCTACCGCGAGCTGCAGGAGGGCCAGAAGGTCGAGTTCGACGTCACGCAGGGCCCCAAGGGGCCCCAGGCGGAGAAGGTCAGGGGCATCTAACCCCAAGCCAGGTCCAGGGACTCGGGCGTTGGCGATCCCCCGACCCGCAGGGTCGGGGGATCGCGTATAGGTCCCTGTCGTGCTCGATCAAAGGCCCCGACGTCACGCCTGCCATTCGTCGAATCCGGCAACTCCGCGCGCCCGCACGCGGTTGTGACGCACCCGGTCGTTCACGAGCGGGCATACCGCGGCAGGAACCGGACGAGAACGCCCACGATCTCCTGTCGCGCCACGTACGGGTGGCGCCAGCTTCGTGAGTCGTTGGACGCGTCGCGATTGTCGCCGAGCAGGACGTAGTGCCCTGCCGGCACCTCGAAGGTTGCCCGGTGGGTGGCCGGTGAGGCGTACGGCTCGTCCAGCAGGTACCCGTTGGCCCACACCTGATTGCCGTCGAGGCGCAGGTGGTCGCCGGGCAGTCCGATGATCCGCTTGACGATTCGCTGCCTGACCTCTCGGGAGTCGACCGCAACGATCGCACCCCGGCGGAATCGGTGCTTCCGCCGGGGCCGGATCGTCGGGACGAGCTGCCCGTCACGCAGGCCGGGTGCCATCGAGTCCGACTGCACCCGGGTCAACCATGCCGGGACGGCGGTCATCAGTGCTGGTGGGCCGCATGGACGTGTGAGCCGTGCTCGTGCCCACCGTGATGGTGGTGCTCGTGCTCACCCTCGGCGTACGTGAAGAAGTGGACGTAGGAAGAGACATAGTCCCTTGCCGCGTCCAGGTCGTCGACGTCGAACCCCTTCTTGGACAGGGCCGCGTTGAAGCGCTGCTCCAGCTCGTCCCAGCGGTCGTCGGGGATGAGCCCACGCAGCGGCTCGATCGTCCCGGCCTCCAGGGCGGCGTCCGCGGCTACCACCTCGGCCGGCAGCTCAGTGCCGGTCGGCTTGATGCCGTCGAAGCCGGCACCCTCGCCGGCGCGATGGACGCGAACCAGCGTCTCCAGGAAGGCGCGGGCGGCCGCGGCGGCGCCGTCCCCGCCGCGGGCGGCTTGGGCGGCGTCGAAAGAGGCGCGCACTTCGTCCTCACCTTCGGCGTGCACCCACTTCAGGGCGTGGTTGGCGTTACCGGTATCCAATGCCCTACGACCGTCCTGGACTGCCGGGCCGTCCTCGGTGTCACAGTGGGCCGAGGCGGGCTGGATCAGCAGCGCGGTGAGGGAGCGGGCGGTTGTCGCGAGGCGGCTGATGATGGTCATGGGGACTCCTTCTCGAGTTCTGCGGGGATGTGCTGACGCGGTTCAACCTACGGCGGTGCACATGTCGGCGCCTTGACGAAGGTCAAGGCCCCCGGCCGGGCGCGTTGGTTGACTCCGGACATGACCAACGAGACTCCAGCCACGATTGACGCCTTCGCCCTGGCGCCCACCACGACCTCCGGACCGGCCCGGCTCGAAGAGCCGCACGGCGCCTCCCGCCACGTGTGCACCGGACCGGTGCCCACCCCGGAATCCCGGGGAGACCTCAACGCACGCTTGAACGCGCTCCGTGCGGGCGTCATGGGTGCCAACGACGGCATCGTGTCCACCGCAGGCATCGTGGTTGGCGTGGCCGGGGCGGCGGTCAGCGACGGGGCGCTGCTCGCGTCAGGCGTTGCCGGTGTCGCCGCCGGCGCACTGTCGATGGCAGTCGGCGAGTACGTCTCGGTCTCCAGCCAGCGTGATTCCCAGCGGGCCGAGCTGGCCCGTCAACGGACCGAGCTCAAGGCCGACCCGACTGGCGGACTCCACCAGCTGGCCGGCTTGATGGCCCGGCAGGGCGTCGAGCCCGATGTCGCCTGCGAGGTCTCGGAACAACTGAGCCGAGCCGACGCGGTCGGTGCGCACGCCCGCCTCCGGCTGGGCATCGACCCCGACGAGCTGAGCAACCCATGGCATGCGGGCCTGGCCTCCATGCTCGCCTTCCTGGTCGGGGCGGTCATCCCGTTGGCCGCCATTCTCCTGTCGCCGCGAGAGGCCGCGATCCCTATCACGGCGGCAGCCGTCATCCTGGCGCTGGTGATCACCGGAGTGACGTCGGCCCAGCTGGGCGGCGCTCCGAAGTTGCGGGCCGCCCTCCGAACGGTCGCCGGCGGCGCCCTCGCGATGGCGGTCACCTACACCGTCGGGTCGCTGATCGGTGCCCAGCTCTGATCCTGCGCAGCCCGGCCCCCGCCTGGTGCTCGGCCGGCGCCCGGTGTTCACCCGCGCCGGCGGCAGGACTCGTCGACAACACGCTCGCCTCCGTGCAGGCATTGATCAGGATCCTCCCCGTCCTGAAAGCGGAGCTCGAAGCGCTCGCCGAACGCGGCGACCGGCTCGATCCTGCTGATTGCCCCCCGAGAACTGCCGCACCCCCTGGCTCCCGCGCCAGCAGGTCGCCGAGGGAACACATCCGCTTCAACCCGCTTTGGCAAGGCTCCCCGTGATCCGCGTCTTGTGGGCCGAAATGTGGTCAGGGGAGCTGGGCCGCGCCGGCGATGACGAGGCCGGCCGAGACGAGGGACAGCGCGGTGCGGGCGTGGTTCATCGAGACCCACCCCGGCACGAACGACCCCCAGACCAGCGCCGCGGCTTCGGACGTCGCGTCGACGGTGTCGAGGCGATCGTTGCGCGGGACGTGGTAGCCGGCCGTGATCGCGAAGGCGGCGAGCGCCGTCACCGCACCGGTGACGAGCAGTGCCCGCGCGGTGCCCGGGACGTCGGCCCGCGTCAGAGCCCAGACGGCAACGGCGGCGGTGCCGGGTCCCGAGACCACGAGCGGCAGGCCGAGGGCCCGCGGCGCGGTTCGGTTCATCGCCTGCATCGTCGCAACGGCCTGCGACGCGGGCAGGCGGCGCAGGGCCGGCATGACGAAGCTGGAGAACCCGTAGAGCACGCCGCCCATAACTCCGGACGCGGCAGCGGTGGCGAGCGCCGCGGTCCGTAGCGCATTCATCGGTCCCACGACCCTTGTGCCGCAGCTCGATCGGCCCAGGCTGCGAAGGTCGTCGCCGGGCGGCCGAGGACTCGATCCACGGCATCAGCCGCCTCGTCGAGGCTGATCGGGTCAGGTCCGGTGAGCTCGTGGACGACCCCGTCGTGTCCGGGCTCGGTGAGAGCAGCCACCGCCACGGCGGCGATGTCGTCGGCATCGAGAAATGGCTCGACGGCGCTGCCCGGCCCAGGGAGGCAGATCGTCCCGCTGAGTACCGCGTCGCGGAGCAGGCCCTCGCTGAAGCTCTGCATGAACCACGCGCACCGCACGATGGCGGAGTGTGGCAGCTCGGCGAGGAGTGCCTCCTCCGCCTCCTGGGCGCCGGGCTCACCGCGCCCGGACAGCAGGACCATCCGATCGACGCCGAGGTCGCGACCCCGTTTGGCGAGGCCGGTCACGACGTCCGCGGATCCCGGGACGGCAAGGTCTGGATGGAAGGTGACGTATGCCGCTGAGCTCGCCTCCAGCGCAGCCTCCCAGGTGCCCTCGTCCTCCCAGAGGAACGGGGTTGCGGAGGTGCGCGAGAGCCGGCGTACGGCGATGCCGCGGGCCTCGAGGCGGGCTGCGACGCGTCGACCGGTCTTCCCGGTGGCGCCGATGACGGCGACGGTCGAAGTCGCTGGGGTGGACTGGGCCACTGACTGGGTTGAGGTGTTCATGGAAACCAGCACAGCGGCATACGGCAAGATTCTCCATGAGTTCGTGACTCACTTTCCTACGCGATCGTCTTATCCTTCTGCCATGGACCCGTTGACGGCCGTGCTCGATGGTCATCGCGCACGAGGGGCGCACGTCCTCCGCGTGGAGATGGAGGCGCCCTGGTGCATCGCCGTCGCGGACGAGGCCTTGGTCGGCGTGCTCGTCATGGTGCGCGGTGAGGCGTGCCTCGAGCGCGAGGGCGACCGGGCCGTGGTCCTCGGTCCGGGGGACGTGGCGATCACGACAGCAGGGCTGGAGTACACCTTCGCCGACTCGCCCGGCGTGTCACCGACCATCGTCATCGGGCCCGGGGAGGTGAGCCATGACCTCGTCGGCAACGAACTGTGCGTCGAGCTGAGCCATGGCGTGCGTCGGTGGGGCAACGCTCGTGGCGGTGAGGATGCGTTCGTCGTGGGGACCTACGAGCTCGCGTCGCAGGTGACCGGGCGACTGCTCGACGCGCTGCCGGGCCTCGTGGTGGTGCGAGGTGGCGACTGGGACGCGGGGCTGGTCGGCCTCCTCGTCGCCGAGCTCGGCCGTGAGCTGCCGGGTCAGGACGTCGTCATCGACCGCCTCGTCGACCTGGTCCTCGTGACCGCGCTGCGCCGGTGGTTCGCTGAGGCAGATGGACGCGCGCCTCGTTGGTGGACGGCGCAGTCGGATCCCGTGGTCGGTCCGGTGCTCGCTGCCATGCAGGCCGACCCGGCTGCTCCGTGGACATTGACGACGCTGGCTCGCGAGGCGGCCGTCTCTCGCGCGACGCTGGCCCGGCGGTTCACCGACGTGGTCGGTGAGTCTCCGATGGCCTACCTGGCCCGCTGGCGCATGGACGTCGCCGCGGAGCTGCTCCGCGGCACCGACGCGAGTGTCGAGCAGGTGTCCGGTCGGGTCGGCTACTCGAGCCCGTTCGCCTTCACCGCGGCCTTCAGGCGGGCTCACGGCGTGCCTCCTCGCACGTTCCGGCGGATGGCCGGCTGAAATCGCCAGCATCGGAAGGTCACGTATTGGTAACGGGGGTTGACCGGCAGTAACCAAGGCCCCATTCTCATCCGTGAGAGCGCTCTCACAGGATCCCTCCCCGCTGGGAGAGCGCTCCCACACCCCGCCTCCACCACCCGGGCTGAGATCGAAGGAGCTCTCACGATGACACCACGCAAACCCCATTTCCAGGCGCTCGCCGCCATGACCGTCGGGCTGCTCGCCCTCAGTGCCTGCGGGTCGAGCGCCGACGCCGACAACGACGCCGGATCGCAGAGCACCGGCAGCGCCTCCGGACCGGTGACCCTCAAGCTGGCGACGTTCAACCAGTTCGGCTACGAGGACCTCATCACCGAGTACATGGCCGACCACCCGAACGTCAAGATCGAGCACAAGAAGGCGGCCACCTCGAACGAGGCCCGCGACAACCTCAACACGCGCCTGGCCGCCGGCTCAGGGCTCTCGGACGTCGAGGCCGTCGAGGTTGACTGGCTGCCCGAGCTGATGCAGTACTCCGACAAGTTCGTCGACCTCAAGTCCGCCGACACGGACGGCCGGTGGCTCGACTGGAAGACCAAGGCCGCGACCGACGCGGAGGGACGTCTCATCGGGTACGGCACCGACGTCGGCCCCGAGGCGATCTGCTACCGCGCTGATCTCTTCGAGAAGGCCGGCCTACCCTCCGACCGCGAGGCCGTGGCTCAGCTGCTCGGCAACACGTGGGAGAGCTACTTCGCGGCCGGCACGCAGTTCAAGGCCAAGTCCGACGTCCCGTGGTTCGACTCACTCGGCGCGACGTGGCAGGGCATGATCAACCAGGTCGAGACCGCGTACGAGACGCCGGAGGGCGAGGTCATCGCCACCACGAACCCCGACGTCAAGAAGACCTACGACGCGGTGGTCAAGGCCGGCATCACCGACGGGCTCTCGGCCAAGCTCCAGCAGTGGAGCGACGACTGGGTGGCGAGCTTCCAGGACAACGGGTTCGCGACCATGCTCTGCCCCGGCTGGATGGTCGGCGTCGTCGAGGGCAACGCCAAGGGCGTCAAGGGCTGGGACGTCGCGAACACCTTCCCGGGTGGGGGCGGCAACTGGGGCGGCTCGTACCTCACCGTCCCCGAGCAGTCGCAGCACCAGGCGGAGGCCAAGGCGCTCGCGGCCTGGCTCACCGCACCAGAGCAGCAGATCAAGGCCTTCAAGAAGGTCGGCGCCTTCCCCAGCCAGGTGGCCGCACTCGACAGCCCGGAGCTCGCCGAGGTCACGGTGCCGTTCTTCAACAACGCTCCGACGGGGAAGATCTTCGCCGAGCGAGCCAAGGCCGTCACCGTGAGCCCGTTCAAGGGTCCCAAGTACTTCCCCATCAACGACGCGATGCAGCAGGCGCTGACCCGGATCGAGGACGGCTCCGCCACACCTGAGGTCTCGTGGGAGAAGTTCGTCGCAGACGTCCAGGCCCTGGGCTGATGCTCGACACCCGCACGGACCGCTCGGCCAGCCGGGACACCGTCCCGGCGGCCGGGCGGCCCCCCGGGTCACCCAAGCCTGCCGGGGGGCGCAGCGAGCGGGCGCCCTGGCGCCAGCGCCTCAGCCGCCTGGACACCAAGGCCTCGCCCTACGCCTACGTCTCACCGTTCTTCATCATCTTCGGAGTCGTCGGCCTCTTCCCCCTCCTCTACACCGCCTGGGTCTCGCTCCACGAGTGGCACCTGATCGGCGGTCAGGGCGACTTCGTCGGCCTCAAGAACTTCCAGGACGTGCTCGAGCAGCGCTTCTTCTGGAACGCCGTTCGCAACACCTTCAGCATCTTCCTGCTCTCGACCGTCCCGCAGGTCATCCTCGCCCTGCTCATCGCCGTCGCCCTCGACAGCGGGATCCGGGCGAAGAGCTTCTGGCGCATGAGCGTCCTGCTCCCGTACGTCATCGCCCCCGTCGCGGTCGTGCTGATCTTCAACGACCTGTTCGGCGATCGCTACGGCCTGTTCAACCAGCTGCTCGGCTGGGTCGGGATCGAGCCCATCCAATGGCACAAGGACACGCTCGCGAGCCACGTCGCCATCGCCACGATGGTCAACTTCCGGTGGACCGGGTACAACGCCCTGATCCTGCTCGCCGCGATGCAGACCATCCCGCGGGACTACTACGAGGCGGCCCTCATCGACGGTGCCGGCCCGATCCGGACCTTCTTCTCCATCACCGTGCCACAGCTGCGGGCCACCATCATCTTCGTCACCATCACCTCGACGATCGGCGGCCTCCAGATCTTCGACGAGCCCCGGATGTTCGACCAGTACGGGCAAGGTGGGGCGGACCGGCAGTGGCAGACATTGACCATCTACCTCTACAACCTCGGCTGGAACCAGAAGAACTTCGGTCGTGCGTCCGCGGTCGCCTGGCTCCTCTTCCTCATCATCGTGGTCATTGCCATCCTCAACTACTTCGTTATCCGCAGGATCGCCTCGAAGGAGGCACGATGACCGTCATCACGCGACGCCTCCAGGAGGGCGGATCCGCCACAGGCGGACGATCCCGCAAGGGAACGACCGCCCGGGTGGCCCGACGTGCGCAAGCGAGCCCAGCGGCATACGCCTTCCTCATCGTGGTCCTGCTCGCGAGCGCCTTCCCACTCTGGTGGTCCTTCGTCATCGGCAGCAAGGACGCCGCGGCGATCAACAGCGGTGAGGTCTCGCTCCTGCCGGGTGGCAACTTCATCGAGAACGCCCGGACCGTCGTCACGACGCTGCCGTTCTGGCGGGCCTTCCTCAACAGCGTCGTCGTGTCGACGGTCGTGGCCGTCGCGGTGGTACTCCTGTCGACGCTCGCCGGGTTCGCCTTCGCCAAGCTCCGGTTCCGCGGCCGGGACGCGCTGCTCGTCTTCGTCATCGCGACGATGTGCGTGCCGACGCAGCTCGGGGTGGTGCCGCTCTTCATCGTCATGGCCAAGCTGGGCTGGATCGGCGGCCTGTGGGCAGTCATCCTGCCAGCGCTGGTCAGTGCCTTCGGGGTGTTCTGGATGACCCAGTACCTGCGCGAGGCACTGCCGGACGAGCTGATCGAGGCCGCGCGGGTCGATGGCGCGCCAACGCTGCGCATCGTCTGGAGCATCGCGCTGCCTGCTGCCCGCCCTGGGGCCGCCATGCTCGGGCTGTTCACCTTCATCGCGACGTGGACCAACTTCTTCTGGCCGTTCATCGTGCTCGAGCCGGGGAACCCGACCCTGCCCGTGGCCCTGCAGCAGCTGCAGGCGGCCTACTACGTCGACTACTCGCTCGTGCTCGCCGGCGTCGTGCTCGCCGCGATCCCCCTCCTCATCGTCTTCGTCGTCGCCGGGCGGCAGCTCGTGTCCGGCATCATGCAAGGAGCAGTCAAGGGATGACCCTCAACCTCACCTCATCTGGCCGGCAGGCCAAGCCCGCTGCTGGAGAGCAGGACTCAAGTGCTCTCAGGCGGAAGGTGCCGGACGGGTTCGTCCTCGGCGTCGCCACCGCCGCGTACCAGATCGAGGGCGCGCACCACGAGGACGGGCGCGCCGACTCGATCTGGGACACCTTCTCGCACACCCCGGGCGCGGTCGTCGACGGAGACACCGGTGACATCGCGTGCGACCACTACCACCGCTACCCCGGTGATGTCGCCCTGATGAAGTCGCTTGGCGTGCAGTCCTACCGGTTCTCCACGTCCTGGGCTCGGGTGTGCCCCGACGGCCGGACGGTCAACCCGAAGGGCCTCGACTTCTACGAGCGGCTCGTCGACTCGATCCTCGACGCCGGGATCGCCCCGTGGCTCACCCTCTACCACTGGGACCTGCCGCAGGCCTTGGAGGATCGCGGCGGCTGGCCGGCTCGTGAGACGGCTGACCGCTTCGTGGACTACGCCCTCGCGGTGCATGACCGCCTGGGGGACCGGGTCTCGACGTGGACGACGCTGAACGAGCCCTGGTGCTCGGCCTTCGTCGGGTACACCAGTGGTGAGCACGCGCCGGGCCGCCAGTCGCCCTCCGACGGGCTCGCCGCGGCGCATCACCTCATGCTCGGCCACGGCCAGGCGGTCGCCGCCCTGCGCGAACGCGACCCCTCCCTGAAGCTCGGGCTCACCCTCAACTTCACCGTGGCGGACCCCGTCGACCCGGCCAACCCCAGCGACATCGAGGCGGCACGGCGGATCGACGGCCAGATGAACCGGATCTTCCTCGACCCGATCTTCCGCGGTGAGTACCCTGCCGATGTCCTCGAGGACGTCCGCGGCCTCGGGCTCGAGAGGCACGTCAGGGACGGCGACCTCGCGACGATCGCAACTCCGATCGACGTGCTCGGCGTCAACTACTACAACGGGGGCGCCTTCAGCCACCTGCCGCCGCTGTCCGCCCTCAACGCCGCCCCCGCGACATCCCGGCCGACCCGCTCGCCCTTCCCCGCCGCTGACGGTGTGCACGGGCATCCGCGGGGGCTGCCGGTCACGTCGATGGACTGGGAGGTGCAGCCAGAGGGACTGACCCGCCTGCTGGTCCGACTGCACGAGGAGTACGCCGGGCCTGCGAACACCACCCTGCACGTCACCGAGAACGGGGCGGCCTACGACGACGAGGCGGACGAGACCGGGTTCGTCGACGACCAGGACCGCGTGAGCTACGTGCGGTCGCATCTCGCGTCAGTCCTCGACGCGCTCGACGCGGGGGTGCCCGTGCAGGGCTACTTCTACTGGTCCTTCCTCGACAACTTCGAATGGGCGTGGGGCTACGCCAAGCGCTTCGGTATCGTCCGAGTGGACTACGACACGCAGGTTCGCACGCCGAAAGCCAGCGCCTTGGACCTTGCCCGGATCATCAGCACGAGGGAGCTCCCGTCGGGAGGCACAAAGCATGAGTAGCGAATCGATGGCGGTGCCGGTGCGGCCGACCCTCGAGGAGGTCGCCCGGCTTGCCGGCGTGTCGCGCGCCACGGTGTCGCGCGTCATCAACTCCTCCCCGAAGGTCAGCCCCGAGGTCCAGACCGCCGTCGAGGCAGCGATCAGCGAGCTGAACTACGTGCCGAACCGGGCGGCTCGATCCCTCGTCGCCCGGGCGACGATGTCCATCGCCCTCGTCGTGCCGGAGGACGCCCACCGCTTCTTCGGGGACCCCTACTTCGCTGACATCGTCCAGGGCATCACCGACCGGTTGGACGACAGCGACTACGTCCTCAACCTGCAGCTGGCCCATCCCAGCTCACCCTCGGAGAAGACCCGCCGCTACCTGCTCGGCGGCAACGTGGACGGCGCCCTCGTCGTGTCGCACCACTCCGGCGACCACTTCCTCGCCTCGCTGGGCCAGTCGCTGCCGGTCGTGTTCGGTGGTCGGCCGATGGACGCAGAAGGCGCCCCGGGACGTCCCACCGACTACTACGTCGACGTGGACAACCGTCTCGGAGCGATGCAGGGGACCCGACACCTCATCCAGTCAGGACGTCGCGCCATCGCGACGATCACCGGCCCCAGCGACATGCCGGCCGCGGTCGACCGGGAGCGGGGCTGGCGGGATGCGCTGCAGGAGGCGGGGTTCTCGGACGAGCGCGTCGCCCACGCCGACTTCAGCGAGGAGGGTGGTGGCCGGGCGGCGGCAGAGCTGCTCGACCGCTATCCCGACGTGGACGCGATCTTCGTGGCCAGCGACCTCATGGCCAGCGGAGCCTTGACCACCCTCGCCGAGCGCGGGCGCACCGTCCCGGGGGATCTCGCCGTCGTCGGCTATGACGACAGCCCCTATGCCAAGCGCGGCCCGATCCAGCTGACCACGGTCGCGCAGCCGACGAAGCAGATGGGCATCGTCATGGCGGACACGCTGTTGCGGCTGCTCGCCGGCGACGAGACACCACGAGTCACGCTTCTCGAGACCCATCTCGTGCGGCGGGACTCGGCCTGAGCCTTTCCAGGGAAGAGGTCAGGGCCCGGTCCATGAGGACCGGGCCCTGAGCTCATGATGGCGAGCGCCGCTGCCGTCAGGCGGGGACGACCTCGAACTTCAGGGTCGCCGCGACGTCGGCGTGCAGGCGGACGGTCGCCTCGTACGAGCCGAGCGACTTGACGGCCTGCTTGACCTCGATCTTGCGCTTGTCCAGCTCCGGTCCGCCAGCGGCCTTGACCGCGTCGGCGATGTCACCGTTGCTGATGGCACCGAACAGCCGGCCGGACTGACCGGCCTTGGCGGCCACCTTGACCGGCATGGCCTCGATCCGACCCTTGACGGACTTGGCCTGCTCGATGTCGTTGATGGCCCGGGCCTCGCGGCCCTTGGTCAGGGCGTCGACCTGCTTCTGGCCACCCTTGGTCCACGGCGTGGCAAGGCCGCGCGGCAGCAGGTAGTTGCGGCCGTAGCCGTCCTTGACCTCGACGACGTCACCGGCCGCTCCGAGGCCGGTGACCTCGTGCGTCAGAATCAACTTCATTGGTACGTTCCTCTCTCGAGCGGGCGGGCTCAGCGAGCCGAGCTCGAGTAGGGCAGCAGGGCCATCTCACGGGCGTTCTTCACGGCCGTGGCGATGAGGCGCTGCTCCTGGACGGACACACCGGTCACCCGGCGAGCGCGGATCTTGCCGCGGTCGGAGATGAACTTGCGCAGCAGCGCGGTGTCCTTGTAGTCGATGTTCTCGACCTTCGCCGCCTTCAGCGGGTTGGCCTTCTTCTTGGGCTTGCGCACAACGGGCTTGGCCATCGTGGTGCTCTCCTTCTGGAAAGCCCGGGGTTCCTGCCCCGGGATGGGACTACTTCAATGTCGTATGCCGCTGAGCTGGCTCAGCGACGAATGCCGGCTCCCGGCCTCGTCCGTTCGAGGTGATCCTCCGCTGCCAGGAGCCGCGGAATACCTCGAACCGGGTGGCGCCTTGTCAGGTCAGAACGGCGGCTCGTCGTAGCTCGGGGCACCTTGCCCCCAACCACCACCCTGCTGGGCACCCGGCTGGGCACCGGGCTGGCCACCCTGGGGCGCGCCGGCCGGCTGGCCCCAGCCGCCCTGCTGACCACCCTGCTGGCCGCCCTGCCCACCCCCGGGACCGGTTGCCCACGGGTCGTCGCCGCCCTGTTGCTGGCCGCCACCGCCGCTCCAGCCGCCCTGTTGGCCGCCGAAGCCGCCACCACCGCCACGCTGGGTCTTGTTGACCTTGGCCGTGGCACTGCGCAGGGACGGGCCGATCTCGTCCACGTCCAGCTCGACGACGGTGCGCTTCTCGCCTTCCTTCGTCTCGTAGGACCGAGACTTCAGACGGCCAGAGGCGATGACCCGCATGCCGCGCTGGAGCGACTCGGCGACGTTCTCGGCGGCGTCGCGCCACACCGAGCAGCGCATGAACAGCGTCTCGCCGTCCTTCCACTCGTTGGACTGGCGGTCGAACATCCGCGGCGTCGAGGCCACGGTGAAGTTGGCGACCGCGGCACCAGACGGCGTGAAGCGCAGCTCGGGGTCGGCGGTCAGGTTGCCGATGATCGTGATGACGGTGTCGCCTGCCATGCGTGGCTCCGTTCAGTCCTTCGTTGGGTGATCGGTGATCGAGCGCGGGAGATCAGGCGCCGGGACGGAGCAGCTTGGTCCGCATGACCGACTCGCTGAGGTTCAGCTGGCGGTCGAGCTCCTGAGCCGTGGCGGGGTCAGCGGTGAAGTTGACGACGGCGTAGATGCCCTCGTTCTTCTTCCTGATGTCGTAAGCGAGCCGGCGACGGCCCCAGATGTCGACGTTGTCGACGGTGCCACCATCCTTCTTCACCACGTTGAGGTACTTGTCCATCGTGGTGCCGACGGTGCGCTCCTCGGTCTCCGGGTCGAGGATGACCATGAGTTCGTACTGACGCATGCTTCTAACCCACCTCCTTTGGTCTTGGCGGTCACGGGTCTCTCCCGTGACAGGAGGGTTGCAAACGTCCCGCCGCGTCCCAGCCTCGCAGATCCGGCCGACATTGCTACGGCCTTCTCCACAAGCCCACCCGAGGGCGGTAGGGCACACGGCGAACCCGGCAAGACTACCGGGCCCAGCGGCATACTCCGAAATCGAGGAGGCACGGCTCAACCAAGCGGGTCTTTCGGGGGTACACGGGGGCGCAGGCCGGCCACGGCCGTGAGCCCACGTGGGTTCAGGTGAAGCGGACGATGACGCGGTCCTCGGCCTCGGTCATGGGACCGGCGAGGTCGTCGGGCTCGGGCTCGGAGCGGCCCCAGCGTTCGCGGGCGTGCAGCCACACCATCGCGACGAGCCAGAGGACCGCGATGACGCGCAGCATCGAGAAGAAGGCGTACCAGGGGTCCGGCAGCCCACGGTCCGGGACCTTGCCCGCGGCGATCTTCAGCCACACGGCGACGAAGTTCATCGCCTCGGCGGCGGCCCAGATGAGGTGGTCACGCCACTGGACGAGGCTCCAGGCGACGAGCGGGACGAGCCACAGCGAGCTCTGCACCGTGAACGACTTGCCGGTCACGAGGACGATGCCGACCATCACGAGGGAGACCTCGGCGATGGTCGGCCGACGCGCGCTCGCCAGTGCGAGGGCGGCTCCGACGACGATCGCGACGACCCACCCGAGGACCGCGAGCGCCGTGACCGCCCAGGTGGGCAGCGGGTGACCGGCGAGCTGCGGGAGCAGCCACGGTGAGCCATAGCCCGGTCCTGCGGCGACCCAACCCCGGTAGGCGGACACGGCCGCCTCCGGGTGGAGCAGCCAGAGCACGCCGAGCACGCCGAGGAACGTGGCCAGTGCATAGCTGGCCGTGCGGGCGAACTGACGGAGCCGGCCGGACCGCAGGGCCAGCAGACCGATGGCGACGAGGATGAGCACGGGGTAGGACCTCGCCGAGATGGCCAGCCCGAGCAGGACCCCGGCCGCCGCAAGGTGTCGGCGCCCCCAGGCCCACATCCCGGCGCTCGCGAGCGCCACGCCGAGCAGGTCGGCGGACACGAAGCCCACGAGTGCGACCACGGGGGCCAGGGCGACGTGGGCGGCAGTCCAGGGGCGACGGGACGACGAGGCGACGAGCCAGATCACGGCCAGGAGGAGCAGCGTCAGGAGCACGGCCCACAGCGCGAAGTACCAGGCGATCCGGGTCCCCTCGCGATCCGCTGACGGGACGAGACTCGCGACCGCGGTCAGCATGAGACCGGTCAGCGGTGGTTGCCCTGTCGTCGGGGCTCCCTCGGCGCTCTGGAGGAACGCAGCCAGCCCGGCGCCGAGATTGCCTTCCCGGTAGGCGTTGGGCAGGTCGGAGTAGCACGCGTTCCAGAACTGCCCGTCGCCCGACCAGTGGGTCCGCAGGCAGGGGATCCGCAGCGCGATCCCGAAACCGGCCGGGATGGCAGCCAACGCCGAGAGCACCGCCGCAGTGAACATCCAGGGGAGCTCACGGGCCGCGTAGCGTCCGCGTGGCCCGCCGATGACCTCGCTGGCCGCCACCGCGACCGGATCGGTCGTCATCGCCCTGCGCTCAGAGGCGGTCATCCGTCCCCGCTGCCGGGCTTCCCCTTGGTGGTGGTCGTCGTCGGGTCCGGCTCCACCGTGCCGGTGATGGTCGGTTCCTCGATCGTCGTGGTGGGCGGCGGCTTCGGCTTGCCGGGCGGGGTCTTGGTCGGCTCGGACGGCGTGGTCGGCCCAGTCGTCGTCGGACGCGGTGGCTCGCTGGTCGTGGTCGGCGCCTCGGTTGCCGGCGCCTCGGTCTGGGTGCGCGTCTCCGTCGGCACGTCGTCGTCGCCAACGCCCTCGCGGTCCGGGAAGGGCAACACCTCCACGCCGTCGAACGTCGGCACCATGAAGTCGAGCCAGATGTTGGCCGGGATCGTCGATCCGTCGGACGCCACTGACTCCTCTTCCGAGAGCGACAGGCTCGAGGACCCGTCCTTGGTGGGCTTGTACGTCCCCACTGACACGGCCATCTGCGGCACGAACCCGCTGAACCACTTGGACAGGTTCTCCTCGGACGTTCCCGTCTTCGAGGCGACCGGCCGCTCGAACTCCCGGCCGACCTTGGTCGCGGTGCCGCCGGGCTTCGTCGTGTACGTCATCGTGTCGGTCACGTCAGCCGTGACCTCCTTCGCGAAGGCACGGCGGGTGTCCGGCTTGGCGGTGTAGGTGTAGCTGCCGTCCGGCGTCGTCACCTTGGCGATGAGGTACGGCGTCGCCCGGACCCCCTGTGCGGCGATCGTCGAGTAGGCGGAGGCCATGTCGATGACATGCGGGGATGCGGTACCGAGCACGTTGCCGAGGTCGTCCTCGAGCCCGGGCGTCTTCTCCGGGATGCCGGCGTCGATGGCGGCCTGACGCGTCTTGTCCGGCCCGATCTCCTCGTTGAGCTCGACGAACGCGGTGTTGATCGACCTGCCGATCATCCTGCGCATGTCGACCTTGCCGTAGTCGCGGTCGTCGTAGTTGTTGACCGGGTGCGGGTAGCCGTCGAACTCCTTCGGGCTGTTGCCGTCGAACTTCGTCTTCGTCGAGATGCCCTCGCGGACCGCGGCGAGCACGGTGAAGGGCTTGAAGTTCGAGCCGCCCTGCATGATGGCCTGGGTGGCGTTGTTGAGCTGCCGCTTGGAGTAGTCCGAGCCGCCGTACATCGCGATCACCGCACCGTCGCCGGGCTTGATCGCGACGAGCCCACCCTGCAGGCCCTTGGGCAGGTGCTTGCCCATGGACTTGACCGCGTTGGACTGGGCCTTGCGGTCGATCGTCGTGACGATCCGCAGGCCGCCCTTGGCGACGTCCTGGTCGGTGAGGCCGATGCCGACGAGCTCCTTCTTCACCTCGGCCGTGATGTAGCCGTTGGTGCCCCGGGAGAGGCGGGGCCCCTTGTACTCCTTGATCTCCGGAAGCTCGGTGACCTTGGCCCGCTCGGCGGCCGACAGCCAGCCCTCCTCGACCATGCCGTCGAGGACGTAGGCGTAGCGCCGCTCGAGGTTGGCGGCGGCCTTGTCACCCTCGGCCGGGTCGTAGAGCGACGGCGCGTTGATGACGGACGCGAGCACGGCGCCCTCCGCCACGGTCAGCTTCTCCGCGGACTTGCCGAAGTACGCCTGCGAGGCGGTCTGGATGCCGTACGCGCCGCGACCGTAGTAGATGGTGTTGAGGTAGTCCCCGAGGATCTCGTCCTTGGACTTCTCACCGTCGATCTTCATCGCGATGAGGATCTCCTTCGCCTTGCGCTCGAGGGTGCGGTCCTGGCTCAGGAAGTAGTTCTTGACGTACTGCTGGGTGATCGTGGAGCCGCCGACCTGGGTCTCACCGGTGATGCTCGTCTTGACGGCCCGGAAGATGCCACCGACGGAGATGCCGTTGTTGACATAGAACGTCCGGTCCTCGGCGGCGATGTGCGCCTTCTGGACGTGGTCGGGCACCTTGGCCAGCTCGACCATCTGGCGGTTGCCCTCGTCCTGGACGATGCGGTCGATCTCGGTCTTGCCGTCGGAGTAGTAGATGATCGAGACCTGCCGGCCCACGAACTCGTTTGGCTCCGGGACGCTCGTCTGCGAGTAGGCGAACCAGATCCCGGCGATGCCGAGGACGAACAGGACGATCCCGGCCAGCGAGCCCCACTTGAGCGTGGGGATGACCCAGCGGCGCCAGCCTCTCCGGCCGTCGCCATCGCCATCGCCGCGTCCGCCGTGCCCACCGGCCCGGAACTCGAGCGCATCGCCGTCATCCGTCGGCTCACCGTGCATCGAGTTGGGTCGCTTGGCCCCGGCCCGCCGGGTGCGCTTCTCCTCTGCCACCTGGGCGGCACGGATCTCGCGCCTGCTCTGTGTCACTCCACCACTTCCGTTTCATGCGCAGGCTCGAGAAACCTCTCGAGCCGCCCATCAGTATGACCCGTCTGCGTGCCGCTCGACGAAATGAACCCCGCCGTCCACAGCGGGCACACAGGCACCAAACCGAGCTCAGCGGCATACCGCACAACGGGTTCCGTGTGCCGCTGAGTTCCCTCCCGCACGCACGTGCACTTCGCGGCGAGCACCCCCTCGTCGAGTGTGCAGCTCGCGTCAGCGTGAGCTCTCGCCGAGTGGCGCCAGGTGCACACTCGACGCGGGAACCAGCCCAGCGGCATACCGCACAACGGGTTCCGTGTGCCGCTGAGTTCCCTCTCGCACGCACGTGCAGCTCGCGGCGAGCACCCCCTCGTCGAGTGTGCAGCTCGCGCCAGACTGGGCTCTCGCCGAGCGGCGCCAAGTGCACACTCGACGGCCCTGCTGCGAACGGCCAACCTGCTCACCCGCGACTGAGTATGGACGGGCCTCGACCCGAGGGCGGAGTGGCGTTCGTCGCGGCGCACGTCCCCCCGCCGGCTGATCCCTACGCTGCGATGTATCGCCGCGATATATCTGGGTGTAGACTGGATCAGTGCCCAGGTCCACGCGTCCCCCGAGTCGGCGTGCCGCGCTACTCGAGTTCGCGATCCTGGGGCTGCTGCACGACGGTGCCCTGCACGGCTATGAGCTGCGCAAGCGGCTCACCACCGCTCTCGGTATCTTCCGGGCCCTGTCGTACGGCTCGCTCTATCCGGCGCTCCGCGCGCTCGTCGAGGCGGGTCACATCACCGAGACCAGTGAGACTCCGGTGCAGGGCAGGCGCCCGCGGATCACGTACGAGCTGACGGCCGACGGCAAGGAGCACTTCCAGGACCTCGTCACGGCCAGCGGTCCGGACGCGTGGGACGACGACGACTTCGACGTCCGTTTCGCCTTCTTCTCGCGGACCCAACGGGAGGTGCGCCTGCGCATCCTCGAGGGACGGCGCTCTCGGCTCGAGGAGCGCCTCGCCAACATCCGCGAGGCCAGCGTGCGCAACCGAGAGCGCATGGACGGCTACACCATGGCCCTCCAGCAGCACGGCGAGGAGGGGGCCGAGCGCGAGGTCCGCTGGCTCGAAGAGCTCATCAGCGCGGAACGCCGCGCTGCGCTGGACCCCGGCCCAGCGGCATACGACACCGTCGACAAGTCCCGCCCAAACAGCACGACACCTGTCAACAAGACCCAGCCAAGAAACAAGGAGTGATCCATGGGATCCGTACGCGTCGCCATCGTCGGCGTCGGCAACTGCGCGAGCTCGCTCGTGCAGGGTGTCGAGTACTACAAGGACGCTGACCCGGCCGGCTCCGTGCCGGGCCTCATGCACGTCCAGTTCGGCCCGTACCACGTCCGCGACGTCGAGTTCGTCGCCGCGTTCGATGTGGACGACAAGAAGGTCGGCAAGGACCTGGCCGAGGCGATCAACGCCTCGGAGAACAACACCATCAAGATTTCGGAGGTCCCCACGACGGGCATCACGGTCCAGCGGGGACACACGCTCGACGGGCTCGGCAAGTACTACCGGATGACGATCGACGAGTCGGCGGCTGAGCCGGTGGACATGGTCCAGGCGCTCAAGGACGCCAACGCCGACGTGCTCGTGTCCTACCTGCCGGTGGGCTCCGAGGAGGCCGACAAGTTCTACGCGCAGTGCGCGATCGACGCGGGCGTGGCCTTCGTCAACGCGCTGCCGGTCTTCATCGCGTCGGACCCCGAGTGGGCGGCAAAGTTCGAGGCGGCCGGCGTGCCGATCATCGGCGACGACATCAAGAGCCAGGTCGGCGCGACGATCACGCACCGGGTCATGGCCAAGCTGTTCGAGGACCGCGGCCTGGTGCTCGACCGCACCTACCAGCTCAACGTCGGCGGCAACATGGACTTCAAGAACATGCTGGAGCGGGAGCGCCTGGAGTCGAAGAAGATCTCCAAGACCCAGGCCGTGACCAGCCAGCTCGACCACGGGATCGAGGCCGACGACGTCCACATCGGCCCGTCCGACCACGTGGCCTGGCTACAGGACCGCAAGTGGGCCTACATCCGCCTCGAGGGCCGCAACTTCGGCGACGTCCCGCTCAACATCGAGATGAAGCTCGAGGTGTGGGACTCCCCCAACTCCGCCGGCGTGGTCATCGACGCCCTGCGCTGCGCCAAGCTGGCCCTCGACCGGGGCATCGGCGGCCCGCTGCTCGGCCCGTCCGCCTACTTCATGAAGTCGCCCCCGGTGCAGTACCGCGACTCCATGGCCCACGCCATGGTCAATGCGTTCGCCGAGGGCGTGGAGATCACCCTCGACGAGCCGGTCGAGGTCGACGCCCCGTAGCGGCGCCCCCCGATCCGACGATCTAGCCTCGGGGAGATGGGCACCCCACTCCCCGAGGGGATCGTCGCCGTCGTCAAGGCTGACTGCCCGACGTGCCAGCTCGTCGCCCCGGTGCTGGGCGAACTGCGGGCG
>NZ_DATEEY010000140.1:0-4829 GCF_035280925.1 Intrasporangium sp. | reverse complement strand
GAGCCCTGGATGGCGCGGGTTGCGGCCGATCTGGATGACCTGCGCGCGGCGATGGACTGGGCGGCGGAGTCCCGAGACCTGCGAGGGCTGGTGGGCATCACCGAGCCCATCGTCCGCTTCTGGTTCGAGCGCGGCCTGTCCCGGGAGGTGTACCGACGTGTGCACGACGCGGCCGATGTCACGGGCGTGCCCGACGACGAGCGCGTGCGGGGATTGATCACCGCGGCGGCCCTGGCCCTTGCCAGCGAACAGCCGGCCAGCGCCTATCGGTCGGCGAGCAAGGCGGTCGACCTGGCACGCGCCGCCGATGTGGGCGGTGCGCTCTCGGTCGCGTTGGGCCAACGGGCCTTCTCGGGGGCGCTGTCGGGGCTGGCGACCAGCGCGCAGGTGGACGCCGACGCCGAGCAGGCGGTCGAGCACGCGGAGCGCTGCGAGGATGCTTCGAACTACGCCTACGTCCTGGCGTTCGCTGGGGCGGCGCTGTTCTGCCGCCGCTCCATCGACGCCGCGTGCCGTCGGTTCGAGCAGGCCGTGGAGGTGTGTGAGGCCAATGAGCTCGCCTTCCAACTGCCGGCCGCCCACGCGTCCCCTGGCATTTGGGAGGTGTGGACTGGACGGCTCGACCGGTCACGCCGGCACGCTCGACGTGCGGTCGAGCTCAGCCGGCAGGCCGGACGTCCCGGCTGGGAGGCGCTGGGACTCGCTGGCCTGGGCGCGGCTGCCGTCTTGCAAGGCAACCACGGTGAGGCGCGGGACCGGCTGTCCGAGGCGCAGACGGTCCTGCGAGGACAGGGTTTGGAGGGGACCCAGTACGACATGCAGCTCGGTCCGTGGCTCGCCTTGTCGGCGTACGCATCCGGTGATCTCGAGACTGCTCGGGCGGCGGCGGACGGGGTCGTGCGGTTGGGCCGTGGTGGCGGCAACCGGTGGGGCGAGTCCATCGGCGAGTGGCTGCTCGGTGTGCTCGCACACGTCGAGGAGCGCCGCGACGAGGCGCGAGCACATCTTGCGGCAGGTCGCGCGCTCTCGACCGACCCGCGCATCCCGTTGCCGCTGGGCCGGTCGTTGCTGGGTCTCGCGGTTCTGGCCGTGCGGGACGGGGACCTCGACGAGGCGTGGGAGCTGGCGCACGAGGGCCTGGAGGTCATGGACGACTACGGCGACCGGCTCGGGGCCGCGGGGGCGCTGGAGACGATCGCGGACCTGGCCGTTGCCCTCGGCGAGCCCGAGCGGTCGCTACGCCTGCTCGCCGCGTCGCAACGGTTCCACACCGACACCGGCCTCGAGCGCTTCTCCTTGGAGGGCGACCGCTTCGGTCGTGCTCACCAGGCCGCCCGAGCCGACCTGGACGACACCGATGCGACTGCTTGCTGGGACGCGGGCAGCGAGCTGACGCTGGCCGACGCGGTCGCGTATGCCCGCCGCGGGCGGGGCGAGCGTCAACGCCCGCAGATTGGCTGGGCGTCACTGACTCCAGCCGAGCTCGACCTCGTGCGGCTGGTCGCCGAAGGCCACACCAACGCCGAGATCGGTCAGCGCATGTTCATCTCCGTCAACACGGTCAAGAAACACCTGTCCCGCGTCTACGCCAAGGTCGACGTCGACGGACGCGCGGACCTGGCCGCACAGGTCGCACGCCGCGACCTGTAGTCACCCCTGACCGCCGAGACGTACCCGGTCGGGTGACGATCTCCGACGTCGTCTGCGTCACCGTTGCAGGCATGACCGCACGAGACGGAGGCAGACAGCGATGAGCAACCAACGCAACCACTACGTCACCACCTCCGACGGCGTCACCATCGGTGGGACCGTGCACGGCGAGGGAGCTCCGCTGGTGTTCCTACAAGGCGCCATGGGCGACGGCGACCTCGACTGGGACCTCGTGCTGAGGCATCTGACCGACCAGTTCACCTGCCACCTGCCGAGCCTGCGGGGCCGGGGCCTCAGCGGCGATCACCCAGACCTCACCATCCGCCGGCAGGTCGACGACCTGCTCGCCTACGTCGACAGCATCGGGGCACCGACCAGCCTGGCGGGGTGGTCCGGCGGCGCCAACCATGCGCTCGGCGTCGCGGCGCAGTCCGACACGGTCACGTCGGTGGTCGCCTTCGAGCCAGTGGTGCAGAGCCTGATGGACGAGCAGGAGCAGGCGGCGCTTCTCGGCGCCGCCGCCAGGATGGGCGAACTTGCCACCGACGGCAGCCTGGCGGAGGCGGCTCGCGCGTTCGCCGGCTGGCCCTTCAACGACCAGGAGGTCGCCGCGGCCGAGGACGCCGGCTACTTCAAGGCCGTAGGGCGCTACGTTCCGAACCTGCTCAGTCTCCTCCAGCAGTTGACGGAGCATGGAGACCCCACCACAGATCCGGCCGTGCTCGGCGCGATCTCCGCTCCGGTGAGCGTGCTGCACGGAGCGGACACCAAGCCGTTCTTCGTCACGTGCGCGCGGTACGTCGCCGACCACGTCACCAACGGACAGGTTCAGGAGATCCAGGGCGCCGGGCATGCCGCCCCACTGACGCATCCCGAGGCGCTCGCTGATGCTCTCACCGCGTTCTTCGCTTCGTCAGCTCGAGTCCGACCGGCCGTCACCAACGTGATGGCCGACAACTAGATGGTCTTGACGATGAGGGCGTCGCCCTGGCCGCCTCCGCCGCAGAGGGCAGCCGCGCCGGTGCCGCCACCGCGGCGGTTCAACTCGTTGAGCAGGGTGAGCACGATGCGGGTGCCCGACGCGCCGATCGGGTGGCCCAGCGCAATGGCGCCGCCGTTGACATTGACGACGTCGTCGCTCACGCCCAGGTCGCTCATCGAGGCGGCACCGACCGCGGCGAACGCCTCGTTCAGCTCGAACAGGTCGATGTCGCCGACCTTCAGGCTCGCCCGCTCGAGCGCCTGGAAGATCGCCCTCGACGGCTGGGTGAGCAGCGAGGCATCGGGGCCGGCGATCTGACCGTTCGAGACGATCTCGCCGAGGGGCGTCGCGCCGAGCTCGTCGGCCTTGGCCTTCGAGACCACGATGACTGCGGCGCCGCCGTCGGAGATCTGGCTGGCGTTGCCGGCGGTGATGTTGCCGGCCTTGTCGAACGCGGGGCGCAAGGCGCCGAGGGACTCGAGCGACGTCTCGGCGCGGACACCCTCGTCCGAGGTGAACACCACGGGATCGCCCTTGCGTTGCGGGATCTCGACCGGGACGATCTCGTTGTCGAACAGGCCATCCTTCGCAGCCCGGGCCGCACGCTCGTGTGACTTGTAGGCGATGTCGTCCTGCACGTCACGGCTGATGCCCGCCGACGCTGCGTACTTCTCGGTGCCCGCGCCCATCGCCACCTGGTCGAACGCGCAGAACAAACCGTCGTACATCATCGAGTCGATGACCTTCTTGTCGCCGAGGCGCATGCCGGCCCGGGCGTCGGGCAGCAGGTACGGCGCGTTGGTCATCGACTCCTGGCCACCGGCGACGACGACGTCGGCCTGGCCGGACTGGATGAGCAGGTCGGCCATCATGATCGAGTTGATGCCCGAGAGGCAGACCTTGTTGATCAGCGTCGATGGGACCGACATGGGGATGCCGGCGTCGACGGCAGCCTGGCGGGCGGGCATCTGGCCGGCGCCGGCGAGGAGCACCTGGCCCATGAACACGTAGTCGACCTGCTCGCCGGTCATCCCGGCACGCTCGAGCGCGGCCTTGATGGCGAGGCCACCGAGTTGCGAGCCCGAGAACCCTGCAAGTGAGCCCGACAGCTTGCCGATCGGGGTGCGAGCCCCCGCGAGGATCACCGATCCGGCCATTGCATTCCCCTGACGTCAGGCGACTGCTGCCTTGCAGCCGCTGCGGAGTGCCAGGTTACCGGGGGGTAATCCGACCGGGCCAACGAGGACCGGTCCGCCACTCCTCGACGGTGAGGGCATAGAGCACGTGGTGTCGGTGAGGGCTGTCGGGCGGCAGGCCCTGGTGCTCGATGTCGCCGACGAGGTGCAGCCCGATCTTCTCCATCACCCGCCGGCTGTTGACGTTGGCCGGGACGGTGAAGGACACGATCTCGTCGAGGCCGAGATCGTCGAAGGCGAAGCGCAGGCACGCGAGGCCACCTTCGGGCGCGTACCCGTGGCCCCAGTGCTCGTGTGCGAGTCGCCATCCCACCTCGATGGCCGGCCGACCGAGGGCGTGTTCGGCCGCAGCCATACCGATGAAACCGCAGAATTCGGCGCCGTCGACGACCTCGACGGCCCACAGGCCCCAGCCCTGCTCGGCGAACTCGGCCTCGATGCGATCGACCAGGGCGTCGGACCGCTCCCGATCGAGCGTCGAGGGAAAGTGCTCCATCACCCGTGGGTCCGCGTTCAGCATCGCGAACGGATCGCGGTCGGACTCCCGCCACGGTCGCAGCTGGAGCCGTTGGGTGACCAAGGTGATCGGTTCGACCATTGGGCCGGCCAAGCTACCGGCCGGTAACGTCCGCGACCATGTCGATGCAGCCCATCCTCGATGCCATCCAGGCCGGCGCCTCGGGCGACGAGCTCGCCGCGTTGCCGATCCCCGAGTCGTACCGCGCCGCGCACGTGCTGCGCAGCGAGCAGGACATGTGGGAGGGCGTCGAGTCCGAGGAGAAGGACCCGCGAAAGTCGCTCCACGTCGCGCAGGTCGCCACCCCCGAGATCGCGCCCGACGAGGTCTACGTGGCGACGATGGCGAGCGCCATCAACTTCAACACCGTGTGGACCTCGATCTTCGAGCCACTGCCCACCTTCCTGTTCCTCGACCGGCTCGGCAAGGAGTCGGTGTGGGGCGCCCGCCATGCCCTCGACCACCACGTCGTCGGCTCCGACGG
>NZ_DATEEY010000139.1:0-6756 GCF_035280925.1 Intrasporangium sp. | reverse complement strand
TGCCGTGGTCGTGCACGGCGGCGCCATCCTCGGGGTGTCCCCCAAGGCGTACCTGCCGACCTATCGCGAGTTCTACGAGGCCCGGCACTTCGCGTCCGGCGACGACCAGCGCGGCGGGACGATCGAGGTCGCCGGATGGCGGGTGCCGTTCGGCACCGACCTTCTCTTCAGGGCAACCGATCTCGAGGGCTTCGTCCTCGGGGTCGAGGTGTGCGAGGACATGTGGATCCCGATCCCGCCGAGCGCGGAGGCCGCCCTCGCCGGGGCCACCGTCCTCGTCAACATCTCCGGCTCTCCCATCACGGTCGGTAGGGCCGAGGACCGGCACCTTCTCAGCCGCAGCGCCTCCTCCAGGTGCCTTGCCGCCTACCTCTACTCGGCGGCGGGCGAAGGAGAGTCGACCACCGACCTGTCCTGGGACGGCCAGACGATGGTCTACGAGCGCGGCCACCTGCTGGCCGAGACGGAGCGGTTCCCCGAGGGGCCCCGTCGGTCCGTTGCCGACATCGACCTCGACATGCTCCGGCAGGAGCGCATCCGGATGGGCACCTTCGACGACAACCGGCGCACCCTCGCAGAGCGCGTCTCGGACTTCCGGACCGTCGAGTTCGAGCTGGGCCCGCCCACGGGGGACATCGGCCTGCGGCGCAAGATCGACCGTTTCCCGTTCGTGCCCGACGACGAGGACCGCCTCGCCCTCGACTGCTACGAGGCGTACAACATCCAGGTGTCCGGGCTCGAGCAGCGTCTCCGGGCCATCGGCCAGCCGAAGGTCGTCATCGGCGTGTCCGGGGGGCTCGACTCGACGCACGCCCTCATCGTCGCGGCCAAGGCGATGGATCGGCTCCGGCGGCCACGCACCGACATCCTCGCCTTCACGATGCCGGGATTCGCGACGACGGCGCACACGAAGAACAACGCGATGCTGCTCATGGAGGCGCTGGGCGTCACGTGGGAGGAGCTCGACATCCGCCCGGCGGCGACGGAGATGCTGCGGACGATGGGACACCCCTTCGCGCGTGGCGACGAGGTCTACGACGTGACCTTCGAGAACGTGCAGGCCGGCCTGCGCACCGACTACCTCTTCCGCATTGCGAACCAGCGTGGCGGCATCGTCCTCGGCACCGGCGACCTGTCCGAGCTGGCCCTCGGCTGGTGCACCTACGGGGTTGGGGACCAGATGTCGCACTACGGGGTGAACGCCGGGGTCCCCAAGACCCTCATGCAGCACCTCATCCGCTGGGTCGTGTCCTCGGGCCAGTTCGAGGAGCACGTGGGAGAGACGTTGATGTCCATCCTCGCCACCGAGATCACGCCGGAGCTGGTCCCGGCCAAGGAGGGTGAGCAGCCGCAGTCCACCCAGGCGCAGATCGGGCCGTACTCGCTCCAGGACTTCAACCTCTACCACGTGCTGCGCTGGGGCTACCGCCCCTCGAAGATCGCGTTCCTGTCCTGGCACGCCTGGCACGACGCGGCGGCCGGCGAATGGCCCGCCGGCTACCCGGCTGCCGAGCGCCTGGCCTACGACCTCCCGACGATCCGGCGCTGGTTGGAGGTGTTCCTGCGGCGCTTCTTCGCCAACCAGTTCAAACGGTCGGCTCTGCCCAACGGCCCCAAGGTCGCCGCTGGTGGCTCGCTGTCCCCTCGGGGTGACTGGCGCATGCCGTCGGACGTCTCGGCCGCGACGTGGCTCGACGAGCTCGACGCCAACGTCCCCGAGGCCTGAGGCCCCTCGCGGGTCTACTCGAAGAGGACGTAGTCGACGGTCGGTTTGAGCGCGAGCACCTCGGCGGGCGTCATCAGCGGTCCGAACTTGCCATCCTCCTCGAGGAAGAGCTTGAAACCCACGCGCATGCCCTTCGGCAGCGTGGTGGTCAGCTTGCGCCAGGTGTCCTCCTTCATCGCCCGGCTGCCGATGCCGTCCACCGACTTGATGAGGGCCACGCCCGTGCGGCTCCGGATGACCTCCTCGTCGCGGATGATGTTCGGCGCCAGCTCATGGACGACGACGACCTTCTCGGGGAGCTGGTGGCGGGCCACGAGTGATCCGGCCCATGCCGTGACCTCGTTGACCTCACGTCCGGTCGTGTGACCGAAGACGCCCATCGGGACCTGACCCGGCTTCATCGCCCACTCGGGATCGAGGGCCAGGCCGACGTCCGGGTGCTGGAGCCACTTCTCGTACGCCTTGACCTCGTCGAGGAATGTGGCCCTGCCGGGCTGGATGCCGAGCAGGAGGATCGCCTTGTGTCGACGCGCGGCGTCCAGATGTTCCCGAATCACCTTGTCGGACAGGCGGCTGCGCCACTTCCCGTCACGGCCGGCAGACCCTTGGACGATGGTGGTCAGCAGCTCGAGCACGGGCTGGGGCTTGCGGCCCGAGGCGAACGCGGCGGCGCGCTTCTCGAGCTCGCGGACGCGGTCATCGAGGTCGCCGACGCCGAGCCGCCCGAGAGCCGCGGATCCCGGGGCCCCCGCGTAGCCGACGAGCCGGTAGTGGGGGAAGAGGGTCCGGCCGCCACGGGGCAGCTCTGGGAGTCGTGCCGGGATCCTGCTCGGGGTCGCAGCCGCGGTCGTCGCGGGGGTCGCCGTCGGGGTGTCGCTCGTGCTCCCGAGCGGCACAGGTGTCGCGGTCCGGTCGGCCGAGTCGCCTGGGTGCGCGAGGTCAGGCGCCTGACAGGCTCCGAGACCGACCACGGCGCCCATGACGCCGGCCGCGCAGCGCCGCAGCGCCCGCGTCGTCGAGCTCACCGGTAGCTCCCTGGGTTGACGTCAGATCCAGACCCACATTAGGCCGTATGCCGCTGAGCGGGCTTCCGTGCGTCCGTGCACCGAGCACGTGCCCGGGAAGGCTGGAGGACGCATACCCATCCGGGTCGTCTTGCTACGGTCGTGGGATGAGTGAGCAGGCTGACGAGTCGGCCATCGCCCAGCGGGCCGAGCTCCTGCCGGAGGAGCAGGCCGCCGGCAGCGATGACGCCGAGGCGCAGGCGGAGGCGATCCTGGAGGAGTCGGACGAGCGAACGGAGCGTCCCGAGAAGACGCGTCGGGAGTCGACGCAGACGCCCGACTGATCCACCTGCTGCCCGACACCCGATCGAGTGAACAGCATTTGCGCTGCTGCACCCCGAAAGCTGTTCACTCGATTGGGTGAGGGAGGACGTTCCTGGCGGTCGGGCGGCGGTCAGCTGTTGAGGGCCTGGCGCAACAGCGTCACGAGCGCGTCGAGCTGGACCGTGTCGGTGCTGGCCACCTCCACGTCACCGCCGTCGAGGGCGCGCAGGGCGAGCCCCTGCTTCGCGTCGATCAGCTCGGCGATGCGTGCGTCCACCGTGCCGGCGGCAAGGATCCGCCACGCGGTGACCGGCTCGTCCTGGCCGATGCGGTGGACCCGGTCGATCGCCTGCTGCTGCTCGGCCGCGGTCCACGAGAGCTCGGCGAGCACGACGTTGGACGACGCATGGAGGTTGACACCGACGCCCGCGGCGAGGAGCGAACAGACGGCGACGGACACCTCGGGGTCCTTCTGGAACGCGTCGACGGCATCCTGGCGCTGCTTCGCCGTCTGGTCGCCTCGGATCGAGACCGTGCGCAGGCCCGCCTCGGCGAGCACCTGCTCGGCCTTGTCCATCACATCGCGGTGCTTGGCGAAGAACACGACCTTGCCCACCGAGTGGGACAGCTGGGCGGCGTAGTCGGCCGCGAGTGCCGCCTTGGCCTGGCCGATGCGGCGCACCAGGGCGAAGACGTTCTCACCAGTGCCCTCGCCCGACGGTGCCTTGAGCTCGGCCATCGCGATCCGGCGCATCAGGGCCGCGTCCGGCTCTCCATCGGCCTCGTGCCCATGTCCTTCGGCGAGCTGCGCCCGGTAGCGGCGAGCGAGCCGCTCGCCCAGGGCCCGCTCGGCGCGCTCGATCGAGCGGCCGGCCTCGTCGTCGAGCTCGACCGTGATGTCGGCGATCCGCTTGTCCGGCAGGTCGCTCGCGACGTCGACCTTGCGCCGACGGACGATGCCCATGTCGATGACGGCCTGTCTGGCCTCCGGGTAGAACGCCCGGTCCATCGGTGTGTAGCCGGTCTCGTCGAGCCGCCGGACGATGTCGGCGACCGGCTTGCCGTCCTTGATCCAGCCGAGGAAGCGCCAGATCGCGTCGAAGTCCTTGATGTCGTTGATCAGGGGAGTGCCGGTGAGGGCAAGCAGGAGCGGGTCCCCACCCGGGGTCGTCTCTCGAAGCCGGTCGGCGAGGGCGAGGACCTGCTGGGACCGCTGGGACTGGAGGTTCTTGATGAAGTGCGCCTCGTCGACCACCATCGACCGGAACCCGAAGCTGGACAGCCAGCCGAAATGGCGGTCGAGGATCGCGTAGTTGACGACGAAGACGTCCGCAAAGGCGTCGACGTCCTCACCGTCGCCGTGGATGATCGTGACGCGGCGCTGTGGCGTCCAGCGCTCGACCTCGCGGGCCCAGTTGATCTTCACGACGTTGGGCACGACCGCGAGCATCGGATAGGCGTTGGCCACTGAGGCGGCGAGGACGGACTGCGCCGTCTTGCCCAGGCCGGGCTCGTCCGCGAGCAGGAAGGTCCGACGCCCCTGCTGCACCGCCTGGAGGAAGCGGGACTGGTGGACCATGAGCTGTGAGCCGGGTGGGGAGATGCGATCGATGCGCGGCTTCGGCGGCAGCTGCATCGTCGCGGCCTCCCCGCCGGAGCCCTGCTCGAAGGCGCGGTACAGCGGGTCGAGCAGCTCCCAGTTCGACAGCCGCCCGACGTAGTCCTGATGGGTCGCCTTCGACAGGTCCGGTGCGAGGAAGGGGTTGGCGCGGGTGCGCGCCGGAACGGTCGGGGGAGTGACCTGTTTGGCCGCCAGCTCGGGAGGCATGACCTGCGCGACCGGCTCGCGCCGGCTGATCACGAGGTCCTCCGGGGCGAGCTCGGCTCCGGATTCGAGGAGCCAGTCGCGACGCATCTGCTGGGCGGCCGGGCCGGGCTTGGCAGCCGGGTCGAGCAGTGCCAGCAGACTGGTGTCCCGCGCGGCGATCTGGGCCAGGATGCCGGCGATGCCGTCGAGCCGCTTGAGCAGGTCGGCACGCGTGGCGCCGGAGATGGACTGGTCGTCCTTCACCCTGGCTCGCTCCGCGCGCATGAGCAGGGCGACGACCTGGAACTTCGTCCGGTTCGTCGGGGTGGCCCGACCCTTCGATGCCACTCGGGCCTCGACCTCGCGAACTCGTCTGGCGAGGATCGGGATGATGGGAGCCGGCTCGTCCTCTCGATGGGATGACCGGTTGCCCCCGCGTGAGGAACGTGCGGCACCGTTGAGGCGGTTGGCGCTGTCTGCGCCGGCGGCGCTCGCAGCTCGGTCAACACCATCACTCGACCGATGACGGACTTGCGTGGGCATCTTCCTCCTGGTGATGCGATGTGCAGGCCGGTTCAGCGGCGGCCCCCGCCGAGGGAGGTCGTGCGCGTGGTTCGGCGCTTCGGGCGCTCAGTGCCATCCCGATGTCCAAACGGGCGTGGGAGTCAACCTCAGCGACTGCTGCGATCGGGGCCGAAGGGCCGGAACTGTCGACGTCCACGCTGTTGGGACAGGTCGAGTTTACCGTACCCAGACCGCCATGGAAGACGAGGTGCCCCGGCGCTTGCTGTGCAGTCGAGGGAGGCTCACCCTCAGACCAGGGCAGTCCCGACGAGAGCGCCGACGAGGTAGGTGATCCCCATCGCCAGCAGACCACCGGAGACGGTGCGGACCATGGCGCGCAGACGGGGACTGCCTCCGAGCTGCGCGCTCACCAAGCCGGTGAGGGCCAGGGCGACGGTCACGCTGGCGACGGTGACCCAGGTGCGGAGCGCAGCCGGACTGAATGTGATGGTGAGCAGCGGGAGGAGCGCACCTGCGGTGAAGGCGGCCATCGACGCCCACGCCGCGTGCCACGGGTTCGTGAGGTCGTTCGGGTCGATGCCGAGCTCGGCTTCGGCGTGGGCGCCGAGGGCATCGTGCGCCGTCAGCTCTCGGGCCACCTGCTCGGCGAGCGGCCGGCTGATCCCCTTGTCCTGGTACAGCTGGGCGAGCTCCTCGAGCTCCCCCTCGGGATCATGCCGCAGCTCCCAGCGCTCGAGCCGGAGCACCGACCGCTCCGTGTCTCGTTGGGTGCTCACCGAGACGTACTCCCCGGCCGCCATCGAGATCGCTCCCGCGACGAGCGCGGCGATGCCGGCGACCAGGATCGCCCCTCTGTCGCCGGTGGCTCCTGCCACACCGACGACCACGCCGGCCGTGGACACGATGCCGTCGTTGGCCCCGAGGACAGCGGCGCGCAGCCAGTTCAGTCGCGTGGCCAGACTCTCCCCGTGGGGCTCGTCGTGGTCGTCGAGCTGCTCGTCGGCTGAGGTGGCCACCGCCCGATCGTGGCATCTCCTGTCCCGGATGTCACTGCAGGCACTTCGGCCCTGGTGTGGCAGCCACGACCTCGACAGCAGGCGCACAGGAATCGCACAGGAAGGTACTGGTCAAACCACAGGGCTGGCGCGTTCCATGGATGTCATGAGCAACGACAGCAAGACCGCCGCGCCGAAACTCCAACGCCTCGACGGCTCGCCCGTGCGGGTCCTCGTCGTGGACGACGAGGCCAACCTCACCGAGCTGCTCGGGATGGCCCTGCGCTACGAGGGCTGGGAGGTCCGGGCTGCGGGTTCCGGGATGGACGCCGTGCGCGCGGCGCGGGAGTTCGACCCGGATGCCGTCGTGCTCGA
>NZ_DATEEY010000138.1:0-2290 GCF_035280925.1 Intrasporangium sp. | reverse complement strand
GTCGGGCAGGGTGTAGTGGAGGCCACCGGAGGCGATCACTGCGGCGGTGCGCTCCGAGGCGACCACCGTGACCTCGTGACCAGCGCGCTGGAGCCGCGCGGCCATGACTCCCCCGACGCCGCCGGGTCCCAGCACTGCGATCCTCGTCATCGATCCTCTCCCCATCCGGTCTCGCGCCCGGTGGGCGCAGCCTCCCGCTTCCGCTCGAAGAACTCCATGAGCCGGGTCGCCGACTCCGCGGCCCGGACTCCGCCGACCACGTCGACCCGATGCAGCGCCAACGGATCGCGCACGAGGTCCCAGACCGAACCGCAGGCGCCGGCCTTGGGATCCCACGCACCGAAGATGATCCGCTCGATGCGGGCCGCGATGGCGGCGCCGGCGCACATCACGCAGGGCTCCAACGTCGCCACGAGGGTCGCCCCGTCGAGGCGCCACGAGCCGACGGCTGCAGCCGCCTCGCGCAGCGCGATGATCTCGGCGTGTCCGGTGGGGTCGCCGAGCTGCTCCCGCACGTTGCGGCCCCTGCCGATGACCACGTCGTCGGCGCCGATGACGAGGGCGCCCACGGGTACGTCGTCCGAGCCGTCCGTCCGGGCAGCGAGCTCGAGCGCCTCCCCCACCCATGCGGAGTACCGCTCCGCATCGGCGGCGGAGTCCGTCACCGGAGTCTCGGAATCCTTGGCCACGCGCTAAGTTTCCACCCATGCACGTCCACGTCGCCGACCACCCCCTCATCGCCCACAAGCTGACCTACCTGCGCGACAAGCGGACGGACAGCCCGACCTTCCGGCGCCTGGCGGAGGAGCTGATGACCCTCCTCGCCTACGAGGCCACCCGCGAGGTCCGGGTCGAGCCCTTCGAGATCGAGACCCCCGTGTCATCGACCACGGGCATCAAGCTCTCCAAGCCGAAGCCGCTCATCGTGCCGATCCTGCGAGCGGGACTCGGCATGCTCGAGGGCATGGTCCGCCTGCTCCCGAGCGCCGAGGTCGGCTTCCTCGGCATGCAACGAAACGAGCAGACCCTGGAAGCCGTGACATACGCAAACCGCCTGCCCGACGACCTCACCGGGCGGCAGGTCTTCGTGCTCGACCCGATGCTGGCGACGGGTGGCTCGATGGCCGACGCGATCCACTTCCTGCTCGACCGGGGGGCCGACGACATCACGGCCGTGTGCCTTCTCGCCGCCCCCGAGGGTGTCCAGCACCTGCGGGAGTCGCTGGCCTCGACGAATGCCCACGTCAAGGTCGTCACCGGGGCCGTCGACGAGCGGCTCAACGACAAGGGCTACATCGTGCCCGGCCTGGGCGACGCGGGTGACCGCCTCTACGGGGTCGTCGACTGATCCGTATGCCGCTGGGCTGGGTCGGCGCGCCTCGTGGCCAACGCGACCGTTCCGCGCGAAAAGACTACTGTGGGTCGCTACAAACCCAGACACACCGGAACACCCTCCCCGTCCACATCCGTCACATGAAGCACACTGGTCCCACAGTTGTGCCGTGCGACGACCCGGCCGTCCGTCATGCTGAGGAGCGAACACCATGGGTTCGAGGACCAAGAAGGTCATCGTCTTCCTCATCGTGGCGTTTTTCGTCTACGCGATCTTCGTGGCGCCCGTGCAGGCGGCCAATATCCTGCAGAGCATCTGGAACATCATCGTCGAGGCCTTCTACGCCCTCCTGGCCTTCTTCGACGCGTTGCTGGACGGCTGAGGGCTGACTGGGGCCACCATGGCGTTAATCCGCCGCACCGACGAGATCCCCGCCGGGCTCTCTCAGATCCTGCTGCCGGGTGAACAGCTGGTAACTGCCGTTCACGCCCACTGGGCCAGGCTGATCAAGCCGATCGCCATCTGTGTAGCCATCTTTGCGATCGCCCTGTTCTTCGACGCCAACCTCACTCACGAGAGTCAGCCGGTCGGGAACTTCCTCTGGTTCGTCTTCTTCCTCAGCCTCGCCTGGCTCGGCTGGAACATCGCCGAGTGGCGGCACGACTGGTTCGCCGCGACCGACAAACGACTGCTCCTGCGGTATGGACTCATCACGCACAAGGTCGCGATGATGCCGCTCATCAAGGTCACCGACATGAGCTACGAGAGGACCATCCCCGGCAAGATGCTCGGGTACGGGCGCTTCGTCATGGAGAGCGCAGGTCAGGAGCAGGCCATGCGCACCGTCGAGTGGGTCCCCCGACCGGATCAGACCTACCGCGCGATCTGTGCCGACATCTTCAACATCGGGCCGCCGCGAGGCACCATGACCGTGCGCGAGATCGTGGAAGACGACAC
>NZ_DATEEY010000137.1:0-2626 GCF_035280925.1 Intrasporangium sp. | reverse complement strand
CTCCCAAGCGTTCCAACAGCAGCTGCGCTGTGAGCCCCCGGATGTCAGCGGCGATGCCAGGTGGCTGTCCCTGTCGCCGGCCGCAGAGCAGGTCATCCGGTCCTTCCTCGACGAGGCTCAACCGCCGTCGTGAGGTGCCCTCCGGCTCCCTGCACAGCGAGGCACGTACACGGGGCACCGCAGAAGCGGGCCAGGTCGGAACCATGCGCTCAGGCTCGTGTGACGACATCCACGTTCTGGCCCTCGAACGTCACCCTGTCACCGGGGCGTACCTGGGCGCCCCGGCGCGTCTCGATCTCGCCGTTCACGGCGACCAGCCCACGCTCGATGGCCTCGCGCGCTGCCCCACCGTCGTCGACCAGGCCCGCGAGCTTGATCAGCTGGCCCAGCCGGATCGACTGGTCACGGATGGCGACCTCCAAGGGGGTGCTCACCCGGGTCAGGCTAGTGCGGGCGCTGCGCCCCTCGCGCGCAGTGCGTCCCGTCCGTGGTGACCTCGTTGTCACCGACGGACGGGCCGCCCTGCCGGCCCTCGCTCCCCACCGGAGTTGGTGGCGGCGACCCGTCCGGACGGGCCGCCGCACGATCATGACGCGATGTGGCGCTCGCGTGTGTAGTAGGACTCCCGCTCGTCCTCGGTGAGGCCCCCCCAGACCCCGTACGGCTCGCGAACCGTGAGCGCGTGGGTCCGGCACTGCTGGAGCACCGGGCAGCTCACGCACACTTCCTTGGCCGCGCTCGCTCGGGTGCGTCGCTTGCTTCCGCGCTCGCCCTCCGGGTGGAAGAACACCTCCGGGCCCACCCTCCGGCAGGCGCCGTCGAGCTGCCAGTCCCACAGATCGGCCACGGGACCCGGCAGTCGGGTGATCTCGGCCATGCGTACCTCCGCGTGCTGGGTGCCGCTCAGTGAGGGGCTCGGTCATCACGCTAGGAGGGCATTGGTACACGGTGGGCAAGCGTTTGGTAAGGACTTGGTCAAGGCCTGTGTCGACGGGACTTCGGCCATCTGACCTCGGAATTTGCCCGCTTGCGGAATCCGTGCCATCGCGCACTCACTGCGTCCCGAATGGCTCGCCGACACGGTGTTCGGCGTCGTGTCCGGCTTGTCGAACCGCACCCCGTAGAATCGGGCAATGAGCCTCGGACTCGACGAGACCAGCACCTCGGCGGAGCGCCACCTCGGCACGGGTGACCCGCTCGCCCCGTCGAGCGCTCCATCACCCGTCGTGTCCGCGGCGTCGGCAGAGCCCGCTGCGCCATCGCCCTTCGCCGAGCTCGGTCTCACCTACGACGACGTGCTGCTGCAACCGGGGGAGACCGACGTCATCCCGAGCGACGTCGACACCACGACCCGGCTCACCCGCGGAATCTCGATCCGGGTGCCGCTCATCTCGGCCGCGATGGACACGGTGACCGAGGCCCGGATGGCCATCGCCATGGCGCGCCACGGTGGCATCGGTATCCTCCACCGCAACCTCTCGATCCACGACCAGGCGTACCAGGTCGACCTCGTCAAGCGGACCCAGACCGGGATGATCTCCAACCCGGTGACCATCGGCCCGGACGCGACCCTCGAGGACCTCGACGAGCGGTGTGGCCGCTACCGCGTCTCCGGACTTCCCGTCGTGGACGAGGGCGACCACCTCCTCGGCATCGTCACCAACCGCGACCTGCGCTTCACCCCTGTCGCGGACTGGGCCCACACCCTCGTGCGCGATGTCATGACGCCCATGCCGCTCATCACCGGCCAGGTCGGCATCGGTCACGACGAGGCGACACTGCTCCTGCGCCAACACAAGCGCGAGCGCCTCCCGATCGTCGACGACGAGGGCCGGCTGCGAGGCCTCATCACGGTGAAGGACTTCGTGAAGTCCGAGCAGTTCCCCCAGGCCAGCAAGGACGGCGACGGCCGCCTGCTCGTCGGTGCCGCGGTGGGCTACTTCGGCGAGGCCTGGGAGCGCGCGACGACGCTCGTCGAGGCGGGTGTCGACGTGCTCGTCGTCGACACCGCGCACGGCCACGCCCGTCTCCTCCTCGAGATGGTGGAGCGGGTCAAGAAGGACCCGGCGACGCGTCACGTCCAGGTCATCGGCGGCAACGTCGCCACACGGGCCGGTGCCCAGGCTCTCGTCGACGCAGGTGTCGACGCCGTCAAGGTGGGCGTGGGGCCCGGCTCCATCTGCACCACCCGGGTGGTGGCGGGCGTGGGGGTCCCACAGGTCACCGCCATCCACCAGGCCTCACTGGCCTGCGGCCCGGCGGGGGTGCCGCTCATCGGCGACGGCGGCCTCCAGTACTCCGGGGACATCGCCAAGGCGCTCGTCGCTGGAGCGGACACCGTCATGGTGGGCTCGCTGCTCGCCGGCTGTGAGGAGTCGCCCGGCGAGCTCGTGTTCATCAACGGCAAGCAGTTCAAGGCGTACCGAGGCATGGGATCTCTCGGCGCCATGTCGTCGCGGGGCAAGAAGTCCTACTCCCGGGACCGGTACTTCCAGGCCGAGGTCACCTCCGACGACAAGATCGTCCCGGAGGGGATCGAGGGCCAGGTCGCCTACCGGGGGCCGGTCGGTGCGGTCGCCCACCAGCTCATCGGCGGCCTCCACCAGTCGATGTTCTACGTCGGGGC
>NZ_DATEEY010000136.1:0-11467 GCF_035280925.1 Intrasporangium sp. | reverse complement strand
CGAACGGCGGAGGAAGCTCGACTGCAGCCCGCTCGCGGAGGCGCCGGCGGCTTCGATGGGAGGTGCACCGAAAGGGGTGGTCTGCGGTTGGCGTCAACCCTCGGCCAAGACCCAGTTCAGCCACTGCAGTACTTCTCTGAGGTACGGGTACGAAAGAGGCCCTTCCCAAAAGAAAGGGCCTCTGACCTATGGTGGAGCCAACGGGACTCGAACCCCTAACCCCCTGCTTGCAAAGCAGGTGCGCTACCAATTGCGCCATGGCCCCGTGTGGGGCGCGAGGGCCCGCGGGATCGTCAGGACGTTGCGGGAGGGCTGTCCTGGTCAGCGGCCGGAGCCGGTGCCGGAACTGGTGCAGCAGGCGTCGGAGCGGGGGTCGCGGAAGGCTCCGCCGCGACGTCGTCGGTGGCCTGGTTCCACAGGTCCTGCTCGGCCTGCTGCTGGCGGACCTTGTTGCGGAGGAGGACGATCCCGGCGACGGCTGCGCCGATGAGGGCAAGACGCTTGATCATGCTGTTCCTCTCGTGACGGCTGGTGATGGTGGGCCTAGGAGGACTTGAACCTCCGACCTCTTCCTTATCAGGGAAGCGCTCTAACCGTCTGAGCTATAGGCCCATCGTCACCCTCTTGCAGCCAGGATCGCACGCGGAGTCCGAATCCCTGACGCGAGGGCAAACGTTACCGGATGCCGCGCGGGACCTCAAAAACGACCAACCCATGCCGTATGCCGCTGTGCCGGGGACCGTCCGCGCACCCGCGCCCAGCCCGGCTCAGTCGTCGGTGAGCGTCAGCTGGATGCCGCCGACGAGCGCCGAGCAGATGTTGTAGAGGAAGGCAAGGACCGTGGCGATGGCCGTCATGAGGATGACGTCGATGACGCCGATGACGATCGACAGGGAAACGACGCGACCGAAGCCGACGTAGTCGAGGATCGAGAAGTTGTCGGCGCCCCCGGCCGTCTGGAGCGACTGGAGGACCCCCTCGACGTCGGCGAAGACGTTCATCGTCGACAGGATCATCCACAGCACCGCGGTGAGGATGACGCCGGCGATGCCGATGGCAACCGAGAGCAGGAAGCTCATCTTCATGACCGACCACGGATCCACCCGGGCCACGGCGAGGCGGACCCGGCGGGGGCCCTTCGACTTGCGAGTCGCCTCCTTGGTCCGCGATGCGGAGGTCTGCGCCGCGGCAGGTCTCGCGGCAGGCGTCGACGCCGTCGTGGGCTGGGCGCCCACGGGACGGGTCGGTTGGGTGCGCGAGGTGATCGCCCCTCGCGAGAGCGTGGCCTCCCCTGGCCCCGAGGGCGAGCCGTAGGAGGACGACGTGCCGTAGTAGTCACCCGAGTAGGCACTCGAGGCCGCTGAGTCGGTCGACGTCCCCGTGGGGCCCGAGCCGCCATACCCGCTCGTCCCGTAGCCCTCAGAGCTGGGCGTGCTCATTCGTCACCTCCACTGTCGCCGTCTGACGACTGGGTCGTCGCGTCATCGCTTCCGTCCGACGGTACGCCATCGGTGCTCGGAACCGTAGTTATCGGGGCCGTGGGTGCGGTGCCCTCGAGGTCGCCGACTTCCTCGAGCTCCTCTTCGGTGACCGACTCGGCGTTGCGTGCCACGGCGACGATGGAGTCGCCCGGGTCTGGCGTCGCGAACCTGACGCCCTGGGTGCTCCGGCTCGTGTGGCGGACCTCGTCGACGCGCGAGCGAACGATCTTGCCCTTCTCCATGACGACCATGACCTCGTCGTTCGGGGTGACGGTGAGGGCGCCGACGAGGTCACCGCCCTTCTCGGAGAGCCGGGCCACCTGGATGCCATAGCCGCCGCGGCCCTGGACGCGGTACTCGGAGACGGAGGTCCGCTTGGCGAGGCCGTTCTCGAAGACGACGAACACGTCGATCTCGAAGCCGTCCGGCACGCGCGACATCGACAGCAGCGTGTCGTCGCGCTTGAACTTCATGCCGGTCACGCCCGATGTCGAGCGCCCCATCGGCCGCAGGGCACTGTCCGTCGCGGTGAAGCGGACCGACATGCCCTTGCGCGACACGAGCAGCAGGTCGTCCTGGGGTGCCACGAGCCGGGCCCCGACGAGCTCGTCGCCATCGCGCAGGTTGATCGCGATGAGTCCGCCCGAGCGGTTCGAGTCGTAGTCGCGCAGCCGCGTCTTCTTGACCAGGCCGGCACGCGTGGCCAGCACGAGGTAGTCGGCCGCCTCGTAGTCCTTGATCGCGAGGACCTGCGCGATCTGCTCACCCGGCTGGAAGGCGAGCAGGTTGGCGACGTGCTGGCCCTTGCTGTCCCGCCCGCTCTCTGGCAGCTCGTACGCCTTGGCCCGGTAGACCCGGCCGAGGTTGGTGAAGAAGAGCAGCCAGTGGTGCGTGGTCGTGGTGAAGAAGTGCTCCACGACGTCCTCGCCGCGCAGCTGGGCACCCTTGACGCCCTTGCCGCCGCGGCGCTGCGACCGGTAGAGGTCGGTGCGGGTCCGCTTGGCGTAGCCACCCCGCGTGATCGTCACGACGACGTCCTCTTCGGGGATCAGGTCCTCCATCGACATGTCGCCGTCGAAGGGCACTATCTGCGTGCGGCGCTCGTCCCCGTACTTGTCGACGATGCCCTGCAGCTCCTCCGAGACGATCTGGCGTTGCCGTTCCTTGGAGGCGAGGATCGCGTGGTACTCGTCGATGAGCTCCTGGAGCTCGTCGTGCGCCTGCTGGATCCGCTCGCGCTCGAGGGCGGCGAGCCGGCGCAGCTGCATGTTGAGGATGGCCTGGGCCTGTGTCTCGTCGATGTCGAGCAGCCCGATCAGGCCGTCCCGGGCGTTCTCGACGGTGCGCGACCCGCGGATCAGCGCGATGACCTCGTCGAGCATGTCGAGGGCCTTGAGGTAGCCACGCAACAGGTGGATCTCGGCCTCGGCCTTGCGCAGCCGGAACTCGGTGCGCCGCCGGATGACCTCGATCTGGTGGTCGACCCAGTGGCGGATGAAGCCGTCGAGCGGCAGCGTGCGTGGCACGTCGTCGACGAGCGCGAGCATGTTGGCGCCGAACGTCGTCTGCAGCTGGGTGTGCTTGTAGAGGTTGTTGAGCACCACCTTGGCGACGGCGTCCCGCTTGAGCGTGACGACGATCCGCAGGCCGGTGCGCCCGGACGTCTCGTCGGCGATGTCGGCGATGCCGGAGACCCGGCCGTCCTTGACGAGGTCGGCGATCTTGACCGCGAGCTGGTCGGGGTTGACCTGGTAGGGCAGCTCGGTGACGACGAGGCACTGCCGGTTCTTGATCTCCTCGACGTTGACGACGGCCCGCATGATGATCGACCCGCGGCCGGTGCGGTAGGCGTCCTCGATCCCGCGGTGTCCCATGATGAGCGAGCCGGTCGGGAAGTCCGGTCCCTTGATGATCCCCAGGAGGGCCTCGAGCAGCTCCTCCCGCGAGATGTCGTGATTGCGGAGGTAGTACTGCGCTCCCTCGGCGACCTCGCGCAGGTTGTGCGGCGGGATCTGGGTGGCCATCCCGACGGCGATGCCGGAGGAGCCGTTGACGAGCAGGTTCGGGAACCGCGACGGCAGGACCGACGGCTGCATCGTCTTGCCGTCGTAGTTCGGCACGAAGGCGACCGTGTCCTGCTCGATGTCCCGCACCATCTCCATGGCGATCGAGGCCATCCGGCACTCGGTGTACCGCGCCGCGGCCGCGCCGTCGTTGCCGCGCGACCCGAAGTTGCCCTGCCCGTCGACGAGCGGGTACCGCATCGACCAGTCCTGCACGAGGCGCACGAGCGCGTCGTAGATCGCCGAGTCACCGTGTGGGTGGTAGTGACCCATGACGTCACCGACGACGCGGGCGCACTTGTTGTAGCCGCGGTCGGGACGATAGCCGCCGTCGTACATCGCGTAGACGATGCGCCGGTGCACCGGTTTGAGACCGTCCCGGACGTCGGGCAGCGCACGAGACACGATGACCGACATGGCGTACTCGATGTACGAGCGCTGCATCTCCGTGTTCAGGTCGATCGGTTCGACCCGGTCGTGCTGCCCGGGCTCGCGCTCGATCGGCGCGGTCCCCTGCTCGTGGCTGCGGTCCTCCTCGGGAGGCTCGGTGCCGTCGATGGGAGGCAGGTCGTCACTCACGTCAGTTCCCTTGTCGTTGGATCAGTTTTCAACAATGCAGATGCCGTATGCCGCTGAGCTGAGTTCTCGTCGAGTGTGCACTTCTCGTCGAGTGTGCAGTTCGTGCCAATCTCGCTCGGGTGCTGAGTCACATCGGACCGCCACGAACTGCACACTCGACGGGCTCAGATGTCGAGGAAGCTGACGTCGCGTGCGTTCTTCTGGATGAAGGTGCGGCGGGACTCCACGTCCTCGCCCATGAGCACTGCGAAGACCTCGTCCGCCTTGGCCGCGTCGTCGAGCGTCACCTGCAGGAGGGTCCGCGTCTCGGGATCCATCGTGGTGGTGCCGAGCTCGTCGTAGTTCATCTCGCCGAGACCCTTGTAGCGCTGGATCGGGTTGTCCTTCGGCAGGCGCCAGCCGTTGGCCTCGCCGATCTCCCTGAGTCCGTCACGCTCGCGGTCCGAGTAGGCGAACTGGTGGGGTGCGTTGCTCCACCGGAGCCGGAACAGGGGCGGCTGGGCCAGGTAGACGTAGCCGGCCTCGATGAGCGGACGCATGAACCGGAACAGCAGCGTCAGCAGGAGCGTGCGGATGTGCATGCCGTCGACGTCGGCGTCGGCCATGAGGATGATCTTGTGGTACCGGGCCCTGCTGAGGGTGAAGTCCTCGCCGATGCCCGTGCCGAACGCCGAGATGAGGGCCTGGACCTCCTGGTTCGCGAGGATCTTGTCGATCCGCGCCTTCTCGACGTTGAGGATCTTGCCGCGGATCGGCAGGATCGCCTGGGTGAAGGGGTTGCGCGCCTGGGTCGCCGAGCCGCCGGCCGAGTCGCCCTCGACGATGAACACCTCGGAGATGCTCGGGTCCTTGCTCTGGCAGTCCTTCAGCTTGCCGGGCAGGCCGCCGGACTCGAGCAGGCCCTTGCGCCTGGTCGCCTCGCGGGCCTTGCGGGCCGCCATGCGCGCGGCCGCGGCCTGGATCGACTTGCGGACGATGTCCTTGCCCTCGTTGGGGTGCCGCTCGAGCCAGTCACCGAACTCGTCCGACACCGCCCGCTGGACGAAGCCCTTGACCTTGGAGTTGCCGAGCTTGGTCTTCGTCTGCCCCTCGAACTGCGGCTCGGCGAGCTTGACCGAGATGACCGCGGTGAGGCCCTCGCGGACGTCGTCGCCGGTGAGGTTCTCGTCCTTGTCCTTGAGCAGGTTCTGCCGGCGGGCGAAGTCATTGATGAGTTTGGTCATCGCCGCGCGGAACCCCTCCTCGTGGGTGCCGCCCTCGTGCGTGTTGATCGTGTTGGCGTAGGTGTGCACCGACTCGCTGTAGGCGCTCGTCCACTGCATGGCGAGCTCGAGGGACATCGAGCGACCCTTGTCCTCGACGTCGATCGAGATGACCTCGGGGTGCACGGGCTCGCTGCGCTTGGAGCTGTTGAGGTGGTTGACGTAGTCGACGAGCCCGCCGTCGTAGCGGTAGGTCACCTTCTTCGCCGTGACCGTCCGCTTCTCGCTCTCCGGCACGTCGTGACCGTTGTCACCCTCCTCGACGACCTGGGCGAGGTCACTGTCGATCTCATCGAGGTCGACCTCGCCGGCGCCGTCGGGCCGCTGCTCGACGCGCTCGTCGACGAGGTTGATCGTCAGCCCCTTGTTGAGGAAGGCCATCTGCTGGAACCGCGCCCGCAGGGTCTCGAAGTCGTAGTCGACGCTGTCGAAGATGCCGGGGTTGGCCCAGTAGGTGATCGTCGTGCCGGTCTCGTCGGTCGGCTCCTCCTGGCGGAGGGGACCGTCGGGCACGCCCATCGTGAAGCTCATCCGGTGGACGTGGCCCTTCTGTCGGACCGCGACCTTCAACGTCGTGGACAGCGCGTTGACGACGGACGACCCGACGCCGTGCAGACCGCCGGACACCTTGTAGCCGCCGCCGCCGAACTTGCCTCCGGCGTGCAGCTGGGTCAGCACGAGCTCGACCGCGCTGATCTTCTCCACCGGGTGGATGTCGGTCGGGATGCCGCGACCGTTGTCCTTGACCCGGACACCGCCGTCCGCGAGCAAGGTCACGTCGATCGTGTCGGCGTAGCCGGCGAGCGCCTCGTCGACCGAGTTGTCGACGATCTCGTACACGAGGTGGTGCAGCCCGCGCTCCCCGGTCGAGCCGATGTACATCCCGGGACGCTTCCGCACCGCCTCGAGGCCCTCGAGCACGGTGATCGCGCTGGCGTCGTAGTCGACTCCGTTGGGACGATTGTCGACGATTGGGGTGTTGATCTGGTCGGCTGTCGTCTCCGCGGCGTCTGACACGTCTCTCCTCGTTAGAACCTCATGCGGGCGGCTCGACGTCCACGCCGAGCCGCTACCCCGTTATTCTACCGGTCCCGGAGACCGGAAAGTGCCCCTCAGCGGCCCGGGACGGCCACTTTCCCGCCCGCAGACCCCGGATTCCGGGGGGAGGATCACGACCTGCCCCCGGAGCGTCCCAGCGGCGATCCCCCGGACCCGTAACCCACCCGCCTACGGAGTGCTCCCCCCTGTTGCACCAAGGGTCAGTAGACGATAGCCGGGTGTGTTGCCCGGACAGGGGGAACGGAGCCACGCACTGAGCCGGCTGGTGGCACGCGTCGAGCTCAGCGGCATACGGAATGATCTGGAAATCAGCCGTCGAGCAGGGTGCGCTCGAAGAGCTGGTGGATCGCCTCCGGCAGGTGTGGCTCGGGGACGGTGAGGTCGACACGCACCTGGGGGCACACGATGTCGTAGCAGAAGGCGTCCGGGTGGTCACCGCTGGGGATCGCGGCGATCTGTTGGAGTGTGGGCGCGGCGAGGAGGTGCTGCCAGTCGCGCGCGTCGCGCTCGGGCAGGTCACCGATCGTGACGCGCCGCTCGCGGACGAGCCCCGCGAACCCTCCCGTCCGACGGAGGAGCAGGTCCGCGTCCGCCCCTGGGACCTCGCCGTGGGCCGGACCGCTGGGCGGGCCGGGCGCCTCCTCCGGAGCCGGCGCGGGAACGGGCTCCTCGTCCTGCCTCACGACGCCCACCTCGCGCCAGGCCGACAGGACGGCTGAGTGCTGGACAGAGCCGTAGCCATGCCGTTTCGCCGCCGCGGAAGAGGTCAGGTCGGCGAACGTGGCGAAGTCGCAGTCCGCGCGGATCCCGTCACCGGTGAGCGCCGCGTGCCAGATCCCCCCGGCGTCCTCCCAGGCATGGCCACCGATCGCGAGCGCCACGAGGACGAAGGCCCGGTTGGGGATGCCCGAGTTGATGTGCACGCCGCCGAAGTCGCTGTCCGTGACGACATAGTCGTCCATGTGCGCCGGCTGGGGGTCGGTGCCCAGGTTGGGGTCGTCGAAGGCCGTGCCGGGGTGGTGCATGTCGCGGAGCGCGCGCCCCTGGACGCCGGGCAGGAGCAGCTCGGCGCCGACCAGCCAGTCCGCCTCCGCCGCGGTCTGGCCGAGGGAGTGCTGCTTGACGAGCACCCCGAAGACGTCCGAGATCGACTCGTTGAGCGCCCCGGGCTGACCCCGATAGAGCAGGCCGGCCGTGTGCTCGGTGACGCCATGCGCGAGCTCGTGGCCGATGACGTCGAGTGCCTTGGTGAACCGGTCGAAGACGACCCCGTCGCCATCGCCGAAGACCATCTGCCGCCCGTCCCAGAACGCGTTGTCGTACCGCTCGCCGTAGTGGACGGTCGCCAGGAGGGGCATGCCCTGGTCGTCCAGGGAGTTCCTGCCGTATGCCGCTGACCACAGTTCCCACGTCGCGCCGAGTCCGTCGTAGGCCTCGTCCACCGCGGGATCGCCCGTGGCTGGGTCGCCCTCGGCACGGACCCTCTCACCCGGGGTGATGCGGCGGCCCTCGGCATCGCCGATGGTCCGTTTCGGGCCGAGCGGCGCCGGTGGGGCCGGCTCCGTGGGCTCCGGCTCCGTGGGCCCCGGCTGGGTCGGCGGGGCGGGTGCGGGCGGGGTCGGGACGGGCGGGCCGGGCTCGTTGACGTCTCGCGGCGGGGCCAGCCGTCCACCGGAGCGGCGGGAGTAGCGGAAGTGCTCGTCATGCGCCAGGGCCTCGCTGGCCGACTCGGCGACGACCGGGTCGTCGCTCTGTGCCAGGGCCTCGAGGATGAAGGGCGGGACGATCGAGCACCGGGTCGCGTGGTCCATGGGCCCATCCTGCGCCGAATGACCGACAGCGGCCCGCTGAGGCCGCGGCACGTTGCCACCCCACCACCCGCAACACACCGAGTAGATCACGACGCACCGGGATCGGATCCCGGTGCGTTGTGACCTACTCGGTGTGTTGCGGGGTGTCGCGGGGTGGTTGCGGGGTGTCGCGGGGTGTCGCGGGTCAGCCGTAGGTGTCGCGCGGGCCCCGGGAGTCCGGGGAGCGGTGCCGGCCCTTGGACCACCTCGGTGCGGCCGGGCCGAGCACCATGAGCTTGCTGACCGCGCCCGCCCCGATCTCCTGCTCGACGCGAGCGAGAACCGACGATGCGAGCAGCTTCATCTGGGTGGCCCACGCCGTGGAGTCGGCGCGCACGGTGAGCACACCATCGGTGAAGGTCACCGGCTCCACGTGGGCCGCGATGTCAGGACCGACGATCTCGGCCCACCGGCCCATGACGGACCCCACTGCGACGTCGACCTTCCAGCCCCGGTCGACCAGCAGCCGGTCGAGCTGCTCGCCGAGCAGGGTCGGATCCCGGCCGTCTCGGCCGGCGCCGGACCGCAGCTGGTCCGTGTTGTCCGGACGAGGTCGGCGTCGCGGCTTCATCCCGGGGCGCAGCCCGCGGTCACGTGCGGCCGCCCGGGCCCGGGCCAGCGCGGCGGAGGCCGCGTCCGCCACGCGGGTGTCGTCACCGAGCGGCTCGATCGGGTCGGGCTCGTCAGTCATTGCTCACATCATCCTCCGCCGGTGCCGCCTGCAGGGACGACTCCACCGACGACTCCACCGACGACTCAACGGACGGGCTCGATACGGGCAGCACCCGGCCGAGCTCGACCACGAAGGTGTGCCCGCGCCGGCGCAACCGGTCGGGCACGTCGGCACCCACGGCCGCCGTGATGAGCACCTGCTCGCAGTCGCCGATGAGCTCGGCCAGCCGCTCCCGGCGACCGGAGTCCAGCTCCGCGAAGACGTCGTCGAGGACGAGCACGGGGTCGTCCCCGAGGTCCCGGGCCAGGAGGCGGTAGGCCGCGAGCTTGAGCCCGAGTGCGAAGCTCCACGACTCACCATGGCTGGCATAGCCCTTCGCCGGGAGGTCGCCGAGCGTGAGGACGACATCGTCACGGTGGGGACCGACGAGGCTCACGCCACGCTCGATCTCGCTCGGGCGAACCGCGGCGAGGCTGTCGAGCATGGCCTGCCGGAGCTGGTCCATCTCCGGTACCTCTCCGGCGGCGATCTTCTCGGCGACCTCCTCGTGGAGCGAGCTCTTGTAGCGCGCCGTCGCCCGGGCGTTGCTGGCCGACACCGCGTCGTAGCTCGCCCCGACGTCGGGCAGCAGGTCGCGCAGCAGTCGCAGACGGGCGTAGAGGAGCTGGGCACCGACGGTGGAGAGGTGCTCGTTCCACACCTCGAGCGTGTGCAGCGCCGAGTCACGCGCCTCGTCGAGCGGTTGCTCACCCGGGCGCGGACGCGCCGCCCCCCGGCCGGACCGGAGCACCGGCGCCGCGGACTTCAGCAGGGCATTGCGCTGCCGCAGGATCTTGTCGTAGTCGGACCGAACGCCCGCCCAGCGAGGCTGGCGCTGCACGAGCAGGTCGTCGAGGAAGCGTCGTCGCTCAGCGGGGTCGCCCTTGACCAGGGCCAGGTCCTCGGGCGCGAAGAGGACGGTGCGCACCGTGCCGAGCACGTCGCGCGGCCGGGCGACCGGCGCGCGCCCGAGACGGGCTCGGTTCGACCGACCCGGGGTGATCTCGAGCTCGACCATCGTCTCGCGACCGTCGCGCACGATCGCAGCGCGAATGATGCCCTGACTGGCACCGAAGCGGACGAGTGGCTGGTCGGTCGCCACCCGGTGCGACCCGAGCGTCGCCAGGTAACCGATCGCCTCGACGAGGTTCGTCTTGCCCTGACCGTTCAACCCGATGAGCGTCGTGACTCCGGGAGACAGTGCGACATCGGCGCTGGGATAGCTGCGGAAGTCCTTCAGGGTCAGGTGTCTGACGTGCACGCCTGCTCAGTCGGCGCGCTTCGAGCGCTCCGTGCCGAGCGCCGTGTCGGCTTGGTCCGTCGGCTCCGTGGCGGCCGGCGCGCCCGACTTGACGGCCTCCTGGGCGGCCTGGACGTTGGCCTGTGAGGCCTTCCCGAAGGCCCGCGAGCTGGCATCGCCCTTGGCCTCGAAGGAGCGCACGTCGTGCGCGACCTTGTCCCGCTTGGACGGCTCCCGGGGCACGTCGCCCTCACGGAGCGCGTCACCCTCGGCGATCGTCATGACCTGGTGCCCGCCGAACTGGCCACGCAGCGCCGCGACGGCCTGCATGGCGGGCGACGTCTTCTGGCGGGACGCGAAACGGGCGAAGAGGGACGCTGAGATGACCGGCATCGGGACGCCCAGGGCGATCGCCTCCTCGACGGTCCACCGACCCTCGCCTGAGTCATGGGTGTAGTCGGACACGTTGCCGAGGTGCGGGTTCTCCTCGACGGCGTCGACCATGAGGTCCAGCAGCCAGGAGCGCACCACCGTCCCACGGCTCCATGCCCTGAACGTGCCCGGCACATCCTTGACGATGTCCTTCGCCTCGAGCAGCTCATAGCCCTCCGCATAGGCGTGCATCAGGCCGTACTCGATGCCGTTGTGCACCATCTTCGCGTAGTGCCCGGCCCCCACATCGCCGACGTGGACGAAGCTCTCCTCGCGCGGGCCCTCGGGACGCAGGGCGTCGAAGATCGGCATGGCCCGCTCCACCCACGTGTCGTCGCCGCCACACATCAGGCCATAGCCGTTCTCCAGCCCCCAGACCCCGCCGGAGACGCCGCAGTCGACGTACCCGATCCCCTTGTCACCGAGGAGCTTGGCGTTCTCGAAGTCGTCGGTGAACCTGGAGTTGCCCCCGTCGATGACGAGGTCGTCGGAGGCGAGCAGCTCGGCGAGCCGGGCGACGGTGTCTCGCGTCGGATCACCGGACGGCACCATGACCCACACGACACGTGGCGCGGACAAGCCATCGACCATCGCCTCGAGCGTCGGGACGTCGGTCACGTCGGGGTTGCGGTCATAGCCGATGACCTCGTGGCCGGCGGCGCGGAGCCGCTCGCGCATGTTGCCGCCCATCCTGCCGAGACCGATGAGACCGAGCTGCATGTCCAGTGCCTTCCGTCCGGAGCCCTGATGCCTGTGAGGGTAGTGGTCCACCCCCATCGCGTGTCGTCC
>NZ_DATEEY010000135.1:0-21905 GCF_035280925.1 Intrasporangium sp. | reverse complement strand
CGCGCCCGGCGCGGACGTGGCGCTCGGCGAGGACGTGGCGCGTGAGGCGGCGACCGTGTTGCGGCGCGGGATCGAGGACCGGCGCGGGTCGTCGGTGGGCCGGCTGTCAGCGACCTTCAGCCTTGATGAGGGGCACCGGGTGACCGGCCTGACGGGCAACGCCGACGGGCAGCCTCCCGAGCCAACGGCGGAGACCTTCGAGCGGCTCAACCGGGTCTTCGCCCGTCTGGGCGAGCATCCTGCGACTGCGGATGTCCGGGCCGTGCGGATTCGTGTCGGCGCGGGATCCGACGAGATCGAGCTGTCCAGGGGTTGAGCTCAGAGGACAGTGGGTCGGGCCAGGGCCACGGCGAGGACGAGCAGCTGGACGGCGATGACGGCGTCGACGACCCGCCAGGCCGCGGGCCTGGTGAGGAACCTGCCGAGACGCGCCGCCCCGAAGCCGATGAGCGGGAACCAGACGGCGCTGGCGAGCACCGCGCCGGCCCCGAACGTCCATCGGCCGGGGTCCCCGTGGGCGACGGCGAGTGACCCGATGAGGACCGTCGTGTCGAGGTAGACGTGCGGGTTGAGCCACGTCAGCCCCACGGCGCTGAGGACGGCCCGACGGGGTGAACGCTCGGCAGGACCGTCCGCGGCGAGGGCGGACGGCCGGGCCGCGCGCCGCAGCGCGAGGACGCCATAGCCGACGAGGAAGGCGACACCGAGCCACCGGACCACCTCGAGCGCCCACGGTGCGCGGGCTGTCACCGCACCGACTCCCGCGACCCCCACAACGATGAGCACCGCGTCAGAGACCAGGCACACGAGCACGACCGGGAGCACCCAGCGCCGGGCGAGCCCGGTCCGCAGCACGAACGCGTTCTGCGCACCGATGGCGACGATGAGGCTGGCGCCGGTGCCGAAGCCGGCGAGGGCGGGGGAGAAGGCGGTCACACGGCGAGGCTAGGTGAGGGGCCGCCCTAAGAACAACGAATGTTTCTGAAGCATCGTTAGGATCACTTCATGGACGTCGACCAGTTCCGCGCGTTCGTCGCCGTCGTCGACCACGGGACGTTCGACGCAGCCGCCCGCGCCCTCCACGTGACGCCATCGGCGATCAGCCAGCGCATCAAGTCCCTCGAGACGGTGGCAGGCACGGTCCTCGTGCAGCGGACCAAGCCGGTACGTCCAACGGAGAGGGGGCTCGCCGTGCTCCGGCAGGCCAGACAGCTGCTGCACGTCGCCGACGAGACGGTCCAGCGGCTGCGTGCTCCCGAGACCTCGGCGACCGGTCGGATTCGCATCCCCATCGTCGTCAACGCTGACTCGATCGCGACCTGGTTCGCCGGCGCGGTGACGGCGATCGGCACGGCCGGCGAGGTCGAGCTCGAGGTCCGTCGGGACGACGAGCACGTCACCGCCGACCTGCTGCGGTCCGGCGAGGTCATGGCCGCGGTGACGACCGAGCCGCGACCCGTCCAGGGGTGCTCCGTGAGGCGCCTCGGCGCGATGACCTACCGGGCCAAGGCCGCGCGGTCGTTCGTCCGCCGCTGGTTCCCCGACGGCGCCGACAACGCCGCGCTGGCCGAGGCCCCGGTCGTCCAGTTCGACCGGAAGGACCGCATGCAGATCGGCCTCGCCGAGCGTCTCGGGGTCACGCGGGCAATGCCACAGACGTTCGTCCCGGACTCCACGCAGTTCGTCGCCGCGGTGCGGGCAGGCGTGGGATGGGGGATGGTCCCTGACCTGCAGGATCCGCGCGACGCCCTCGTGACGCTCGATCCCACGTGGACGGCTGAGGTGACGCTGCACTGGCAGGTCTGGCGGGTCGCCTCCGATGCCCTCGACGCAGTGACGGCCGCGGTGGTCTCCGCCGCGGCCGGCATCAGGTGAGGCGACGAGGAGTGCAGTCCCCGTGATCATGGCTGCCGGCGGTGTGGGCCATACTGCCGAGCGTGAAGCTCATCCAGGCCACCGGAGTCCCAGAGTCCCTCGCCCGAGTCGACGAGCCGGCGAACCCGCCCGTCCGCGTCGGGCTCGTCCAGCACGCCTGGGTCGACGACCCGGCCGCCCTCATGGAGACGCTCCGCGACGGGATCCGGACGGCGGCCGAGGCAGGGGCGAGGGTCGTCTTCCTCCCGGAGCTGACCCTCTCCCGCTATCCGGCCGACGCCATGCCGGAGGGGACGCCGAGCGACGTCGCCGAGGACCTGGAAACCGGCCCGACGGTGACCTTCGCCCGTGACGCGGCGCGGGACTTCGGTATTCAGGTGCACGCATCGTTGTACGAGCGGGCCGACCATGGTGACGGTCTGGGCTTCAACACCGCCGTGATCGTCGCCCCTTCCGGTGAGATCGTCGCGCGGACGCGCAAGACCCACATCCCGGTCACGGCCGGCTACTACGAGGACAAGTACTTCCGGCCGGGTCCGGCGCAGGACGCCTACCCGGTGGTGGAGCTCGCCGATCCGGAGGTGCGGGTCGGTCTGCCCACCTGCTGGGACGAGTGGTTCCCGGAGGTCGCCCGGCTGTACTCCCTCGAGGGAGCGCAGCTGCTGTGCTATCCGACGGCGATCGGCTCCGAGCCCGATCATCCGGGCTTCGACACCCAGCCCCTCTGGCAGCAGGTCATCGTCGGCAACGGCATCGCCAACGGCCTGTTCATGGTCGTCCCCAACCGCTACGGGACCGAGGGCCTGATCACCTTCTACGGGTCGTCGTTCATCTCGGACCCCTACGGGCGGATCCTCGTCCAGGCTCCTCGCGACGAGGCAGCCGTCCTGGTCGCCGACCTCGACCTGGCACAGCGCCAGGACTGGTTGGACCTCTTCCCGTTCCTCTCGACCCGGCGACCCGACTCCTACGGCGCCCTCGTCGAGCCGATCCGCGCCGAGCACCAGCGCAACGTGTGAGAGGCCTGCGATGACCGTCTGGACGATGCCGCCGGAGACCGCTCCTCACGACTGCACGTGGATGGCCTGGCCGAGCCAGGGCTACACGCTCGGTGACACCGATGCGGAGGTGGAGAAGGCCCGCCGGACCTGGGCCGCGGTGGCCAACGCCGTGGTCGAGTTCGAGCCGGTGCGGATGGTGGTCGTGCCGGATGACGAGGCCGTCGCGAAGAAGTACCTGCACCGGGACGTCGAGCTGCTTCCCGCGGCCCTCGACGACGCGTGGATGAGAGACATCGGACCGACCTTCGTCCTCGGCGACGACGGCCGGCTCGGTGCGGTCGACTGGGTCTTCAACGGGTGGGGTGCTCAGACGTGGGCATCATGGGAGCACGACTCGAAGATCGGCGCGTTCGTCGCGGCGCAGACGCCGGCCGAGCTGATCCCCTCGTCGCTCGTCAACGAAGGCGGCGGCATCCACGTCGACGGTCTCGGCACCGTGCTCCTCACGGAGACGGTGCAGCTCGACCCGGGGCGCAATCCCTCCCTGACCAGGGCGGACGTCGAGGCGGAGCTCGCCCGGACCATCGGGGCGACGCACGCGATCTGGCTGCCCCGGGGGCTGACGCGGGACTACGACGAGTTCGGCACCCGGGGACACGTCGACATCGTGGCGACCATCCCGTCCCCGGGGGTGGTCCTCCTGCACGACCAGGAGGATCCCGAGCATCCCGACCATGCCGTCTCCAGGGAGCTTCGCGAGCTGCTGTCGGATGCCCGCGATGCGCGAGGCGAGCGGTTCGACGTGGTCGGCGTGCCCGCCCCGAAGACCCTTGCGGACGAGGGCGGGCCGGTCGACTGGTCCTACATCAACCACCTCGTCGTGAACGACGCCGTCATCGCCTGCACCTACGACGATCCGCAGGACAACCGGGCGCTGGGAGTGCTGGCAGACGCCTACCCCGGCCGGCGAGTGGTCGGCGTGGACGCCCGTCCGCTGTTCGACCGGGGCGGCGGGATCCACTGCATCACCCAGCAGCAGCCCGCCGTCTGACCTGCCGGCTGGGTCGTGTCGCCTCTGGTGTCGTCCTGGCGACACCAGAGGCGACATCGACTGTGACCTGACGGGCAGTGGCGAGGGGGCGCGTGGGAGCCGGCCCAGCGGCATACGACACCGTCTTCTCGTAGGGCAAAAGTCCCGTTTTGGGCGTTACGCGACGCGCCTACTGGCGAGAAGGCTTGACGTGGCGGGCATACGGGTCCATATTCGTCGCGTTCCTTCGCGGGACTCCCGGTCCGGGAGGTGTCGAGGTCTTCGATCTTCGCCTCTTGACCCGGCTGGACACTCCTGTCCTTTCACGGTAGGCTAGGCCTTTGCGCTGCCCATGCCCGCTCAACACGTCCCCTCAGTCGCGTCCTTCGCCGTGCCGCCCGCACGGACCTCGCCCCTGAGTCCCGTGCGCGGAGCCATGCGCGGCGCGCATGATGAAGACGAAAAGGCCCGTGGAAGGACCCTCCTTGGCTGCCGCGCGTACTGCGACGAACATGTCCACCGCACAGACTCCCTCCGGGCGTCTGTCCTTCGCGAAGATTCGCGAACCCCTCGAGGTCCCCGACCTCCTGGCCCTTCAGACGGAGAGCTTCGACTGGCTGCTCGGCAACGAGCGCTGGCAGGCTCGCGTCGCCGCGGCCAAGGCCGAGGGCCGCACCGATGTCCCTGACCGTTCCGGCCTCGAGGAGATCTTCGAGGAGATCTCCCCGATCGAGGACTTCAGCGGCTCCATGTCGCTGTCGTTCCGCGACCACCGCTTCGAGGAGACACGCAAGACGATCGAGTCGTGCAAGGAGCGCGACCAGACCTACGACGCGCCCCTGTTCGTCACCGCCGAGTTCATGAACGCCCAGACGGGCGAGATCAAGAGCCAGACCGTGTTCATGGGTGACTTCCCGCTCATGACCGAGCGCGGCACCTTCATCATCAACGGCACCGAGCGCGTCGTCGTCTCACAGCTCGTCCGCAGCCCCGGTGTCTACTTCGAGCGCACGCCCGACAAGACGTCCGACAAGGACATCTACACGTCCAAGATCATCCCGAGCCGTGGCGCCTGGCTCGAGTTCGAGATCGACAAGCGCGACATGGTCGGCGTCCGCGTCGACCGCAAGCGCAAGCAGTCGGTCACGGTGCTGCTCAAGGCCCTCGGCTGGACCGAGGCCCAGATCCTCGAGGAGTTCGGCGACTTCGAGTCGATGCGCCTGACGCTCGAGAAGGACCACACCCAGGGCCAGGACGACGCGCTGCTCGACATCTACCGCAAGCTGCGCCCGGGTGAGCCGCCGACGAAGGAGGCCGCGCAGACCCTCCTCGACAACCTCTACTTCAACTCGAAGCGCTACGACCTCGCCAAGGTCGGTCGCTACAAGATCAACAAGAAGCTCGGTCTCGACGGCTCGATCAACGACTCGACCCTGTCGGTCGACGACATCGTCGCGACGATCAAGTTCATCGTCACCCTGCACGACGGCCAGACGTCGATGAAGGGCGTCAAGGCCGGCGCCGAGATCGACGTGCCCGTCGAGGTCGACGACATCGACCACTTCGGCAACCGTCGCATCCGGTCGGTCGGCGAGCTGATCCAGAACCAGGTCCGCACCGGCCTGTCCAGCATGGAGCGCGTCGTCCGCGAGCGCATGACGACCCAGGACGTCGAGGCCATCACGCCGCAGACGCTGATCAACATCCGGCCCGTCGTCGCCTCCATCAAGGAGTTCTTCGGCACGAGCCAGCTGTCCCAGTTCATGGACCAGAACAACCCGCTCGCGGGTCTGACCCACAAGCGTCGCCTCAACGCGCTGGGCCCGGGCGGTATCTCCCGTGACCGGGCGCAGATGGAGGTCCGCGACGTCCACCACTCGCACTACGGCCGCATGTGCCCGATCGAGACGCCGGAAGGCCCCAACATCGGTCTCATCGGCTCGCTCGCGAGCTTCGGGCGGATCAACGCGTTCGGCTTCATCGAGACGCCGTACCGCAAGGTGACCGACGGTGTCGTGACGGACGAGGTGCACTACCTGTCGGCCGACGAGGAGGACAAGTTCGTCGTCGCCCAGGCCAACGCCGCGGTGGACGACAAGGGCCGCTTCGTCGACGAGCGCGTCCTCGTCCGGACCAAGGGCGGCGAGGTCGAGCTCATCCCCGGCGACGACGTCGACTACATGGACGTCTCGCCGCGCCAGATGGTCTCGGCCGCGACGGCGATGATCCCGTTCCTCGAGCACGACGACGCCAACCGGGCCCTCATGGGCGCCAACATGCAGCGTCAGGCGGTCCCGCTCGTCAAGAGCGAGGCCCCGCTCGTCGGCACCGGCATGGAGTTCCGTGCCGCGCTCGACTCGGGCGACGTCGTCCGGGCCGACAAGGCCGGTGTCGTCCAGGAGGTCTCGGCGGACCTGGTCACCGTCGCCAACGACGACGGCACGTACCAGACCTACCGGGTCGCCAAGTTCGACCGGTCCAACCAGGGCACCAGCTACAACCAGGTGGTGCGCGTCGACGAGGGCCAGCGTCTCGAGGCCGGTGCGGTCATCGCCGACGGTCCCGCGACGGACGGCGGAGAGATGGCGCTCGGGCGCAACCTGCTCGTCGCGTTCATGTCGTGGGAGGGCCACAACTACGAGGACGCGATCATCCTGTCCCAGCGGCTGGTCCAGGACGACGTCCTGTCCTCGATCCACATCGAGGAGCACGAGGTCGACGCCCGGGACACCAAGCTCGGTCCGGAGGAGATCACCCGGGACATCCCGAACGTCTCCGAGGACGTCCTCGCCGACCTCGACGAGCGCGGCATCATCCGCGTCGGCGCCGAGGTGCGCGACGGCGACCTGCTCGTCGGCAAGGTCACGCCCAAGGGCGAGACCGAGCTGACGCCGGAGGAGCGCCTGCTCCGCGCGATCTTCGGTGAGAAGGCGCGCGAGGTCCGCGACACGTCCCTCAAGGTCCCGCACGGCGAGACCGGCACGGTCATCGGCGTCAAGGAGTTCCGAGCCGACATGGGCGACGACCTCCCGCCGGGGGTCAACCAGCTCGTCCGCGTGTACGTCGCCAACAAGCGCAAGATCACCGACGGTGACAAGCTTGCCGGCCGGCACGGCAACAAGGGCGTCATCAGCAAGATCCTGCCGGTCGAGGACATGCCGTTCCTCGAGGACGGCACGCCCGTCGACGTGATCCTCAACCCGCACGGCGTGCCGCGACGGATGAACCTCGGGCAGATCCTCGAGCTGCACCTCGGATGGGCCGCGAGCCGCGGCTGGGAGGTCGAGGGCAAGCCCGCGTGGGCGAAGGAGCTCCCGACCGACGCGCACCAGGCCCCGGCCGGCACCCGGATCGCGACCCCCGTCTTCGACGGCGCGTCCGAGGACGTCGTCATGGGCCTGCTCGACTCGACCCACCCGACGCGCGACGGCGTGCGGCTCGTCGACGGCACCGGCAAGGCCCGCATGTTCGACGGTCGATCCGGTGAGCCGTTCCCGGAGCCGGTCGCGGTCGGCTACATGTACATCCTCAAGCTGCACCACCTCGTCGACGACAAGATCCACGCGCGCTCGACGGGTCCCTACTCGATGATCACCCAGCAGCCGCTCGGCGGTAAGGCCCAGTTCGGTGGCCAGCGCTTCGGTGAGATGGAGGTCTGGGCGCTCGAGGCGTACGGCGCGGCCTACACGCTCCAGGAGCTGCTGACGATCAAGTCCGACGACGTCCCGGGCCGGGTCAAGGTCTACGAGGCGATCGTCAAGGGCGAGAACATCCCCGACTCGGGCATCCCGGAGTCGTTCAAGGTCCTCCTCAAGGAGATGCAGTCGCTGTGTCTCAACGTCGAGGTCCTGAACTCCGAGGGCACGACCATCGAGATGAAGGAGTCCGACGAGGAGGTCTTCCGTGCAGCGGAGGAGCTCGGCATCGACCTGAGCCGGCGAGAGCCGTCCAGCGTTGAAGAGGTCTGAACGGCCCCACGCGACAAGCGGCACGTATGCCGCTGAGCCAGCTCAGCGGCATACGTGACCGAAGTCTTTGACACCCACTCAGACCACGAGACTCACCAGAGTTACGAGAGAAGGAACCACGTGCTCGACGTCAACTTCTTCGACGAGCTGCGCATTGGCCTTGCGACCGCGGAGGACATCCGCCAGTGGAGCCACGGCGAGGTCAAGAAGCCCGAGACCATCAACTACCGCACCCTCAAGCCGGAGAAGGAGGGCCTGTTCTGCGAGCGCATCTTCGGCCCGACCCGGGACTGGGAGTGCAACTGCGGCAAGTACAAGCGCGTCCGCTTCAAGGGCATCATCTGTGAGCGCTGTGGCGTCGAGGTCACCCGCGCCAAGGTGCGCCGCGAGCGGATGGGCCACATCGAGCTCGCCGCGCCCGTCACCCACATCTGGTACTTCAAGGGCGTCCCGTCGCGCCTCGGGTACCTGCTCGACCTGGCCCCGAAGGACCTCGAGAAGGTCATCTACTTCGCGGCCTACATGATCACGCACGTCGACGAGGAGCAGCGGCACGCCGACCTGCCCTCGCTCGAGGCGCAGATCCAGGTCGAGAAGAAGGAGCTCGAGAACCGCCGCGACGCCGACGTCGAGGCCCGCGCCCAGAAGCTCGAGCAGGACATCGCCGCGCTCGAGGCCGAGGGTGCCAAGGCCGACGCCAAGCGGAAGGTCCGCGACTCCGCCGAGCGCGAGATGAACGCCATCCGGCGCCGTGCGGACCAGCAGGTCGAGCGGCTCGAGCAGGTCTGGGACCGGTTCAAGAACCTCAAGGTCCAGGACCTCGAGGGCGACGAGATCCTCTACCGCGAGATGCGTGACCGCTTCGGTCTCTACTTCGAGGGCGGCATGGGTGCCGCGGCGATCCAGAAGCGGCTCGAGTCCTTCGACCTCGACGCCGAGGCCGACTCGCTCCAGGAGATCATCGCGACCGGCAAGGGGCAGAAGAAGACCCGAGCCATCAAGCGGCTCAAGGTCGTCGCCGCGTTCCAGACGACGACGAACCGGCCGAGCGGCATGGTCCTCGACGCCATCCCGGTCATCCCGCCGGACCTGCGCCCGATGGTGCAGCTCGACGGTGGCCGCTTCGCGACGTCGGACCTCAACGACCTCTACCGTCGCGTCATCAACCGCAACAACCGGCTCAAGCGACTGCTCGACCTCGGCGCCCCCGAGATCATCGTCAACAACGAGAAGCGGATGCTCCAGGAGGCCGTCGACTCGCTGTTCGACAACGGCCGTCGCGGTCGCCCCGTCACGGGCCCCGGCAACCGTCCGCTGAAGTCGCTGTCCGACATGCTCAAGGGCAAGCAGGGCCGGTTCCGCCAGAACCTGCTCGGCAAGCGCGTCGACTACTCCGGCCGTTCGGTCATCGTCGTCGGCCCGCAGCTCAAGCTGCACCAGTGCGGCCTGCCCAAGCAGATGGCGCTCGAGCTGTTCAAGCCGTTCGTGATGAAGCGCCTCGTCGACCTCGACCACGCGCAGAACATCAAGTCGGCCAAGCGCATGGTCGAGCGTGCCCGCCCCGTGGTGTGGGACGTGCTCGAAGAGGTCATCACCGAGCACCCGGTGCTGCTCAACCGTGCTCCGACGCTGCACCGCCTCGGCATCCAGGCCTTCGAGCCCCAGCTCGTCGAGGGCAAGGCGATCCAGATCCACCCGCTCGTCTGCTCGGCCTTCAACGCCGACTTCGACGGTGACCAGATGGCGGTGCACGTGCCGCTGTCGGCGGAGGCCCAGGCCGAGGCCCGGATCCTGATGCTCTCGAGCAACAACATCCTCAAGCCGGCCGACGGTCGCCCTGTGACCATGCCGACGCAGGACATGATCACCGGCATCTTCCACCTGACCGAGCTGGTCGAGGGTGGTGGCCTCGGTGCCGGCCGTGCCTTCTCGTCCCCCGCCGAGGCCCGGATGGCCTTCGACCGCGGCGAGATCGAGCTCGGCTCGTTGGTCAAGCTGCGCCTCGCCGACGTCGTGCCCCCGGATGGCTTCGAGCTGCCCGAGGGCGTCGAGCCGGACGAGAACGGCCTGGTCGCGTCGCTCCTCGTGGAGACGACACTCGGACGGGCGCTGTTCAACGACGCCCTGCCGGTGGACTACCCGTTCATCAACAAGGCCATCGACCGCAAGGGCCTGTCGGCGATCGTCAACGACCTCGCGGAGCGCTACTCCAAGGTCCAGGTCGCCGCGTCGCTCGACGCCCTGAAGGAGGCCGGTTTCCACTGGGCCACCCGCTCGGGCAGCACCGTCGCCATCGCCGACGTCACGACGCCGGGCAACAAGGCGGAGATCCTCGAGAGCTACGAGGCCAAGGCCGCCAAGGTGCAGACGCAGTACGAGCGCGGTCTGATCACCGATGACGAGCGCCGTCAGGAGCTCGTCGAGATCTGGACCCAGGCGTCGAACCAGGTCGCCAAGGAGATGGAGACGAACTTCCCGCGCACGAACCCCATCTACCGGATGGTGTCCTCGGGTGCTGGTGGCAACTGGTTCCAGATCCGTCAGATCGCCGGCATGCGAGGCCTCATGGCCAACCCGAAGGGTGAGATCATCCCGCGGCCGATCAAGGCGAACTTCCGTGAGGGCCTCACGGTGCTCGAGTTCTTCATCTCGACGCACGGTGCCCGCAAGGGCCTGGCCGACACCGCGCTGCGGACGGCCGACTCCGGCTACCTCACGCGTCGTCTCGTCGACGTGTCGCAGGACGTCATCATCCGTGAGGACGACTGTGGCACCGACCGCGGCCTGACGCTGCCGATCGCCCAGATCAACGAGACCACGGGGACCCGCACGCTGAGCGAGGTCGTCGAGGCGTCGGTCTACGCCCGCACGCTCGCCGAGGACGTCACGGACGCGGACGGCACGGTGCTTGCCGAGGCCGGGATCGACCTCGGTGACGTCGTCATCAGCGCGCTCTACGCGGCCGGTGTCGACCACGTCAAGGTCCGCTCGGTCCTCACCTGTGACTCGAAGGTCGGCACGTGTGCCAAGTGCTACGGCCGCTCGCTCGCGACGGGCAAGCTCGTCGACATCGGCGAGGCGGTCGGCATCATCGCCGCCCAGTCGATCGGTGAGCCGGGCACGCAGCTGACCATGCGGACCTTCCACACCGGTGGTGCCGCGGCGGCCGACGACATCACGCAGGGTCTGCCGCGTGTCGTCGAGCTCTTCGAGGCCCGCACGCCCAAGGGTGTCGCTCCCATCGCCGAGGCCACCGGCCGCGTCGAGATCGAGGACACCGACAAGGCGCGCCGCATCCTGCTCACGCCCGACGACGGCTCCGACCAGCACGCCTACCCGGTGAGCAAGCGCTCGCGCCTGCTCATCCAGGACGGCGACCACGTCGAGGTCGGCGCCAAGCTGCTCCAGGGCGCGATCGACCCGAAGCAGGTCCTGCGCATCCTCGGTCCCCGGGCCGCCCAGAAGCACCTCGTCGACGAGGTGCAGAGGGTGTACCGCCAGCAGGGTGTGTCGATCCACGACAAGCACATCGAGGTCATCGTCCGGCAGATGCTCCGCCGGGTGACGATCATCGAGGCGGGCGACGCGGACCTGCTGCCCGGAGAGCTCGCCGAGCGGGGTCGCTTCGAGGAGGAGAACCGCAAGACGATCGCCGAGGGTGGTCGCCCCGCGTCCGGTCGTCCGGAGCTCATGGGCATCACCAAGGCGTCGCTCGCGACCGAGTCGTGGCTGTCGGCCGCGTCCTTCCAGGAGACCACGCGTGTCCTCACGCAGGCCGCCATGGAGGCGAAGTCCGACCCGCTGCTCGGCCTCAAGGAGAACGTCATCCTCGGAAAGCTCATCCCCGCCGGGACGGGCCTGCCGCGCTACCGCAACATCAAGGTGGAGCCGACCGAGGAGGCCAAGGCCGCCATGTACTCGCTGCCGAACTACGACGCGTACGACTACGCGACCTTCGGCACGGGCACCGGCGAGGCGATCCGGCTCGACGACGAGGCGCTCGGGCTCGACAAGCTCTGACCGACCGTCACCGGCCAACAGGGCCGTATGCCGCTGGGCTGGGACCGCGCACCACGCGCAGTCCCAGCCCAGCCGGCGTCTCGAGCCCGTGACGCCCGGTTCCCGGGACACCCCCACCTGATCGAGTGAACAGCTTCTGGGGAGTCCGGCTGCCAGACGTTGTTCACTCGATCGGGTGGCGAGCACGGCTGCTCGATAGGGTTGCGGTATGAGCGATGCGCCTGCCGCCGACACCCCCTCCGAGCCCGAGCCCGAGCACGAATCCGAACGTGCGCCAGCCGCGGTCATCGTGCTGACCGAGGAGGCGCTCAAGCCCGTCGACGTGGACCGGATCGCGAGCCTGCACGCCGGGGACGAGGAGCCGGAGACCTACCGCGTCCTCGTGCCGGCGGACACGAAGCGCAACCTGCTCAGCACCTTCCTCAACCACCTCAGCCTCTTCGAGATGCGAGAGGCGCTCGACGCGCTCAAGCCGGTCGACCGAGAGGGGGCGCACGCGGATGCGCGGACGGCGCTCGCGCAGAGTCTCCGCGAGTTCGAGCGGCGCGGTCTGACGGTGACCGGTGAGGTGACCGCGGACGACCCCATGCCGGTGCTCGTCGAGGAGGTTGCTCGCCTGAACGCCCGCGAGGTCGTCATCGTGACCGAGCCGCACGCCGTCGAGGACACCTTCCACACCGACTGGGCCTCCAAGGCGCGCGAGGTCCTCGGACTGCCCGTCCTGCACATCTACGCGGGCGACTGGCGCCTCGGCTGACCGATCCTCCGGTTCGAGGTGATCGGTTGGAGGTGTTGATCGACCACAGGTTGTCGGCGAGTACCTCGAACCGCGACACGGGGCGGGCCCAGCGGCATACGGCATGGTGGTGGGTGAGCGCAAGGGTGCGGATTTGGTCGGCGTGGCGCCCCGCCGGTACGCTTGAACACTGTGTCTGAGGCCTGTACTCAGGCATGCGCGATGACGGCCTCGGTGCCCTGTCCCGCCGGCCCCGGCCGGTGCGACATCACTGCGGTCCAGAGCGAACCTTCCGCCGGGCAATCCACGAACGTTGTGGGGAGTGCAGGGGGGAGCACCGGTTCACCGATCGACCACCGACACTCCCGACCTCGGGGGTCACCGGGAGCCGGATGACCAAGGAGCCGCCCCGCAGCGGGGCGGCATGACAACAGCAACGTTACGGAGTAACCAGGTTGCCTACCATCAACCAGCTGGTCCGCAAGGGCCGCCAGGACAAGGCCACGAAGGCCAAGACCCCGGCGCTGAAGGGCTCGCCCCAGCGTCGCGGTGTGTGCACCCGCGTGTACACCACGACCCCCAAGAAGCCGAACTCTGCCCTCCGCAAGGTCGCCCGTGTCCGCCTCAGCAGCGGCATCGAGGTCACGGCCTACATCCCGGGCGTCGGCCACAACCTCCAGGAGCACTCGATCGTGCTCGTCCGCGGCGGCCGTGTGAAGGACCTTCCCGGTGTCCGCTACAAGATCATCCGCGGCACGCTCGACACCCAGGGTGTCAAGGGCCGCAAGCAGGCTCGCAGCCGCTACGGCGCGAAGAGGGAGAAGGCCTGATGCCTCGTAAGGGACCCGCCCCGAAGCGTCCGCTCGTCGTCGACCCGGTCTACTCCAGCCCGCTCGTCACGCAGCTCGTCAACAAGATCCTCCTCGACGGCAAGAAGTCGATCGCCGAGACCATCGTCTACGGCGCGCTCGAGGGCGCCCGCCAGAAGACCGGCACCGACCCCGTCGCCACGCTGAAGCGCGCGCTCGACAACGTCAAGCCGGCCATGGAGGTCAAGTCCCGTCGCGTCGGTGGCGCCACCTACCAGGTGCCCATCGAGGTCAAGCCGGGTCGGTCCACGACCCTGGCCCTGCGCTGGTTGGTCGGCTACGCCCGGCAGCGTCGCGAGAAGACGATGACCGAGCGCCTCATGAACGAGATCCTCGACGCGTCCAACGGCCTCGGCGCCGCGGTGAAGCGTCGCGAGGACACCCACAAGATGGCCGAGTCCAACAAGGCCTTCGCGCACTACCGCTGGTGACAGCACGTCCGGCCGTATGCCGCTGAGCTCGCTTGGCGGCATACCGCCGGGATCCAGCCCTGCCGCCCAAGCCGCCGGCACGGCTCCCGGAACTTTCTCCCACACGACTGAGATGAGACAACTGACGTGGCACTCGACGTCCTGACGGACCTCAAGCAGGTCCGCAACATCGGCATCATGGCGCACATCGACGCCGGCAAGACGACGACGACGGAGCGCATCCTCTTCTACACCGGCGTCAACCGGAAGATGGGCGAGACGCACGACGGTGCCTCGACGACCGACTGGATGGAGCAGGAGAAGGAGCGCGGCATCACGATCACCTCCGCCGCGGTCACCTCCTTCTGGGAGGGCACCCAGATCAACATCATCGACACGCCCGGCCACGTCGACTTCACGGTCGAGGTCGAGCGCTCGCTGCGCGTCCTCGACGGCGCCGTTGCGGTCTTCGACGGCAAGGAGGGTGTCGAGCCCCAGTCCGAGACGGTCTGGCGCCAGGCCGACAAGTACGACGTGCCGCGGGTCTGCTTCGTCAACAAGATGGACAAGCTCGGCGCCGACTTCTACTTCACCGTGCAGACCATCAAGGACCGCCTCGGTGCGGAGCCGCTCGTGCTCCAGCTGCCGATCGGCGCGGAGAGCGACTTCGTCGGCGTCGTCGACCTGCTCTACATGCGCGCCCTGGTCTGGCCGGGTGACGCCAAGGGTGACGTGACGATGGGCGCCAAGTACGAGATCCAGGAGATCCCCGCGGACCTGCAGGCCAAGGCCGAGGAGTACCGGCACCAGCTCGTCGAGCGGGTCGCCGAGTCCGACGACGAGCTCATGGAGAAGTACCTCGGCGGCGACGAGCTGACCGTGGACGAGCTCAAGGCCGGCATCCGCAAGCTCACGGTGAGCTCGGAGCTCTACCCGGTCCTCTGCGGATCCGCCTTCAAGAACCGCGGCGTCCAGCCGATGCTCGACGCGGTCGTCGACTACCTGCCCTCGCCCCTGGACGTGCCCGCCATGATCGGGCACAAGCCGGGCCACGAGGAGGTCGAGATGACCCGGGAGCCGTCGAAGGACGAGCCGTTCTCTGCGCTCGCCTTCAAGGTCGCCGCCCACCCGTTCTTCGGCACCTTGACCTTCATCCGGGTCTACTCGGGCCACATCTCCTCCGGCACCCAGGTCATGAACTCGACCAAGGGCAAGAAGGAGCGCATCGGCAAGCTCTTCCAGATGCACGCCAACAAGGAGAACCCGGTCGACGAGGCCATGGCCGGCCACATCTACGCCGCGATCGGCCTCAAGGACACGACGACGGGCGACACCCTCTGCGACCTGAACGACCCGATCGTCCTGGAGTCGATGTCGTTCCCGGAGCCGGTCATCCAGGTCGCCATCGAGCCGAAGACCAAGGGTGACCAGGAGAAGCTCTCCACGGCCATCCAGAAGCTCTCCGCCGAGGACCCGACCTTCCAGGTCCACCTCGACGAGGAGACCGGCCAGACGATCATCGCCGGCATGGGCGAGCTGCACCTCGACATCCTCGTCGACCGCATGAAGCGGGAGTTCAGGGTCGAGGCGAACGTCGGCAAGCCGCAGGTCGCCTACCGGGAGACGATCCGCAAGCCGGTCGAGAAGTACGACTACACCCACAAGAAGCAGACGGGTGGCTCCGGCCAGTTTGCGAAGGTCCAGGTCACCTTCGAGCCGCTGACCGACACCGAGGGCGGCGAGCTCTACGAGTTCGTCAATGCGGTCACGGGTGGTCGCATCCCGCGCGAGTACATCCCGTCCGTCGACGCCGGCATCCAGGACGCGATGCAGTACGGCGTGCTCGCCGGCTACCCGCTCGTCGGGATCAAGGCGACCCTCGTCGACGGTGGCTACCACGACGTCGACTCGTCGGAGATGGCCTTCAAGATCGCCGGCTCGATGGTCCTCAAGGAGGCCGTCAAGAAGGCGAACCCCGTGCTCCTCGAGCCCGTGATGGCGGTCGAGGTCCGCACACCCGAGGACTACATGGGTGAGGTCATCGGCGACATCAACTCCCGCCGTGGCCACATCCAGGGCATGGACGACATCAGCGGCGCCAAGGTGGTCCGCGCGGTCGTCCCGCTGTCCGAGATGTTCGGCTACGTCGGCGACCTGCGTTCCAAGACGCAGGGTCGCGCGAGCTTCTCCATGGAGTTCGACTCCTACTCAGAGGTCCCCAAGGCTGTTGCCGAGGAGATCATCAAGAAGACCCGCGGCGAGTGACTGCCGGGGCAACCCGGCTAGTCTCTCCCGAGGAATCCCAATCGGAAATCACCACCCAACAGCGCCACGTCCTGCCCTGGTCGTACGGCGTAACACTATGAAGTCCTGAGGAGGACCACAGTGGCGAAGGCAAAGTTCGAGCGGACCAAGCCGCACGTCAACATCGGCACCATTGGTCACATCGACCACGGCAAGACGACGCTGACGGCTGCGATCTCCAAGGTCCTGCACGACAAGTACCCGGACCTCAACCCGCAGTTCGCGTTCGACGACATCGACAAGGCTCCCGAGGAGCGCCAGCGCGGCATCACCATCTCGATCGCACACATCGAGTACCAGACGGAGGGTCGCCACTACGCCCACGTCGACTGCCCGGGTCACGCTGACTACGTCAAGAACATGATCACCGGGGCTGCGCAGATGGACGGTGCGATCCTCGTGGTCGCCGCGACCGACGGCCCGATGCCGCAGACGAAGGAGCACGTCCTCCTCGCTCGCCAGGTGGGCGTCCCCTACATCGTGGTGGCGCTCAACAAGGCCGACATGGTCGACGACGAGGAGATCCTCGAGCTCGTCGAGATGGAGGTCCGTGAGCTGCTGACGACCTACGAGTTCCCCGGCGACGACGTCCCGGTCATCAAGGTCTCCGCACTCAAGGCGCTCGAGGGCGACGCGGAGTGGGGCCAGACGGTCCTCGACCTGATGGACGCCGTGGACTCGTACATCCCGGAGCCGGAGCGCGACGTCGACAAGCCGTTCCTCATGCCCGTCGAGGACGTCTTCACGATCACCGGTCGTGGCACGGTCGTCACGGGCCGGATCGAGCGCGGCATCCTCAAGGTCAACGAGGAGGTCGAGATCGTCGGCATCCACCCCGGCCCGGCCACCAAGACCACGGTCACCGGTGTCGAGATGTTCCGCAAGCTGCTCGACGAGGGTCGTGCGGGTGAGAACGTCGGCCTGCTCCTTCGCGGTGTCAAGCGCGAGGACGTCGAGCGTGGCCAGGTCGTCGTCAAGCCTGGCTCGATCACGCCCCACACCGACTTCGACGCTCAGGTCTACATCCTGTCCAAGGACGAGGGCGGCCGTCACACGCCGTTCTACGACAACTACCGTCCGCAGTTCTACTTCCGGACCACGGACGTGACGGGTGTCGTCCACCTGCCCGAGGGCACCGAGATGGTCATGCCCGGCGACAACACCGACATGAAGGTCGAGCTGATCCAGCCGATCGCCATGGAGGAGGGCCTGAAGTTCGCCATCCGTGAGGGTGGCCGAACGGTCGGCGCCGGTCGCGTCACGAAGATCCTCAAGTGACCTGACGTACGTCTCACCCGGGAGGGCCCGGTCCGCTTCGGCGGGCCGGGCCTTCCCGCATCACCGGCACACCGATGGCGTATGCCGCTGGGCTCGCTCCCGTGTATCGGCGCCGTCTCGTGGGCGGCTGGGCTCGTCGCCGCTGGTCGCCGCTCGTCCTTTCCCTTGGCTCGCTGGGACAACGGACGGGACGAATCCCCGCTGTCGGCCCGTCGTGAGCACGACCGCTCGAAGCCGTCCCGTCCTTTGTCCCAGTCGGCCGAGCCCCGGTCAGGGCGGTGGCAGGCCGATGACTGCACGGAAGGCGTTCTCGACGAGGTCCGACCGTTCGTGCGTGCCCATGGTGCCCGTGACGAACGCGTATGCATAGCCCCCCTCGGTGCTCGCCCAGCCGAGGCTCCCCCCGATGCCGCCCATGCCGAAGCCGTCCGCGTCGACAGCGAAACCGAGCCCCCAGGACCGGGGCGCACCGCCCATGACCCGATCCACTCCGGAGGCCTGTGGTCGGGAGGCCTCGTGGCGCAACGCCGTGGAGATCAGCCGGCCCTCGAGCAGCCGCGCGTAGAGGCCGGCGACCGCCCGCGCGGTCCCGTGGCCGTTGATGGCTGGCACCTGCGCTTGGCGGAAGGCCGCGCCGTTGACGACCTCGGCGTCGATCGCTCCGGGCGGGTTGAGCAGCGCCTTCCGCAGCAGGTCGGGTGCAGTCGGGTCGGCCACCTGCTCCGAGAGGGCGTCGAGTCCCGTCAGGTCGACGACGCGCCCCAGCTCCCCGGATGTCAGGCCGATCGCGAAGTCGAGGTCTGCAGGCCCGCAGACCTCCTCGCGGAGGTACCTGCCGACATCGCGCCCGTCGACCCGGCGGACGATCTCGCCGACGAGGTGGCCATGGAAGAGGGCTGACTCACCGATGGCCGTGCCGGAGGGCCACAGGGCCTCCTCGGCGGCGAGGCGACCGCACAGGACCGTCCAGTCGAGCAGGAGCGACGCCCGGGCAGGCTCGGCGAGTGCGACGAGCCCCACCTGGTGGGAGAGCACCTGCCGGACCGTGGCCTCGGTCCGCAGCTCCGGCCAGTGGCGCTGGACGGGCGCGTCGAGCTCGAGCAGCCCGCGGTCCACCAAGGTGAGTGCCGCGAGTGCGGCGAAGGGCTTGGTCACCGAGTAGGGCATGACGATGCTGTCCCGGTCCCAGGGCCGAGTCCGCGCCGCGTCGGCATGGCCACCCCAGAGGTCGACGACCCACCTGCCGTCGTGCCAGACCGCCGCGGCGGCTCCGGTGCCCGACTGATCGCGGACCACGTCGGCGAACGCCTCTCGCACCGCCTCGAAGCCGGGAGCCACCCTCCCGTCAACCGTCATGGCGCAAGCATGGCGGGCCGGTCACAGCAGCGCCACGGCTTTGCCGACCTCCAGGATGGAGTCGATCGTGATCGGGTCGAGGACGAGCTGGAGGTGGACGGCCCCGGCAGCACCAAGGGCAGCCACGTGCTCCGCGATGGCCGCCGGCGAACCGGGCACTGGTTCGACCGGGACGTTGTAGTCACCCTCGCCCATGACTCGGCCCCGGCCCGGTGCGAACCGCACGAGGACCGCTGCGGTGGCGCCCACCTCGCCCGGCTCCCGACCCGCCTGCGCCGCAGCGTCCTCGACCCGCTCGCGCATCGACTCGAAGCCCGGCACGGAGTTGCCGTAGTCGCTCCACCACGTGTTCCACAGGTCGACGTGGGGCAGGCCGATCCGCATCATGCGGGGGCCCGTGGAGCCGAGCATGAGCGGTGGGCCACCCGGCCGTGCCGGCGGCGGGTCGATGACGCAGTTGTCGACCGAGTAGAACCGCCCATGGAAGTCCGAGCGCCCCTCCCGGACGAGCTGCCGGATGATGGTCAAGGCCTCCTCGAACCGCGCCACCCGGTTGTCGAAGGGGAACCCGAAGGCCTGGTACTCCCGCTCGTTCCACCCGGCGCCGAGGCCGAGCACGAGCCGCCCACCGGCGATGGCGTCCACCGTCGCCGCCATCTTCGCGAGCATCGCGGGCGCATGGAACGAGGTCGACGCGACGAAGGGCCCGAGCTGGACCCGCGACGTGACGGTGGCGAGGGCGGCCAACGACGTCCAGGCCTCCCACGGACCCCTGGTGACCCCGCCGGGCAGGTCGTAGAGCAGGTGGTCGCCGAGCCACAGCGAGTCGAGACCGACGTCCTCCGCAGCCCGCGCCAGGTCGAGCAGCTCCGGCCACTCGACGCGCCGCTCGACCTCGGGCAGCTGGACTCCGACGCGGATCCGCTCCGACGGCGAGCGCGGCTGGTCGGGTGAGGGTGGGCTGGTCATGGGCCCATTGTGGCGGGCGGGAGGGCTGGGAGGACGGTGGCGGGGGAGCGAGCACAGCGGCATACGGCAGAAAAAGGGTGGGGATAAGGTCGCTCCCATGGCGCACGCGTTCGACATCGACACCGAAGCCCAGGGTCTCATCGACTTCGTCGACGCCTCACCGACCTCGTTCCACGCGTGTGCGAGCGCCGCCTCGCGCCTCACGGAGGCGGGCTTCACCGAGGTGGTCGAGTCCGAGCCGTTCCCGACCGCGCCCGGTGCCCGGTTCCTCATCCGCGGCGGCTCGCTCATCGCGTGGGACACCAGGGGGGCGTATGCCGCTGGGTCCGGCCCCGCCGCCGGGTTCCGTGTCGTCGGGGCGCACACCGACAGCCCCAACTTCCGCATCAAGCCCAACCCCGACCGCCTCAAGTCCGGCTGGCAGTCGCTGGGCGTGGAGGTCTACGGCGGGCCGCTGCTCAACTCGTGGCTCGACCGGGACCTCGGCCTCGCCGGCCGCGTCGCGGTGCGGGGAGAGGGGCGAGGAGAGGGGCGGGGAGAGGGGCGGGGAGAGGGGCGCGGAGCCGTCGAGGCCCGCCTCTTCCACGACACGACGCCGCTGCTGCGGGTTGCCCAGCTCGCGATCCACCTGGACCGCGAGCAGAACGAGGGCCTGACCCTCAACCGGCAGCTGCACCTCGAGCCGCTGTGGGGGCTCGGAGACACCCCGGGCGACTTCCGCCGCTACCTCAGCGAACAGGTTGGCGTCCCGGCCGCCGACCTCCTCGGCTGGGACGTCATGACGTATCCGGTTGAGCCCTCCCGCCGTCTCGGGCGTCGCAGCGAGCTCATCGCGGCGCCGCGGCTCGACAACCTCGGCACGTCGTACGCCGGCGTGCGCGCCCTGGTCGAGGCCGCCCGCACCGAGCCGCGCCACGTGCCGGTCCTCGTCCTCTTCGACCACGAGGAGGTCGGGAGCCAGTCCGAGCGCGGGGCGATGTCCACGCTCCTCCCATCGGTCCTCGAGCGACTCGTCCTTGCCGGGGGCGGATCCCGGGAGGACTACTGGCGGGCCCTCGCGTCGACCGTCATCGCGAGCGGCGACATGGCCCATGCGACGCATCCGAACTACGCGGACCGCCACGAGCCGCTCCACCACATCGCGGTCAACGGCGGGCCGGTGCTGAAGATCAACACCAACCTGCGCTATGCCACCGACTCGCTCGGCGAGGCGGCGTTCCGGCTCGCCTGCGAGCAGGCGGCGGTGCCGATGCAGTCGTTCGTGGTCCGGACCGACCTGCCGTGCGGCTCGACGGTGGGTCCGATGACCTCGGCGCTGACGGGCGCGACGACCGTCGACTTCGGTGCGCCGCTGCTGTCCATGCACAGCGCTCGTGAGCTCGGCGGGGCGCACGACCCGGCCATGTACGTCGCGGCGCTCACGGCCTTCCTCGCGCCCGCCCCCTGACCCCGTTCGTCGAGTGTGCAGTTCGCGCCAGACGCCGGCCCGGTTTTCGTCGAGTGTGCAGTTCGCGCCTCACCCCGTTCGTCGAGTGTGCAGTAAATGTCGTTGCACGTCGGCACGAAGTGCACCCTAGACGGGGGAGAGCGGCACGTACCGCACACTCGACGGGGGGAGCGGCACGTACCGCACACTCGACGGGGGGAGCGGCACGAAGTGCACACTCGACGCGGAGTGGACGCTGGCACCCGAGCCGGCCGTCCCGGGCGCGCGAGCGAGCCCAGCGGCATACGCTCCGCGTTGATTTGATCGTGGTTCGGGCCTCTGGCACACTTGTCAGGTTGCTTGACGCGCGTCGCTGACCCATGTCAGTGCCGCCGCCCCTCGTCCGCACGATCTCACGGCGTGCGACGGACTCGACAGAGGCCCGAGGGAAGCGCAAGCCACCCGGTTCGGCCGGGCAATCCACCACGAGAGCGGCACTTCGGTGCGGCTCTCACCGCGGAGCGGGCGCGACACGCCCGACCTCGGGGGTCGGATGCCAAGGGAACCGGACTGCACAGGTACGGCGAGAGAGAGACGTAACGGAGATGGCGGGACAGAAGATCCGCATCCGCTTGAAGTCGTATGACCACGAGGTCATCGACA
>NZ_DATEEY010000134.1:0-14106 GCF_035280925.1 Intrasporangium sp. | reverse complement strand
GTTGAAGACACAGAGGTCGAGATCGGAGCCCGCGTTGACGTCTGCGTCGAAGAGCGAGAACCGCGCGTACGTCGTGCCTGCTGGTACGGCAACGTCGATCTTCTGGGCGTTCGGCGAGGTGAGCGAGCAGGTCGAGTCCGTCGGGTCGTCCGCGACGATCCCCGGCGTGACCGCCGCTGGGACGAGCCCCCGCGGTGTGGCCGAGAACGAGCCGTCGTAGCCGAAGGTCACCTGGTAGCTCGAGCCGGCCGGGTCAGCCGTAACCTGCGCCGGCGCCGCAAGCGCCACCGGACGCACCACCAACGGCGAACGCACATCGTGCGTACCGTCCGTCCACGTCAGATGGCCGCCGACATAGGCGTTCACCGCCGCCCTGGTTCGCGTGAACGTGACGGTGAACTCCTTCGTCTCTCCAGGGGCGACCGTCAGGGTCGACGGCGACACCTCGACACTGACGCCGCTGAGGCCAGTGACGCGGGCGCGGTACCTCGCAGGGGAATCACCGACGTTGGTCACCTTGCGAGTGACGGTCTGGATGCCCGCCAAGTCGCCGATGGCAATCGAGGCCCCGTTCAAGTCGCTGGCGTCTGTGCTGTAGCCGGCGTTGGTCAAGGCCGTGCAGGTAGCCGCCCCGACGGCGCGCGAGCTGCCGCACAAGAAGGCGAGCCAGTCGTTCCACGAGCTCTCGTAGACCAGGCCTGGGCTCGCCGCCTTGTTCGGCTCCACGTGACCGGCGCCCTGTCGGAACGCTCGGTCGGAGACTGACGCGTTGTCGAGGACGTCGTAGCCCGTGGTCATGAGGGCGCTCTTGATGGCCATCGGCGACCATCCGGGCCGGAGGTCCTTGAGCAGCGCCGCCAGTCCCGCGACGTGCGGGCTCGACATCGACGTGCCGGAGATCTGGTTGAAGCCATAGCCCTGGTTCGTCATCGGCGAGTAGGCCGCGAGGATGTCCTGGCCAGGGGCGATGACATCCGGCTTGAGCAGGTCACCGCCACCAGCACGCAGCGGTCCGCGCGAGGAGAAGCTGGCCGTGAACGGCGCGGGCTCCTCCGTCGTCAGCGTCGCCTCGTTGATCGTCGCCGTCGCGCCCGGCGTGGCGGCGTAGGCTTTGACCGCGCTGTAGACGTCGGCGTTGAGGTGCACCGTCGGCACGAAGTGGAAGTCGGCGTTGACCGAGTTTGTCGTCGGGTTGACGAGGACCATGCCGACGCCACCGGCCTCCTTGACGGCGAGGCTCTTGTTCGTCCGCCCGGTCACGCCGCGCTCACAGAGGACGATCTTCCCTGCCACCTTGGCGGGATCCAGGACGTTGCCGCCGTCCGCACTCGAGTAGCAGAGCTTCACCTGCGTGGCGTCCGCACCGGCCTTGCCGGCCGCCGTGGCGTCGATGAAGTCGGCTGAGACCGCCGCCGAGGCGAGCGACGCCCCGTTGTAGGTCGTCCCGTTGCCCAGGGTGACCGAGCCGTTGCCGCTGCGGTTGTGCGTACCGGCCGCGACGGTCGTGACCCACGGGGAGGGATGCGCGACGGTCGACGCCGTCGGACCGCTGTTGCCCGCCGAGGTGGCCACGAAGACGCCGGCGTCGGCGGCGAAGAGGAAGGCGATCTCGGCCGGGTCGGCGAAGTTCGTCTGCGAGCCGCTGATCGAGTAGTTGATCACGTCGACACCATCCGCTACAGCGGTGTCGATGGCCGCCACGAGATCGGACGTCGTGCCTCCGGCGGTGTCGCCCGACTGAGTCGACCACAGCGCCTTGTAGGCGGCGATGCGGGCCCGCGGCGCCATGCCGCTGATGCCGTTGGGCGCCACTGCGGCGCCAAGGCCGTCGACCGGGACGTTGTGGTTGCCGCCCGCAGTGCCAGCGGTGTGGGAGCCGTGGCCGTTGTAGTCGCGGGCGGAGTTGAACTCCCATGGCCGGTCGCGGTTGATGGCGCCGTTTCCGCCCTGACCAGCGTTGAAGTAGCGCGCGGCGACGAGTTTGTTGTTGCAGTCATCCGGTGCCCACTCCTCACCGGTAAGGCACGCCTTGTTCCTCGCGAGGTCGGGCTTGGAGTACGCGACCGTGCCGCTCGGAGCCGCCACCGGGACCCCGTTGGCGTTGACCCGGTCAGTGAAGGAGAGTGACTCGGGCCAGATGCCGGAGTCGATGACGCCGATGAGGATGTCCTCGCCGGCGCTCTTCGTGCCGCCCAGCTGGTCCCAGAGCCCGCCCTCGTCGGTGAGCCCGAGGAACTCCGGCGTCGTCGACGTGTCGATGGAGTAGGTCTGCTGCTTGGTCACGGCGAGGACGCCGGAGACGTTCCCCAGCTTCTTGGCCTGGTCGGACGTCAGGCGGGCGGCGAAGCCGTTGTAGGTGTAGGCGTAGTCGTAGAGCTTCGACGAAGCGCCGACCTTGCCGAGCGCTGCGTTGTGCGTGCTCTTGAGCCGGTCGACATACTTGGTCACGGCCGATGACGCCGGGTTGACCTTCTGGCCCTTGGCGGGCTTGGTCGCCTGGTAGCCGGCGATCGTGCCGTCATAGGCGACGACCGGCAGGTCGGCCATCTGGACGACGTAGATGCCGTCCGTGAACGATGCGTCCGTCTGGGTCACTGCCGCGTCGGCGGACCCCGGGCCCGCCAGCGCGAGCGCAACGGGCACGGCAGCGACCGCGCCCATCATCCTTCGCTTCATGTCTCTCCTGTCGAGGGATCCCTCAAAGCGGCGCGGGTGGGCTCTGCGCCGAACCGAACGATAGCCACGAAGGGCGACAAGCGGGAGAGGAACGGGGGAATTTGGGTGGATTCCGCCCCATTCCGCGCGTCCCGAAACGCTCCTTACCCTCCGGTGCAGCGTGAGAGCGTCAGCCCGAGCAGAGCGATCGCGCCGGCCTTGTCCAGCGGTTCGTTGCCGCTGCCGCACTTCGGGGACTGGATGCAGGAGGGGCAGCCGGTGGAGCATTCGCACGCGGCGATCGCGTCGCGCGTCGCGGTGAGCCACTCGCTGACCCGCCGGTAGCCGCGCTCCGCGAAGCCCGCCCCGCCGGGATGGCCGTCGTAGATGAGGATGGTCGGCAGCCCGGTGTCCGGGTGCAGGGCCGTGGACACCCCGCCGATGTCCCAACGGTCGGCCGTGGCGAAGAGCGGCAGCATCCCGATGGCGGCGTGTTCGGCCGCGTGGGCCGCACCGGGGATGTCGGCCTCATCGACGCCTGCAGCCGCGAGTGCGTCCACCGGCAGCGTCCACCACATCGCCTTGGTCGCGAGGGAGCGGGGCGGCAGGTCGAGCGGGTGCTCCCCGAGGACCTCCCCGCCCGGGAGCCGCCGCAGGAAGGAGACGACCTGGTGGGTGACGGTCACGTGGCCGAACGAGCACCGCAGCGGACCCCAGTCGGCACCCTCGAGCTCGCGGACGATCGCGAACTCGCTCACCGACTGCGCCTGGGTGGTCCATCCCGGGTCGCCGCGGACGGCAAAGGCGGTGGCTTCGGCGAGGTCGAGCCCGGTGACGACCCAGCTCTGGCCCTGGTGCAGATGCACCGCGCCGGTGTGGACCTGGGCGTGGGCCGAGGCCTCGTCGACGGTCCCGACCACACGCCCGGTCCGGGTCTCGACGACGCGGACCGGTTCGCCGGCTCCGCGCAGGGACAGGTGGTCGGAGGGGCGGTCTTCGCGGCCCCAGAACCAGCCGCGGGGTCGCTTCTTGAGGAGGCCCTTGGCGACGAGGGCATCGAGGAGGGGACCGGTCTCGGGACCAAAGAGCTCGAAGTCCGCGTCCGTCAGGGGCAGCTCCGCGGCCGCCGCCGCGAGATGCGGCCCGAGGACGTGGGGATTGTCTGGGTCGACCACGGCGGCCTCGACCCCCCGGCCGAAGATGCTCTCGGGGTGGTGGACGAGGAACGTGTCGAGCGGGTCGTCCGCTGCGACGAGCACGGCCAGCGAGCCCTGCCCCGTCCGCCCGGCCCGTCCGGCCTGCTGCCACAGCGATGCCAACGTGCCGGGCCATCCGGCGAGCAGAACCGCGTCGAGACCTGTGATGTCGACACCGAGCTCGAGGGCGTTCGTCGCGGCGATGCCGACGAGGTCGCGTGATCGCAGGGCCCTCTCCAGCTCCCTTCGCTCCTCCGGGAGATAACCGCCACGGTATGCCGACACACGGGGGCTCCGCCCCCGTGGACCCCCGGAAAGCCCTTCGTCCGACACACGGGGGCTCCGCCCCCGTGGACCCCCGGAAAGCCCTTCGTCCGGTGACTCTCCCAGACGGGCCCGGGCGACGTTCGCGACCACTTCCACGCCGGCGCGTGACCGCGCAAAGGCAACCGTCTGCACGTCTGCTTCAACGCATCCGGCGAGCAGGTCGCCGGTCTCGGTGATCGTGCTGGCCCGGCTGGGGAGTCCCTTCTCGTCGACGAGGAGCGGAGGCTCCCAGAGGGCGAAGGTCATGGACGCACGAGGAGAGCCGTCCTCGGTGACCGAGCTCAGCGGCATACCAAGAAGTCGTGATGCATGCTCGGCCGGGTCGGCAACGGTGGCGGATGCGAAGACGAAGGTGGGTGTCGCGCGGTAGCGGGCGGCGACGCGCCGGAGTCGGCGGAGGACGGCGGCGAGATGCGACCCGAAGACGCCCTTGTAGACGTGGCACTCGTCGACGACGACGTAGCGCAGAGCCCGGAGGAACGACGCCCACCGCTCGTGGCTCGGCAGGAGGGAGTGGTGGACGAGGTCGGGGTTGGTGAGGACGAGATTGGCGTGGTCGCGGATCCAGCGGCGCTCGTCGGCTGGCGTGTCGCCGTCGTACGTCGCCGGGCGGACGGCTGGCAGGGCAAGCCGCGCGATGCGGTCGAGCTGGTCCGCGGCGAGAGCCTTCGTCGGGGCGATGTACAGGGCCGTGGCACCGCGACCGTTCGGCGCTCGGGTCCCGTCGATGACGTCGGTGAGCAGCGGCATGAGGTAGCCAAGGCTCTTGCCGGAGGCGGTGCCGGTGGAGACCACGACGTGCTGGCCTCCGTGGGCGGTGTCGGCGACCTCGACCTGGTGTCGCCATGGGGCCGGGATGCCCGCTCCGACCAGCGCGCCGAGGAGGGTGGGCTCGAGCCAGTCGGGCCACTCGACGCACTGGGCAGGTCGCGCCGGGAGCTCGTGGACGTGGAGCAGGCGCTCGGGGTGCTCACCGACCAGCCGGCTGAGCAACGCCCCCGGGTCGAACGGCGCGTGGTAGTCCACCACCGGGACGCCGGGCGACGCCGGGTGTGTTGTCGACAGCGCGTCAGACCCGTTCATGTGGAGCAACCGTATGTCGCCGGGGTAACGTTGCGGCGACCCGGGCATGTTACTCCCGAGGTCAGGGAGATACCGGGTCGTTGCGAGGCAATGGCCACGCAATGGCAAGGCACATGGCAACGCACAAGCGGGAAGGGGCCACAGGTGGATCTGTCGATCACCCGGGCCGATCACGGTGACCGCACCGTGGTGCGCCTCGGTGGCGAGATCGATGTCTACACGGCACCGTTCGTCAGGGAGAAGCTGGACGAGCAGATCCACGCCGGACGCCCGGATCTCGTCGTCGACCTCAGCGACGTCACGTTCCTCGACTCCACCGGGCTCGGGGTGCTCGTGGGCCGACTGAAGATCGCGCGGACCCGTGGCGGTTCCCTGCGGCTCGTCTGCACCGCCGAGCGGGTGCTGCGGGTCTTCGCCATCACAGGGCTCGACAAGGTCTTCGAGATCCATTCCGACCTCGAGTCGGCGCTGGCCGCCAGCGAGGCGGACGACGAGGGGCAGCCGCAGGGGCAGGCGCAGGGGCAGGCGCAGGGGCAGGCGCCCACACCGCCCGCGGCCACCAACTCGCGCGGCTGACCCGCTGCCATCCGGTGGCCCCGCAGGTTCCGTCGTCCCCGCCCCCGCCGGTCGTCGACGCCGGCCTCATCGCGCGACTGCGCGACGACCTCGTGGCGGCCCGCTTCACGGTGGACGGGGTAGCCGAGCGGTTGGGGCCTCTCGCCTCGGCCGCCCTGCACCGCGAGCAGCCGCTCCCGGCGCTGCTCGCGACCGCCCCCGCGCCTGACCCGAGTGGGGCGGCTGGGCGCACCCCCGACTGCTGCGGCACGCTGATCCGGCTCTTCACGCTGGGTCGGCGGATCAGCGGCGCTGCGCTGGACACCGCACTGCCGTCCCTGCGGATCGACGGGGCCAGGGCCCTCGGCCTCGTGCGCGGCGATGCGGACCAGGTCGTCGGGACGTGCGACCTGCGGCCCTATTCGGACGAGACTCACGACTGGTGGGTGGCCTCCGACCTCTCCGAGCTGGTCACCCGGCAGCCGCTCCGACCCGACCACGTCCTCGGCATCGGCGGCGCCACGACGACCCTGGCGTCATGGACGATCCGTCGCCGGGTCGGACGGGCCCTGGATCTCGGCACCGGGGCAGGAGTCCAGGCGCTCCACCTCGGCAGCCACGCAGGGTCGATCGTGGCCACGGACATCTCCGAGAGGGCGCTTGCGTTTGCCCGTTTCAATGCGGCTCTCGCCGGCCTGGACGTCGACCTCCGGGCCGGTGACCTGCTCGATCCAGTTGCGGGCGAGCGCTTCTCGCTCGTCGTCTCCAACCCGCCCTTCGTCATCACGCCGCGCGACGGGGACGTTCCGGTCTATGCGTACCGGGATGGCGGACGACCCGGGGACACGGTGGTGCGCTCCTTGGTCCAGCAGGTCGAGGCGGTCCTCGAGCCGGGTGGTGTCGCGCAGCTCCTCGGCAACTGGGAGGTGCCTGCCGGCCGGACGTGGCGTGACGTGTGGGATGAGTGGCTCGAGGGGGTTGGTCTCGACGCCTGGGTGGTCCAGCGCGAGCTCCAGGACCCGGCCCAGTACGCCGAGCTCTGGAGCCGCGACGGCGGCCACCGGCCCGGTTCGGCGGAGCACGACCGCCTCTGTGCGGCGTGGCTGCGCGACTTCGCCTCGCGCGAGGTCGAGTCGATCGGGTTCGGCATCGTGGCGCTCCAGCGGCCGATGGACGACCGGGTGCCCTGGCGGTCCCTCGACGAGGCTCCCGGCCCGGTGGCGGCGGCGATGGGCGCGGTCGTCGAAGCCGGCCTCGCCGCACGGACTTGGCTCGCCGAGCACAGCGACGATGACGTGCTCGACGTGGCGTGGTCGTGCGCCGCGGATGTGACCGAGGAGCGGCACGGGCGTCCGGGCGCCGAGGATCCCTCGGTGATCCTCATCCGGCAAGGTGGCGGCCTGCGGCGCGTCGTGCGGGCCGACACACTGCTCGCTGCCTACGTCGGCGTCGCCGATGGGCAGCTGACCGCGCGTGCCGCGCTGGACGCGATTGCGTCGCTCGTCGAGGTCGATCCGGCGGCCGTTCGGGCCGAGCTGGTGCCGCAGATCCGCGACCTCGTGGCCGACGGCCTGCTCACCTGATCGAGTGAACAGCTTTCGGGACCCCCGACCGATCGAGTGAACAGCTTTCGGGGCCCATGGGCCCCGAAAGCTGTGCACTCGATCGTGCGTGGATGGCCAAGGGGGTCTGTTGGTCCCGGCCCTGCGGTGGCAGCATCCGGTTCAATGATCGGTCGAATGCACCATGTCGTCCTGGACTGTCCGGACCCGCGGGCCTTGGCGACGTTCTACTCCGAACTGCTGGGCAGGCCCATCACCTATGACAGTGACGACTGGGTTGTCGTGTCGGACAGCTCGGAGACATCGGGGCTGGCGTTCCAGCTCGCACCGGACCACCGCGCACCGACCTGGCCCGACCCGTCCGTGCCCCAACAGGTCCACCTCGACGTCATGGTCGACGACGTCGCCGAGGCGACTCCACTGGTCCTGGCCCTGGGCGCCACCGAGCTGCCGGGCCGCGGCGTCTTCGCCGACCCGGCCGGCCACCCGTTCTGCCTCATTCCCCGACCAGCCTGGGCGCCACCCGTTCACCGTTGATCGAGAGTGCATGTTCTGCACACTCGATCAACAGGTTGGCCAGTTGACGGGGCGGGTTTCCCCATGCCGTATGCCGCTGGGCTGGCTCCCGTCGAATGTGCCGTACGTGCCCGCATCTTCTGCACACTCGATCGGTTTGGGGTCCCGAAAGCTGTTCACTCGATTGGTTCGGGGTCCCGAAAGCTGTTCTCTCGATTGGGTGGTGAGCGGGCGGCGGGTCACATGCGGTAGGGGAGGCCGGCCTCGCGACGGGCGACCCGGTCCGCATGGATGACGTGGGCGCGGTTGAGCAGCTCGATGAGCTCGGTCTCGCCCTCGCGGATGCGGGCCCGGTACTTCTCCGGGAGGGCGCGGATGACCCGCTCGTCCTCACAGAGTGCCTCGTAGGCCTCTTCGCGGAGCTGCTGGTCCTCCTCGTAGCTGAGGTCCAGGTACCGGATCGCGCCGCGGCGGGCGTTGGTGACCGCGGTCTGGGCCTTGCCGGCGGGGCTGAGCAGCGAGGCCAGCACGGTCACGGTCAGCACCCCGACGATGACGACGAGCGACACGGCGGTCGACACCTCGATGACCGGGACCGGCTCGCCGTCGTTGATGAACAGAACGTTGTTCTCGTGCAGGGCGTGGAGGATGAGCTTCACGCCGATGAACGCGAGGATCGCCGAGAGTCCGTAGCTGAGGTAGATGAGCCGGTCGAGCAGGCCCTCGATGAGGAAGAACAGCTGCCGCAGGCCAAGGAGCGAGAACGTGGTGGCGGTGAAGACGATGAAGACGTTCTGCGTCAGGCCGAAGATCGCCGGGATCGAGTCGATGGCGAAGAGCAGGTCGGTGCCGCCGATCGCCGCCATGACGAGCAGCATGGGCGTCATGACCCGCTTGCCGTCGATGACGGTGAACAGCTTGTCGCCGTCGTAGTCGGGCGACGTCTTGAACAGCTTGCGGGCGATCCGGATCATGATGTTGTCGGCGGAGTGGCTGTCCTCACCCTCGGGCCGCAGCATGTTGCCGGCCGTCATGAGCAGGATGATGCCGAAGAGGTAGAAGGCCCAAGCGAACCGGTTGATGAGCGTGGCGCCGAGGAAGATGAATCCGGTCCGCGCGACGATCGCGAAGGTGACGCCGAAGAGGAGGACCTTCTGCTGGTCCGCGCGCGGCACGCGGAAGCTCGTCATGATGATGAGGAAGACGAACAGGTTGTCGACCGAGAGCGCCTTCTCGGTGATGTAGCCGGCGAAGTACTCGGTGCCCATGGCCGAGCCGCCCAGCCACCAGACCACGATGCCGAAGAGCACCGCCGCGCCGACGTACGCCGCCGACCAGATGGCCGACTCCCGCAGCGTTGGTGTGTGAGCCGTGCGGACGTGGAAGAAGTAGTCGAAGGCGAGCAACCCGATGATGACGATGACGGTGACGGTCCAGACGGCAGGGGAGACGGTCATCGCGGCGCCTTTCCGGGCTCGGTTCCGGGCTCACATCGAATCGGGCGGTACCAGTCTGCCTGCTCCACCACCCACCCAACGGAGTGAGTAGTTGGGAGCGAGCCCAGGGCATACGGCAGCTGAACTGGTCTGTTGTGAATGAGTGAGCACTCACTCATACTGGGAACCATGGGCACCACGACGGGGCGCGCAGCGCCCTTGGCCCCGGACGAGCGACGGGACGCGCTGGTCTCGGTCTTCCTCCAGCTCGCCCGGGAGCACGGACGCGTGCCGACGACGAGCGAGATCGCCCGGGCCGGCGGCGTGGCGGAGGGCACCATCTTCCGCGCCTTTCCGAGCAAGGGAGCGCTGCAGGCCGATGCGGTCGAGGCCGGCTTCTGCCCGGCGTCGGCTCGACGCGAGTTCCAGGCCATCGACCGGTCGCTGCCGATGCGGGACCGGCTGGTCGAGTTCGCCGCCATCCTGCAACAGCGGATCCGGGACGTGCTCGACCTGATGAACGCGCTCGGTCTCTCGCAGCCGCCGCAGGTGGCGCCGCACCACGACTGCTTCGAGGCGGGTCGGCACGTGCGCTCGCGTCTCGGTGGGGAGTGCCAGCCGTCCCACGTCGAGCTGTTCGACTCGGTGCTCGACCTCGTCGACGCGGACGAGCTGACGGTGACGCCGCACCAGCTGCTCCACCGGATCCGGCTGCTCACCTTCTCCGGCAGCCATCCCGGGATCGCGCAGGGCGAGCTGCTCACCCCCGAGGAGGTCGTGGACACGATCCTCGACGGGGTGCGCGCCCGGCCGGCCAGTCTGAAAACCAGTCGAAAAACCGATTGACCCTGACCCTGCAGGAGTCTCTAGCGTCGACCAGGCGCTCCCACCAGGGCTCCCACCCTCCCAGACCACAGCGAAAGGCACCCGATGCTCGTCCGACTGCTTCGGAGCCATCTCCAGCGGTACCACCGCGAGATGACGCTCATCGTCGTGCTGCAGCTCATCAGCACCATCGCGGTCCTCTACCTGCCCAGCTTGAACGGCGAGATCATCGACGAGGGGGTGGCCAAGGGGGACACCGGCTTCATCGTCAGCCACGGCGTGCTCATGCTCGGGGTGAGCATCGTCCAGATCGCCGCGGCAGTGGGCGCGACCTATCTCGCCGCCCGGGTGGCCATGGCGGTGGGCCGCGACCTGCGCGCGAACATCTTCGACACCGTCATCCACTACTCCGCGCAGGAGGTGGCCAAGTTCGGGGCGCCGACCCTCATCTCGCGCAACACCAACGACGTCACCCAGGTGCAGACGGTGCTCTTCATGGGCTTCGCGTTGCTCGTGTCCACGCCGATCATGATGTTCGGCGGCATCATCATGGCCCTGCGCGAGGACGTCGGGCTGTCCTGGCTGGTGGCCGTGGCGGTCCCGCTGCTCGGCCTGGCCGTGGGCCTGGTCATCTGGCGCATGGTGCCGTGGTTCACCCGGATGCAGACCGCACTCGACGGGGTCAACCGGGTGCTGCGCGAGCAGATCACCGGCATCCGCGTGGTACGGGCCTTCGTCCGGGAGCCCCACGAGGAGAAGCGATTCGGCGCGGCCAACGCGGACCTCACCGAGGCGGGACTGCGGGTCGGGCGGCTCATGGCGCTCGTCTTCCCGGTCGTCATGTTCATCTTCAGCATGTCCACGGTCGCGGTGCTCTGGTTCGGCGCCTACCGCGTCGAGAGCGGGGCGATGGAGGTGGGGTCGCTGACGGCGTTCCTGGCCTACCTCGTCCAGATCCTCATGGCCGTCATGATGGCGACCTTCATGGCGACGATGATCCCTCGCGCCGCCGTCTCGGCCGGACGGATCACCGAGGTGCTCGACACGACGTCGTCGATCGCCGAGTCGGTGCAGCCGATCCCGATCCGGGTGCCCAACGCAGGGGTCGAGTTCGTCGGCGTCGAGTTCCACTATCCCGGGGCCGAGGTCGCGGTACTCCACGACATCACCTTCACGGCGGTGCCGGGCCAGACGACGGCGATCATCGGCTCGACGGGTGCGGGCAAGACGACCTTGATCGGCCTGATCCCGCGCCTCTTCGACGTCCGCTCCGGTCGGGTCAAGGTCGGTGGCGTCGACGTGCGTGACCTCGAGCTCGACGCCCTGTGGGCCCGCATCGGCCTCGTCCCGCAGCGGCCCTACCTCTTCACCGGAACCGTCGCGAGCAACCTGCGCTACGGCAACCCGGAGGCGACTGACGAGGAGCTGTGGGAGGCCCTGCGCATCAGCCAGGGCTCGACCTTCGTCGAGGAGCTCGGCGGGCTCGATGCGCCGATCGCCCAGGGCGGCACGAACGTGTCCGGCGGACAGCGGCAGCGGCTCGCGATTGCGCGGGCCGTCGTCAAGCGGCCGGACATCTACGTCTTCGACGACTCGTTCTCGGCCCTGGACCTGTCGACCGACGCGCGCCTCCGCGCCGCCCTGCGGCCGGTGACGAGGGACGCGGCGGTCGTCATCGTGGCCCAGCGCGTGTCCACCATCATCGACGCCGACCAGATCATCGTGCTCGATGACGGCCGGATCGTCGGGCAGGGCACGCACGACGAGCTGCTCGAGACGTGCGAGACCTACCAGGAGATCGCCCTGTCCCAGCGCGGCGCGGAGGAGGCAGCCTGATGGCCGAGGGTGTCAAGACCGCGGAGGAGAAGGCGGCCGAGGCCAGGCGTGGACCCGCCCGACGCGGCGGACCACCGCACATGATGATGGGCCAGCCGGGGGAGAAGTCGCTCAACTTCGGCCCGTCGGCCAAGCGCCTGCTCGGCACGCTCCGACCCGAGCGGGGCAAGGTCGTCGTCGTGGTCACGCTCGTCGTGGTGAGCGTCTTCCTCAGCTCGATCGGCCCCAAGATCCTGGGTCGGGCCACGGACCTCATCTTCGGGGGCCTGCTTGGACGCCAGCTGGGGCAGACCGTGCCTCCGGGCACGACGACGGAGCAGGTCATCGCGGGGCTGCGCGCCCGCGGCGAGAACACGATGGCCGACATGCTCGAGCGCGCCGGCGTGGTCGTCGGCCAGGGCATCGACTTCGGTGCGGTCGCCGACGTGCTCCTGCTCGTCACGGCGCTCTACGCCGCCTCGTCCTTCCTGCTGTGGGTCCAGGGCTGGATCCTGCAGGGCGTGCTCGCGCGGACGATGTACCGCCTGCGCCAGGACGTCGAGGCGAAGCTCAACCGGCTGCCGCTGCCCTACTTCGACAAGCAGCCGCGCGGCGAGATCCTCTCGCGGGTCACGAACGACATCGACAACGTGAGCATGTCGCTCCAGCAGACCCTCTCGCAGCTGCTCAACTCGCTGCTCACCGTCATCGCGGTGCTGGCGATGATGTTCTGGATCTCCTGGGTCCTGGCGCTCATCGCGCTCGTCACGATCCCCGTGTCGATCGTCGTGACCGGCATGATCGCCAAGCGCTCGCAGAAGATGTTCGTCCAGCAGTGGCGCAACACCGGCGAGCTCAACGGGATCGTCGAGGAGACCTACACCGGCCATGGCCTGGTCAAGGTCTACGGGCGGCAGCGCGAGACGGAGGCGAGCTTCCGGACCAAGAACGACGAGCTGTATGGTGCCGCATTCGGGGCGCAGTTCATCAGCGGCATCATCATGCCGGTCATGATGTTCATCGGGAACCTCAACTACGTCGTCGTCGCCGTCGTCGGCGGCCTCAAGGTGGCCTCGGGATCGATGTCGCTCGGAGACGTCCAGGCGTTCATCCAGTACTCCCGCCAGTTCACGCAACCACTCACTCAGGTCGCCTCGATGGCCAACCTGCTCCAGTCCGGGGTCGCCTCGGCGGAGCGCGTCTTCGAGGTCCTCGATGCGGAGGAGCAGGAGCCCGAGGTCGCGGTGCCGGACGTCATCGAGGACCCGCGCGGCGAGGTCGCCTTCGAGGACGTGTCCTTCTCCTACTTGCCCGACCAGCCGCTCATCGAGCAGCTCAACCTGTCGGTCCGGCCGGGGCAGACGGTCGCCATCGTGGGCCCGACGGGTGCCGGGAAGACCACCCTCGTCAACCTCGTCATGCGGTTCTACGAGCTCGACGCGGGCCGGATCACCTTGGACGGTGTCGACATTCGGGACCTCACCCGGCAGGGCCTGCGGTCCCGCATCGGGATGGTGCTCCAGGACACCTGGCTCTTCGCCGGGACGATCCGGGACAACATCGCCTACGGGCGGCCGGACGCCACCGAGGAGGAGGTGCTCGCGGCGGCGCGCGCCACGTACGTGGACCGCTTCGTGCACTCGCTGCCGGACGGCTACGACACGGTGCTCGACGACGAGGCCTCGAACATCTCGGCCGGCGAGAAGCAGCTGATCACCATCGCCCGCGCGTTCCTCTCCGACCCGGCGCTGCTCATCCTCGACGAGGCGACGAGCTCGGTCGACACCCGCACCGAGCTGCTCGTCCAGCACGCGATGGCGGCGCTGCGGTCGGACCGGACCAGCTTCGTCATCGCGCACCGCCTCTCCACCATCCGGGACGCCGATCTCATCCTCGTCATGGAGCACGGACGGATCGTCGAGCAGGGCTCGCACGCCGAGCTGCTCGCCGCCGACGGCGCCTACGCCAGGTTGTATGCCGCTCAGTTCGCCGGTGCCGCGGCAGACCTCGACGAGGTGGCCGGGGTCGCAGGCCCGCCCGGTGGCCCGGGTGCCGCCCCGGCCGGAGCGCCCGTTGCTTAGCCGCCCCCGCACCACCCCCCGCAACACACCGAGTAGGTTGCACCGCACCGCGATC
>NZ_DATEEY010000133.1:0-2967 GCF_035280925.1 Intrasporangium sp. | reverse complement strand
TGCCCGGGGCGCCGGCACCAGCGAGGGCCACCAGGCCGGCGCCGACAACATCGCCAACCTCCTGTCCTGGTGCGACGAGGTCGGGGTCGAGGTCGTCACGCTCTGGCTGCTCTCGACCGACAACCTCAACCGTCCGGAGGGTGAGCTTCGCCCGCTGCTCGGCATCATCGAGCGAGCCGTGGACACCTTGGCGGACACCCATCGTTGGCGCATCCACCCCGTCGGTGCGCTCGACCTGCTGCCCGCCGCGACCGCCAGCCGCCTCAAGGCCGCCGATGACCGGACCCGTGACGTCAAGGGCATGCTCGTCAACGTCGCCGTGGGCTACGGCGGCCGGCGCGAGATCGCGGATGCCGTGCGCTCGCTCCTCCAGGAGCACGCCTCGCGAGGCACGAGCATCGAGCAGCTCGCCGAGGTCATCGATGTGGAGCACATCGCCGAGCACCTCTACACGAAGGGTCAACCGGACCCGGACCTCGTCATCCGCACGTCGGGGGAACAGCGCCTCGGAGGCTTTCTCCTGTGGCAGAGCGCGCACAGCGAGTTCTACTTCTGCGAGGCGTACTGGCCCGACTTCCGCAAGGTCGACTTCCTCCGGGCGCTGCGCGCCTTCGGTGAGCGGCAGCGTCGGTTCGGCTCCTGAGCAGGGGCGCGGGATCTCGCCGAGTCACGGCAGTCACACCACGGCAGTCAACCACCGCAGTCACAGCAGGCTCACCCGGCCTGGATCGGCAGGCGACGGACCGACACGCGGGGCTGGCTACGCCGGCTCGCTCCGTCGTCGTCGTAGCGTCGAGACCACCGATCTCCCTCATCGAGGAGTAGCCATGGCTTCGAGCACGCGACCGGCACCGGCAGGACGGGCGGAAGGGCGGGCGGAGGGGCCACGACACACCTACGTGCTCGACACCTCGGTCCTGCTCTCCGACCCGCGGGCCATCGCCCGGTTCAAGGAGCACGAGGTCGTCCTGCCCGTCGTCGTCGTCACCGAGCTCGAGGCCAAACGCCACCACCCCGAGCTCGGCTACTTCGCCCGAACCGCGTTGCGGATGCTCGACGACCTGCGGATCAAGGCGGGCCGGCTCGACGCCCCCGTCCCGGTGGGAAGCGACGGCGGCACCCTGCGCGTCGAGCTCAACCACACCGATCCCACGTCCCTCCCCGCCGGTTTCCGCCTCGGCGACAACGACACCCGGATCCTCGCGGTCGCGCGCAACCTCGCCAACGAGGGTCGGCGCGTGACGATCGTCAGCAAGGACCTCCCGATGCGGGTCAAGGCGTCCGCCTGCGGTCTCGAGGCGGAGGAGTACCGGGCGGAGCTGGCCGTCGAGTCCGGCTGGACGGGCATGGACGAGCTCGAGGTGACCGTCGAGGAGATGGATCATCTCTACGAGCACGGGCGCCTGGAGAACCCCGTCGCGGCCGAGCTGCCCTGCCACACCGGGCTCAAGCTCATGTCGCCGCGCGGTTCGGGCCTCGGCCGCGTCGGCCCGGACAAGCAGGTGCGCCTCGTGCGAGGGGACCGCGACGCGTTCGGCCTGCATGGTCGCAGCGCCGAGCAGCGGATCGCCCTCGACCTCCTCCTGGACCCCGACATCGGGATCGTGAGCATGGGGGGCCGGGCCGGGACGGGGAAGTCCGCCCTCGCGCTGTGCGCCGGCATCGAAGCGGTCATGGAACGCCGCCAGCAGCGCAAGGTGGTGGTCTTCCGGCCGCTCTACGCCGTGGGCGGCCAGGAGCTCGGCTACCTCCCCGGGTCCGAGGCGGAGAAGATGAACCCGTGGGGCCAGGCGGTCTTCGACACGCTCTCCGCCGTCGTCTCCCGCGAGGTGGTCGAGGAGATCCTGGACCGCGGCATGCTCGAGGTGCTCCCGCTCACCCACATCCGCGGTCGCTCGCTGCACGACGCGTTCGTCATCGTCGACGAGGCGCAGAGCCTGGAGCGCAACGTGCTCCTCACGGTGCTGTCGCGGATCGGGCAGAACTCGCGGGTCGTCCTCACGCACGACGTCGCCCAGCGCGACAACCTGCGCGTCGGGCGTCACGACGGTGTCGTGGCGGTCGTCGAGGCCCTCAAGGGGCATCCGCTCTTCGCCCACGTCACCCTGACTCGTTCCGAGCGCAGCCCCATTGCCGCACTCGTGACCGATCTCCTCGAAGGCATCGAGGTCTGAGCGTGGTCTCGACCTGCGCCGATGACGTTCTCGCACCTGAGCCTGTCCTGAACAGGACATTTCCGGACTCGCTGGACCGGCCGCTACAGTTCGTCTCGATTCGGTAACGCCGCGTCTGGCGCGGCGACCCCCTCGTCACTGCACTGCCCGGAGAGGTTCTCTGCCTGTCGATGGCCCGTTACACCCCTCGCCACGCACCCCGCCATGCCGCCCCGCGGTCCTCGGGTCTTGCGCGGTCGGCAGGTTCGGCACTCCGGCAGCCGGTCGTGCTCGCCGGCGCCGCGGCCGCCGTTCTCTCCACCGGCGGCGTCGCGGCGACCGTGACCAGCGGGACGGCGAACGCCGACACCCTCACCTTCGCGGTCGACGGGACGACCTCCAGCACGTCGACGGAGGAGATCAAGACCGAGCAGGAGGACGCGGCCCGCGTCGCGGCCGACCGCAGCGCGACGAACGCCCAGCGCGCCATCGCGGCGGCCCGCAGTGCCGAGGTGGAGAAGGCCCGGGCGGCGTCGCGCGCCAAGGCCCGGAAGGCAGCAGCCGAGAAGGCGGCCGAGGAGGCCCAGCGCCGGCGCATCATCGCGAACGCGCAGGAGGACCCCAAGGCCGTCGCCCGGATGCTCCTACCGGAGTTCGGGTACAGCCAGGCCCAGTGGCCCTGCCTCGACCAGCTGTGGATCGGTGAGAGCGACTGGCGGTGGTGGGTCGCGAACCCATCCTCCGGCGCGTACGGCATCCCCCAGTCCCTGCCCGCGGACAAGATGGCGACGATGGGCAGCGACTGGCGCACCAA
>NZ_DATEEY010000132.1:0-25466 GCF_035280925.1 Intrasporangium sp. | reverse complement strand
TGGATCACGCCGATCTTCGTCGTGTTGGAGTTCAGCGGGCCCAGCTCTTTGACGTTTCCAAATACGTCAGGAAGGTTCTGGTCGGCGTCGGCCCCCGGCACAACGGCCTGGCCGTTCGGGCCGATGGTGAAGGGTGGTGTGGTTCCCGCCAAAGCGAACGGTGCCACGGCCACTGCGCCGCCGAGGAGGAGCGCCAGGGCAGCCACCATGCTGCTGAAGCGGCGGCGCTGGGTGCGGCTGCCATCGGCAGCAGCCCTACCGCCGGGCTTGATGGGTGAGCTATTCATGTGAAGTTCTCCGTTGCAGGTTGGATCACCCGTGCTATCGCACGGGTGTGAACGGTGAACTCGCCAGGCGCTGCGACCGCGGCTCCGTCGGGTGCAGGAGGGGTGAGGAGGGCGGAGTCTCGCTGTGGGGTCGCGCGCAGGCTCAAGCTGAGCTCAACTCTCGAGGGTACTCACGCTGACGTGACGTACATCACAAATCGATAAACCGGTGGCCTTTGTCCAGAAAGTTCCGGGACAGAGCCGAACAACCTTGACAAACAACGGAGCTGCCACATCTCGGACATGTTGCAGGCTGAGCCCCAAGCGAGGTCCCGGCAGGTCAGATGGGGTAGCCCACGTGGGCCAGCGCCTGACGGACGAGCACGCCGTGGGACCCGGACATCTCCCCGCGGGTGGCCATCTCGGCGGCCTCCTCGGGCGTGACCCACGACAGGTCGAGCGCGTCCTGTTGGGGTCGGCAGTCGCCCATGACGGCGACGATGTAGGCGAGCGACACGGCGTGCTGACGCGGGTCGTGGTAGGCCGTCACGCCGGGCGTTGGGAAGAACTCGGCGATGGCGATGGGCTGGGGTGAGACCGGGATCCGGGGCAGTGCGACGGGCCCGAGGTCGTTCTGGATGTGGCGGGCCAGGGCGTCGCGGATCCGCTCGTGGTAGAGCACCCGGCCACCGACGACCTCCTGGCCGATGCTGCCGTCCGAGTCGGCGCGCAGCAGCACGCCGATGAGGGTCACGACCCCCCGGTCGTCGACCCGCACGGGCACCGCGTGGACATAGAGGATCGGGAGCCGCTCCCGCGCGCTCTCGAGGTCCTCACGGCTCAGCCACGCACCGGTCGTCTCCACATCCGTCAGGTCACCGCCCATGTGGAATTCCTATCAGTCGGCCCGCGGCGGTCGTCCGGCAGTGCCGAAGACCGCTTCGGGGTTCATGATGCCCGAGGGATCGAAGACCGCCTTGACCGCGCGCTGGCGCTCGACCTCGCGCCTGCCGACCTCCTCGACGAGCCAGCGCCGCTTCACCGAGCCGATGCCGTGCTCACCGGCCACCGTGCCACCGAGCGACAGGCCGAGCCGCATCAGGTCGTCGAACGCGCCCCAGGCCCGTTGGCTGGCGTCCTCGTCGCCGTGCGGGTAGACGATCGACGGGTGGAGGTTGCCGTCGCCGGCGTGCCCGCTCACCGGGATCGGGACGCCCCAGCGCGCCGCAACCTCGGCCGCTCCCCGCACATAGTCGGCGAGCCGACCCACGGGCACGCAGACGTCCTCGGCGATCCGCGCTCCGAGCGCCTCGATGGCGGTGCTGAGTACACGCCGTCCCTGGAGCAGCAGCTCCGCCTCCTGGCGATCCTCGGCCACAGCGACCTCCAGCGCCCCGGCGCCGGTCAGCAGCTCCCCGTACCTCGCCACATCCTCTGCGGCATGCCCCAGCCGGTCGGACTGCACGAGGAGCACCGCCTCGCACTCCGCCGGGAAGCCGTACTCACCGAACGCCTGCACGGCTGCGACGCTCGCCCGGTCGAGGATCTCCAGTAGGGATGGCCGCTGCCGGTCGAGGCGCAGCGCGACGACCCCACGGAGCGCGGCATCGAGTGAGGCGAAGGTGGCCAGCGCCGTGAGGGCGGGATCCGGCGCGGGGACGAGACGCGTCACGATGCGCGTGACGACCCCGAGCGTCCCCTCGGAGCCGACGACGAGGCCGGTCAGGTCGTAGCCCGTCACCCCCTTGGCCGTCCGGTGCCCGGTCCGCATCGTCTCGCCGCCGGGCAGCACGACGTCGAGCGCGGTGACCCAGTCCGCGGTGACGCCGTACTTGAGGCAGCAGAGACCGCCGGCGTTCGTCGCGACGTTCCCACCCATCGTGCATGTCGCCGTCGACGCGGGATCCGGCCCGTAGAACAGCCCGGCCTCCGCCGCAGCCGCCTTCAGGTCCGCGTTGACGACCCCGGGGCCGGCGACGGCGATGCCCTCGAGCGGGTCGACCGTCTCGATCGCGTCGAGCCCCTCGACGTTGAGCACGATGCAGCCCTCCGTCGCCCGCGCCCCGCCGACGCGCGAGGTCCGCGCCCCCTGCGGCACCACGGGCGTTCCGGTCGCCTCGGCATGCTCGAGCACCGCCACCACGTCGGCGACATCGCGCGCGCGCACGACTGTGTAGTCGGAGCCCACGTCGCGCGACGGGTCCCTGGGCGCGGGCCCGGCATCAGCGGCATACGTCCGCTTGACGTCCTCGTCGGTGACGACCCGCGACTGCACTTTCGACGGGAAGTTGGGCACCCTCACAGGCTAGACTTTGGCGCACAGGCGTCTGAGCCGTCATCAGCGGCGAGCCTCCGGAAGAACGGTCCCAGCCCGGCTGGGGCTCACTAGAACCGGACGGGTGGGCCCGTCACAGCCTTGACAAGAGTGGTCGTATGCCGCTGGGCTCGCTCCCCGAGAGCCGGCGCGGTCGTGCGGCAAGCGGGGTGGTACCGCGGCGGCTCCGGCGAGGAGACGTCGTCCTCGTGAAGCGAGCAGGACACGAGCAGCCTCAACCACGCAGCAGGAGACCACGACCCATGGCGTATCCCAAGGTCACCACCGACCCGTCCGGCGCCCGCGCCGGAGTGCCCTCCAACCCCCGTTTCCCAGAGATCGAGGAGCGGGTCCTCAGGTACTGGGACGAGGACGGCACCTTCATCGCCTCGGTCGAGAACCGCGAGGCCGGCGAGAACGGGTCGAACGAGTTCGTCTTCTATGACGGGCCGCCCTTCGCCAACGGCCTGCCGCACTACGGGCACCTGCTGACCGGCTACGTCAAGGACATCGTTCCTCGGTACCAGACGATGCGTGGACGACGGGTCGAGCGGCGCTTCGGCTGGGACACCCACGGCCTGCCCGCCGAGCTCGAGGCGCAGCGCCAGCTCGGCCTCAAGACCAAGCAGGACATCCTCGACCTGGGGATCGAGCGGTTCAACGAGGCCTGCCGCGCCTCCGTCCTGAAGTACACGGGGGAGTGGCGGGAGTATGTGACCCGGCAGGCGAGGTGGGTCGACTTCGACAACGACTACAAGACCCTCGAGCCCGGCTACATGGAGTCGGTCATCTGGGCGTTCAAGACGCTCTACGACAAGGGCCTGGTCTACGAGGGCTTCCGCGTCCTGCCCTACTGCTGGAACGACCAGACGCCGCTGTCCAACCATGAGCTGCGCATGGACGACGACGTCTACCAGATGCGCCAGGACCCGGCCGTCACCATCGGCTACCGCCTCGAGAGTGGCGAGCTGGCGCTCATCTGGACGACGACGCCGTGGACCGTCCCCTCCAACGTCGCCATGGCGGTGCACCCGGACATCGACTATGTCGTCGTCGAGTCCGACTTCTCCGGCACCACCGAGCGCTACGTCATCGCGGAGGCGAGGCTTGCGGCGTATGCCAGGGAGCTCGGTGAGGACGCAGCCGAGCGCGTCGTCGAGCGGCTCAATGGCCGGGACCTCGTCGGGCGCAGGTACACGCCGCCCTTCGACTACTACCTCGGGCACCCGAAGGGCCACGTCGTCCTGCCGGCCGACTACGTCACGACCGAGGACGGCACGGGCCTCGTGCACATCGCGTCGGCCTTCGGTGAGGAGGACAAGGTTCTCACCGACGCGTTCGACATCGACGTGGTCGTGCCGGTCAGCGCGGAGGGCCGGTTCACCTACCCGGTCACCGACTACGAGGGGATGCATGTCTTCGACGCGAACGCCCACATCATCGACCACCTCAGTGCTCGCACCCGCGGTGAGGGCGAGATGGGCAGCACGACCCAGGGCACGGTCCTGCTCCGTCGGGAGACCTATGACCACACGTACCCGCACTGCTGGCGCTGTCGCGAGCCACTCATCTACATGGCCGTCTCCTCGTGGTTCGTCCAGGTGACCAAGTTCAAGGAGCGGATGGTCGAGCTCAACCAGCAGATCGCGTGGACGCCCGAGCACGTCAAGGACGGCCAGTTCGGCAAATGGCTGTCCAACGCCCGCGACTGGTCGATCTCGCGCAACCGCTTCTGGGGCAGCCCGATCCCGGTATGGAAGTCGGACAACCCGGAGTACCCACGCATCGACGTGTATGGCTCGTTCGAGGAGCTCGAGCGTGACTTCGGCGTCGAGGTGACGGACCTGCACCGTCCCTTCATCGACGAGCTGACCCGCCCCAACCCCGATGACCCGTCTGGGAGGTCGACGATGCGGCGCGTCGAGGACGTCCTCGATGTGTGGTTCGACTCGGGTTCGATGAGCTTCGCCCAGGTGCACTACCCGTTCGAGAACGCCGAGTGGTTCGAGCACCACTTCCCGGGTGACTTCATCGTGGAGTACATCGGCCAGACGCGTGGGTGGTTCTACACCCTCCACATCCTCGCGACGGCCCTGTTCGACCGACCGGCCTTCCAGTCCTGCATCAGCCACGGGATCGTGCTCGGTTCCGACGGGCAGAAGATGAGCAAGTCGCTGCGCAACTACCCGGACGTGACCGAGGTCTTCGACCGCGACGGCGCGGATGCCATGCGCTGGTTCCTCATGAGCAGCCCCATCGTGCGAGGCGGCAACCTCGTCGTGACCGAGCAGGGGATCCGCGACGGCGTCCGCCAGGTCATGATCCCGCTCTGGAACGCCTGGTCGTTCTTCTCGCTCTACGCCAATACGGCCCGGGGCGGTGCGGGCCATGAGGCGAAGCGGTCGACCGATTCCACCGACGTGCTCGACCGCTACATCCTCGCCAAGCTGCGCGATTTCGTCGCGGACCTGACCGAGCAGCTCGACGCCTACGCGATCGCCGACGCGTGCGACACGATGCGGGCCTTCCTGGACGTCTTGACCAACTGGTACATCCGTCGCTCGCGGGATCGCTTCTGGGGTGGCGAGTCGGAACAGTCGCTTGCCGCCTTCGACACGTTGTGGACCGTGCTCGAGACGGTGACCCGGGCCACGGCCCCGCTGCTCCCGCTCATGACGGAGGAGATCTGGCGCGGTCTCACGGGGGAGCGGTCGGTGCACCTGAGCGACTTCCCGGCCGCCGAGGAGCTGCCTTCAGACCATGAGCTCGTGCTCGCGATGGACCGAGCCCGCGAGGTGTGCTCAGTGGGCTCCAGCCTGCGCAAAGCGGGTGGCCTGCGCGCACGGCTACCGCTCGGTGGGCTCACGGTGGTCGTGCCCGATCCGGGCCAGCTCGAGCCGTTCCGGTCGATCATCCAGGACGAGCTCAACGTGAAGGGCATCGCCCTTGTCGACGTGTCGTCGGCGACCGAGGCGGACTTCGGCGTCGGCCAGCGGTTGACGGTCAACGCGCGCGTGGCGGGCCCGCGCCTGGGGAAGGACGTCCAGACGGCGATCCGTGGCAGCAAGTCCGGCGACTGGTCCGTCTCGCCGGAGGGCGTCGTCACCACCGGCGGCCTCGAGCTCGTCGACGGAGAGTACACGCTCGAGACGGTCGTGGCGGGGGACGCCCAGGGCAACACCAAGGTGGCCACGGCCATGCTTCCGGGAGGTGGTTTCATCGTGCTCGACACCGAGGTGACCCAGCAGCTCGCGACCGAGGGCGTGGCACGCGACCTCGTGCGCGCCGTCCAGCAGGCGCGGCGCGATGCCGGCCTGCACGTCAGCGACCGCATCAGCCTGACCATCCAGGGCACGTCCGAGGTCTTCGAGGCCACCGTCACGCACCGGGACCTGCTCGTGGCGGAGACGTTGGCCACCCAGTTCTCGTCCGCGGGGCCGGACCATCCGGTCACCAACGGCCGGGGGACGACGGTGTCGGTGGGCGACGGCTACGGCGCGACGATCATGGTGGCCAAGGCATGACGACGATGGGCGCGCGCTCGGGACGCACCGGCGACACTCAGGGGTCGCGGGACGACGGCCTGACGATCCGTCAGGCCACAGGCAACGACCTCGACGACGTCATCGAGATCGGTCACCGCACCTGGCCGGTCATCTACGAACCCATCGCCGGCATCGACTACGTCGCGATGGGTCTGGCCAAGTGGTGGACCTCCGATGTCGTCGCCGCCTCGATCCGGCGCGGGCAGACGCTCGTGGCAGAGCTGGCGGGTGACGTCATCGGGATGGTCGCGTTCGGGACCCAGAACGGGGACTTCGTCGTCTGGAAGCTCTACGTCCTCCCCGAGCACCACGGCAAGGGCATCGGCTCCCGCCTGATGGACGCGGTCGTCGACCGTGCTCTCGAGGGCGGTCACACCCGGATCACGGTGGCCTACCCTGCCGGCAACGGCTACGCGGAGCGGTTCCATCGCGCCCACGGTTTCGTCGAGTCCCACCGTGAGCCCTCCGGCTCCGGGCTGCCGGACACGATCTGGATGGTGCGTGAACTGGGCTCGTCCGACGGGGCGGCTGGGGAATCCGACGGGGCGGCCGGGGCGTCTGACGGGGCGGCTGGCGTGTCCGACGGGGCGGCTGGCGTGTCCGACGGGGCGGCTGGGGAGTCCACGTGAGCGGTCGGCCCGATGCGGCCGCGCACGAGGCCGCGCGCAACCTCGAGGAGCTGAAGCGGATGCGTGAGATCGAGGAGGCCATCCTCGATCGCGCCCCCGAGAACGACGTCGGCCCGTCGCTCGAGCGGATCGCCGCCGTCATGGAGCTCGCCGGCGACCCGCAGCGCAGCTACCCCGTCATCCATCTGACCGGCACCAACGGCAAGACGTCGACGAGTCGGATGATCGACTCGATCCTGCTGGAGAGCGGCCTGTCGACAGGCCGGTTCACCTCTCCCCATCTGCACGACATGCGTGAACGGATCACCCTCTCCGGCAAGCCCATTCCGCGCGACAAGTTCATCGCGGCGCACGACGACACAGCGCCGCTCATCGACATCGTGGATGCGAGGTCGCTCTCATCCGGTGGGCGTCGGATGAACTTCTTCGAGGTGCTCGTCGCGATCGCCTTCGCCGCGTTCGCCGACGCGCCGGTGGACGTCGCCATCGTCGAGGTCGGCCTGGGCGGCTCGTGGGACGCCACGAACGTCGCCGACGGCACGGTGGCCGTGGTCACGCCGGTCGACCGAGATCACACGCACCTGCTCGGCGACGACATCGTCGACATCGCGCACGAGAAGAGCGGCATCATCAAGGCCGGTTCCGTGACGATCTCCGGCGTCCAGGACCCGGACGTGGCCGCAGTGCTCGCCGAGCGAGCCGAGGAGGTGGGGTCGGACCTGCGCCTCGAGGGAGACAGCTTCGGCGTGCTCGCCCGTGACGTCGCCCTGGGCGGGCAGCAGGTGAACATCCGCGGCCTGGCCGGTGACTATCCGGACCTGTTCCTGCCGCTTCACGGCGCCCATCAGGCGAGCAACCTCGCGACCGCGATCGCGGCGGTCGAGAGCCTCGTCGGCGGTGGCACGCAGGCCCTGGACCGTGCCGTCCTGACGGCCGCCGTGTCCCGCATGACGTCGCCGGGCCGCCTCGAGGTCGTCCGGCGCTCGCCCACGGTGCTGGTCGACGCCGCCCACAACCCGCACGGCGCCCGAGCGCTCGTGGCCGCCCTCGACGAGGCGTTCACCTTCACGCGGCTCGTCGGGCTGGTCGGGATCGTCACCGACAAGGACGCTGTGGCGATCCTCGAGGCCCTCGAGCCCAAGCTCGACCACATCGTGATCTCCCGCAGCTCGTCACCGCGGGCCATGCCGGCTGCGCAGCTCGGTGCACTCGCAACGGACGTCTTCGGCGAGTCGAGGGTCACCGTGGAGGGCAACCTTCCGGACGCGCTGGACCGCGCCGTCGCCCTGGCCGAGGAGGAAGGTCTGGGTGGCGGCGTCATCGTGACCGGCTCGGTCATCACGGCAGGCGAGGTCCGACTCCTGCTCGGCGTCACCGACACCTGACAGCCGATCCGCCCCAAACCCGATCGAGTGCACACGATGTGGGCTCGGGCCGCCCCGAAAGCTGTTCACTCGATCACGGGTTTGGGGGGAGACGGCGTTGGCTGTCAGGTCAGGTGCGGCTGGGGGCGAGCTCAGCGGCATACGGACGCGTGTCCGGCGACGGCCCCGCCTCACGTAACCTGTCCGCCATGCATCCTGCGGTGAAGCTGGTTCTCATCCTGGCCGTCGTCGTGGTCGTCGCCGTCCTCTACGGGCGGATCTTCGGCCGGCGGGACCGCGAGGAGCGCTACGTCGGCCTGACTGACGCCGTGCGGGCCAAGGTGAGCCGCGAGATCAGCGCCGGGCACAAGATCAACGCGATCAAGATCTACCGGGAGGCCACCGGCGCGCCCCTGGCCGATGCCAAACGGGCGATCGACTCCTGGTTCGTCCCGGGCCAGGGCCCCGGTGTGCGGGACGCCGCGGCCTCGTGGTCCGAGGGACGGCTCACCGCTGAGGCGCGGGCCCGCATCAGCGAGCTGGTCGTCGCCGGACGCCGAGAGGACGCCATGGCTCTCTATGCCGAGGCGACCGGCGCGAGTGACTCCGAGGCGCAGGCCATCATCCGGTCGTGGGACGCGACGCAGAACTACTGAGAGCCTGAGACCTGCGCAATGCACCGACTGTCCCTCTATGGAACAACCGGAACATTCACGAGGCGCATGCTCGCCGCCGTGCTCTTCGGCCAGTCCATCTGCGTCTTCTTCGGTGCCCTCGTCGCTCGCGCCATCGCAGCCACCGGTCCGGACTCGGGCCTCTCGACGACCTACCTGCTCGTCGGCACCGGTCTGGCCGTCCTCAGCCTCGTCGCCGCGGGACTGATGCGCCGGCCCTTCGGGGTCACCCTGGGCTGGGTCGTCCAGGTGCTGACCCTCACGAGCGCGCTCGTCGTGTCGGCCATGCTCGTGGTGGGACTGATCTTCCTCGCCATGTGGATCGCCTTCTTCATCATGGGCTCGCGCATCGACCAGGCGCAGGCCGAACGGCACGGAGGCGCCGACGGACCCGTCGATAGGGTGGGCGAGTGACCATCGAACGCTCCCTCGTCCTCGTCAAGCCCGACGGTTTCCAGCGCCGGCTCACCGGGGAGGTGCTGCGGCGCATCGAGTCCAAGGGCTACTCCCTCGTGGCCCTGTCGATCCTGAGCCCCACCCGCGACCAGCTCGCCGTGCACTACGCGGAGCACGAGGGCAAGCCGTTCTACGAACCGCTCGTCGAGTTCATGAGCTCCGGGCCGGTCGCCGCTGCCGTCATCGAGGGCCAGGACTGCGTCAGGGGCTTCCGGTCCCTCGCCGGGGCCACGAACCCGACCGACGCCGCACCCGGGACCATCCGCGGCGACTTCGGCCGCGACTGGGGGCTCAAGGTCCAGCAGAACATCGTCCACGGCTCCGACTCACCGGAGTCGGCGGCGCGCGAGATCGCCATCTGGTTCCCCGCTCTCTGACGGGCCGACCGGTCCCGCTGCGCTGAGACACCACCGGTGTCTTCGCGCCGAGGTCCACCACCTCGACCGCAACGCCGGGCACAATCCGGGTATGAGCCCGCTGCCAGGACTTCGCCCACTCGGGCGCGATCTGGCAGTCGACCTCGGCACGGCGAACACGGTCATCCACGCCCGTGGCAGGGGCATCGTCCTCGACGAGCCCTCCGTCGTGGCCGTCGAGGTCCGATCCGGTCGGCTCGTGGCAGCCGGGACCCAGGCCAAGGAGATGCTCGGCCGGGTCCCCGGCACCATCCGTGCAGTGCGGCCGCTCAGGGATGGGGTCGTCTCCGACGCGGAGGAGGCGGAAGTCATGCTGCGGCTGTTCGTCGACCGGGTCCGCACCTCCAGGGTGGCCCGGCCGCGGATGGTGCTCTCCGTGCCGAGTGAGGTGACCGGCGTCGAGCGTCGCGCGCTCGAGGACGCGGCGCTCCGATGCGGCGCCCGGGAGGTCTACCTCATCGAGGAGCCCATGGCTGCCGCGATCGGAGCGGGGCTGCCCGTCCACGAGACGCCCGCCTCCATGGTCGTCGACATCGGCGGTGGCACGACGGACGTCGCCGTCATCAGCCTGGGCGGTGTCGTCAGGTCCGCGACCACCCGGGTCGCGGGCGACGAGGTCGACGACGCGCTGATCAGCCACCTCAAGGCAGAGCACTCGCTGCTGCTCGGTGAACGCAGCGCCGAGGCGATCAAGGTCGCCGTCGGCTCGGTGTCCACGCTCCGCCCCGAGCTCACCACGCGGGTGCGTGGCCGCGATCTCGTCACCGGCCTGCCCAAGAGCGTGGAGCTCGGCTCGGCCGAGGTGCGCACGGCCATCGAGGGGCCGATCGTGCAGATCGTCGACGTGGTGCGGGCCACGCTCGACGTCTGCCCGCCAGAACTCGCCGGGGACATCCTCGACCGCGGCATCATGCTGACCGGAGGCGGCGCACTCCTCCGGGGTATGGACGAACGGTTGCGTCATGAGCTCGGGGTCCCGGTGGTCATCGCCACGGACCCACTGCATGCCTCCGCACGCGGCGCGGGCAGATGCGTCGACGAGTTCGCGAGCCTCGAGCGGGTGCTCGTCGCCGACCACAGGCGCTGAGTTGGGAACCGCGCGGGAACCGGGTCGGGCTGTGAGGCGGGTCATCGGGGGGGCACCAGGCAGCACCCGGGCCAACCGGAGCAACCGCTCCAAGCACTGGGTGCTGGCGGTGCTGCTCGTGCTGACGACCGTCATCCTCGTCGCCGACCTGGCCGGCCACCCGGCCACGCAGGGGGTGCGGTCGGTGACCGGGGCGGCGCTCGGACCCGTCCAGCGGTTCCTGTCAGGTGCCCGACCTGCCGAGACGGCTGCCCTTGCTGCAGAGAATGCCAGGTTGCGAGCCGAGGCCCACATGCTGACGAGACAGGTCGAGGCTCTCGCGCAGGTGCAGGACCTCGTCGGGTCGCCGTTCGTCGCCGGACACACCGTCGTCGTCGGTCAGGTCGTGGCCACCGAGACGAGTCCCATGGGCGGGCGGGCGGTCACCATCGACGTGGGCACGAGGGACGGGGTGACGGTCGACAGCACGGTGGTCAGTCCCAAGGGTCTTGTCGGGCGGGTCGTGGCTGCAGCTCCGTGGACCAGCGATGTGCAGCTGCTCGGCGCCCCTCAGTCCGTGGTTGCGACCCGGGTCGGTGACGGTGGGCTGATCGGCACCGTCGCACCCGTCCCTGCTGGCGGCGGGGCGGCTCGTGCGGGGGAGCTCTCCCTCACCGTGCTGAAGCCTGGCGTCCCCCGGGTGGGCGACCTCGTCCGCACGCTCGGAAGTGTCGGTGCACGGCCGTACGCCCCGGGGATCACCGTCGGGCGCGTCGTGGCAGTCGATGCCAACACTGCCCGCGGCACGGTGACCGGGCGGGTGGCGCCGACCGTGGACCTCGAGGGTGTCGACGTCGTCGCGGTACTGGTCCCGGAGCTCCGCGTCGACCAGCGACCAGTCGTCCGCGGGGGAGCTGTGCCTGACCGCGTCTATGACCGTGTCGCTGACCGTTTCGCTGACCGTGTCGCTGACCTGGTGGAGGCCGGATGAGGCTCTCCATGCTCGGCCTCCTGCGCGCCGCGTACACGATCGTCGCCGCGCTCGTCGTCACGACGTTGCTGCCCCGCCTGGGCGTCCCATCGCGCTTCGTTCCCGACCTCGTGCTCATCGGCGTGGTGGCCACTGCCGTCATCCGCGGTCCGGTGCACGGTGCGCTCGTCGGCCTCGCCGCAGGCTGGGTCGTCGAGCTGATGCCACCAGTTGCGATGCCGCTCGGCCTCGCCGCGCTTACCATGATGCTCGCCGGCATCGTCGCAGGCTCCTTCAGGCGCAGCTCTGCACGCTCGGTCCTTCGGCCGCTTGCCGCGCTCGCGGTCGCCGCCACCGTCGTCCTTGCCGGTGAAGGTGCCACGGCTGTGGTGGCGGGGGGCAGCGTCGACCTGACGGCTTCGTTCACCGCGCTCGGCCTCACGGTCGGCGTCGCACTCGCCCTCCTGCCGTTCATGGTGGTCGTGGACCGCGCCCTCGTGCGCAGGCGGCTCGGCTGACATGCCTCGACCACGGGGACGCGCACGAGGCTCGGTCGCCGTGGCCGTCCTCGGCTCGTTGTTCGTCCTGCTCATCGCCCGCCTCGGCCACGTGCAGCTCGTCGAGGGTCCACCGGCACCCCGAGCACCGGCCGCTCTCATGACCAGGACCCTGACCGAGGCCGCAGCTCGGGGCACCATCCTCGACCGTCGGGGCCGGCCGCTCGTGGCCAACCGCTACACCACCACCGTCACGGTGCCGCGCTCGGTCCTGCTGGACGCCCCGGACGGTGGGCGAGGACTCGTGGCCGCTGTTGCCGGAGTGCTGCAGCGTCCGTTCGAGGACCTGTGGGGCAAGACCATGCTCTGCGGAACGGCGGGCGCACCCCCGGCTCCGGCCTGCTTCAACGGCTCGCCGTACGTGCCGATCCCGCTGGCCACCGAGGTCGACGCACAGCAGGCGCTCAGCCTGCTGGAGCGTCCTGAGACGTTCGCCGGAATCGGTGTCGTCTCGGAGCCGTCGCGAGACCACCCGATGGCTCCCCGGGTGTCGGCGGCTCACCTGCTCGGCTACGTGGGCCGGCCGAGCGCCGATGAGGTCACCGCGAGTGCAGGCAGAGTCGGTGACGAGGACCTCGTGGGTCGGTCCGGCCTCGAGGCGGAGTACGACCAGGTCCTACGCGGCACCAACGGCCGCACCGTCGTCTCCATCGACCCGCGCGGCGCGGTGACCGACACCCTCTCGTCCGTGCCGCCGACCCCCGGTCTCGACCTGCTGACCCACATCGACGCCGACGTCCAAGCCGCGGCGGAGAGGGCACTGTCGCGGGCGGTGAGCCGCGCCCGGGCCGACGGGCATCCCGCAGACTCCGGCGCCGCCGTCGTCATCGACGTGACCAACGGCGCCGTCGTCGGTGCCGCGAGCCACCCCACCTACGACCCCGGGATCTTCACCGGCGGCATCACCGCCGCGGAGCTGCGCAGACTCACCGACGAGAAGGCTGGAGCGGCCCTGAGGTCGCGCATCATCGCGGAGACCTATCCTCCGGCATCGACGTTCAAGGTCATCTCGGTGCCGGCGGCCGTGTCCGCCGGGGCCTCCCTCAAGGGCAAGTACGAGTGCAGCCCGAGCTATCGGATCGGTGACCACGTCTTCCACAACTACGAGTCGCGTGGCTACGGACGGATCGACCTGCACCGCGCCCTCGTCGTCTCCTGCGACACCGTCTTCTACCGCCTCGCGCACCAGGCCTGGATCGACCAGGGCGGCATCTCCGCGCCGGTGGGCCGGGTCGACCCCTTCGTCGCCATGGCGCGCTCGTTCGGACTGGGCGGGTCGACCGGAGTGGACCTCCCCGGAGAAGCGACCGGGACGATCCCGGATCGCGCCTGGAAACGGGAGTACTGGGAGGCGTCGCGGCAGGAGACCTGCGCCCGGGCCCGGACCGGATACCCGCAGCTCGCCAGGACCGACAAGGAGAGGGCCGCCTACCTGACCCGCCTCGCCAAGGAGAACTGCGCGAGCGGCTTCCAGTACCGGGCCGGCGATGCGGTCAACCTCTCGATCGGCCAGGGTGACCTTGCCGTGACCCCGCTGCAGATGGCCGTCGTCTTCGCGGCCATCGCCAATGGAGGCACGCTCTGGCAGCCACAGGTCGCTGCCGGTTTCCGTTCTGGCACAGGGGCGGTCACGCAGATTCCAGCTCATCATGTCGGCACCGTGCCGGTGGCAGGGGGAGTCCTGGCCTACGTTCGGCGAGCGCTCGCCGACGTGACGCGACCGGGTGGCTCAGCGGGGTCGGCCTTCGCCGGCTTCCCCCAGGATCGGTTCCCCGTCGCGGGCAAGACGGGCACGGGTGAGGTCTTCGGGCACGCTGCCACGGCCTGGTTCGCCGGTTATGGACCGACCACGCGACCGAGGTACGCGGTCGTGGTCGTGGTCGGCCAGGGTGGGTCCGGCTCGCAGGTCGCGGCACCGGCGGTGCGCGAGATCTTCGACGTGCTTCGCGTGGAACGCTGAAGCGGACCGATGCCCGAGGATGGTTCTCGTGGACGACTACCTGAGGTCAGATGCTCGGGTCATCGACGCGCTCGACCGGGCCTGGGACCGCAGCCGCATCGGGATCTCCAGCCGCATCGGCCGGGTGCGCTCGCGGGCCTTCCTGCTCGTCCAGAGCGCCGTGGCCGCGGGGGTTGCATGGTGGGTGGCAAGCGACGTCTTCGCCCATCCCACACCGTTCTTCGCGCCCATCGTCGCCGTGGTCTGCTTGGGGATCTCCTACGGCCAGCGCCTCCGTCGCGTCATCGAGGTCGCCATCGGCGTGGCCGTCGGTGTCTTCACTGCTGACCTCTTCGTCAGCGTCGCGGGGACCGGGGGATGGCAGATCACCGTGGTCGTCATCGTTGCGATGAGCCTGGCCCTACTCGTCGGCGGCGGCCCCGTGCTCGTGATGCAGGCGGGTGTGCAGGGGATCGTCGTGGCCGCCCTTGCGCCGTCACCCGGGCAGGCGTTCACGCGGTGGACCGACGCCCTCATCGGCGGTGCGGTGGCCCTCGTCGCTGCGAGCATCGTCCCGCAGGCACCACTGCGCCGTCCGCGGGTGGCGGCATCGGAGGTTGCCCGCAAGATCAGTGAGCTGCTCCGACGTGCTGCGGCGAGCGCCGAGGACGGGGACGTGGAGGCCGCCGCGCAGGTCCTGGCGTCGGCCCGTGAGACGGAGTCGCTCCTCCGCGAGCTCACGACGGCCGCCGATGAAGGCCTCTCCGTCCTGCACAGCTCACCGTTCTCGCGAAGACAGGCCCCCGGGGTTCGCAAGATGGCAGACCTCATCGACCCGTTGGATCGCGCCATGCGCAGCACCCGGGTGCTCGTTCGCAAGGTCGCGGCCGTCGTGGGGCGCGGCGAGAAGCTGCCGCCCGGATATCGCGAGGTGATCGACCAGCTGGCCGAGGCCACGGACGTGATCGCCCGCGCGCTCGCGGAGAACGCCAGTCCCGACATCGGCCGGAAGGTGGTCCTCGAGGTGGCCGTCGCGACGTCGCACCTGCCGCGCACCGACAATCTCGTCACGGAGACCGTCCTGGCGCAGCTTCGTTCCGTCGTCGTCGACCTGCTCCAGGTGACCGGTCTCGAGGTCGACGAGGCGATCGCCGCACTGCCGCGAGAGCGTCCCCGCGATTGAGCCATGGCCCGACCGCGCCAGCCTCGCGAGTGAGCCCGGACGGCGCCATGGCCAGCAGGGCCGCCCCGATAGGCTGTCGCCCATGGCTGATTTCGATGTCGTTGTGCTCGGTGCCGGACCCGGAGGCTACGTGGCTGCGATCCGCGCGGCCCAGCTCGGCAAGAAGGTTGCGGTCGTGGAGAAGCAGTACTGGGGCGGCGTCTGCCTCAACGTCGGCTGCATCCCCAGCAAGGCACTCCTGCGCAACGCGGAGATCGCCCACATCATCACGAAGGAGAAGAAGACCTTCGGGATCGAGGGCGACGCGACGATGTCGTATGCCACGACCCATTCGCGCAGCCGTGGCGTCGCCGACGCGAGCGCCAAGGGCGTGCACTACCTGATGAAGAAGAACAAGATCGAGGAGGTCGACGGCTGGGGCACGATCACCAGCGCGACCTCCGTGGACGTCGCTCTCAACGACGGCTCGTCACGCACCCTCAGCTTCGACAACCTCATCATCGGCACCGGTGCCACGGTGCGCATGCTCCCCGGCATGCAGGTGAGCCCGAACGTCGTCACCTACGAGGAGCAGATCCTCGACGCGAACCTCCCGAGCTCGATCATCATCGGCGGCTCCGGCGCGATCGGTGTCGAGTTCGCCTACGTGCTCACCAACTTCGGTGTCGACGTGACGATCGTCGAGTTCCTCGACCGGATGGTGCCGACCGAGGACGCTGACGTCTCCAAGGAGCTGCTCAAGCAGTACAAGAAGCTCGGCGTCAAGGTCATGCTCTCGACGGCGGTCCAGAACGTCGAGGACACCGGCTCAGGCGTGCGCGTCACGGTGACGCCTGCAGGCGGCGGGGACGAGCAGGTCATCGAGGCCGACAAGTTCCTCGCGGCGTTCGGCTTCGCCCCCCGCATCGAGGGCTACGGACTCGAGAGCCTCGGCCTGAAGATGACCGACCGTGGCGCCATCGAGGTCGACGGCCGTGGCCGCACCAGCATTCCCAACGTGTTCGCCATCGGCGACGTCACCGGCAAGCTCATGCTCGCCCACACGGCCGAGGCGATGGGTGTCGTCGCAGCAGAGACGATCGGCGACGCCGACACCATGGAGCTCAACTTCGACATGATCCCGCGAGCGACGTTCTGCCAGCCGCAGATTGCCTCGTTCGGGTACTCCGAGGCCCAGGCCAAGGAGAAGGGCTACGACGTCAAGACGGCGAGCTTCCCGTTCTCCGCCAACGGCAAGGCCCGCGGCATGGCCGAGGGCGTGGGCTTCGTCAAGATCGTCGCCGACGCCGAGCACAACGAGCTCCTCGGCGCGCACCTGATCGGCCCCGAGGTGACCGAGCTCCTGCCCGCGCTCACCCTGGCCCAGCTGTGGGACCTCACCGCCGACGAGGTGGCCCGCAACGTGTTCGCGCACCCCACGCTCAGCGAGGCGATGAAGGAAGCCGTCGAGGGCATCGCCGGCCACATGATCAACCTCTGAGGCGAAGGACAAGCCTCCAGCCGTATGCCGCTGGGCTCGGCCCCGCTTCGACGCATCGTCGGTGCGGGGCCGAGCTCACAGACGCCCGGGCTGCTCGCCGAGGCGTCAGTCGTTGGCCCCGTCAGCCGCCACGAGACTGGCGATGCACTGGCCCTGGTTCTTGAAGCCGTAGTTCGCGAAGCCACCGTCGAGGCATTCCTCCTTGGAGCCCGCGAAGCTCAGCAACGTGCCGGTCGCGAAGTTGCTCCACCGAGTCGCGTAGTCGGTTCCCGTCACGGCGTAGTTGTACTGGTTCAGGATCACGGCGCTGAAGGAGACCGAGCCGCCCGAGATGTTCATGATGGCCGGCAGCCCATTGACGGTCATCCCGAACTCTGTCGAGTCGGCACTGGAGGCCACTCGAGACAGCGCAGATGGAGCTCAACCTCCGGAGGGTTCGGCCACCTCGGCCCGGTCCACCTGTCCGCCGAGGTAGGACGTCGTCGCCGCGGCCAACAGGGGATCGAGGCGCGGATCGCCTGCGCGGACCCGCTCCACGAGTGCACGCCGCATCCGCGGATCCCAGAACTTCTGCAGGTGCGTCGCGACTGCCTTGGCGGCCTCCTCGGCGGACAGGTGGTGCATGGCGCGCGCGATGTCATTGCCCAGGCGAATCTCGGGCGGGAGGTATCGGCTCACCGTGACGTCACCGCCTCGGCCGCCTGGGCGAGCGCCTCATCACCCGCATTGGCGACGCCGACCTGGACCGCAGTCACCTTGTACTCCGGACAGTTCGTCGCCCAGTCGGAGTTCTCCGTCGTGACGACGTTCGCCCCCGTGACCGGGTGGTGGAACGTCGTGTACACGACCCCCGGCTGCATCCGTTCCGAGACGAGCGCGTGCAGAGTGGTCGTCCCGACCCGGCTCGTCAGCTCGACGCGGTCGCCGCTGCGGATGCCTCGCACCTCGGCGTCGGCCGGGTGGATCTCGAGGACGTCCTCGGGATGCCACGTCTCGTTTGCCGTCCGCCGGGTCTGGGCGCCGACGTTGTACTGGGTCAGGATGCGACCAGTCGTGAGGATGAGCGGATAGCGGCGGCTCGTGGTCTCGGTCGTGGGGACGTAGACCGTGGGGATGAGTCGGCCCTTGCCGCGGACGAACTCCCCGACGTGCATCGTCGGCGTCCCGAGTGGCGCGCGGTCGTTGCACGGCCACTGCATGCTTCCCTCGGCGTCGAGGCGGGCGAAGGAGACGCCGGCGAAGGTCGGGGTCGTCGCCGCGATCTCGTCCATGATGGCTGCGGCATCGGGATACGACATGGTGAATCCCATGGCGGTGGCGATGTCGCAGACGATCTCCCACTCGTCCTTGCCCGTTCGGGTCGGCAGCACCGGGCGGACTCGGTTGAGGCGACGCTCGGCGTTGGTGAAGGTGCCGTCCTTCTCGAGGAAGGACGTGCCGGGGAGGAAGACGTGCGCGTACTTCGCCGTCTCGTTGAGGAAGAGGTCCTGCACGACGACGAGCTCCATCGACGTCAGCGCCTCGCGCACATGGTTCAGGTTGGGGTCGGACTGGGCGATGTCCTCGCCCTGGACGTAGAGCCCCCTGAACGACCCGCCGATCGCGGCGTCGAACATGTTGGGGATGCGCAGCCCCGGCTCGGGGTCCAGCGGCAATCCCCACATCGACTCGTAGATGCCGCGTACGTCGTCGAGGCCGATGTGGCGGTAGCCCGGCAGCTCGTGGGGGAAGGAGCCCATGTCGCATGAGCCCTGCACGTTGTTCTGGCCGCGGAGCGGGTTGACGCCGACGCCTTCGCGCCCGACGTTGCCGGTGATCATGGCCAGGTTGGCCAGGCCCATGACCATCGTCGAGCCCTGGCTGTGCTCGGTGACGCCGAGGCCGTAGTAGATGGCCGAGTTGGGTCCCGCCGCATAGAGCCGCGCAGCGGCCCGAAGCTCCGCCGGGTCGATCCCCGTCGCAGCGGCGGTTGCCTCGGGCGAGTTCTCCTCGCTGACGATGAAGGCGAGGTACTCGTGCACGTTCTCGCAGCGTGAGCGCAGGTACTCCTCGTCGTGCAGTCCCTCGGTGACGATGGCGTGCGCCATCGCGTTGATGAAGGCGACATTGCTGCCCGGCAGGAGCGGGAGGTGGTGGGTCGCCTCCACGTGTGGCGATCGGACGAGGTCGATGCGGCGGGGGTCGGCGACGATGATCCGCGCCCCTTCCCGCAGGCGTCGCTTCATGCGAGACGCAAAGACGGGGTGCGCGTCCGTCGGGTTGGCCCCGATGAGCAACATGACGTCGCAGTGGTCGACGGATGCGAAGTCCTGGGTGCCGGCCGACGTGCCGAACGTCTGGTTGAGGCCATAGCCCGTGGGGGAGTGGCACACGCGGGCACAGGTGTCGATGTTGTTGTTGCGGAAGGCTGCTCGCACCATCTTCTGGACGACGTAGACCTCCTCGTTGGTGCATCGCGAGGACGAGATGCCGCCGATGGCGCCGATGCCGTGGCGAGTCTGGATGTCCCTGAACCCGGTGGCGATCCGCTCGATCGCCTCATCCCAGGACGTCGCGCGCCATTCGTCGTGGATCGAGTCGCGGACCATCGGCGACAGCTGCCGGTCGCGGTGCGAGGCGTAGCCGTACGCGAAGCGCCCCTTGACGCACGAGTGCCCCTCGTTCGCGCCCCCGGCCTTGCTCGGCATCATCCGGACCACTCGGGTCTCGTCGCCGGTGCCCTGCACCTCAGCCCGGAAGGAGCAGCCGACACCACAGTAGGCGCAGGTCGTGTCGACCGACCGTGTCGGCATGCCCAGCTCGATGACGGACTTCTCGGTCAAGGCGTCCGTCGGACACGCCTGCACGCAGGCTCCGCACGAGACGCACTCGGACTCAAGGAAGCTCGGCGCTCCGCTAGCGGACACGCGAGAGTCGAAGCCCCGCCCCTCGACGGTGAGGGCGAACGTCCCCTGGACCTCCGAGCAGGCCCGGACGCAGCGCGAGCACACGATGCACGCCTTCGGGTCATAGGCGAAGTACGGGTTCGAGACGTCCACCGGATCGGACAGGTGGTTCGCCCCGTCGAGCCCGTAGCGGACCTCGGCCACGCCGACCTGCCGCGCCAACCCCTGCATCTCGCAGTTCCCACGGGCGCACCCCGGACAGTCGGTCGGGTGGTCGGAGAGGTAGAGCTCCATGACCCCCCGACGCACGTCACGCACCTGCCCCGTCTGGGTGGACACGACCATGCCGTCGACGCAGGGAGTCGTGCACGAGGCGGGCGTCCCCTTGCCACCCTCGATCTCGACGAGGCACAGCCGGCACGACCCGAATGCCTTGAGGGAGTCCGTGGCACACAGCTTCGGGATCTCGATGCCCGCCTCGGTGGCCGCGCGAAGGACGGAGGTCCCCGCGGCGACGTCGACGCCGATCCCGTCGATGGTGACGTGCGCCGTGGGCGCGGTGCCGACCGCCGGCGTGCCGTAGTCCGGCTCGGGGGAGTACGGGACGGTCCCATAGGACGCATGGGATCCGCGGGACGTCTGGGACGTGGTCATGGGGTCCTCCTGTCGAAGTCCTCCGCGAAGTGCCGGATCGCGCTCTGCACCGGCATCGGGGTGAGGCCGCCCATGGCGCAGAGCGACCCCTTCGTCATGGTGGTGCACAGGTCGTCGAGGAGCAGCAGGTTCCGTTCTCGGTCCGTCCCGGCGATGATCCGGTCGATGGTCTCGACGCCGCGGACCGAGCCGACCCGACACGGCGTGCACTTTCCGCAGGACTCCTTGGCGCAGAACTCCATGGCGAACCGGGCCATCCGAGCGGCGTCGAACGTGTCGTCGAAGACGACGATCCCGCCATGTCCGAGCATGCCGCCGACCTCGAGGAGTGCTTCGTAGTCCATCGCGACATCGAGGCCATCAGCCGGCAGGTACGCCCCCAACGGCCCGCCCACCTGCACCGCCCGCACTGGCCGGCCCGACCACGTGCCGCCGCCGAACTCCTCGACGAGCTCACGCAGCGAGACCCCGAAGTCGGTCTCGACGATGCCGCCCTGGCGAATGTTGCCGGCGAGCTGGAAGACCTGCGTGCCCCGGGACCGCCCGGAGCCGAGCGCCGCGTAGGCCGCCCCGCCATCGGCGAGGATCATCGGCGCCGCCGCGAAGGTGAGGACGTTGTTGACGACCGTCGGCCGGCCGAACAGCCCCTCGATCGCCGGGATCGGCGGCTTGGCCCGCACCTCGCCACGCCGACCCTCGAGCGACTCGAGCATCGAGGTCTCCTCGCCGCAGATGTAGGCCCCGGCGCCGAGCCGGACGAAGAGGTCGAAGGACAGGTCGTTGCCCTGGATGCGCTCGCCGAGCCAGCCGTGGGCGTAGGCGACGTCGATGGCCCGACGGAGCGTTGCGGCCGCCGCCGGGTACTCGGACCGGCAGTAGATGTAGCCCTCGCGCGCTCCGACGGCACTCGCCGCGATGAGCATGCCCTCGATCAGGGTGAAGGGGTCCCCCTCGGCGAGCATCCGGTCGGCGAAGGTCCCGCTGTCGCCCTCGTCGAGGTTGCAGCACACGAACTTCAGGTCTGCCGACGCCTCGAGGACGGTGCGCCACTTCACCCCGGTGGGGAAGCCGGCGCCACCACGGCCGCGCAAGCCGGACGCGGTGATCTCTTCCACCACCGCCGCTGGCGACAGGTCGAATGCCCTGCGCACGCCGCCCCAACCACCGTGTGCCTCGTAGTCGGCGATGCTCGTCGGCTCGATGACGCCGACCCGCGCGAAGGAGACGCGTCGCTGGCGGGCGAGCCACGGATACTCGTCCACGACGCCGATCGACCCGCCGACCGCCGCGCCGGAGAGCAATCCCTCGTCGACCAGCCCGACCACCACACCAGGTGTGACGTTTGGGTACCCCACACGGCCGTCGGGCGTCTCCACCTCCACGAGCGGCTCCAGCCAGAGCATGCCTCGAGAGCCGGTGCGCACGACCTTCACACCGACGTGGTCAGCCAGCGCGGCCGCGACCTCGTCGGCCCCCACGGCGACCGCGCTCGAGTCGCCGGGGACGTACACGGTGATCGCCCGCTTCGTGCTCATCGCACCCACTCCTCGGTGAGTCCGAGAAGGCGCTCGGACGAGAGCCGCCCGTGGAGGCGACCGTCGATCATCCCGGAAGGACCGAGGGCGCAGTTGCCGAGGCAGAAGACCTCGTCGACCTCGACATCGTCCCGTCCGGCAAACGCACGCCGCGCGTCGACGTACAGCGCCTCCGCGCCGACGGACTGGCACGCCTCGGCCCGGCACAGGTGGACGGTGTGCTCGGGCGACGGCTCGGTGCGGAAGTCCTTGTAGAACGACACGACGCCGTGGACGTCGGCGCGCGACAGGTTGAGCACGTCAGCGATCGCCTCGACGTCGCTCCTCCCGATGTGGCCGAGCTCGGACTGGACGGCGTGCAGAACGACCATCAGGGCCCCGCGTTCGCTGGCATGCTGCTCCGCGAGCCGCCGCACCGTCCCGGTCCGTTCCAGATCCAGCCCAGTTCCCATCCCATGGTCTGGGCTCGTCGCGCGCGTCATCGTGCTCCCGTCGTTGGGGTTCCTCCGAGTCTATGAAGGTCCGTCGCAAAAGGCACCGCGGGCCTTCCGGAACGCGGAAACGCCCCCGCACAGCGGGGGCGTTTCTCCAGACATGAGGCTCAACGCGTTAGTACCAGACCTTGCGTCCCCCGACCGCGCGACCCGTGGCTCCCAAGATCCACAGGACCACGCCGATGACGATCAGGATGATCCCGATCGTGGTGAGGATGCTGATGTTGGCCAGCCATCCGATGAGCAGCAGGATGAGTCCAAGGATGATCATGTGGCGCTTCGCTCCTTTTGAGTTATTGCCCCGAGCACCGGTGCACGTACCCGCGCCCTCACGCACACAAACACGACCAATCGGGAGACTCTCGCGCTCAACCTCGCCTCGCCGGTGCTCATCGCCACCGCAACACAAGGTCGTATGCCGCTGAGCCGGCTTTCCGGGGCCACGTGACCCTGGGAGGGAGCTCAGCGGCATACGGCTTCAAGGGTCGTGGCGCGCGAGTCGAGCTGGACGATTAGGGGACGCGGGACGCCCGCTGTTACGCTTGGCGATGCCGTTTGACCGGCCGCGGAGAGAGAGCGCCCAGGTGGACATGCCCTGGAGCACCGCGCAACGAGAAGAGAAGGAGTCGGTCATCCATGCCATTGGAAGCTGACGTGAAGAAGCAGATCATGACCGAGTACGCCACCAAGGACGGCGACACCGGCTCCCCCGAGGTGCAGATCGCGATGCTGACGCAGCGCATCAAGGATCTCACCGAGCACTCCCGGACCCACAAGCACGACCACCACAGCCGTCGTGGTCTCCTCCTGCTCGTCGGCCGCCGCAAGCGCATGCTGCGCTATCTCGAGGCGACCGACATCGAGCGCTACCGATCGCTCATCAAGCGACTCGGCCTGCGTCGATGAACACGTGACGAAAGGCGGTCACCGCAGTCCTGCGGTGACCGCCTTTCGTCGTGGTGAGGCTGCCACTCGAGTGGTCGGCAGCCCGCCGGATGAAACCCCGCACACAACGACGATGTGCGTGGGCACGAAGAGAGAAAAGAAAGCGAGGGCCCCTATATGGAGGGTCCAGACATCACCTTCGCCGAGGCCGTCATCGACAACGGCAGCTTCGGGACCCGCACGGTCCGCTTCGAGACCGGACGCCTGGCCAAGCAGGCCGGGGGAGCCGTCGTCGCGTACCTCGACGACGACACGATGATCATGTCGACGACGGCCGCGGGCAAGACGCCCAAGGACCAGTTCGACTTCTTCCCGCTCACCGTTGACGTCGAGGAGCGGATGTACTCCGTGGGCCGGATCCCCGGCTCCTTCTTCCGTCGTGAGGGCCGGCCGACGACCGACGCCATCCTCACCTGCCGCCTCATCGACCGCCCACTGCGACCGACCTTCAAGAAGGGCCTGCGCAACGAGGTCCAGGTCATCATCACGGTGTTCGCGCTCAACCCCGACCACCAGTACGACGTGCTCGCCATCAACGCGGCCAGCGCCTCGACCCAGATCTCCGGCCTGCCCTTCTCCGGTCCCATCGGTGGCGTGCGTGTCTCGCTCATCGACGGCCAGTGGGTCGCCTTCCCGAACTTCTCCGACATAGAGAAGTCGGTCTTCGACATGGTCGTCGCCGGCCGCGTGGTGGGTGACGACGTCGCCATCATGATGGTCGAGGCCGAGTCCACCGACTCCACCTGGAACCTCGTCAAGAACGAGGGCAAGCAGGCGCCGACCGAGGAGGTCGTGGCCGAGGGCCTCGAGGCCAGCAAGAAGTTCATCAAGGCGCTGTGCGAGGCCCAGGCCGAGCTCGCCGCCAAGGCTGCCAAGCCGGTCGAGGACTTCCCGGTCTTCCTCGACTACGAGCAGGACGTCTTCGCCGCCGTCGAGGAGGCCGTCTCGGCCGACACGGCCGCCGCCCTGACCATCGCCGGCAAGACCGAGCGCGAGGACCGGCTCGACGAGATCAAGTCGGGTCTGCACCGGGGGCTCGTCGGCGAGGGCGAGGACAGCGATGTCCAGGGTCCGTTCGCCGGGCGCCGCAAGGAGGTCTCAGCCGCCTACCGCGCGCTGCAGAAGAAGCTGGTCCGCCAGCGCATCCTGCGCGACAACGTCCGCATCGACGGCCGTGGCCTGGCCGACATCCGCGCCCTCGGCGCCGAGGTCGAGGTCCTGCCGCGCGTGCACGGCTCGGCCATCTTCGAGCGTGGCGAGACCCAGATCATGGGTGTCACCACGCTCAACATGCTCAAGATGGAGCAGCAGCTCGACACGCTGAGCCCCAACACGCGCAAGCGCTACATGCACAACTACAACTTCCCGCCCTACAGCACGGGGGAGACGGGCCGCGTCGGCTCGCCGAAGCGTCGCGAGATCGGCCACGGAGCGCTCGCCGAGCGTGCCCTCATGCCGGTGCTGCCGACGCGCGAGGAGTTCCCGTACGCGATCCGTCAGGTGTCCGAGGCCCTCGGCTCCAACGGCTCGACGTCGATGGGCTCGGTGTGTGCGTCGACCCTGTCGCTGCTCAATGCCGGTGTGCCGCTGCGCGCGCCGGTTGCGGGCATCGCGATGGGTCTCGTGTCCGACGAGATTGTGAATGACGCCGGCGAGTCCGAGGTTGCTTATGCGGCGCTGACTGACATCCTGGGGGCCGAGGACGCCTTCGGTGACATGGACTTCAAGGTCGCCGGCACGAAGGAGTTCGTCACGGCGATCCAGCTCGACACCAAGCTCGACGGCATCCCGGCCTCCGTCCTCGCCGGCGCGCTGACCCAGGCCCGCGACGCGCGGCTGCACATCCTCGACGTCATGGCCGAGGCCATCGACGTGCCGGATGAGATGAGCCCCTATGCGCCGCGCATCATCACGGTGAAGGTGCCGGTCGACAAGATCGGCGAGGTCATCGGCCCGAAGGGCAAGATGATCAACCAGATCCAGGACGACACGGGCGCCGACATCTCGATCGAGGACGACGGCACCGTGTACATCGGAGCGGTCGACGGCCCGTCTGCGGAGGCGGCTCGCGCAGCGATCAACGCCATCGCCAAC
>NZ_DATEEY010000131.1:0-3293 GCF_035280925.1 Intrasporangium sp. | reverse complement strand
CCGAGCTCGCCCGGCTCGTCACGGCCGGTACGGGCGTCCCCGCGGCATCGGTCCCCTGGGACCAGCCGTATGCCGTGCCGGCCACGACCGATGTCGTCGTGCACGCGACGTCGGTGGGCTTCGGCGACGGCGACGCGATGGTCGCGCTCGAGCTCGACAGCCTGCGCGAGGGTCTCGTGGTCGCCGACGTCGTGGTCTCGCCTCCGCGCACCGCGCTCCTGCGCGCCGCCGAGGAGCGCGGTGCGACGACCCTCGACGGGCTCGGCATGCTCGTGGGCCAGGGCGCCCTCGCAGTGCGGCACTGGACCGGCATCGAGCCGGACCGGGACGTCATGCGGACCGCCGCCATCGCCGCGCTGAGGATCTGAGGGTGACCGGGTTGCACCAATGAGCGACCCGGGCGCTACCGTCGTGCGCGTCCCCACGTCGGAGCAGCGACGAATCCGCTGCACGTGGCCGGACGGATCGGACAGGTGCACCCCGTGAGCCCAGGACGCAAGCTCGTCATCGTCGAGTCTCCCGCGAAGGCGCGGACCATCGCCGGCTATCTCGGCAGCGACTGGGACGTCGAGGCGTCGGTGGGGCACATCCGTGACATCCCGACGCCGAGCGAGATGCCGGCTGAGATCAAGAAGGGCCCGTTCGGCAAGTTCGGGGTGAACATCGAGGACGACTTCGACCCGTTCTACGTCGTCGACGCCGACAAGAAGAAGAAGGTCCGCGAGCTCAAGGCCCTGCTCAAGAACGCCGACGAGCTCTACCTCGCCACGGATGAGGACCGCGAGGGCGAGGCCATCGCCTGGCACCTGCTGGAGACGCTCCAGCCGACGGTCCCCGTGAAGCGGATGGTCTTCCACGAGATCACCAAGGAGGCCATCCAGCGCGCGGCGAACACGACGCGCGAGGTCGACACGCGCCTCGTCGACGCCCAGGAGACTCGCCGCATCCTCGACCGCCTCTACGGCTACGAGGTGAGCCCGGTGCTGTGGCGCAAGGTCAAGGCCGGGCTGTCCGCCGGGCGGGTCCAGTCCGTCGCGACGCGGCTCGTCGTCGAGCGTGAGCGCGAGCGGATGGCCTTCCGCTCGGCGAGCTACTGGGACGTCGACGCCGAGCTGACGCCGGACGCCGAGGCGAACCTCTTCACCGCGCGCCTCACCGGTGTGGACGGCCGCAAGGTCGCGACCGGCCGTGACTTCGCCGACGACGGCACGCTGACGAACGCCAAGGCCACGGCGCTCGACGAGGTGGCCGCAACCGGCATCGCGAACGCCCTGCGCGCTGCCGACGTCCGGGTCTCCGACGTCTCGGAGAAGCCGTACACGAGGCGCCCGAGTGCACCGTTCACGACGAGCACCCTGCAGCAGGAGGCCTCCCGCAAGCTGCGGCTCAACAGCCGCAACGCGATGCGCGTCGCCCAGCGCCTGTACGAGAACGGCTACATCACCTACATGCGCACCGACAGCACCACCTTGTCGGATGCGGCGCTCGCCGCCGCCCGCCAGCAGGCCCGCGATCTCTACGGGGCGGACTACGTCCCCGACGCGCCCCGCCACTACGAGCGCAAGGTGAAGAACGCCCAGGAGGCGCACGAGGCCATCCGTCCCGCCGGTGACCGCTTTCGGACCCCGGCCCAGGTGGCTGGCGAGCTGCGCGGGGAGGACCACGCCCTCTACGAGCTCATCTGGAAGCGCACCATCGCCTCGCAGATGGCCGACGCCCGGGGCTCGACGGCATCCGTGCGTCTCGGCGCGACCCTCGACGACGGTGCGCCGGCGCGAGCGGTCGAGCTCTCCGCCAGCGGCACCGTCATCACGTTCCGCGGTTTCCTCGCCGCCTACGAGGAGGGCCGTGACGAGCGCCAGGCCGCGCGCCGCAAGGACGAGGCCGAGGAGGAGCGCCGGCTGCCGCGGTTGGGCGAGGGGGCGCTGCTGAGGGTCGTGCGCACCGAGGCGCTCGGCCACGAGACGTCCCCACCACCGCGCTACACCGAGGCCACCCTGGTCAAGGCCATGGAGGAGAAGGGCATCGGTCGCCCCTCGACGTACGCCTCGACGATCGGCACCATCCAGGACCGCGGCTACGTGAGCAACCGCGGCTCGGCGCTGGTGCCCAGCTGGCTGGCGTTCGCCGTGACGCGTCTCATGGAGGAGCACTTCTCACGCCTCGTCGACTACGACTTCACCGCCTCCATGGAGGAGGACCTCGACGCCATCGCCCGTGGTGACGAGCAGCGTGCCGCCTGGCTACGACGGTTCTACTTCGGCGACGAGGCGACCTCCGCCGAGGGCCTGCGGGACCTCGTGGCCGACCTCGGGGACATCGACGCGCGCGCCATCTCCACCATCGACATCGGGGAGGGCATCGTCGTTCGGGTCGGCCGCTACGGCCCCTACGTCGAGGAGGTCGTGCCGGCGGGTGTCGACCCGGCGACGGGCGAGGTGACCGACGCGGGCGCCCCTGCCGCAGACGCCGCTGATGCCGCCGACGCCCAACATGCCCCGACGACGCCGCGCCGTGCCACGATCAGCGACGAGATCGCCCCCGACGAGCTCACTCCGGCGATGGCTCGCGAGCTGCTCGAGACGGCCGCGGACGACGGCCGGGTTCTGGGCCAGGACCCGGAGACGGGGCACGACGTCGTGGCCAGAGCCGGCCGGTACGGTCCCTACGTCACCGAGGTGCTTCCCGACACGGAGGAGCCCGCCACCAAGGGACGCGGCAAGGCCACGAAGGTCAGGCCGCGCACGGCATCCCTGTTCTCGGACATGGACCTCGCGACCATCGACCTCGACACGGCGCTGCGGCTCCTCTCGCTCCCGCGGGTCGTCGGCACGGACCCCGAGACCGGCGAGGAGATCAGCGCCCAGAACGGCAGGTACGGCCCCTACCTCAAGAAGGGCAGCGACTCCCGGTCCCTCGAGACCGAGCACCAGCTGTTCGAGGTCACCCTGGAGCAGGCGCTCACCATCTACGCCCAGCCCAAGCAGCGAGGCCGCGCGGCGGCCAAGCCACCGCTCGCCGAGCTCGGCACCGATCCGACCTCCGGCCGTCCGGTCGTCGTCAAGGACGGTCGCTTCGGCCCGTACGTCACCGACGGCGAGACGAACGCGACCCTGCGCAAGGACGACGACCCGGAGAAGATCACGCCGGAGCGCGGCTTCGAGCTCCTCGCCGACAAGCGGGCCCAGGGTCCGGCGAAGAAGCGCACGGCCACCAAGGGAGCCGCGAAGAAGGCGACGGCGAAGAAGGCGACGGCGAAGAAGGGGGCCGCGAAGAAGGGGGCCGCGAGGAAG
>NZ_DATEEY010000130.1:0-20110 GCF_035280925.1 Intrasporangium sp. | reverse complement strand
GGGATTCATCCGGGTACGGACTGTCTGTGTCAGGGGCGGGCTGGCGGAGGGCGTGGGATTCGAACCCACGATGGGCGTAAACCCATAGCGGTTTTCAAGACCGCCGCACTAGGCCACTATGCGAGCCCTCCTTGGTGCGCCGAGTGTAGCCGCGGGGCGTGGCGTGCCCGAACCATCTCGGCGCGAAGTCCTACTCGACAAGGGTTTCTGGCATAAGGGGGCCCCGTCGCGCAGGGGGATACGCAACGGGGCCACAGGGAGGCAGAGCGCCTCCTCCACGTTGTACCCACCTACCGGGTCACGCAAACACGTCAGCAACCCAGCAAGTCAGATGAACATCGCTGGATCGAGCCACTGGTTCGTCGCGCTCTTCCTGGGGAACCGCACCACCGCCGGCACGCCGACCGCCACGGCTCCGGCAGGGACGTCCTTGACGACGACCGCGTTGGCCCCGACCTGGGTGTCGTCACCGACCGTGACCGGACCGAGGAGCCGAGCTCCGGAGCCGATCGTCACGCGGTTGCCGACCGTCGGGTGGCGCTTGACGCGCGACAACGAGCGCCCACCGAGCGTGACGCCGTGGTACATCATCACGTCGTCACCGACCTCCGCGGTCTCGCCGATGACGACGCCCATCCCGTGGTCGATGAAGAAGCGTCGTCCGATGCGGGCACCTGGATGGATCTCCACGCCGGTGACCGACCGCGTGACCGTCGCGAGGACCCGGGCGGGCAGCCGCCCGCCGGGCAGCTTCCACAGCTCGTGCAGTCCCCGGTGCGCCCAGATGGCATGCAGACCGGGTGACGTGAGCACGACCTCGAGTCGCGACGTCGCAGCCGGGTCCCGCTCGATGGCCCCGTTGACGTCCTCGAGGAAGCGCTGGGTCAGCTTCCGCACGAGACCGAGCCCAGCGGCATACGGCCTCTGCTTGTCCGTATGCCGCTGAGTCGGCTCCACGTCGGACGTGCGGACCAGCTTCAGCGGGCTCTCGGGCGCTGGACGCGCGCGCTGACCCTCGTGGTTCACGGCCGTGCTCATGGGATCTCCTGGGAAAGAGTCAGTCGACGAGGCCCTCGAAGAGGATGGTGGACAGGTAGCGCTCGCCGAAGGACGGGATGATCACGACGATCGTCTTGCCCTTGTTCTCCGGGCGGGCCGCGACCTGGACGGCCGCGGCGATGGCGGCACCGGAGCTGATGCCGACGAGCAGGCCCTCCTCGGTGGCGGCGCGACGGGCGTACTCGACAGAGGTGGCCACGTTGACGTCGATGACCTCGTCGTAGATCTCGGTGTCGAGGATCTCGGGCACGAAGTTGGCGCCGAGGCCCTGGATCTTGTGCGGGCCGGGCTGCCCGCCGTTGAGGATCGGCGACTCCTCCGGCTCGACGGCGATCATCTTCACGTCGGGCTTGCGGGACTTGAGGACCTGGCCGACGCCCGTGATCGTGCCGCCCGTGCCGATGCCGGAGACGACGATGTCGACCTTGCCGTCGGTGTCCTTCCAGATCTCCTCGGCCGTGGTCCTGCGGTGGATCTCGACGTTGGCCGGGTTGGCGAACTGGCGCGCGAGGACGCCGCCCCGCTCGGCCGCGATCTCGTCGGCGCGCTGGACGGCACCCTTCATCCCGGTGGCCGGGTCGGTGAGGACGAGCTCGGCGCCGAAGGCCCGCAGGAGGGCGCGGCGCTCCTTCGACATCGACTCGGGCATGGTGAGCACGACGTTGTAGCCCCGGGCGGCGCCGACCATCGCGAGGGCGATGCCGGTGTTGCCCGACGTGGCCTCGACGATCGTGCCGCCCGGCTTGAGGTCACCGCTCGCCTCGGCAGCGTCGACGATGGACACCCCGATGCGGTCCTTGACGGAGCTCGCGGGGTTGTAGAACTCGAGCTTCGCGGCGACCGTCGCCTCCGCTCCGTCGGTGACCTTGTTCAGTCGGACGAGTGGCGTGTTGCCGACCAGCTTGGTCACGTCGTCGTAAATGGGCATTGGCGTGGCTCCCTCTGGCGAAGCGGTGGTCCGGGGTAGGTGGCGATTCGTGTCGACCGTTTCAGACAATCGAATCGAACTTATGAATATTCCAACACAACGTTATCCACTGCCAAGCCCGGGCGCACCCGTGTCCACGTGCTGGTGGCCCGCTGGGACCGGTGTCACACTGGACTAAGCCTCTGCTCAGTCGTCAGTAGACTCCCGGCCATGAGTGCGCTCCAGATCATCGCGATCGTCATCTGCCTCGCCACCACGGTGGTGGCCGTTGCGTTGCTCACCCGGACCATCAACCACTACCTGGCGACGTTCCGCCTCGGCCAGCCGGAGTACCGCGGCGACAGGAAGGGCGAGCGCACGCGGACGCTGCTTCGAGAGTTTCTCGGACACACCCGGATGGCGCGCCTGCCCGTCGTCGCGATCGCCCACTGGGTGACGATGGTCGGCTTCGGCTACCTGTTCCTCACCCTGGTGACGGCGTTCGGCCAGCTCTTCGAGCCGTCGTTCGCGCTGCCCCTGATCGGCCACTTCCCGCCCTTCGAATGGATCACGGAGGCGCTGGCCTGGACTGGTCTGGTCGCGATCCTCGCGCTCATGGCGATCCGTCAGAAGAACCACCCGCGCTCTGCGCCGGGTGATGGCGGCCGCCGCAGCCGGTTCTTCGGATCCACCTGGTGGCAGGCGTACTACGTCGAGCTGACCATCCTCGGCGTGATGGTCTGCATCCTGCTGCTCCGGCCCCTCGAGTACGCCCTGGAGCAGGTGAGCGGGGGCGACGGCGCGACGGCGTTGCACTACCCGTTGACCGGCTGGCTCGGCGAGAGCTTCACGGGTCTGTCGTCGCGCACGCTGGAGACCGCCATCATCGTCGTCGCGGCGATCAAGATCCTGATCAGCTTCGCGTGGATGATCACCATCGCGCTGACCCCGACGATGGGGGTCGCCTGGCACCGCTTCCTCGCCTTCTTCAACATCTTCTACAAGCGCCACGCCGACGGCCGGACGAGCCTCGGCGAGCTGCAGCCGATCAAGGTCGGCGGTGAGGTGCTCGACTTCGAGAAGGTCGAGGAGCTCGACGAGGACGCCGCCCTCGGCGTCGGGAAGGTGGAGGACTTCACCTGGAAGGGCCTGCTCGACTTCACCACGTGCACCGAGTGCGGCCGCTGCCAGAGCCAGTGCCCGGCGTGGAACACCGACAAGCCGCTCTCCCCCAAGCTGCTCGTCATGGCTCTGCGCGACCACGCGCACGCCAAGGCGCCCTGGCTGCAGGCCTCCGAGGAGGTCCGGGCGGCCGGCATCGAGCAGGCGTCCAACGGGTTCTCCGACAAGACCAGGGCCGCGGTGGCCGTGGACGAGCTCGTCGGGGAGACGGGCTACGACATCCGCGACCCGCTCGGCGCCTACCTGCCGTTCGGCACGCCGGATGGGGGCGGAGCCGTCATCGACGAGGACGTCATCTGGTCCTGCACGACGTGCGGCGCCTGCGTCGAGCAGTGCCCGGTCGACATCGAGCACGTCGACGCCATCGTCGACATGCGTCGCTACAAGAACCTCATCGAGTCGGCCTTCCCGTCCGAGCTCGGTGGCCTGTTCAAGAACCTCGAGAAGAACGCCAACCCGTGGGGACTGGCGCCGCGGCTGCGGATGGACTGGGCCAAGGACCTGCCCTTCGAGGTGCCCCAGGTCGGGACCGACGTCGAGTCCCTGGAGGAGGTTGACTACCTGTTCTGGGTCGGCTGCGCCGGCGCCTACGAGGACCGGGCCAAGAGGACGACTCGAGCCGTCGCGGAGCTGCTCGACCTCGCCGGTGTGAAGTTCGCCGTCCTCGGCGACGGGGAGTCGTGCACGGGCGACCCGGCTCGCCGCGCCGGCAACGAGTTCCTCTACCAGATGCTGGCCCAGCAGAACGTCGAGGTACTGGGCGAGGTCGGCGCGACGAAGATCGTCGTCACCTGCGCGCACTGCTTCAATACGATCAAGAACGAGTACCCGCAGCTCGGCGGCACGTACGAGGTGTTGCACCACACGCAGCTGCTCAACCGCCTCGTCCGCGAGAAGCGCCTGACCCCCGTCGCACGACCCGGCGAGGGCGACGGCCTCGGTCTCTCCCGGGCCGGGTCGACCGGGAACAAGGTGACCTACCACGACCCGTGCTACCTCGGCCGCCACAACCAGGTCTATGCGCCGCCGCGTGAGCTGCTGCAGGTGCTGCCCGGTGTCGAGTACGCCGAGATGGAGCGCAGCGGGGAGCGGTCCTTCTGCTGCGGTGCAGGCGGGGCGCGCATGTGGATGGAGGAGAAGCTCGGCACGCGGATCAACAACAACCGCACTGCCGAGGCCCTGGCGACGGGCGCAGACCGGATCGCCGTCGGCTGTCCCTTCTGCAAGGTCATGCTCACCGACGGCCTCAACGCCGCCGTCCAGGAGGGAGCGAAGGCCGAGGGCGAGGTCGAGGTCGTCGACGTCGCCCAGATGCTCCTCGCCGCAGTCCGCCGCGGGGAGGACGGCCAGATTGGCGAGGAGGCCGACGCCCTGCCCGACGCCCCGATGCCCGAGCCCGCCAGCTGATCCAGCCCACCGCTCACCCAGGGATGTGGGACTGAGCGAGCCCAGCGGCATACGGCCTGAAGGACCCCTCCACACGCGCGGAGGGGTCCTTCCTCTGCCGTTGTGACGCGTGTTCGCGTCGCGCGCGCACCCTGTGCGGAGTACGTTTCGGGGCATTGCTAGAGTTCCCCTGCTTTTCACTGGTTCCCACCGTACAAATTAACGCCAGGAGCAGCGATGGTAGCTACGCCGACCCAGAAGGACTCGCCGCAACGTCAGATGCTGGTAGGGAAGGGCTGGGTCCAGGGCGTCGCCCTCGTCATGCTCTTCAGCTTCTTCGTGATGGGCATCCTCGCCTACCGGACGTACACGGCCTCGATGCCCCAGCCGGAGCGGGTCGTCTCCTCCACCGGCCAGACCGTCTTCACCACCGAGGAGATCACCGCGGGGCAGGCCCTGTTCCAGGCTCGCGGCCTCATGCAGTACGGCTCGATCATGGGCCATGGCGGCTATCTCGGCCAAGACTTCACAGCCGAGTACCTCCGCCACGCAACGGAGTTCACCGAGCACCAGATCCGCGACAGCGGCGCGCAGGACCCCAGGACCCTCAACGTCGAGGAGTGGCGGACCAACCGCTACGACGAGTCCACGGGCGTGCTGACCTTCACCGACAACCAGGTCGGCGCCTTCGAGAACGCCAAGCTCTACTACGCGGACTTCTTCGGCGAGGACTCCACCCGCTTCGGCCTCAAGCCCAACGTCATCACCGACCCTCAGGAGATCCAGGAGATCACCGCGTTCTTCGCGTGGACGGCGTGGGCCTCGGCCGCCGAGCGGCCGGGCTTCGACTACTCCTACACGAACAACTGGCCGATGGAGCCGCGCGTCGAGAACGGCCCGACCGCCGACATGCTCGTCTGGTCCGGCCTCTCGCTCATCGCCCTCATCGGCGGGACCGGCCTGCTCTTCGCCATCTACGGCCGGTGGAGCCGCAAGATCGGCTGGCACTCCGAGGAGGCTCCCGCGATCGCCTTCCGCCAGCCGGGGACCGTCGGCCTCACGCTCTCCCAGCGCGCGACGGCCTGGTTCTTCTTCGTCATCGCGCTCCTCTTCCTGATCCAGACCTTCGTGGGCGCCGCCGCCGAGCACTACCGCGCCGACATCCTCTCGTTCTTCGGCTTCGATCTCGCCCAGCTGCTGCCCTACAACCTGGCCCGGACGTGGCACGTCCAGCTGTCGCTGTTCTGGACCGCGGCTGGCTTCCTCGCTGCCGGGATCTTCCTCACCCCGCTCATCTCCGGCCGCGAGCCGAAGGGCCAGCACAAGCTGGCCTACGCGCTGCTCGGCGCCCTCGCCGTCGTCGTGTTCGGCTCGCTCATCGCCGAGGCCCTGTCGATCCACGGTGTCGACTGGGCTGAAGGTCCGCTGTTCGCCCAGCAGTGGGAGTACCTTGACCTGCCTCGGGTCTTCCAGATCCTGCTCACGGTCGGCATGGTGTTCTGGATCGTCATGATCTTCAGGGGGATTCGCGCCCGGCTCCGAGGCGAGTCGAAGGGCAACATGCCGTGGCTCTTCTTCTTCTCGGCGCTCGCGATCCCCGCCTTCTACGCGGTCGGCCTGCTCGCCACCACGGAGACCCACCTGTCGGTCGCGGAGTTCTGGCGGTTCTGGGTCGTGCACTTGTGGGTCGAGGACTTCCTCGAGCTGTTCACCACGGTCATGGTCGCCTACATGTTCGTGATGCTCGGCGTCGTCCGGGAGAAGATCGCGCTCGGCATCATCTTCCTCGACGTCATCCTCTACTCGATGGGCGGCGTCATCGGGACGATGCACCACCTCTACTTCTCCGGCACGCCCGTCGAGCACATGGCCCTCGGTGCGTTCTTCTCCGCGGCGGAGGTCATCCCGCTGACCTTCCTCACCGTCGAGGCCTGGGCATTCATGCAGCTCGGCGCCCGGCAAGAGGCGAAGACCTCGGCACCGTTCCCGCACCGGTGGGCCGTCATGTTCCTCGTGGCCGTCGGGTTCTGGAACTTCCTCGGCGCCGGTGTCTTCGGTTTCCTCATCAACCTGCCCATCGTCAGCTACTACGAGATCGGCACGGCTCTCACGGCCAACCACGGCCACGCGGCGATGATGGGCGTCTACGGGATGCTCGCCGTCGGCCTCGCCATGTTCGCGCTGCGCTACCTCATCCCGCCGGACAAGTGGCCGGAGAAGTGGGCCAAGCTGTCCTTCTGGAGCCTCAACATCGGCCTCGCGTGGATGGTCTTCGCGACGCTCCTGCCGCTCGGCGTCCTGCAGCTCTACCACTCGGTCGGTCAGGGCTACTACGAGGCGCGGGAGCTGGCGTTCGTCACCAACACGACGAATGCCCTGCTGGAGTGGGGCCGGATGCCCGGCGACCTCATCTTCATCATCGGCGGCGTGCTGCCCTTCCTCTGGATGACCTGGCTCGGCCTGCGTCACTATCGACAGGGGAAGGTCGTCGAGGAGCTGCCCCAGGACGTGCTCTTCGTCGAGCTCGAGCCGGCCGGGAAGAAGTAGGAGGCCACCGTGCGTTCCCCGTCCCTCACCGTGCTGCTCGTCAGCGGCTACTCCGCGGTACTCCTGATGATCGCGTGGCTGTTCGACCGGATGGGGGCGCGCTCGGCGGAGCGCTCGGCACGGTGGCGGACGGGGAACTTCGTCTACCACTCGGACCAGGACGCGTGGAAGTGCCACCAGGACCAGTGGCTGTGGCCCGCATCCTTCGACCCGGACAAGCGGGTGATCCGGTACCAGGGCCAGCATGCGATCTGCGGCCGCTGCCCCGTCAAGGCCGAGTGCTCGCCGAGCCCAGGCCCGAGGGAGCTGACCCGGCAGGTCGACCCGTGGCCCTACTCCGAGGCGGGTCGCTTCCATCGCGGGATCGCCCTGGCCGTCGCGGCCGTCGCCGTCTTCATGCCGACCGCGATGCTGCTCGGGGCCGACGGCGCGGGTGACGTCATCGTCCTCACCGCCGCGGTCATCGTCGCCCTCATCGCAGGCGTGCCCCTGGCCAAGCACCTGTGGCACACGCCGAGCAACTTCCCCGAGCACCTCCGGAGCGACGCCTCGAGCGACGCTCCCGGCGCGGAGGACTCGTCCCCGTCAGGTCCGGGTCAGCCGACGGGCGAGCCGTCGCTCGACCAGGTCCTCGATCGATACCAGACCCGCTGGGCCAGCGACCGGCGCCGGGTCGACCTGCCCAACCCCACCACGCGGAAGTGAACCCATGCCCGGCTGGATCGCCCCTGTCCTCGCAGTCCTCATCGTGGCCGCCGCCATCGTGGCGACGTCTGTCAGGATCATCCCCCAGTACGAGCGCGGGGTCGTCTTCCGCCTCGGCAAGCTGAGACCGATCTACCAGCCGGGGCTGCACCTGCTCGTCCCCGGGCTCTTCCGGCTCGAGCGCATCGACCTCCGCGTCGTCACGCTGACCATCCCGCCTCAGGATGTCATCACCAAGGACAACGTGCCGGCGCGGGTCAACGCCGTCGTCCTGTTCAACGTGGTCGACCCGGAAGCCGCCGTCATGCAGGTCGAGAACTATGCGGTGGCAACGTCGCAGATCGCCCAGACGACGCTGCGGTCAGTCCTCGGACGCGCCGACCTCGACACGCTCCTGGCCCACCGCGAGGACCTCAACCACGACCTGCGGGAGATCATCGAGCTGCAGACCAAGCCGTGGGGCGTCGACGTGTCCGTGGTCGAGATCAAGGACGTCGAGATCCCCGAGCAGATGCAGCGGGCCATGGCCCGGGAGGCCGAGGCGGAGCGCGAGCGCCGGGCCAAGGTCATCAACGCCAGGGGTGAGCTGCAGGCTTCAGGCGAGCTGAAGCAGGCGGCCGACATGCTCTCGCAGAGCCCGGCGTCGCTCCAGCTGCGCTACCTGCAGACCCTGTTGGAGCTCGGCGCCGACCAGAACTCCACCGTGGTCTTCCCACTCCCGATGGACATCGTCGGCCCGTTGCTGAAGCGGCTGGCGCCGCCGGACGGCGACTGAGGCTGGCGCTCGGCAGCGTCCCACGGGGACGCCGCCGAGCCGAATGTCCTGAAGGGCTGGTCAGGCGGGGGTCACTGCGCGCATATTGGGTAGAGGTCAGCGCACCGTACACAGGGAGCCAACATGTTCGGTCGATCCGCCACCACACCATCCCAGCCGCTCGACGTCATCCCGGACGGAGTACCGGTCCTCTCCCGCGGACGTCATCGCAACCCCCGCAAGGGTGCCTGCTTCATGGAGATGGCCTCCTACCTGGCCGGCGAGCGGTGGAGTGACCATCCCAAGTGCACCCACCCGGTCCTCGCCTCGCTGGCCCGGTGCGTCAACGACGCCCTCGGCGATGCCCGGCGGCAGGAGCTGGCCATGATGATCCCCGAGGTCGTCGGCTTGAACCCGGACGACCGACGAGTCGCACCGGCACTCATGCGCCGCGCCGCCCTCGTCGCCCTGCCGATCGCGTCGGCCGAGCGTCAGAACGTCATGGCGCTGGCCGTCATGGGCGCGGAGCGCCACCTCAACGACATCGAGGGCCGCGATCCCCAGGCGCTGAGCGAGGAGGCCAGGACCGCGCTGGCCCACGTGCCGGGCGCGGAGAAGTGGGCGCGGGACTTCGTGCGACGCGTCGGCACCCGCGACCTGCGTGCCGACGCTGCCGCCAAGGTCGTCTCGCTCGCCGTCAACGGCATCGCTCGGGCCTGCGTGGACGACCCCTCGGCACAGCTGGTCTCGCTCCTGCGGGACAGCATCGACGAGACCAAGGCGATCAAGGCGAGCAGCGAGTCGGCGGCACCTGCGCCGGCCCCGGTCGAGATGGAGGAGAGCGCCGCGCGGTCTGCGTCGGACCTTCCTCGCGCAACCAGCCGCTGACCAGCGAACGCGCTCGTGGGGCCGCGCTCGTCGGCCCACTGGATGACATGACTCGCATCCTGCTCCGCCTCCCGGAGCACGATGCGAGCTGCCTGCACGGGAATGGGCTCGAACCCCGCCGTCAGGCGGTCCAGCCGATCGGCAGCCGCTTGACCCCGCGCTGGAAGTTCGACCGCAGGAAGGCCGGCTCCCCGGCAGCCTCGATCGAGGTCGTGCGGGTGAGGACCTCGGTGAAGAGCGCGGTCATCTGCACCCGGGCCAGATGCGCGCCGAGGCAGAAGTGCGGGCCGTGCCCGAAGGCGAGGTGCGCCTTGGCGTTGCGCTCGAGGTCGAAGCGGTCGGGGTCAGGGCTTCCGAACACTGCCTCGTCGCGGTTGGCCGAGGCGAAGGACACGACGACCTTGTCCCCCGCCGCGATGCGCTGGCCGGCCACGTCGACATCCGCCGTCGCCGTGCGCCGGAACGTCATCACCGGCGTCCACCAGCGCAGCAGCTCGTCCACCACGCCGCTGACCCGGGACGGATCCGCCCGAAGTGCGCGCTGCGCGGCTGGGTTCTCGAGCAATGCGATCATCGCGCCGGGGAGGCCATTCCGGAGCGTCTCGTTGCCCGCCACGGCGAAGAGCCAGAACAGGTTCTCGAACTCATCGATGGACACGTGTCCGTCGCCGCCGGCCGCATCGTCGCGCTGGGCCATGAGGATCGACATGACGTCGTCGCCGGGGTGGGCACGTTTGCGCTCACCCAGCCCAGCGGCATACAGGTAGAGATCGGGCATCCCCGCGCGACTGCGCGGGTCGGGCATCCGACCGTCCGGTCCTGGTGACGGCCGCACCGCCAACGCAGGCGCCGCGAGGTCCGAGCCGCCTTCTCCGGTGAAGGCCGCGCTCGAGGCGTAGTCGGAGTCCTGCCAGCCGATCACCCGGTTGGACCAGTCGAACATCAGCCAGCGATCCTCGGACGGCACGCCGAGAATGTCCGCGAGCGCCAGCAGCGGCAGGTCGGCAGCAACGTCCTTGGCGAAGTCGCACTCCCGCGGCCCGGCGAGCATCCGGTCGACGACTCCCTTGGCGTGCCCTGCGATCTGCGACTCCAGGCGTCCGATCGCCCTGGGGGTGAAGGACCGTGCCAGCATCCGTCGCAGCCGCGAGTGCTCCGGCGGGTCCATGTTGAGCATCATCCGGCGCACGTAGGCGAGGTCCGCCGGTGTGGCAGGGTCGCGGATCTGCGTGCCGCCGAGCCATGAGGAGAACGTCCTCGGGTCGCGCAGGACGCGCACCACGTCCGCGTGTCGGAGCACCAGCCAGTAGCCCGGCCCCTCAGGCCAGCCGAGCTGCTCGGGTTCCTCGACGCGCACCACGCCGCACTCCCGCCGCAGTTCGGCGAGCACGGCATACGGGACCCCGTTGACGTAGGTGGACGGGTCGTGCAGCAGCCGAGTGGCCCCGGCGAGCGGCGCCTGAGCGGAGCCGGGCGGGGCAGAGCCGGGCTCAGCACCCTGGGCCCCCGCGGGCATGGTCAGGCCCCGGTCTCCTTGAGGAAGTTGTTGATGCGGGTCGCGAGGTTGACCGGCGCCTCGAACATCGGGTAGTGGCCGGCGTTGGCGATCACCTCGAGCCGCACCTTCGGGAAGAGCTGCATCCACGTCTGCTCGCAGGTCTCCTTGCCGAGCGCGGGGTCGTGCTCGCCGGCCAGGACCAGGACAGGAGTCTCGTTGCCCTTGACCTCATCCTCGAAGTCCGGCTTGGCCCAGGCCTCCAGCACGTTGGCGAAGGCCTCCTTGGTGGAGTGCTCGAGCGACCAGTCGACGACCGAGTTGACGAAGATGGGTGTGTTGCGGTTTCCCGTGGTGAAGTCGACGATTCCGTAGCGCTTGTCGCGGTCCTCCGCGGCACCCCAGAAGAGCTCGCGCCCGGCCTCGTCGAAGGGCGTCGGCGTCGAGCTGACCGGGCAGACCCCCACGAGGGCCTCGACGCGCTCGGGCGCCAGTGCGAGGACCCGCTGGACCAGCGCCCCGCCCATGGAGTGCCCCACGATGCTGAAGCGTTCCACGCCGAGCTCGTCCGCGAGCGCGAGGATGTCGCGAGCGGACTCGTCGAGCGACTGGTCCCCCTCCTCGTCCATGCGCTGCCCGTAGCCGCGGATGTCGGTGAAGACCCAGGTGAAGGCGTCGCCGTCAAGGTACTCCGGGAACGTGCCCCAGCCGTCGGACGAGCCGAACCACCCGTGGGTGAGGAAGACGGTGCGCGGGCCGGAGCCGACGGTGCGGTGAGCGATCGACATGACTCTCCTTTGAGCTCGTCCAACAGGTGCCGTATGCCGCTGAGCCTAGTCGCGCACGCCAGCCCCACCCCCGATCGAGTGAACAGCTTTCGGGGTCGCCTCCCATCGAATGGACAGGTTTCGGGGTGACGGGACCCCGAAAGCTGTTCACTCGATCGTGCTCTGCCGCAGGATGAAGGCGTCTTCGACCTGCGTGACGATCAGATGAGTCCAGCCGAGGTCAGCCACTCCTTGGCGACGACGTTGGGGTCCTTCTTGTCCACGACGACCTGCTTGACCATGTCCGCGAGGGCAGGCGTGTCGAGCTTCGCGGACACCGCGTCAAGGGGTGCCTGGACGGATCCGGCCACGTCCTCGCGCACGAGCGGCACGACGTTGTCGGAGCCGAAGAGCAGCTTCGGGTCCTCGAGCACGACGAAGCCGTTGGCCGCGATGGACGGGTCGGTGCTGAAGATGTTGGCGGCCTTGACCTGGCCGTTCTTCAGTGCCTCGACGGTCGCCTGGCTGGCGAGCGGGCGGAACTCCGCCGGGACGAGGTTGTAGACCTCCTTGAGGCCCACGAGGCCCTGGTGCCGGGTCCGGAACTCGGCCGGGGCAGCGATGGACAGCTCGTCCTGGTGGGCGACGAGGTCGGGGATCGCCGTGAGCGACCACGTGTCCGCCGTTTCCTTGGTGACGGCCATGGAGTTCTTGTCCTCAGCAGCGGACTTCGCCAGGACGGTGAGCCCGTCCGGCAGCTTGGTCTTGAGGATCTCGTAGACCTCGTCCGGGTCGGTCGCCGTCACGGTCTTGTCGTAGTAGTTCGTCAACGAGCCGGTGTACTCGGGAAGGATGTCGACCTCCGCGCCGTCGATCGCCTTGAGATAGGTCTCCCGGTTGCCAATGTTGAACTGGCGCTGCACGGTCAGGCCCTCGGCCTCGAGAGCCTGCGCGTAGATCTCGCCGAGGAGCGCGGACTCGGGGAAGTCCGCCGAGCCGATGGTCACCGAGGTCGCTGCTCCGGTGCCGCCGTTCGTGGCTTGGGGCTGGTCGGTGGCGAGCGGGTCCTCGGTGCTACCGCAGGCGGCGAGCGGGAGGACGGCAGCGACGAGGAGGCCGGCGAGAAGGGTGCGCGTGCGAAGCATGGTCAGATACTTTCCGTTCGGTGAGCCACGAGGCAACTGCCTTTGTGGGGTCAAGCCGGGGTCGAGCACGTCAAGCCGGTTGGTGGTCGGGCGCCGAGCGGTTGCCCGGTGGCCCGAGGCCGGTGCCGGCACGCGACACGTCGAGACGTCCAGGATCGCTAGGTCCAACATGGGTGCGGCGCCCGGAGATTCCCGGTGAGACGGCATACCGCTGGAGCAGCGCCAGCAGCCCGTCCGCCCCGAGGGCCAGCACGGCGACGAGCACCGACCCGGCGACCATCTGGGGCAGGTCCCGTGCGGCGAGCCCGTCGATGAGGTAGCGCCCCAGCCCACCCAGGCTGATCGCGGCCGCGATGGTCGCGGTCGCGATGACCTGGAGCGTCGCCGAGCGCACGCCGGACAGGAACAGGGGCATGGCGATCGGCAGCTCGACCCGGGTGAGCACCTGCGAGCCGCGCATCCCCATGCCGCGAGCGGCGTCGCGGGCCGCCGGGTCCACGCTCTCCACGCCGGCGTACGTGCCGGACAGCAGCGGCGGGATGGCGAGCACCACGAGGACGATGATGCTGGGGATGGTGAAGGCGAGATCGCTCTGGATGAGCGGCCCCACGAGCATCGAGATGGCGAAGAGCAGTCCAAGACTGGGCACCGCGCGGAGGGCGTTCGCCCAGGTGATGAGCCAGCGGGCCCGGCCGGTGTGCCCGACCCACGCGCCGAGTGGCACCGCGATCAGCAGCCCGATCGCGATGGTGACGACGGTGTAGAGCACGTGCTCGCCGAGCCGGGCCGGGACACCGTCCGGTCCCGACCAGTGCGCCGGGTCCGTCAGCCACGTGACGAGGTCGTCGATCATGACGCCGCCTCCGCCCCCGCCCGGGCCCACGGGGTGAGAACGCGCGCAATCCCGTTGATGACGACGTCGAAGAGGATGGCGAGCACGACGCAGGCCACGATGCCGACCCAGACCTCGGTGGCGAAGTTGCGCGCGTAGCCGTCGGTGAGGAAGTAGCCGAGCTGGTTGACGCCGATGAGCGACGCAACGCTGACGATGCTGACGTTGCTCACCGCGGCGACCCGCAGGCCGGCCGCGAGCACCGGAACGGCAAGGGGCAGGTCGACCGCCCGGAACCGGGCGAAGCCGCCGAAACCCATGGCGGTGGCCGCAGCTCGCGTGGACGGGTCGACGCTCGAGAGGGCGTCGGCGACGGTGCGGGTCAGGAGCGCCACCGTGTAGATCGTCATGGCGACGATGACGTTGACCGGGTCGAGGATGCCGCGGTTGAGGATGTTGGGCAGCAGGATGAACAGCGCGAGCGAGGGGATCGTGTAGAGCAGCCCCGTCCCACTGAGCAGCGGTCCCCGCAGCCACGCCTTGCGCGCCGCGAGCCAGCCGAGCGGGAGGGCGATGAGCAGGCCGAGGACCAGCGGGATCCCCGCGAGCCAGGCGTGCTGCACGCCGCGCGAGAGGATCTCGTCGAGGTGGTCGAGCGCCCAGCTCACGAGCGGCCGGCCCCCTCGGTCGTCGTCGACCCCGCGACAGCGGGTGGAGGGGTATGCCGCTCAGCCGGCTCAGCGGCATACGTCCCGTTGTTGTCGTGTCGGGCCTCGATGGCGGGCACCACCTGGGACGCAAGGATGGTGCCGACGAAGCGGCCGTCCGGGTCGGCGACGACTCCGCGCCCGCTGGGGGAGCTGAGAGCGGCGTCGAGGAGCGCTCGGAGCGAGCCGTCGGAACGGGCGACCGTGCCACCCCGGTGGAGCAGTGAGCGGTCCACCGTCGTCGTGACGGCGTCGGCCCGCACCCAGCCGATGGGGTCGCCCTGCTCGCCGAGGCAGAGGACCCAGGCCTGCCCGACGGCGCGGACCTCGCTGCCGGTGGCGCCGAGATGGGTCGTCGGCTCCTTCGTGAGGGGGAGCGCCGGCGCGTCCTGGAAGGCCAGCGACCGGTAGCCGCGGTCGCGCCCGACGAACTCGGCCACGAAGTCGTCGCCCGGGTCGGCGAGCAGCCTTGCGGGAGTGTCGAGCTGGGCGAGGACTCCGCCGATCCGCAGCACGGCGACCTGGTCACCGAGCTTGATCGCCTCGTCGATGTCGTGGGTGACGAAGAGGATCGTCTTGCCGATCTCCGACTGCAGCCGGAGGAACTCGTTCTGCAGCTGCTCGCGGACGACGGGGTCGACGGCGGAGAACGGCTCGTCCATGAGCATGACGGGCGGGTCGGCGGCCAGGGCACGGGCGACACCGACCCGCTGCTGCTGGCCTCCCGAGAGCTGGGCCGGGTAGCGACGGGCGAGGGCGGGCTCGAGGCCGACCCGCTCGATGAGCTCCATCGCGCGCGCCCGCGCGGTGCGCTTGTCCACGCCGAGGAGGCGCGGCACCGTCGTGATGTTGTCGAGGACGGTGCGATGGGGGAACAGGCCGGCGTGCTGGATCACGTAGCCGATGTTCCGACGCAGCTCGGCGACATCGAGGCTCGCGGTGTCCCGGCCCTCGATGGAGATCGTGCCCGACGTCGGAGTGATCATCCGGTTGACCATGCGCAGGGTGGTCGTCTTGCCACAGCCGGATGGCCCGACGAGCACCGTGATCCGCCCCGTCGGCGCCTCGAGCGTCAGGTCGTCGACCGCGGTCGTCGCCCCGGCGGTGCCCGCGCCGTAGGTCTTGGTCACGCTGTCGAAGCGGATCATGGAGACAAACGTACCCAGACCCTCCGACAGGACCGGCCGTCAACCCCCATGCCAATCGAAGGAACACCTTCGGGGCCCTCGCGCGGCCCCTCGCCGATCGAGTGAACAGCTTTCGGGTCGGCGGCAGCCCCGAAAGCTGTTCACTCGATGAGGAGAGTGGCCGACCGCCGGGTCAGATGTCGATGACCCCTCCACCGCCGTGCACGGCCCGCGTCACCACGGCGCCGATCGGCCCGGACCGGGGCTCCGGGCTGCCTCCCAGCTCAGGCGCGAAGGTCGCCGCGACGATGTCGACGACGAGCGCCGTCCAGAGCCCGGCCCGAACCACCATCGCGTGGTCGCCACGTGCCACGCGGATGAGCGTCGCATCGCGCCCTGCGTCCAGCATCGAGTCGACCGTGCGGCGGGAGGCCGCCAGCGGCGTGATGAGGTCGCGATCGCCGTGGATGAGGACGGTCTTCTGGCCGTCCCGCGGAGCGGGATCACCCCGCTCGATCCACGGCGCGAGCCCGAGGACCAGTCTCACGTCGTCGTCGTCCGACACGGACAGCGCGGTGCGCCCGCCCATCGAGTGGCCGACGAGGCCGACCGGGACGCCCGGGTACGCAGCCCGGACCTGCTCCAGCGCCCACCGCGCGTCCTCGACCGGCGACGCCTCGGTCCCGTTCCATCCCCGGTAGCGGAACCGGAGCCGAGCGACCGCCAGCGGCCCCGGCACCTTGCGGAGCGCGCGTGCGAACGGCACCAGGCGCGCGACGTTGCGCGACCACGGATGGTTGGGCTCGCGCGAGTCAACCGCTCCCCCGTGCATGACGAGCGCCACCGCCCCAGCGCGCGCGGGCCGCGTGTCCCACGTCAAGGAGGCGAGCAGCATACGGCTGCCGTTCACACCTGGGTGCGCTGGAAGTTCTGCCATGAGCGAGACGCCGTCGGGCCGCGCTGACCTTGGTAGTGCGATCCGTATTTACCACTGCCATAAGGCGTTTCGGCGGGTGAGCTGAGGCGGAAGAAGCACAGCTGCCCGATCTTCATTCCCGGGTAGAGCATGATCGGCAGGGTCGCGACGTTGGACAGCTCCAGCGTCACGTGCCCCGAGAAGCCGGGATCGACGAAGCCCGCGGTCGCGTGCGTCAGCAGCCCGAGCCGCCCCAGGGACGACTTGCCCTCGACCCGCGCCGCGAGGTCGTCCGGCAGCGTGACGGTCTCGAGGGTCGACCCGAGCACGAACTCCCCCGGGTGCAGCACGAACCGCTCCTCGTCCGCGCCCACCTCGACCAGGCGCGTCAGCTCGGGCTGCTCGGCGGCTGGGTCGATGTAGGGGTACTTGTGGTTGTCGAAGAGCCGGAAGAACTTGTCGAGCCGCACGTCGATGCTCGACGGCTGCACCATGGCTGGGTCCCACGGGTCGAGCACGACTCGCCCGCCGTCGACCTCGGCCCTGATGTCCTTGTCAGAGAGCAGCACGTAGGGAGGCTACCGCGCGCTCGCTCACGCGCGCCGTCGTTCATGCCGTATGCCGCTGGGCTTGGTTCCAGCCCTTCCCGCGGTCACCGGGGGGGCCTAGTTTGAACGCCATGACGTCACAGGGGATCGGCGGGGACGGCGACGTCCGCGCGTTCATGCAGCAGTTCCAGGGCCTGCTCCAGCGGATGTCCGTCGAGCTCGGGCCGGAGGAGGAGGGCGGCGAGCCGCTCGTGCAGGTGCTGACGGACCATCTCGGCGTGGCGGCCGAGCGGCTCGCGGTCGTCACCGAGGAGATCGCGGCACATCGAGCCGTGGACGCCGACATCGCGCTCGAGGAGTTGGCTGCGCCCGATGCCGAGGCGCGGCTCGTGGGGATCGGCGGCGGCGACATGCGCCACCACTTCACGCTCGGCGACCTGCTGCAGGCCGGTCGATTCGGGCCGGGTCGCATCCCGGTGGGCCAGGTCGACTACCTGCGGCTGGACACAGGTCCGCGACCCGAGGACACCCGACAGGTCATCACCGCGGGCGTTCGGCTCTTCCATCACGACGGTGTCCCGGTCGCAGTGCGCGTCATGGGTCGAAATCCCCACGTCGGGCGGGAGAAGGCGATCTTCGAGGCGCTGGCGCCGGAACGGGACGCGGCCGAGGCGCTCGTCGCCCGGTTGCGCGAGGTGATGGACGAGCGCAGCGTCATGCGCGGCCAGGTCATCACCCTCGCCTCTGATCCCTACGGTCCCGGTCTCGCCGGAGCCACCTTCATCGAGCGCCCAGCACTGACCCCTGACGATGTCGTCCTCCCGGAGGGAGAGCTCGACCGGATCGAGCACCACGTCGTCGGGATCGGGCGACACCGTGACCGCCTCCGCGAGCACGGCCAGCACCTCAAGCGCGGGATCCTGCTCTACGGACCACCCGGGACGGGCAAGACGCACACGGTCCGCTACCTGCTCAGCGCGACTCCCGGCACGACCGCGGTGCTGCTCAGCGGCGGTGCGCTGCAGCACATCCACGCCGCGGCGAAGATCGCGCGGGCGCACCAGCCTGCGATCGTCGTGCTCGAGGACGTCGACCTCGTCGCCGAGGACCGATCCCTCACGATGGGTCCGCAGCCGCTGCTCTTCGAGGTGCTCGACGCGCTTGACGGACTGGACGCGGATGCCGATGTGGCGTTCCTGCTGACGACCAACCGCGTCGAGGACCTCGAGGTGGCCCTGGCGCAACGACCCGGACGCGTCGACCTCGCCGCGCAGATCCCGCTGCCGGATCTCGAGGGGAGACTCGCCCTGCTCCGGCTCTATGGCAGGCACCTCTTCGAGGACGCAGCACTGTCAGCCGCTGCGGAGCGGGCCGAGGGCACGACGGCGAGCTTCGCGAAGGAGCTCGTGAGGCGAGCCGTCCTGGCCGCGGCCCTCGAGGAGACGGCACCGGGCGACCGGCACCTGGCTTCGGCGCTTGACGAGCTGCTCTCCGACTCGGAGCTCCTGACACGGAGCCTGCTCGGCGTGCAGGGCTTCGGGGGCGAGGGCGGCGAGGGTCTTGGGGACCCGGAGGAGATGGGCCCAGGCGGCTTCCCCGGGCCGGGGACCGCAGCCTTTGCCGGCCCGATGCCCGGCGTCTACCGGGGCCGCGGGCCGGGGTGGTTCGCCCACCGGCCCCGCCCCTGAGCCAGCCTGGCCACCGGCTGCGGATGTCGGCGACTGCGCACTATCCCGAAGGCGAGTACTGACTCACGGTGAGGACAGCGCCCTGAGGATCCTGAAGGCGCGCATCACGGGTCCAGTCGGTGTCCGTGCTGGACAGCACAGTCGCGCCGAGTCGCTCAGCCGTGCCGATCGCGTCGTCACGATCGGCGACCGTGAAGGTGACCTGCCAGTGCGGCTTCTCATCTTGCGCCAGGGCCAGCCACCCGAATGCATCGGCGAAACCGGGCGGCACTGAGTCACCTGACTGTCTCTCGTGGATTCCGGGGTCGGAGGTGGCAGCCAGATGATCGCCATAGCCGGGCCGGCGGATCATCGTCGCGAAACCGAGATCATCGAAGACCCAGCCGAAGACGCCGCCATAGAAGCCCACCGCAGCCGACGCATCCGCGGTGTGCAGGTCACTGAAGTTCCACGCTCCGGGAGTGTTGGCCACCTGTGCGCCCTGCCGGCCGCGGGCCTGCCACAAGCGGAAGGGGATTTCTACCGGGTCGACACACGCTGCCGTGATGGCGGCATTGAAGAGATCCGCCGGGGACTGCGTGATGCGGCCTCCCGCCTGCACGACGCGGTCCACTGCGTACGTGATGTCGCGGACGGAGATGTAGGTGCTCCAGCCGGCGCCGCTCCCGTCCGGACCTTGGGGGCGTTGAGCAATGCCGGCGGCATCCTGGCCATTGCGTTGCGCAACGAGATACCGGCGCTCGGTTGCAGCCTCGATGAAGGTCCAGCCGAAGAGGGCACCGTAGAACCGGGCGGCCTCGTCGACGTCGTCTGCCTCCAGATCGACCCAGCAGGTCACGCCCTCGGGATACGTTCGTGGCGTCATCGGCGCCTCCTTCCCCGTCCACCGTAGGGATGGGCACCCACAGTGCGGCTCAGGCGGCCGGGGTGGCGATGTCGTGCAGCCGCACGAACAGGTAGGGCACCACCACGAGCCCGACGAGGATGACGGCCGTCCCGCTGCGGCTTCGCTCTGCCCACGACCACCCTGCGGCGAGCGGCAGGACTGCGAGCGACCCAATGAGGTAGCCGAGATAGGTCAGCGCAGGGATGTCGGGTCTGTCACCGGTGAGCCACCCGATGCCGACGACGAGGTTCACGACGAGTCCGACCTCGATGAGCGCCAGGATCGCGACGATCGGCCTGTTGACGAGGCGGTCCCGCGCGATCTGGACGAGCACGAGCAGCGCCGCGATCCCACACAACACGGAGATGGCGATCTGGAGCTGGGTCATGGCCCGATGGGGTCGTGTCGGTCTGCCCACCAGACGCCGACGTAGTGGTGGCCCTCAGGAATCGACGGCGCATCGATGAGCCAGTCGACGTTCGCGGCCGGACCGCCGCTCGGGTCGACCTCGGCCTCCAGGAGCAGGGCGTCGACCTCGTCCGGCATGAGAGTGGTGATGACCGCTGCGCCG
>NZ_DATEEY010000129.1:0-2835 GCF_035280925.1 Intrasporangium sp. | reverse complement strand
TCGGGCTCGGCGTGTCCGGCCCCCAGGTGAGCGAGGGCTGGCACGGTGTGCGCTTCGCAGAGCCACTGGGCCGGACCCGCGAGTATGTCGCCATCGTCCGAATGGCGTTGCGGCGGGAGCAGGTTCGGTATGCCGGCCGCCACCACACCCTGCCACTCCCGGACGGCCCCGGTAAGGCCCTACGCCTGACCATCCGGCCGCCGCGCCCCGACCTGCCGGTGTACCTCGCCGCGGTCGGGCCTCGGAACATCCGGCTCGCCGGTGAGGTGGCCGACGGCTGGTTGGCCATCTTCTTCTCGCCGGAGCACTCGAGCGACCAGCTGGCGGCCGTCCGCGAGGGTCGGGTGGCCGCGAGCGCCGGCACGCCCCGGGACCCGATGGTCGGCTTCGACGTGGTAGCCACCGTGCCGGTCGTGGTCACCGACGACCTCGAGGCCGGCCGCGCGGCGGTGGCCGACTACACAGCCCTGTACATCGGGGGCATGGGCAGCCGGGAGCAGAACTTCTACAACGGGCTGGCCCGGCGGATGGGCTTCGACGAGGCCGCCGACCGCATCCAGGACCTGTACCTCGACGGCCGGCCTCGGGATGCGGCGGATGCCGTGCCGTTCGACCTCGCGGACGCCACAGCGCTCATCGGGCCCGTCGAGCGCATCGCCGAGCGGATCGGCCGTTACGCGGACGCGGGCGTCACCACGCTCAGCGTCGCGCCGTTCGCGCGCACGGTGGAGGACCGCGCCGCGGTGCTGCGGGCCGTCGCGGAGGCCCTTCCCCTGCAGACCTGACGCAGAGGGCATTCCGGTCGCCTGGTGCGCGAGCGGGTCGAGCGCCGCGTACACCTAGGCTGTCGGCTCGTGTCCGTCGAACTGACCTACTTCCAGGCCATCGTCCTCGGCGTCGTGGAAGGGCTCACCGAGTTCCTCCCGATCTCGTCGACCGGACACCTCACCATCGCCGAGCAGCTCCTCGGTCTTCCCGTGGACGACCCGGCGGTCACGGCCTACACGGCGATGATCCAGATCGGCGCCATCGTCGCGACGTTCATCTACTTCGCGCGCAAGATCGCCCGGCTCTTCCTGGCCTGGTTCCGCGGCCTGCGCTCCGCCCAGGCCCGCGAGGACCGCGACTACACCCTGGCGTGGGCCGTCATCGTCGGCTCCCTGCCGGTCGGCATCGTCGGGTTCCTGGCGCGCGACCTGATCTCCGGGCCGCTGCGCAACCTCTGGGTCGTCGCTGCGGCGCTCGTGCTGTGGAGCATCGTCATCTGGGTCGCGGAGCAGCGGCACGACGTCCTCGAGCGCGCCGGCGAGCAGCGCGACGAGCACGGCATCACCCTCAGGGACGGGCTGGTCATCGGCCTCGTCCAGTGCTTCTCCCTCATTCCCGGGGTCTCGCGCTCCGGCGCCACGATCTCTGCGGGGCTCATGCGTGGCATCAACCGGGTGACGGCGACCGAGCTGGCCTTCTTCATGGCCATCCCGGCCCTCACGGCGGCCGGCATCTTCGAGCTCGCCCGCGGGACGGAGGCGGTCCTCGCGCTCGGCGTGGGCCAGATGGCCGTCGGCATCGTCGTCGCCTTCGCCACCGCCTACGCCTCCATCGCGTGGCTCCTGCGGTTCGTGGCTACCAACTCGCTGCGGCCGTTCATCTGGTACCGGGTCGCCCTCGGTCTCGCGGTCGCAGCGGCGCTCTGGGCCGGGTGGATCTCGGCCACCTGACTCCCGGATGCTGGTCGTCCACCCGTGGTGGCCGGCCGGTTGCGCTCGTCCCCTAGAGCCACCCGCTGCGCTTGAAGGCGCGGTAGATGCCGAGGCACAGCACGGCCATGAGGCCGAGCACCGCGAAGTACCCGTAGCGCCAGCGCAGCTCGGGCATGTCGTCGAAGTTCATGCCGTAGATGCCGGCGATCATCGTCGGCACCGCAGCGATTGCCACCCACGCCGAGATCCGACGCATGTCGCTGTTCTGCTGCACCGAGATCTGCGCGAGGTGGGCGCCGAGGATGTCCGTGAGCAGGCGGTCGTAGGACTCCACGTGGTCGATGACCGCCTGGAGGTGGTCGCTGACGTCCCGCAGGAGCAGCCGCAGCTCGGCCTCGTCGACCGGGCTGTGCGTGGAGTGGTGCAGCATCTGCAGCGGCGCGGAGAGCGGCACCGCGGCGCGACGGAACTCGAGCACCTCCCGCTTGAGCCGGTAGATCGTCGCGGTGTCCATCCTGGAGCCGGAGAAGACCTCCGTCTCGATGGCCTCGAGGTCGCTCGCGATCTCCTCGTCGATGACGGTGTACGTGTCCACCACGTTGTCGACGATGGAGTGGAGCACTGCCATCGGCCCGAGCCGCAGCCGGTCAGGATCCGCCTCGAGCTGCTGGCGCAGACCCGCGAGCGGGCTGGCGTCTCCCCGCCGGACCGTGACGATGAAGTGGTCCCCGACGAAGATCATGAGCTCACCGGTCTCGATGTCCGAGGTGCTCTCGATGTAGCGCAGCGGCTTGAGGACCACGAAGACGCTCGTGTCGTAGAGCTCGACCTTGGCCCGCTCTCGCCCCTGGACGGCGTCCTCCACGGCCAGGGCATGCAGCTGGAGCTCGTCGTTGACGTCGTCGAACTCGGCTTGGGTGGGGTCCTTGAGGCCGATCCAGAGGAAGTTGCCTGAGGCGCCCAGCGCGCGCAGGGCGGCAAGCTCGTCGCTGAGGTCACCGCAGTCGTGCCGCTCACCGTCCATGTACACGGCCCGGTCGACGATCACGCCCTCATCGTGACAGAGCACGCGCGCGGGGCACGGAGCGACCCACGGGGCGGTGAGCCGGCGCGGCATACAGTGTCCTCTCGTGGC
>NZ_DATEEY010000128.1:0-30756 GCF_035280925.1 Intrasporangium sp. | reverse complement strand
CGGAGCTTGGTCATCGCCCGGCTCACGTGGGTCTTCGCCGTGGCGGCACTGAGCACCAGGCGCTCGGCGATCTCGTCGTTGGACAGCCCATGGGCGACGAGTGCGACGACCTCGAACTCACGGGGCGTGAGGACGTCCAGGGCCGACGAGTGTTCGCACCGCTGACCATGCACCTCTACCGGCGCCGGGCCTGAAGCCCCGGCCCGACGCACCCATCCCACCGAACCCCCACCACGAACCACACCAAGGAGACCGCCGTGACCAGCCCATTCATCCTCACCACCTCGCGCCGCATCCAACCCGACCGCGCCGACGAGATGCGCGAGCTGGCGACCGACTACGCGAAGTTCCTCCAGGCTCACGAGGGCGACATGCTCGCCCACCACAGCTACGTCACGGACGCCGGCGACGGGCTCACGCTCGTGCACGTCCTGGCTGACGCGGGCGCCGCGGATCGACACATGACGGCCGCCGCAGGGCTCATCGGCAGGGGCGCCGCGTTGGCCGACGGCAACGTCCGCATCGAGGTCCTGGGTCCCCCCGGCCCGGTTCTGGACAAGGCGCTCGAGAACAACCGCGCCAACGGGGTCCAGGTGACCGTCGCGGAGCGCGGCCTCGAGGGTTTCGCCCGCGCGTCGAGCGCGTGACCTCGACCCGGCGCGGTATGCCGCTGGGCTCGCTTCCACACGGAGGCGGGCCCACGTGGCGTGTCCGGACGGTGGCTGTCGGCGGGTCGTCCTACCTTCGTGGCATGCGGTTGCTGCACACCTCGGACTGGCACCTCGGGCGAACCCTCCACGGCGTCAGCCTGCACGAGGCGCAGTCCGCCGTGCTGGAGCGGATCTGCGAGCTCGTCGAGGACCCGCCGGACGGCGTGCCGGTCGATGCGGTCATCGTGGCCGGTGACATCTACGACCGCGGCGTGCCGCCCGTGGAGTCCGTCCAGCTCTTCGAGTGGACGCTCTCGCGCCTGTGCCAGGTGACGACAGTCGTGGTGACCTCCGGCAACCACGACTCCGCGATCCGGCTCGGCTACGGCGCCGCCCTCTTCCGGGACCGCATCCGGATGATCACCGACATCTCGATGATCGACCTGCCCGTGCTGCTGCAGGGGTCGGACGGGGTCGAGGTCGCGATCTACGGCATCCCCTATCTCGACGTCGACCATGCCCGAGTCGCCCTGGCCCACGGTGGCGAGGTCCTCCCCCGCTCGCACCAGGCCGTCGTGAGCGGGGCCTGCGACCGGATCCGCGATGACCTGGCCGGCCGCGACGGTGTTCGTTCGGTCGTCGTCGCGCACGCGTTCGTCGCCGGTGCCGAGCCGAGTGACTCCGAGCGGTCGATCGCGGTCGGCGGCGTCGACCGGGTCGCGGGAACGGTCTTCGAGGGCATCGACTACGCAGCCCTGGGTCACCTGCACGGTGCGCAGTCGCCCGAGTGCGCCCCGGGGTCGGTGGTGCGCTACTCCGGCTCGCCGCTCCGGTACTCGTTCTCCGAGCAGGACCAGGTCAAGGCGGTGCTCCTCGTCGACCTGCCGGCCGAGGGCCCCGTCGAGGTCGCGACCGTCGAGATCGACCAGCCACGGCCGATGGCGACCCTGCGCGGCACCCTCGACCACCTGCTCGAGGACCCGGCCCTCGACACGCACGTGGGGTCATGGGTCCGGGTGACCGTGACCGACCGGGTGCGACCCGACTCGCTGATGGACCGGCTCAAGTCCCGGTTCCCGCACGTGTTGCAGGTGTTTCACGAGCCCGATGGCCGCATCGAGCAAGGCGTGCGGAGCACCACTCCCGTCAGCGAGCGCGACCCTCGAGAGCTCGGCTCCGACTTCATCGCCTACGTGACGAAGGCGGAGGCGAGCGATGGCGAGGTCGCCTGCTTCGTCGCAGGTTACGAGGCCGCGGTGAAGGCGCAGGCGCTCGCCGAGTCGCAGGAGCGGGAGGTCGCCTGACGTGCAGCTCCACCGACTCGAGATGACCGCCATCGGCCCGTTCTCCGGCACGGAGACCATCGACTTCGGCGCCGTCGGGCGGGCCGGGCTGTTCCTCCTCGAGGGGCCCACCGGGTCGGGCAAGTCGACGATCATCGACGCCATCACCTTCGCGCTCTATGGCAAGGTCGCGCAAGCCGCGGCGGACGTCGAGCGGATCCACTCGCACCACGCGGATCCGCGGGAGATCCCCGTCGTGACGCTTGTCTTCGAGACGCAGTCGGGGCTGTACCGGGTGCGTCGGACACCGCGGTTCGAGCGGCCCAAGTCGCGCGGCACCGGCCTGACCGTCCAGCAGCCGTCGGTCAAGCTGTGGCGGATCACGAGCCCGGACGACCTCGACGGCGGTGAGCTGCTCTCCACCAACATCGGCGACTGCGACGACGAGATCACCCGAGCCGTCGGACTGACACGCGACCAGTTCGTGCAGACGGTGATCCTGCCCCAGGGCGAGTTCGCGACCTTCCTGCGGGCGAGGTCGGAGGACAAGGGCAAGCTGCTCGAGAAGGTCTTCGGGACGGCATTCTTCCGCCGCGTGCAGGAGGAGATCGTCGAGGCGGGGCGGATCGCTCAGGCTCGGCGGCAGGGGGCCGTCGGCGAGATCCGCGACGCCGTCCATGCCTTCGCCGTCTCGGCCGGGATCGAGGCGGAGCGGCGCGACGAGCTGGTGGTCCTGGCCCAGAGCTCACCGGAGCACCTCGATGGCGAGCTGGCGCAGGTGGTTGACGAGCTGGCCACCCGAGAGCGCCACTCCGCCAAGGCCAGCCGCGAGGCGATCGAAGCGCATCGGCAGATGGCCGAGATGGTCAACAACGCCAAGCTGCGGCGGCAGCGACGGCAGCGGCTCATCGAGCTCCAGCGGGAGGACGAGTCGCTGGGCGCGCGAGCGGTCGAGTTCGACCACCTCCGGGGCCAGGTGGCGCGCGGGCGCCAGGCCCGGCCCGTCGCGGGTGCCGTTCGTACGTTGGCGCACAGCGAGGCAGCCCTGAAGCGCGCCGAGGCGGCGGTTGCGGCAGCCAGGTCGCGCGTGCTCCCGGAGCAGCGGGAGCTGACCGTCGCGCAGCTCCGGGTCGCGGCCTCGTCCACCCGCGAGGTTGTCGGGGCCCTGACGGCTGCCGCGGAGCTCGAGGGCGCGCTCTCGATGCGGCGCACCCAGCTCGACGAGGCGCGGTCCCGGGCCCAGCGCGCGCGTGCTGGGCTGAGCCAGGTCACCGCGGAGCTCGAGTCGCTGCCGCGGTCGATGCAGTCCCGTGAGGAGTCCCTGACGGCCGCTCGGCACCTCCACTCGCTCCTCGAGGCTCGAACGGCAGCCGCCGCTCGAGCGAAGCGGCAGCTTGACGCGGCGGTAGTCGAGGCGGCCGCCTCCGCACGACTGCGAGAGGTCGAGGCGGAGGCGACGCGTGCCCTGTCGGCCGCACGCGACGGCGAGGCCGCTCTGGCGGGGCTGCGCCAGGCGCGTATCGACGACATCGCCGGAGAGCTCGGGCTCGCACTGCTCGACGGGCAGCCGTGTCCGGTGTGCGGGTCCGTCGACCACCCAGCGCCGGCCCGGCCCGTGCCCGGCGCCGTCACGCCCGAGCAGATCGCCTCGCAGGAGGAGCGGGTCGATGGCCTGCGGTCCGCGGTCGTCACGGCGAGGGATGCCCTGTCCGCCCTTCGAGCAGAGATCGCCGGCCTCGCCGTCGCCTCGGATGGCCTCGACGTCGCGTCGGCGCGCGCTGTTGCGCAGCAGGCGGCCGGTGACCTGTCCGCGTCGCTGCAGGCCGCGGACGATGCGGCCACGGCGGAGCAGGAGCTCGGCGCACTGCGGGTTCGCACGACGGAGCTGACCGAGCGGGTGACGCAGCTGACGGCCGAGGTGGCGCGGGTCGAGCACACGGCCGACGAGCTCGAGGAGCGGATCAGCTCTGACGGAGCCGTCGTCGACGCTGCCCGTGAGGGTCATCCCACGGTGTCCGCCCGTAGAGAGGCGCTTGTCGTGGTGGCCGCGCGCGTCGACGAGCTCATCGACGCGGTCACCTCCCGCGAGTCCGCTCGGGCCAGCGTCGCCGAGGATGCGGCAGCCCGCGACGCCGACCTTGCGGCGGCGGGCTTCACCAACGTCTCCGAGTGGCTCGAAGCCGACCGCTCCGTTGAGTGGATCGCCGCCAAGGAGAAGGAGATCGCCGACTTCGAGACGGCGTGCACCAGGGTCAAGGCGGGTCTGTCCGGTCCCGAGCTGGCCGATGTCCAGCTCGACACCCTCTTCGACGACATCGAGCCGATGGTCGAGCTCGAGAAAGCCGCGAAGAAGGAGATGGAGGCCGCCACCCACGAGCACGGCAGCCTGCGCAGCCAGGTGACGAGGACCAAGCAGCGCGTGCTCGACATCGGGTCGGCGCTCGAGCGCAACGCCGACTGCATCAACGAGACCGCCGACGCCGTGCGGCTGGGGCAGCTCGTCTCCGGGAACGGGGACAACCAGCTGAACCTCGACCTGGCCAAGTACGTCCTCATCCGCCGCTTCGCCGAGGTCCTCGCCGCGGCCAACACCGAGCTCGCGCGGTTCTCGGGTGGGCGCTACTCCCTCGAGCACACCGACGCGAAGAAGGGCAACGCGAAGTCGGGGCTCGGCGTCCGGGTCCACGACATGCACACCAACCAGGTGCGCGACGTCGGCACCCTGTCCGGCGGCGAGACCTTCTACGTCTCGCTGTCGCTCGCGCTCGCGCTGGCGGAAGTGGTCCGCACCGAGTCGGGTGGCGTCGACCTCGGGACGCTCTTCGTCGACGAGGGCTTCGGCACCCTGGACCCCGACGTCCTCGATGACGTCATGCACACGCTCGAGGGCCTGCGGGCCGGCGGCCGCACGGTTGGCATCGTCAGCCACGTCACCGAGCTCAAGTCCCGCGTCGCGGACCGCATCGAGATCGTCGTCAGGGACGACCGCACCTCGACGCTCCGCGTCACCGCGTGACGCGCGAGCTCGGGCGAGACATGGCAGCCCCGATCCCGAGGATGACCACGCCGACCACGGCGGAGGCCCCAGCGAGCCACGCGTAGCCGAGCGACCCCACCACGATTCCGGCCACCGCGCCTCCGCCGGCGCCGGCGAGGCCCATGAAGACATCGGCGAGTCCCTGCGTCGCGGGCCGCTCGTCCGTGGCCACTGCCGCGGTCAGCAGGGTCGACCCGGACACCAAGGTGCAGGACCAGCCGACACCGAGGAGGAACAGCGCCACCAGCAGGAGCGCGGACCAGCCGGCCTCCGACAGCGCCGCGAGGCCAGAGGCAACGGCGAGGATCACGCCACCGAGCATCGCGACGACCCGCCCGCCCCACCGGTCGACGGCCATACCCACCACGGGCGACAGGACGTACATGCCCAGGATGTGGATCGAGATGACGAAGCCGATGACCTCGAGCTCTGCGTGCCCATGCTTCATGTGGATGGGGGTCATCACCATCACCGAGACCATGACGAGGTGCCCGAGCCCCATGACGAGCACGGCCCGCAACGCGCGGGTGTTCGCGCGGATCACCGAGATGCCCCGCCGCATCGAGCCGTCGTGGTTGGGTGCCTCGGGCGCCGGTCCCGTCGTGGTTCCCTCCGCCAGTCCGGCCGTATGCCGCTGGGCTCGCTCCTCGTGCTCCGCGGCCTCGAGCGCGCGGGCAGTCAGGAGGGGGTCGGGACGCAACAGGAGGTTGACCACCAGCCAGGCGAGCAGGAAGCCGGCGAGTGAGAAGACGAAGCAGCCGGCCAGGTCCGGGATGCCGACGAGACGGGCGACCGAGACGCCGGGACCGACGAGGTTCGGCCCGGCCACCGAGCCGATCGTGGTGGCCCAGACGACGATCGAGAGGTCCCGGCCACGGTGGGCCGGCTCGGCGAGATCGGCCGCGGCGTAGCGAGCCTGGTTGTTCGCCGTGGTGCCGCCGCCGAAGAGGAACATCCCCACGAGGAAGAGCGCGAAGGAGTTTGCCACCGCCGCCGTGATGACGAGCGCTGCGCCGACGAAGGCCACGCCGAGCCCCAGGGACTGGCCCATCCGGCGCCCGCGGCTCGCGATGACCCGCGCTACCGGAATCGTGATGAGCGCGCTACCGAGGACCTGGGAGGTGGTCCCCACCCCGGCGAGCGCCTCCGTCCCACTGATCTCCTCGGCGAGCAGGGCGCCGACCGCGATGCCGCTCGCCATGCCCACTCCACCAAGGATCTGGGTGGCGACGAGCGTCCGAATGACCTTGCGCTGCAAGGTGCCCTGGTCGAGCCGGGTGATCGTGGTGGTCATGCGCGGCGGCTCCTGCAACTCACGTGAGGCTCGCGAGCCCGATTCTTGTTCACTCGATTGGGTGGTTCGGGGTCAGACGTGGGTGGTTGGGGGTCAGACGTGGCGGCGGGAGGTGATGACGCGGAACCGGTTGGCGACGTAGGCCGCGTCGGTGTAGGCCGCGTTGGCGGCCGGGTTGGCCCCCGTCCCGTGGAAGTCGGAGAACGCGGCCGTCTGGTTGACGAAGATCTGGCCGGTGAGGTTCTCGGACAGGGCGACGCCGCCGGCCACCGCCGCCTGGCGGGCCTGCTCGAGCACGTCCTCGTCGGTCGAGTAGACCGAGGCCGTCATGCCGCCGTGCTGGCGAACGGTGTCCGCGAGCTGGGCGAGCGACTGGTCCGTCGAGGCGGTCTCGATGAGGAACCCCACGGGCCCGAAGCACTCCTGCGTGTAGACGTCCTCACGCTGCACGTCGAGGGAGACCAGGCCGGGCGCCCGGACGACCGCCTCCGCAAAGGACGGGTGCACCACCCGACGCGAGTCGAGCACCACCCGGCCCTCGGCCTCGGCCGCCATCGACTCGAGGGAGTCGGCGTTCGACCGGACCTGGTCGTTGACCGTGGCCCCGAGCAGCTCGACCGCCTTCGCATCGTCACCGGTCAGGCGCGAGACCGCGCCCGCCAGGCGCTCGCCGAACTCCTCGAACGACAGATGCCCCTCGTCCGTCTCCACACCGGTCGAGGGCACGTAGATGTTCTGCGGCGCGGTGCACATCTGGCCCGAGTAGAGCGTCAGCGAGAAGGCGAGGTTGCCGAGCACGCCCTTGAGGTTGTCGGTCGAGTCGACGACGACCGTGTTGAGGCCGGCCTTCTCGGTGTAGACGAGCTTGCCGAGCGCCGCCCCTCGCTCCTCGAGCCACGCCCCGAAGGCCGGCCCGCCCGTGTAGTCGATGATCGCGATCTCGTCGCGCTCCGCGAGGGTCTTCGCGAGCCCCTGCCCGTCGGCCTCGGCGGCGAGCTGGACGAGCGCCGGGTCGAAGCCGGCCTCCGCGAGCACCGTCCGCGCCGCGTCGACGGTGATCGCGAGCGGCAGCACCGCGCGCGGGTGCGGCTTGATGACCACCGGGTTGCCCGTGACGAGCGAGGCGAAGATCCCGGGGTAGGCGTTCCACGTCGGGAAGGTGTTGCACCCGATGACGAGGGAGACACCGCGCGGGATGATCCGGTAGTCCTTCTGCATCCGGATCGGAGCAGGCTTGCCCTCGCGGTCCTTGCCGGGCTTCTCCCACACGACCGACTCGGGCACCCGCTCCTGCTCGATGAGCCCCGCTGCGACGGCCTCGATCGCCCGCTCCTGCGCATGGGGCCCGCCCGCCTGGAACGACATGACGAAGGGCTGCCCCGACGTGTGCATGACGGCGTTGGCCAGCTCGAACGACCGCCTGTTGATCTGGTCCGCGATCTCGACGCACACCGCGGCCCGCACCTGCGGCCCCGCGGCACGCCAGGCGGGAATGGCTGCCTCGGCGGCCGCCAGGCCGGCGTCGAGGTCGAGCACCGGGTAGGCGACCCCCAGCGTGGGGCCGTACGGCGAGACCTCACTGCCCACGAAGGTGCCGTCGACCGCGGAAGCGAGCTCAGCGGCATACGGTCGATTGAGGTGCGCCTCGTACGCGGCGAGCCCCTCGGCGGCAGCCGTCTCGCCGTAGACACGCGGGGACGGGGACTCGGGATAGCGCGAGTACCACGAGCGCGACGTCAGCGCCTGACGGATCTCGTCGAGGACGCCGGCGTGCTGGTCGAGCAGCGGGTGGGTGGGCTTCGTTGCCTGTGCAGTCACGCCTCCAAGGTTAGGCCGTGTCGGGGGCGTGGGCCGACGGGGCAGGATGTCCCCATGGAGACGAGCGACGTCGCAGTCATCGGCAGCGGAGCGATGGGCGCGGGAATCGCGCAGGTGGCGGCCACCGCAGGCCACCGGGTCAGCCTCGTGGACTCGATCCCCGAAGCCGCCGAGGATGCCGTCGACCGGCTCGCGAGCAACCTCGAGCGGCTCGTGACCACGGGCCGGCTCGCCGCCGACGAGGCCGACGCCGTGCGGGGCCGACTCCGGCCGGCCGGATCCGTCCACGACCTGCCCGAGTGCGGGCTCGTCATCGAGGCGGTGCCCGAGGACCTCGCGCTCAAGCGGAAGGTCTTCGGCGACCTCGGCGCCAGCCAGCCGACCACGACGCTCCTGGCGACGAACACCTCGAGCATCGACATCTCCGCGATCGCCGAGGCCGTCATCCAGCCCGAGCGGGTCCTCGGTCTGCACTTCTTCAACCCGCCGCCGGTGATGGCCCTCGTCGAGGTCGTGCATGGCCTGCGGACGAGCGGCGCGGTCCTCGACGCTGCGTTCGACCTGATGCGGGCCTGGGGCAAGACCCCGGTGCGCTGCGCGTCGACGCCGGGCTTCATCGTCAACCGCGTCGCACGACCGTTCTACGGCGAGGCGCAGCGGATGGCCGAGTCCGGGGTGGCCGACCCGGCGACGATCGACTGGATCCTCCGCGAGAAGGGCGGCTTCCCGATGGGCCCCTTCGAGCTGACCGACTTCATCGGGCAGGACGTCAACCTCGCGGTCGGGACCTCGGTCTGGGAACAGACGGAGCACGACGAGCGGTATGCGCCCACCGAGTTCCAGCGGCGTCTCGTCGCGTCGGGAAAGCTCGGTCGCAAGTCGGGCGAGGGGGTCTACCCGTATGCCGCTGACGGCGTTCCCGTCGGTCGTGACCCTGATCTGGGGCTTGCCGAACAGCTCGTGGGGGGCCCGATCGAGACGGACCCGTTGGCCCGGACCGTGGCCATGCTCGTCAACGAGGCCGTCGACCTCGTCGCCCGGGGCGACGCGTCTGCGGAGGACGTCGACGTCGCCATGGTGCTGGGGACGCGGTATCCCAAGGGGCCGATCGCGTGGGGACGCGAGATCGGCTTCGACATGGTGGCGGGACAGATCGCGGAGCTGGACCGGGCGTTCCCGGGGGGACGGTACCGGCCCAGCCCGGCGCTGACCGACGGCAGCGTGTCATGACGGACTCGACAGGAGCGGGGACCGCGGGGGCGGGTGACACCGATGCCGACCCGGAGGCCGGGGTCGCGTTCTCCCGGCAGATGTGGGCCGACGACGAGGCCTCGCGCCGGCTCGGCATGGAGGCGCTCGTCATCGAGCAGGACCACGCGGTCGTGCGGATGCCGATCCGTGAGGACATGGTCAACGGGCACGACATCTGCCACGGCGGGTTCGTCTTCACGCTGGCCGACTCGACGTTCGCGCTCGCGTGCAACTCGCGTGGATCGGTGACTGTCGCATCCGGGGCCGACATCACGTTCACGGCCCCGAGCCGCCTCGGCGACGTCCTCGTGGCGGAGGCGACGCTGCGGTCCGCGTTCGGCCGGAGCGGGATCACGGACGTGACGGTCAAGCGCGAGTCCGACGACCAGATCGTCGCCGAGTTCCGGGGCCGTTCCCGGTCGCTGCGCACGCCCTGACGGAGCCAATGCGGGACCCGCTGTCGCCCGGGGTAGATTTCGGGCACGGGAGGGAGGAAGGACAGATGAGCGACCAGCGCGGCTGGGCTGCTCCGGGCCCGATGCCGCCTGACGGCAACGGGCCGCAGGACCGGCCCTGGACGGGCTACGGGCCTGGCCATGGGACGCCGCCCCCACCGCCCCCACCGCCCAGGCTCGAGTACCGGCCTGGCATCATCCCGCTCCGACCCCTCGCGCTCGGCGAGATCTGGAGCGGCGTCTTCGCCACGGTCCGGGGCAACCCCGGCGCCACGCTCGGCCTGGCGCTGGTCACGACGGCAGCCGTGCTCGTTCCGGCAACCGCGCTGGCCCTCTGGCTCGCCGGTCAGGACCTGGGGCTGGCGTTGGTCTTCGAGACCGATCCTCTCGCCGACCCGGACATCGCCTCCGATCCGTTCCTCAACGCCACGGTGGCGTCCTACCTCCCGGTCCTGGCGATGTGGATCGCCTCGATCCTGCTGCCGGTCTTCATGGCGCTCGTGATCGGACACGCCGTTCAGGGACAGAAGGTGACCCTCGCGCAGACGTGGCAGCAGAGCCGCGGACGGATCCTGACTGCTGTCGCGACGACGTTCCTCGTCATTGCGATGTTCGTCGCCGTTGTCGTGGCCCTCATCGGGGTCCTCGTGGTGCTCTGGGCCACGGACTCCACCGGGTGGGCGGCCGGCGGGACCGCCGTCGCGATCATCGCGTCCGTGACGGTCGGCACCTACCTGTGGGTGAAGGTCGGCTTCGCGGTGACAGTGGTCGTGCTCGAGGGCGCCGGAGCCCGACGTGCGATCGCCCGCTCCTGGCAGCTGACCCGCGGCAGGCCGTTCTGGCGGATCTTCGGGATCCGGCTGCTCACCTCCATCGTGGCCACGATCGCCGGGTCCATCGTCGCCACCCCGATCGGCCTCATCGCGCTCTTCGCTGCCGGCTCTCCCGAGTCGACCCTCATCTGGTTGCTGCCGCTCAGCCAGGCGGTGTCGGTGCTCGTGCAGGGCGTCCTCGTCACGCCGTTCGTCTCGGGGGTGGACTCCCTCCTCTACGTCGACCAGCGCATCCGCCGCGAGGGACTCGACGTCATGCTCATGCAGCAGCTCCACCCGTCGCCGAGCCCGTGACGGTGCTGACCGTGCGCGGCTGGGTGGCAGCGGTGCCCGTCGACCCGTCGGCCGAGGAGGCGCGCGCGTGGCTGCGGCGCGAGCTCGCCAGGCCTGAGTACGCCGACGACCGGAGCCTGCTGCAACGGGTCATCGACTGGGTGTCCGAGCTCATCACGGACCTGCTGTCCCGCGGCGCAGGCGGACTGCCGGGATGGGTCCTGCCCGTGGCGCTCGCCGTGGCGGCTTTCATCGTCGCGCTGCTCCTGTTCGTCAAGGTCCGGCGGGAGCCCGGGGTCGGCGGAGCTGGCCGACACGGGGCAGTGCTCGACGAGACGCACCTCGGCGCCGATGCCTACCGCGACCGGGCACGGGCCGCCTACGAGTCCGGCGACGTGGAGGCCGCGGCGATGGACTGGTTCCGAGCGATCGCCGCCGGTGCGGCGGAGCGCGCCATCATCGACGACAACCCGGGCCGCACCGCGCACGAGGTGAGCGTGACCCTCGCGGCGATCTTCCCGGACGAGGCCAGAGCGCTCGCGAAGGCTGCTGACCACTTCGACGCGATCCGCTATGGCGACGCCCGGGTCGATGTCGCGGTGGCGCGGTTCGTCGGGGACCTCGACGCGCGGCTGGCTGCCGCCCGGCCCTTCCTGCAACAGGTCCACCATCAGGCCCCGGTGAGCCCGTGACCACCACCCACCTGCCGACTTCGCCCGCCCCGGTCACCCGGACTCGTCGGCCGCGGCTGCGGGTGGCCGCAGTCCTGGCCATCGCGGCCGTGGTGGCCCTCGCCCTGCTCACCCTCCTGTCCGGCGGGTCCGACGGAGCCGGGACGGTGACCGATCCCGACAGCTCCCGGCGGTCCGGCTCCCGCGCCCTGGCCCAGGTGCTGCGGCAGCAGGGTGTCGACGTGCAGGTGGTGCGCTCCATCACCGAGCTGGAGTCGGCCCGTGTTGACCCGAGCACGAGCGTGCTCGTCGGGTCGTTCGAGTACTTGGGGGAGGGGGCAGCCCAGCGCACGGCCCAGCATTCCGGGGCCGCGGGCCGGTTGGTCCTGCTCGAGCCCGGCGACCTGGCCCTGGAGGACCTCGACATCCCCCTCACCTCCACCGCGCGCGCTCCGGTCCGGATGGGCGCCCAGTGCACGTCGGACGTTGCCGAGCCCGACGACCGGATCGAGGCGACCGCGACGTTCTACCGGTCGACGAGCTCCATCGACGGCGACGGACCCGCCATGCCAGACGGGGCCACGGGCTGTTTCGCGGACGAGGACGGCGCATCCGCCGTCGTGGTGCTGCCAGCGGGCAGCGAGCGACCCGAGACCGTCATCCTGGGATCGACCGAGTCCGTCATCAATGCCAAGGTCAGTGAGGCGTCCCACGCGGCGATGGCCCTCCGGGCGCTCGGAGCCACGAGCCGCCTCATCTGGTACCTGCCCGATGTCACCGACCTGAACGTCCCGGACGCCAGTGGCGAGTCCCTCCCGTCGGACCGGGCGGTGCCGGAGTGGTTCGCCCCCGGTGCCGTCCTCGTCGCCCTCGCCTTCGTGGTCCTCGCGGTGGCCAGGGGACGTCGGCTCGGACGGATCGTCGCCGAGCCATTGCCGGTCGTGGTGCGAGCCGTCGAGACGACCGAGGCCCGGGGCCGTCTGTACCGACGCGCCTCCGACCGCGCCCGCGCGGCGGACAGTCTGCGAGGCGGCGCCCGCAGCCGGTTGGCGGCTCGGCTGGGCCTGCCGCGGCACTCCGCTGCCGATGCGGTCGTCGGTGCCGTGGCCCGGGCCACCGATCGTGACCCCACCGACATCCGCGCCCTGCTCGACGGCGCGGCCCCCGTGAACGACGGAGACCTGGTCCTGCTCGCCGAGCAGCTGGCCCAACTCGAGGAGAACGTGCGAGGCGCATGAGCGACAACACCACCACGACCACCGGTTCGTCCGGAGCCGACCGAGCAGCCGGAGCAGCCGGAGCAGCCGGAGCAGATGGGGCGCTCGCGGCCCTGCTCGCCGTGCGCGCCGAGGTGGGCAAGGCCGTCGTCGGCCAGGACGCGGCCGTCACCGGCGCGATCGTCGCACTCCTGACCCGAGGGCACATCCTGCTCGAGGGCGTTCCGGGCGTCGCGAAGACGCTGCTGGTCCGCGCCCTCGCGGCGGCGCTTGACGTCACGACGAAGCGCGTCCAGTTCACCCCGGACCTCATGCCCGGAGACGTCACGGGGTCCTTGGTGCTGGACCCGCGGACCACTGACTTCACCTTCCGCGAGGGACCCGTCTTCACCAACCTGCTCCTCGCGGACGAGATCAACCGGACGCCGCCGAAGACCCAGGCAGCGTTGCTCGAGGCCATGGAGGAGCGACAGGTCAGCGTCGAGGGGGTGCCGCGGCCGCTCCCCCGCCCGTTCCTCGTGGCGGCCACCCAGAACCCGGTCGAGTACGAGGGCACCTATCCGCTGCCGGAGGCCCAGCTCGACCGGTTCCTGCTCAAGGTGACGATGCCGCTGCCCTCCCGGGAGGACGAGGTCGAGGTCCTGCAGCGCCACGCCGCGGGCTTCGATCCCCGGGACCTGGCCGCCGCCGGCGTCTCGCCAGTTGCGGGAGCGGCCGACCTCGCGGCTGGGACGGCAGCGGTGCAGCGGGTTGTCATCTCACCCGAGATCGCGGGCTACATCGTGGACATCGCCCGGGCCACGCGCAGCTCGCCGTCGCTGGCGCTCGGCGTCAGTCCGCGAGGTGCGACCGCACTCCTCGCGACGAGCCGGGCGTGGGCGTGGCTCAACGGTCGGACGTTCGTGACGCCCGACGACGTCAAGGCGATGGCTCACGCCACGCTCGCCCATCGGCTCACCCTGCGCCCGGAGGCAGAGCTGGAGGGCGTCAGCGTGGCGGCGGTCCTCGACAGCGCGCTCGGCTCGGTCGCGGTGCCCCGGTGACCGGACGGACCGGCAGAGCCGTGCCGTGGTCGTGACGAGCCGCGCCGCGCTGGCCGTGCTCCTGGGCGCGGTCGCCCTGGCGTGGCGCCCAACGGTCGGCACGGTGCTCCTCTGGACGCTCGCGGTCGCGCTCGCCGTCGCGGTCGACCTGGCCCTGGCTCCCTCGCCACGCGCTCTGGTCATCGAGCGGTCGGGAGCCCCCGTGGTGCGCCTCGGCGAGGCGATCACCACCGACCTCGTCGTCACGAATCCCGGGAAACGAGTCGTCCGCGGACTGGTCCGCGATGCGTGGCAGCCGTCAGCCGGTGCGGAGCATGACCGACACGACCTCCGCCTGGCGTCCGGCGAACGGACCCGGCTGCCCACCCGCCTGCTCCCGACCCGACGCGGGGACCGGCATGCGGACCTCGTCACGGTCCGCGCCAACGGACCGCTCGGACTGGCGGCCCGGCAGCGCTCCTTCAGCGTGCCCGGCACCGTCCGGGTGCTGCACCCGTTCCACTCTCGCCGCCACCTGCCGAGCAAGCTCTCCCGGTTGCGCCAGATCGATGGCCGGTCCGCGGTCCGCCGCCGTGGCCAGGGCACGGAGTTCGACTCCCTGCGCGACTACGTCGAGGGCGATGACGTCAGGTCGATCGACTGGCGTGCGACGGCTCGCCGCGGGACCGTCGTGGTGCGCACCTGGCAGCCGGAGCAGCATCGACGCATCGTCATCGTCGTCGACACCTCGCGCACGAGCGCCGGTCGTGTCGGAGACGTGCCCCGCCTCGATGCCGCGATGGACGCGACCCTGCTCCTGACGGCTCTCGCGGGTCATGCCCACGACAGGGTCGACGTCATCGCCGGCGACCAGCGGGTCCGTGCCCGCGTCGTCGGGTCGTCGGACCGGACCAACCCCCTCGCCGAGGTCGTCTCCGCGCTCGCACCGATCGACCCGGCCATCGTCGAGGCGGACTGGTCCGCCCTCGCCGCCGCTGTCGTCAGCCGCCATCACCAGCGGTCGCTCGTCGTGCTGCTCACCCCACTCGAGCCCGCGGCCATCGAGGAGGGGCTGCTCCCCGTCATACCGGCGCTCGTCGCCCGTCATCGGGTCGTGCTGGGGAGCGTGGCGGACCCGGCTGTGGGGTCGATGCTCGCCACGCGAGACACCGCCGCCGATGTCTACGGCGCTGCCGCCGCCGAACGCACCGTCGCGTTGCGGCAACGCGTCGCTGCCGCCCTCGAGCGGATGGGGGTGGACGTCATCGATGCCGAGGCGGACGAGCTGCCGGCCCGCCTCGCCGACCACTACCTCTGGCTCAAGAGCGAGGGCCTCCTCTGACCCACCCCCACCCATCGAGTGAACACCTTTCGGGCGCAAAAGGTGTTCACTCGATCGGGTTGGGGGGTTCGTGCCTGCACCTCAGCCCACGACAGGAGCCGCGTCGCCCACGGCAGCCCGCGAAATGTCCCCCGTGACCCCACTCAGGTAGGCCCGGCGTCCGACGACGAACACATACGCGAAGAACGCGGCCTCCGCCACGACTCCGATCGCGATCCGGGCCCAGGTCGGAAGCGCGGACGGCGTCACGAAGCCCTCGACCAGACCGCTGACCAACAGCACCGCAGCCAGCCCCAGGGCGATCCCGACAACGGTGCGGCCCGCCTCGGCGAAGGCCACGGCGCGAGGTCGCGGGCCCGGCTCGATCCACGACCAGAAGAGCCACAGCCCGGCACCGCCCGCGACGAAGACGGCCGTCAGCTCGAGCAGTCCGTGCGGCAGGATCATCCCGAAGAAGAGGGACGACCGGTCGTGGCTGGCCATGAGGGCACCGATGATGCCGACATTGACGATGTTCTGGAAGAGGACCCAGAGCACCGGCAGGCCGAGCACCCCGAAGACGATGCACTGCGCCGCGACCCACGCGTTGTTGACCCAGACCATCGTCGCGAACTCGTGGTGGGGGAACTCGCGGTAGTAGTTCTCGAAGTCGGTCCCCACGTACGCCTCGATCTGCTCACGCGTCATCGACGACGTGTAGAGGGCCGGGTGCTCGATCGTCCACCAGGCGACGAGGAAGGCGACGACGACGTTGAGGGCCAGGGTCCAGAGCCACCACCGCCGGAGCCGGTACAGCGCGGCGGGAAACGTCAGCAGGAAGAACGCCCCGATGTCGGCCCAGGTCGAGGTGTCCCGCCCGGCCAGGGTGACCCGGGCGCGGCTGAGGATCGTCGAGAGGTGGCGGATGAGACTGGGGTCCGCCTCACCGGTGCGGATCAGCGACAGGTGCGTCGACACCTGCTGGTAGAGCTCCAGCAGCTCGTCCGCCTCGTCCCCCGACAGACGACGCCGTCGGCTCAGCGCATCGAGCCGGCTCCATTTCGTGGAGTGCGCGGCGACGAGCGCGTCGAGGTTCACGCCGTCACGATATAGGCCGTATGCCGCTGGGCTCGCTCGCTGCGTACGCTGCCTTCCATGACGGCTGGCTCCCCTGCGGCACCGGGCTCGCGCAGCTATGCCCCCGAGGAGACCGTGACCGGTGAGGGGGTCGCCCTGGAGCTGCCCGTGGCCAGCCTCGGGATGCGGGCCCTCTCCGGGATGATCGACGTCATCTTCCACATCGGCCTGCTCATCGGCGTCTTCAACGTCGCCGGCGCCCTCACCGAGGAGTCGTCCGATGCGGTGTCGCGCACCGGCATCCTCGTGTCCTTCGTGGGCGTCCTCGTCGGCGTACCGACCGTGTCCGAGACCCTGAGCCGGGGCAAGACGCTCGGCAAGCTCATCACCGGTCTGCGGGTCGTCCGTGACGACGGCGGGCCGGTCTCCTTCCGCCACGGCCTGACCCGGGCCCTCGTCGGGTGGGTCGAGATCTACCTGCTCACCGGGATCGCCGCGGCCATCTCGGCCCTCGTGACGGCCCGGACGAAGCGCCTCGGGGACCTCGCGGCCGGGACGTACGTCATCGCCGAGCGAAGCCGCATCCAGCTGCCGCCCCCGCCCTCCGCCCCGCCGGAGCTGGCGGGCTGGGCCCGCGCTGCCGACATCGCGCCGCTCGGGCCCGACGTCGCGGTGGCGGTCCGCCAGTTCCTGCCTCGCGCGAACCTCATCGACCCACAGGCGAGGTACGAGCTGGGCCAGCACCTGCTCGCCCGGGTCCTGCCGCTCGTGGCGCCGGCGCCAGCCCCCGGCCACCACCCGGAGTCCATCCTGCGCGCCGTCATGGCCGAGAGGTTTCGCCGGGACCTGGAGCGACTGGGCCGGGACCAGGCCCTTCGCGACGCGGTACTGCACGACGGCACCGCTGTGGGCGCGCCGCCGTACCCTCCCGGACAAGTCGTGGGCTGACAGGGACCCGGTTGAGAGCCTGGTCGCTCATGCGCCCGAGTGGGCGGACAAGTTTGCCGAGCTGGCAGCCACTCTCGGCGGGGGTGTTGGCTCCCCGAGCGATGACCGCGCCTCTCCCACACGCTGGATTGGTGCGGCGATCCGGCTGGGATCACCGCGCCTTTCCAGCACATGCGGGATTGGTGCGGCCGACGATGTCGTCGGCGTCAGCGGGGGCCGCGCCGGCTTCCTGCGCGAGAGCCGGCCGAGAAGGCGGCGGCACCACCCGAGGAGCTCGTCGAGTAGACGGTCGACGATCCGGGCCGGGTGGCCTTGCCACGGCCAGGGCCTTGACCGCTGCCTTGACCACGAGACTGACCACTGCCTTGACCACGGGACTGACCACCACCGCCCTGACCATTCCCTTGACCCCGACCCTGACCGCTGGCTCGGCCACCGCCCTTGCCAGGCCCGCGACCTCGGCGTGATCCGGCACCGGCCGCACCGGCGTCGGAAGCCCGCCTGCCGCTCGAGGTTGGGGCCTCGGGAACGAGCCCAGCGGCATACGACCTGTCGCCGGGAGCGAGCTCCACGAGAAGGGGGTGTCCGACGGAAACCCGCGTGGTCGTCGGCTTGATGCCGGCCTTGCGGGTGAGGTCACGGACGTCGCGCACCTGCTCGTCGAGCATCATCGTGACGACGGTCCCCTCGGCGCCGGCGCGGGCGGTGCGTCCGGACCGGTGGAGGTAGGCCTTGTGCTCGACCGGCGGGTCGGCGTGGATGACGAGGGCGACGTCGTCGACGTGGATGCCGCGGGCGGCGATGTCGGTCGCGACGAGCGTCTGCGCGCGGCCGCTGTGGAAGTCCGCCATGTTGCGCGTGCGCGCGCCCTGGCTGAGGTTGCCGTGCAGCTCGACCGCGGGGACCCCGGCGGCGTTGAGCTGGCGGGTGAACTTCTTGGCGCGGTGCTTCGTGCGCGCGAAGACGACCGTGCGACCGGGTGCGGCGGTGAGGTCCAGCAGGACGGGCAGGTGGGCATCGCCGTCCACGTGGAGCACGTGGTGGGACATCTTCGCGACCGGCGACTGGACCGAGTCCGCCTCGTGCGTCATGGGATTCGTGAGGAATCGCTTGACGAGGACGTTGATCGCGCCGTCGAGCGTCGCCGAGAACAGCAGTCGCTGGCCTTGACGCGGCGTGCGGTCCATGATGCGGCGGACGCCGGGTAGGAACCCGAGGTCGGCCATGTGGTCCGCCTCGTCGATGATGGTGACCTCGATGGCGTCGAGGGAGACATGACCCTGACCCATGAGGTCCTCGAGCCGGCCCGGGCAGGCGACGATGACGTCGACGCCACGACGCAGGCCCTGGACCTGCGGGTTCTGGCCGACCCCACCGAAGATCGTCTGGCTCGTCAGGCCCGCCACCTTCGCGAGGGGTGCGAGGGCGGTGTCGATCTGCGTGGCGAGCTCGCGCGTCGGGGCCAGGATCAGGGCGCGGGGGCGGCCCGGGCGACGGCGGTTGGGCGCCGCCACGAGCCGGGCGACGAGGGGCAGCAGGAACGCGTAGGTCTTGCCGGATCCGGTCCGGCCGCGGCCGAGGACGTCACGACCGGCCAACGAGTCGGGCAGGGTCGCGGCCTGGATCGGGGTGGGGGTGGTGATCCCGCGGTCCTCGAGGACGGCGGTGAGGGACGTGGGCACGCCGAGCGCGGCGAAGGTCGTGTCCGTTGACACAGGTGAGTACTCCAGAGGGTCGAAAGGGTCGTTCTGCCCGGCGCGACGGCCACTCGACGGTGGGCGGCAGGTCGCGGCGCAAGAGCGAATCGACTGGGGCGGGAGCGATGGGTCCCGCCAAGAAGAAGCGGCCCGAGGCAGAACTGGGCGGGCCGTTGACGTCAACCGTAGCGGACCCGAGGGCATTCCTCCGCATCGGGGTCGCCGCCCCGAGGGCCACGCCCGTCTCAGGTCGAAGACAACGGTTCGGTTGCGCCGATGGGCACCGTCGCCCGAAAGTGGCAGTATCGGCGTTCTCAGACAGCACCACGGACATCCTCGTCCGAACCGGAAGGACCCATCCCCCATGCGTCGCATGCCCCTCCTTGCCGTTACCGGCATGGTCGCCGTCGGCCTGACCCTGTCAGCCTGCGGCTCCGACTCGATGTCACCCACCACTCCAGGCGGGTCCAGCCCCGCGGGAACGTCCGCTGCCGGAGGCGGCGCCGACCCCGCCCTCGCCGCCAGGGTCCCCGATGAGATCAAGTCGGCTGGCAAGATCGTCATCGGCACGGACCCGACCTATGCCCCCAACGAGATGCTGGACACCGACGGCAAGACGGTCATCGGCTTCGATGTGGACCTCTTCAACGCCGTCGCCGCCAAGCTCGGCCTCGAGACCGAGTGGCAGCCCGCCGGCTTCGACTCGATCATCCTCGGCGTGACCGGCGACAAGTACGACATCGGCGTCTCGAGCTTCACGATCAACGATGAGCGCAAGAAGCAGGTCAACATGGTCAGCTACTACAGCGCCGGCACCCAGTGGATCACCGCCAAGGGCAACCCCAAGGGCGTCGACATCGAGGACGCCTGCGGCAAGAACATCGGCGTGCAGAAGGGCACGGTCCAGCTCGACGACCTCACGGCCCGGAGCAAGGCCTGCACCGACGGCGGCAAGCCCGCGATCACCATGGTCGTCCAGGAGGGGCAGGACCAGGTGACGGCGGACGTCGTCAGCGGCAAGGCGGACGCGATGCTCGCGGACTCGCCCGTCGGCCTCTACGCCATCCAGCAGACGAAGGGCCAGCTCGAGGCGCTCGGCGACATCTACGACTCGGCGCCCTACGGTTACGTCGTCCCGAAGGACCAGACCGAGTTCGCCGAGCTCCTCGTCGATGCCCTCGAGGCGGCGAAGGCCGACGGCTCCTACGATGCGGCGCTGAAGGAGTACTCGGTCGAGGCAGGGGCTATTGACGACTTCGCCGTCAACCCGTGACGACGAAGGACTCCACGGAGCGGCCGGGCGTCATCCACGCCCGGCCCGTTCCGCACCCCGGGAGGTGGGTCGCCCTCGCGGTGATCCTCGTGCTCATCGCGATGCTGGTCAACTCGTTCCTGACGAACGAGCGCTGGGGCTTCGCCGATGCCTTCGAGATCATGCAGCAGACGCCGGTGATCGAGGGCCTGATCAAGGGCACGATCCTCGGCACCGTCGGCGGCATGGTGATCGGCATCTTCGGCGGCGTCCTCATCGCCATCCTCCGCCTCTCCCACAACCCCATCCTCCGGGGTGTCTCCTTCGTCTACACCTGGTTCTTCCGCGGCATCCCCCGCCTCGTCCTTCTCGCCATGATCGGCAGCGGGATCGGCTTCCTCTACAGCCAAGTCGACTTCGGCGTGCCCTTCGGGCAGCAGATCGCCGGCTGGCTCGGGCTGTCGAGCGACTTCACCTTCTTCACCCTCAACGTCCACCAGTTCTCGAGCACGCTGCTCGCGGGCATCGTGGGCCTCGGCCTCTCCGAGGCGGCCTACATGGCCGAGATCGCCCGGGCCGGCATCCTCTCGGTCGACAAGGGCCAGGAGGAGGCGGCCGCAGCGCTGGGCATGGACCGGGGCAAGACCATGCGCCGGATCGTCCTGCCGCAAGCGATGCGGGTCATCGTCCCGCCGACGGGCAACGAGACGATCGCGATGGTCAAGGACACGTCCCTGCTCTCGGCGATCCCCGTCATCACCGAGCTCTTCTACCAGACGAGTGCGATCGGCAACCGGACGCTGCTCATCATGCCCGCGTTCGTCGCGGTCACCGCGTGGTACCTCATCGTGGGCTCGGTCCTCATGGTCGGCCAGCACTTCCTCGAGAAACGCTTCAGCCGGGGCTTCGGCGAGTCCAGGCGCAGCAAGCCCAAGCCCCGTGCCGTCAACCGCCCGGCCGGCGCAGGAGGTGCCTGATGACGACCATCCCCGAGCCGCGGCGTGACACGGCCGGCGACGTGCGCGAGCAGCCGCTCGTCCACGCCGTCAACGTCATGAAGGCCTTCCACGGCAACGAGGTGCTCAAGGGCATCGACATGGACGTCCACCGTGGCCAGGTGGTCGTCCTCCTCGGCCCCTCGGGGTCCGGCAAGACGACCTTCCTGCGCTGCATCAACCAGCTCGAGACGATCGACGGCGGCCGGATCTGGGTCGACGGCGACCTGATCGGCTTCCGCGAGGACGACAAGGGCGTCCTGCACCACCTCACCGACGCACAAGTCGCGATGCAGCGGCGCGGCATCGGAATGGTGTTCCAACGCTTCAACCTCTTCCCGCACATGACGGCCCTCGAGAACATCATCGAGGCCCCGATGCAGGTCAAGGGCGTCTCCAGGAAGGAGTCCAGGGTCCGCGCGCACGAGCTCCTCGCCCAGGTCGGGCTGGCCGACAAGCCGAACGCCTATCCCGGTGCCCTCTCCGGCGGCCAGCAGCAGCGGGTCGCCATCGCGCGAGCCCTGGCGATGGACCCGAAGCTCATGCTCTTCGACGAGCCGACCTCGGCGCTCGACCCCGAGCTCGTCGGCGACGTCCTCAGCGTCATGCGCGACCTCGCGGAGGCCGGGATGACGATGATCGTGGTGACCCACGAAATGGGCTTTGCCCGTGAGGTCGCGGACCACGTCGTCTTCATGGACGCCGGCGTCGTGGTCGAGGAGGGGACGCCGAAGCGGTGCATCGACAACCCCCAGCAGGAGCGGACCCGGACCTTCCTGCGCCGGATGCGCCAGGAGCAGGACGATGCGAGCCGGGCGGCTCAGGAGGCCCTGGCCGAGCAAGCGGAGGAAGCCGAGCGAGCCGGGGCCTGAGCTGGCGCGGTTGAATGGGCCCATGACAACGGAGTCACCGGCACCCACCCTCCCGGACCACGAGATCCCCACCCTGTCGCTCGACGAACTGCGCCACCTCCAGACCGAGCGGCTGCGCGAGAGGGTCTCAGCGGCATACGCCAGAGTCCCGCACTACAAGGCGGCCTTCGACGCGGCGGGCGTGACCCCCGAGGAGATCCAGTCACTCGAGGACCTCTCCAAGCTGCCGTTCCTGACCAAGGCGGATCTTCGCGACAACTACCCGTTCGGGATGTTCGCCGTGCCGCGCACCGAGGTGGTCCGGATCCACGCGAGCTCGGGCACGACGGGGCGGCCAACGGTGGTCGGCTACACGAGGCAGGACGTCGACACGTGGGCCGACCTCATGGCCCGCTCCATCCGCTTCGCCGGCGGTGGGCCGGGCGACGTCATCCACGTCGCCTACGGCTACGGCCTGTTCACGGGCGGCCTGGGGGCGCACTACGGCGCGGAGCGGCTCGGCGCCACGGTCGTCCCGGTCAGCGGCGGCATGACCGAGCGCCAGGTCCAGCTGATCCGCGACTTCGGCGCGACGGTCATCATGGTGACGCCGAGCTACTTCCTGTCGCTCATCGACCAGATGGAGGCCGAGGGCACCGACCCGCGTTCGACGAGCCTGCGCGTCGGGATCTTCGGCGCCGAGCCGTGGACCGAGTCGATGCGCCGGGAGATCGAGCAGCGCACCGGCATGGACGCGGTCGACATCTATGGCCTGTCCGAGGTCATGGGCCCCGGCGTCGCGCAGGAAGCGGCCACGACGAAGGACGGCCTGCACCTCTGGGAGGACCACTTCTACCCGGAGATCATCGACCCCGTCACCGAGGAGGTGCTGCCCGACGGCGAGCTCGGCGAGCTGGTCCTCACCTGCCTCACCAAGCAGGCCCAGCCGGTCATCCGCTACCGCACCCGCGACCTGACGCGGCTGCTGCCCGGCACCGCTGTCCCGTCGATGCGGCGGATGGAGAAGATCACCGGCCGCTCCGACGACATGATGATCGTCCGCGGGGTCAACGTCTTCCCCACGCAGATCGAGGAGTTCGTGCTGGCGGACCGCCGCCTGTCGCCGTACTTCCAGTGCGTGCTGACGCAGCCTGGTCGCATGGTCGAGCTGACCGTGCTCGTCGAACCGATCGAGGCGCTGTCTCCCGCCGATGCGGAGGCGATCGCACGTCGCCTGCAGCACGAGATCAAGACGAACATCGGCACGACGTGCCGCGTCGAGGTGCGTGCGCCCGGCTCGATCGAGCGGTCCGTGGGCAAGGCCCGCCGGATCGTGGACGAGCGCCCCAAGTCATAGGGCGTATGCCGCTGAGCTTGCCGCCTGCCCACGCCCGGTCCCACCCCTCCCGTTCCCTGCCCTGCCCAGACCTGAGTGCCGACGCTCAGGCATCGGCAGCGCGGTGCGCGAAGACTCGTGCTCGTGCCCGACTTCACCCCCGACCGACCTGTCGAGATCCCGCCGCAGGATCCATCGAAACCGGCGTGGCCAGTGACGCTCCTCGTCGTCGTCTGCGCCTACCTGCTCGCCGCGTGGAACCTGTACGGGGCAATGATCAGCGTCGCGCCCTTCTTCGGGGACCAGCCGTCGCGGGACGACTACATCCAGGGCGGGATGGCAGCGCTGACCGCCGTCGTGCCGTGCGTCCTCCTCGCGCTGGCAGGCTGGATGGCGGGGTCACGCTGGGGGCTGGCTCTTTTCTGCCTGCCGGCGGGCGTGCTCGCGCTGTTCGGGATGTCGATGGTGGCCGACGATGGCGACCCATCAGATCCGGAGCCGACCCGGGCGGTGCAGGCCGCCGACCTGTTCGACGACCTCACCCACCTCAACTGGATCGTTGCCGGCGGCCTCGCAGTCGTCATCGTCGGCGTCGTGTGGACCCGGCGAGACAGCCGTCGCTCACCTCGAGGGCGGCTGCCCCGGGACGACGCGACTGGCTCGGCTCTCGCCTCCGGGGTCGGGGTCACGGGGCCGCGACTGCGCGGTTGATGGCGCGGACGAGGGGCGGGCCGCCGTAGATGAAGCCGGTGTAGAGCTGAAGGAGCGACGCTCCCGCGTCCAGCATCCGCCTGGCGTCATCGACGGTCGAGATCCCGCCGACGCCGATGATGGGAAGGTCCGTGGCCTCGCGGTGGATGAATGCGGCGACCTCGCGCGCCCGCTCGGTGAGCGGCCGCCCGGACAGCCCGCCGGCCTCCGCAGCGAGGCCCGCATCGCGGAGCGAGAGCCCGTCGCGGGAGGTCGTCGTGTTCGTCGCGATGAGGCCGGCGACCGCATGGTCGGCGCAGACCTGGAGCACCTCGGTGATCGCCTCGAGGGTCAGGTCGGGCGCGATCTTGACGAGCAGCGGGGTCCCGCCGGCCTCGGCCTGGAGCGCTGCCACGAGCTCGTCGAGCACCACGCGGTCCTGCAGGCCGCGCAACCCCGGCGTGTTGGGCGAGCTGACGTTGATCGCGACGTAGTCCGCGAACCGGCGCAGCGCTCGCATCGAGTGGACGTAGTCGCCCACGGCCTCCTCGACCGGCGTCACCTTCGACTTGCCGATGCTGATGCCGAGCGGCACACCGATGGGTCCCAGCGCTGCGAGACGCGCGGCAAGGGCGTCGGCCCCCTCGTTGTTGAAGCCCATCCGGTTGATGATGGCGCCGCTGGCCCTGAGCCGGAACAGCCGCGGCCGGGGGTTCCCCGGCTGCGCATGCCGGGTCACGGTCCCGACCTCGACGAACCCGAAGCCCAGGGCGGGCCACGCCCTGAGCGCGGCCCCGTCCTTGTCCATGCCGGCAGCGAGGCCGACGGCGCTCGGGAACCGCACGCCGAAGACCGTTCTCGAATCGTCCACGCCGTTCCAGCGGCGAAGCGCGGCGACGGCCGGTGGCACCCGCGCCAGCCGGCTGAGCGCCGCGATCGTCGTGTGGTGCGCGGTCTCCGCGTCGCCGCCCCCGAGACGGAACAGTGCCGGCCGGACGACGCGCTCGTAGATCACGGCGCCCATGCTCCCACCCGCCCCGCCGCCCCTCACGCACCTCACCCGCGAATCGGTAGGCGGGCTCGCCCCGCCGCGCGCCGCACCTCGCTCACACGGTGCTGCACGGCATGGCCCGTCTGGGCCGAGCGGTGCACGTGCTCAGGCCGAGGGGGACGCACCCGGCGCAAACCCCGCCTCTGATCGAGTGAACAACTTTCGGATGAGCGGCTTCGCCGCGAGGCCGAAAGTTGTTCACTCGATCAGTGGGGCGCCGCCGGAACCGGTGGCGCGCAGGGCGGACCTGATCAGGTCGAGCGCCTCAGCCTCGTCCACGCCAGCATCGCGGACAGCCAGGGCGTACTTGGCTGCCAGGGCGGCCACCGCGACGTCGGCGGTGTGCTCGCCGGAGGCCACGACCGTCCCCGCTCGACGGCGGGTCTCGACGAGTCCGGACGCCTCCAGCTCCTTGTAGGCGCGCGCGACGGTGTTGACGGCCAGCCCGAGATCTGCCGCCAAGGCACGGACGGTCGGCAGCCGGTCGCCGGGCAGCAGCCGACCTGAGGCGATCAGGCCCGCGAGCTGGGCTCGAACCTGCACGAAGGGCGGCTCGGCGGACGTCGGGTCGACCGTGAGCCGAAGGTCGTCCATCAATGGCTCACTCCTCACCGCCTCAGCTTGTCTCAATGCATCAAGCCATTGCGGCACAGGCTCGTCAAGGCGGAAGGAGCGGAAGGTCACGTTCCTCAGCAGCGAACCCAGCGGCATACGGAGTTACTACAGGGCGTAGTATCTACTACGTCATGTAGTCCGCCGCCTGCCCGCCGGGAGCCTCCATGGATGCCACAGACCTTGCGAGATGGCAGTTCGCCATCACGACCGTGTACCACTTCCTGTTCGTGCCGATCACCATCGGCCTGTCGGGCATCGTCGCCGTCTTCCACGTCCAGTGGGTGCGGACGCGGAAGCCGGAGTGGTTCCGTCTGACCAAGTTCTTCGGCCGCCTCTTCACCATCAACTTCGCCCTCGGCCTCGTGACCGGCATCGTCCAGGAGTTCCAGTTCGGGATGAACTGGTCGGACTACTCCCGCTTCGTCGGTGACATCTTCGGCGCCCCGCTCGCCGTCGAGGCACTCCTCGCCTTCTTCCTCGAGTCGGTCTTCCTCGGCCTGTGGATCTTCGGGTGGGGGCGGATCCCGGAGAAGCTCCACGCGGCGACGATGGGGATCGTCCACATCGGCACCGTCCTGTCTGCCTACTTCATCCTCTCGGCCAACTCCTTCATGCAGCACCCGGTCGGCTACACGTACAACCAGGTCACCGGCCGCGCGGAGCTGACCGACTTCCTTGCGGTCCTGACCAACAAGGTCCAGCTGATCACCTTCCCCCACGTCATCCTCGCCGCCTACATGGTCGGCGGAGCCGTCGTCATGGGCGTCGCCCTGCATCTCATGCGTCGCGAGGCACTGCGCAGCCGGGCGCTCGAGCCGGAGGCCGTGGCGGACGTCCCGATGTACCGCAAGGCCGCGCGAATCGGGGCCGCGGTCACCCTCGTCGCCGGACTCGGCGTCGCCATCACCGGTGACATCCAGGGCAAGATCATGACCGAGGTCCAGCCGATGAAGATGGCTGCCGCCGAGGCGCTCTACGAGTCGGTGCCTGCCGGTGAGGGCGCCCCCTTCTCCGTGCTGACGGTCGGCTCGCTCGACGGACAGCACGCCAACGCGCTCATCGAGATCCCCGGCCTGCTCAGCTTCCTCGCGACGGGCGACTTCAACGGCGCGGTCCAGGGCATCGTCGAGCTCAAGGAGCAGTACGCCCAGGCCTACGGCGCCACCGGCAACCCACTCGTCGCGGACGTCGCGACGAACTACGTGCCCAACATCCCGACCACGTACTGGACCTTCCGCCTCATGATCGGGGTCGGCATCGCCGCGGCGGCGATCGCCCTCGTCGTGCTCTGGCTCACCCGGCACGGCCGCACGCCGACACACCGCTGGCTCTTCTGGGCCGCCGTCGCTGCGCCGCTCCTGCCCGTCCTCGGCAACTCGTTCGGCTGGATCTTCACCGAGGTCGGCCGCCAGCCGTGGATCGTCTTCGGCCTCATGACCACGTCAGCGGGCGTCTCCCCCGGGGTCTCCATGGGCGAGGTCATCACGTCGATGGCCGTCTTCACGCTGCTCTACGGAGCGCTGGCCGTCGTCGAGATCAAGCTCTTCCTCCACTACGTCCGGCGCGGGGCCGACCCGTTCGAGCAGCCGCAGGAACCGAGTGAGCGGGACGAGGACGCACCCCTCGTCTTCGCCTACTGAAAGGACTGGCCACCATGGATCTCGCAACCTTCTGGTTCATCGTCCTCGGCGTCCTCTGGACCGGCTACTTCGTCCTCGAGGGCTTCGACTTCGGCGTCGGCATCCTGCTGCCCGTCCTCGGCCGCAAGCAGGGTGTCGTCGGCGAGGCGGCCGAGGCTGCCGAGAAGCGCCGCCGGGTCATGCTCAACACCATCGGCCCGGTCTGGGACGGCAACGAGGTGTGGGTGCTGACGGCCGGTGGTGCGACGTTCGCCGCGTTCCCGCACTGGTACGCAACGATGTTCAGCGGTTTCTACCTGCCGTTGCTGCTCATCCTCGTCGCCCTCATCGTCCGCAACCTCGGCTTCGAGTACCGCCACAAGCGGCACGGCGCCGAGTGGAAGTCGCGCTGGGACCTGGCCATCTTCTGGGGCTCGCTCGTGCCGGCGTTCCTGTGGGGCGTCGCCCTGACCAACGTCGTGCGCGGCGTCCCGATCGACGCCGAGATGGAGTACACGGGCAACCTCTTCACCCTGCTCGGGCCGGTCCCGGTCCTCGGCGGGCTCACCTTCGTGGCCCTGTTCGTCACGCACGGTGCGATCTTCCTGGCCCTCAAGACTGACGGCCCCATCCGCTCGGACTCCCGGCGCATCGCAGAGCGGGTGGGGCTCGTCACCGCGGTCCTCGCGGTGGTCCTGCTGCTCCTCCTCGGCCTGAGCGACGGCAAGGCCGCCTCCTGGCTGACCACGGTCGTCGCCGCGGTCGCGCTCGTCGGCGCGCTCCAGGCCAACCGGATGGGACGCGAGGGCTGGGCGTTCCTCGGCACGGCGGTCACGATCGCGCTCTCGGTGGCGACCTACTTCATCATGCTCTTCCCGAACGTCATGCCGTCCTCGACCGACCCGGCGTTCAACCTCACCATCGAGAACGCCTCGAGCTCGGAGTACACGCTCAAGGTGATGACGATCGTCGCCCTCATCTTCACGCCTCTCGTGCTGCTCTACCAGGGCTGGACGTACTGGGCCTTCCGGAAGCGCTTGACCACCAAGCACATTCCCGACGAGGTCCAGCCGGACCAGCCGCTGGCGAGAGTTGGGTGACGCCTTGATGCAGCCGTTCGACCCTCGCCTCCTCCGCGCCGTGCCACAGGCGCGGAGGCCGGTGGCCGCGCTCGCTGCCATGGGCGTCGCGGCCGGCGTCGCCACGATCGCCACGGCGTTCGCCCTCACGGGCCTCGTCGTGGCGGTCGTGGACGATCGCCCGCTCGGCCCACCGGCGGCGTGGCTGGCTGCCCTCTTCGTCGCCCGGGCGATCCTCGCCTGGGCGACTGAGGTCGTTGCGGCCTGGGCGGGGGTCAGCGTGTCCACGGCCCTCCGGACGACGCTGGTCCGGGTCTGGGGCTCGGACGGTTCCGGCGCCCGCCCCGAGCGGTCAGCGGCCATCTCCCTGGCCACGGCCGGCACGAACGCCATTGAGCCGTATGCCGCCCGGTACCTCCCGACGCTCGTGACTGCAGCGGTCGTGCCGGTCATGGCCATCGTGACCCTGGCCATCGTCGACTGGCCGAGCGCCCTCATCGTCGTGCTGACCGTGCCGCTGCTTCCCGTCTTCGCCGCGCTCATCGGGCGCGCGACGGCCGACTCGACGCAGCGCCGCTGGGCCGCGCTCGCCCGCCTGGCCGGCCACTTCCTCGACGTCGTGCGCGGACTGCCCACCCTGGTCAACTTCGGGCGCGCGCGCCGCCAGGTCGAGGTCGTCCGCGAGGTCAGCGAGCGCCACCGTCGGGCGACCATGGAGACGCTCCGCATCGCCTTCCTCAGCTCGGCGGCCCTGGAGCTGCTCGCCACGATCAGCGTTGCCATCGTCGCGGTGACCGTCGGCCTGCGGCTCTCCTTCGGGTCGATGGACCTGGGCGCCGCCCTCATCGCCATCCTGCTCGCCCCCGAGGCCTACTGGCCGATCCGGCGCGTCGGGCAGGAGTTCCACGCTGCCGCCGACGGCGCCACCGCTCTCGAGGACGTCCTACGCCACCTCGAGGCACCCGCCCCCGCCTCCTCCGCTGCCAACGGGACCTCCACGACGGTGGAGCTGCGTGACGTCACCTATTCGTATGCCGCTGAGCTCGCTCCCGTCATCCGTGACCTCGACCTCGTGGCCGGGACTGGCCTGACCGTGGTGACCGGACCGTCGGGGGCCGGCAAGTCCACCCTGCTCGACCTCATCGCGGGCCTGAGGGCCCCGACCTCGGGCACCGTCACGGCACCTCCCTCGCACTATGTGACGCAGCGCCCGTTCCTTGCTGCGGGCTCCATCAGGACCAACCTGGCACTGGGCCATGACCCCGTCAGCGGCTCCATCACCGACCAACAGCTCTGGACGGCCCTCCGAGCAGTCGCTCTCGACGAGGTGGTCGCCGCGCTCCCCGACGGGCTCTCGACCCGTATCGGGGACGACGGTTTCGGTCTGTCCGCAGGGCAGCGGCAGCGGCTGGCGCTCGCGCGCGCCTGGCTGGCGACCGAGCCGCTGCTGCTGCTCGACGAGGCGACCGCCCATCTCGATCCCGAGGTGGCCGACCTGACCAACCAGCTGATCGTGCGGCTCGCCGAGCATCGGATCGTCATCGCCGTGACCCACCGACCCGAGCTCGTGTCCGTAGCGGACGAGCACCTGCACCTGTGCGCGCCCCGCCTGGCCGGCGGCCTCCCAGCCGACGGCCCTGCGGCCCTTGCTGGCCAGGACGCGCCGAACCACGACCCGGTGGAGGTGGCCCGATGACGACCGCCCCCAGCCGGGTGCGCCTCGACCCGGCACGCGACCAACGACGCCGCATCGCCCTGGCGGGCCTGCTCGGTGGCCTCGCGACCGCCTCGGGCATCGCCCTCACGGCGACGTCCGGATGGCTCATCGCGCGCGCCGCCGAGCAGCCCGTCATCCTCACCCTCCTGACGGCGATCGTCGCCGTGCGGGCGTTCGGCATCGCCCGGCCGGTGTTCCGCTACTGGGAGCGCCTCGTCAGCCACGACGCGTCCCTGGCGACGCTCGCCGCCCGGAGGTCAGCGGCATACGAGGCCCTCATCCCGCTCACCCCCGCCCGGCTGGGGCGCAGGCGCCGCGCCGACGTCCTCACGGCTGTCGTGCATGACATCACCGACGAGGTCGAGGCGCAGGTCCGGGTGACGGTCCCCGTCGTGTCCAGTGCCATTGCGGGGGCCATCGCGGTGGGCTTCGCCACCTGGATCGCCCCGATGATCGGGCTGGTCATCGCCCTCGTGTGCCTGGCCGTCGCCATCGTCAGCGCGGTCGCGTACCGGCTCGAGGCCCGTGGGCTGGGACGGCTCGTCGCCGCGCGCGCCGAGGTGGTGCGCGTCAGCGAGCTCGTGACGTCGCAGGCGGACGAGCTGCGGGCCATCGGCGGCTGGGGGTCGGCGACGCGCTGGCTCGACGAGGCGCACCACGGGCTGGCGCGGGCAACGCGGGTCGGCGTGCTCGGTCGCGCGCTG
>NZ_DATEEY010000127.1:0-15297 GCF_035280925.1 Intrasporangium sp. | reverse complement strand
CCCCTGGGCATAAGCCACCTCGTCCGAGATCCGGCTGAAGAGCTCGTCCTTGCAGAAGAAGCAGCGGTCCGGACCGTTCGCACGGTACATCGCGTGGTCACCCTCGTGACGAGCTGCACGGCGCCCGGGAGGTGGCGGCGGCGATCGGTGCGCCCGTCGTCGAGGTGGCGACCCACGAGGCCGACCGGGTGCTCGCGGTGATCTGCGTCTCCCCGAGCCTGGCCCCGAGCGCACGGACGGCGAGCGCGAGGAGGAGGCCTGAGACCTCGCCCCGGTGAAGGCCACGCCTGGGCCCCGACCGAGGCCAGCGGCATACGATCACGGAGTTGCCCCGCAATGGCGTCGGCCGACGGTGCGAGCTCGGGTGGGAGCGGAGCGTGCACACGGGGCGATATCAGGGACAGGGCGCACTCTCACCCAAGAGCAGAGGCACCGCTCAGATCTCGACCTCCGACCGATCAGCCGACCACAGCGTGTGGAAGGTGCCCTCGCGGTCGACTCGGCGGTAGGTGTGCGCGCCGAAGTTGTCGCGCAGCCCTTGGACGAGCGCGGCCGGCAGCCGCTCGGCGCGGATGGTGTCGTAGTAGGCGAGGGCGCTGGAGAAGCCGGGCACCGGCACCCCGGCAGTCGTCGCGCTGGCGACGACTCGACGCCAGGAGTCCTGGCGGTCGGCCAGGCTGCGCTCGATGCTCGGGGCCACGAGGAGGGTGGCGAGTCGCCCGGCGGCGTACTCGTCGCTGATCTGCTTGAGCAGCCGTGCGCGGATGATGCACCCGCCGCGCCAGATCCGGGCGACCGTCGCGATGTCGACGTCCCAGCCGTAGTTCGCGCTCGCCGTGCGGATCTGCTCGAGGCCCTGCGCGTAGGCGATCACCTTGGAGGACCACAGGGCGTCGCGGACGTCGTCGACGAGCTGCCGTCTGTCCGGCGCCTCGGCCGGCCACGTGCGGTCGGGGCCACTGAGGACGCCGCGCGCGGCCTGGCGCACCGACCGGTCCCCTGACGCCGACCGCGCGAAGACCGCTTCGGCGATCGCCGACACCGGCACGCCGAGCTCGAGGGCGGATTGCACGGTCCAGCGGCCGGTGCCCTTCTGCTCGGCCTCGTCGACGATGAGCTCGACGAGGGGCCGCCCCGTCGGCGCGTCGACCTGGTCGAGGACCTCGGCCGTGATCTCGACGAGGAAGGAGTCGAGCTCTCCGGTGTTCCACTCGCGGAAGACGTCGCCCACCTCGCTGGCCGTGAGGCCCGACGCCGACAGCACGTCGTAGGCCTCGGCGATGAACTGCATGTCGGCGTACTCGATGCCGTTGTGGACCATCTTGACGAAGTGGCCGGCGCCGTCGGGACCCATGTGGGCGCAGCACGGCTCGCCGTCCACCTTGGCCGCGATCGACTCGAGGATCGGCCCGAGCGCCTCGTACGACTCCGTCGAGCCCCCCGGCATGATCGACGGCCCCTCGAGGGCGCCGACCTCGCCGCCCGAAATGCCCGCGCCGACGAAGTGGAGGCCGACCTCGCGCAGGGCCGCCTCGCGACGCCGCGTGTCCTCGAAGTGGGCGTTGCCGCCGTCGACGACGATGTCGCCCTCCTCGAGCAGTGGGCTGAGCTGGTCGATGACGGCGTCGGTGCCCGCGCCGGCCTGGACCATGATGATGATCCGGCGGGGCCGCATGAGGGAGGCGACGAACTCCTCGAGGGCCTCCGCCCCGACGAACGTGCCGTCCGCGCGATGGGACTCGAGGTGAGCGAGGGTGCGCGCATGCGTCCGGTTGAACACCGCGACCGTGTGCCCGTGACGCGCGAGGTTGCGGGCGAGGTTGCTGCCCATGACGGCCAGGCCGATGACACCGATGTTCGCTGTGGCTGAGTCGCTCACTCTTGCTCCTTCGGGGGAAAGGTCTCGGAGGTGGATGAAGCCGCCTGCCGCTGAGCCGGCCGGTCGTGCATCGTCGCCTTGCGCCGGCGCGGACTGTGCACCCCCGGCGCGTGGTTCATCTCGAGGTACTGGACCTGGTACTCCTCGCTCCATGGCTGTGGGCGCGTGGTTGCCGGGGAGCGTGTCGGCGGCGTGCTCGCTGATGATGATCGGCTTGCCTTTGGTCGCCCATCCGGAGAGCTCCTCGGTCCACGCACGCTCGGCACCGGCCAGGTCGCCGGTGTTGACGTACCAACCGTAGTAGCGGTTGAGCATCATCACGTCGGCGAACTGCGAGACCCGGCACGTGCCGTGCGGCGCCAGCATGACGTTGACGAAGCCGACCGGCGACGCTGTTGGCTCGACCAGGGTCTGGGAGGTGCCGGCTCACCGTCGTAGGTCCCGGAACCGCGCAGATGCGTCGAGTGCGCGAGCGGTGCCCAGTGCACGTGCGTGACGCGGTCCCACTGCTTCACGAAGTAGTCGCGGCAGTGGTACCCGATCTCGATGATCTCCGGATGGCTGGTCGAGATCTCGGTGATGCGCGGCGCATAGGGGATCACCTCGCCACCGACGCACCAGGCGCGGGGCCACCACGGAACTGCTGCGGCCTCAGCTGGGGGGCAACGCTTCGCCGCGTCGCTCGTGCACGCGGGAACGCCAGGCCAGCAAGACGGCGGCGAGTGCTGCAGAGAGCAGCGAGGCGATCAGGACCCCTGACTTGCCGACCTCCTCCGACCTGCCGTCGAAGGTCAACTCGTTGATGAGCAGCGAGACGGTGAAGCCGATGCCGGCGGTGCACGACACGGCGAGCAGGTCGCTCCACGCTCCTCGAGCGTCGGGATGTAGTCGTAGGAGCCGAGCGCCCAGGAGGGTCGCCGAGACGATGCCGATCGGCTTGCCGAGAACGAGGCCGAGAATGATGCCGAGGGCGATCGGGCTGCCGAAGGCATCGCGCAGGATGCCCGCGTCCACCGGCATGCCGACCGCGAAGAAGGCGAAGACGGGCACGGCAAACGCTGCGGTGAAGGGTCGCCAGACGTGCTCGTACCGCTCTGCGGCTGACTCGCTCTCATCGTCGCGAGGGACCGCGGGCACGGTGAAGGCAAGGGCGGCTCCGGTGATCGTCGCGTGGATCCCCGATGAGTGCACCGCCCACCATGCCAGCGCCCCCAGGATGAACAGCAGCGCGGGGCTGGCCCGGCGCCGCACCAGCCAGCCGAAGGCGGCGATGCACGCCAGGCCGGCGAGCAGCCAGAGCACGTTGAACCCGTGGGCGAAGACCGCGGCGATGATGATGATCCCGCCGAAGTCGTCGGCGACCGCGAGCGTGAGCAGGAACGCGCGCAACGAGGTCGGGAGCCGACGGCCGAACGCGGAGATGACCGCCACGGCGAACGCGATATCGGTCGCTGTCGGCACTGCCCAACCACCCGGTTCGCCGTCAGCCACGGTGTTGACGAGAAGGTAGATCGCCGCTGGCGCAGCCATCCCGCCGAGCGCCGCGATGACGGGCAGCGCCGCGCGTCGGGGACTGCTCAGCTCGCCGACGACGAACTCACGCTTGAGCTCGAGGCCGACGACGAAGAAGAAGAAGGCGAGCAGCCCGTCCGTCGCCCAGGTCGCGATGGTGAGGTCGAGGCCGAGCCGGGCCGGGCCCACCCGTGTGTCCGAGATTTCCTGGTAGGTCGACGCCCATGGGGAGCTGGCCCAGATGAGCGCGATGACGCTGGCGACGAGCAGGAGCAGGGCACCGACGTTCTCGGCCCGAAGCGTGTCGAGGAAGTTGCGTTCGCCGCCCTTCGTCAGCGGCCCGAAGAGCGTCCGGCCGTTGTCGTGCCCGTTCTCGTTGTCGTTCCCGTTGTCGTTCCCGTTGTCGTTGTCGTTCTCGCTGTGGCTCGCGTTGTCGTCGCCTGCAGCGTCGGGAACGGGTCGTTGATCTGGCATCGCCGATCACCCCTCCACGTGGTCGAGGTAGGCGGTCCCCCGTGGGGACAGCTCGTATCCCACGTCGTGGCTGATCGTCAGACCGAGGGACTTGAGCTTGCGGATGTCCGCCTTCATCGGCAGCAGCTCCACCCCTCGCAGGGCTGCCAGCTCCTTGGAGACGACGCGCGGGTTGTCGCGGATCCACGCGAGGATCTCGCGGGTCCATGGCCCGGTCGGCCGGGCGTCGAGCCGAGCCAGGCGGTGCCCGATCTCCGCCAGCTCCGTGGAATCCGGGATCCGCTCGCGCAGGGCGGTCCGCGGGTCCTCCCGGGCCCAGGTCACGTGGATCCGGTAGACGTTCTCGCCGCCTCTGCTGCCTCGGGCGCTCGGCTTGCGGTTCCTCGGGGCGAGCGCCTTGCGCAGGGCCGCGGCGTCCTTCATGCCGGCGGCCCGGGCCGCCCGGTCGGAGATCCGGTCCAGGTCCTTGACCTGCACGACCCGGGTGAAGGTGACCACGCCGGCCGACGTCAGCTGCGTGCCGCCGGCCCTGATCCGTGGGGCATCCCAGCGGCGGTACAGCGTCCTCACGCGACCGTCCCTGATTCCCTCGGCGATCGGCTTGGAGATCAACACACGGTCATGGTGCCAGAGTGGCTCTCGTCGCCGGCTCTACGCCTATGAGGCGCCCACGGAGTCGAACACCTCACGAGTCCAGATCCGCCGCACGTGCGTGGTGCCGGGATGGCCGCCGGCGAAGCCCACCCGCACCTCGTAGCCGGCGGCATTCGCGTCGGTCAGGCGCACCGCCCATTGCGCGTTCGCGTGCTCCTCTGCGGTGACCGAGAGCCCCGCAGCGCCAGCGTCCGGAGACGCCTCGGCGACGCGCCGCCGAGCCAGTTCCAGCGCCTCGTCACGTCCGAGCTCGGTGGTCGGCGCCGAGGGGAACTCGTCGATGACGGACCGGAAGGCGGCCGCAACCGCGGCCTCCACGGCCTGGTGCTGCACGTTCCGCTCGGTGGGATCCGTCTCGTCCACCCTGAGGGTCGGCCTCGGCAGCGACACGTCGACGTCGAGCGCGCTCGCCGAGCGGGCCCCGAGTCGGTGCTCGCGGCCGATGCGCACGATGCAGCCCTCCGGTGTGTCCATCAGCTCGACGACCTGCGAGAGCGCGGACAGGTAGGTCGCGTCGTCGTGGGCCGGTGCCGGGTCGACGAGCTCGAGATCGAGGAGGTACACCTCTTCCGCGACGTCCGGCCCCTCGAGCGTGACCCTGACGCGGACCGCATCGACGAGCGTGAGGTCGCGAAGCGGTGTGCGGACCATGGCATCAGCGTCGTCTCCGGGGGCTCAGCGGTCAACGCCGGGATCGTGCGGCGGCACCCTCGTGCGCATCGCGGGAGGCGTCGCGCCACGTACGGTGGGCCGATGATCAGCGTCGACCTGGCCCGCCGGCTCATGGCGGAGGGCGTGCTCTGGCAGCCCGAGCCGGGCGACCGTTTCATGATCGACCAGCCGACCCTGCTCGACGACGTGTTCTGGATCAGCGAGCTGACCATCGATGTGCACACCTACCAGGGGCAGCCGATTCTCGGCTTCAACGGCACGACGGAGTGGGCGCTGGACTCGGTGACCCTCGACAAGGCGATCTGGCTGCCACGAGAGGACCAGCTGCGCGACCTCCTGGGGCATCGCTTCCTCGCGCTGACCCCCCGCGAACGTGGCTGGTGCGTCACCATCGCGACTCCTGACGGTGACCGGCTGTTCTCGGCGGAGGACGCCGAGGACGCCTACGCCCTCGCCCTGCTCAGCTTCACCTGAGCCACCCGCATCACGACGAAGGGCTCGCCGGGTGCCTGCTGCCCGGCGAGCCACACTCGTGCGGTCGCCTCTCATCGTCACGCGTGCCGCCGGGCGGGCCAAGGGACGAAGGTCCCGGCGCCTTCCGCCGGCTCAGCCGCTCGGGGGACGCACGTCGAGGACCACCTCGAACTCGAGCAGCTCCGCCGCCGTCGCGACGGGTGCGCCGTGCTCGCCCGAGTGAGCGGCTCGCGCGTCACCATCACGCCAGGCCGCATAGGACTCCTCGTCCTCCCACTGCGTGACGACGAAGTAGCGCTCGTCACCCTGGACCGGCCGCAGCAGCTGGAACCCGAGGAAGCCGGGCGACCGGTCGACGACCCCGGCACGCTGCGAGAAACGGCGCTCGAGCTCGGCGGCCGCCGCCGTGGGGACGGAGATGGCGTTGATCTTCACGATGGACATGGGTCAACCGTATGCGGCTGGGCCGGGTGAGCAGCTGGCCCTTGCCGAGCTGGGTCCTGCTGCTGGGTCCTGCTGCTGGGTCCTGCTGCTAGCCCTCCTGGGCCGGGTCGCGCGACCATCGTCGAGGGACATCGCGGAGCTGATCCGGAGAACGACCCCCTCGTCCCTGTGTCGGATGACATCGAGCAAGGAGGACTGGACATGGGCTTCGTCGTGCGGGTGCTCCGATGAGCACCGTCGAGTCCGCTCCGCCCGCCGCCCCCGGGATCGCCCGATTCCTGCCGATCGTCGGCTGGCTCCGCGACTATGACCGGAGCTGGCTTCGGGCTGACGTGATCGCCGGCGTGACCGTGGCGGCGCTCATCGTGCCGAAGAACCTGGGATATGCGGGTATTGCGGGTGTCCCGCTCCAGAACGGCCTGTACGCCGCCGCCGCAGGCGCGATCCTCTACGCCATCTTCGGCACCTGTCGACAGATCTCGATGGGGCCGAGTTCCGGCTTGGCCGCGGTGGCGGCCAGCGCGGTGGCGACCGCGGGACTCACCGCGCCGGGCGACGTCGCGACGTTCGTGGCGGGGATCACCCTGATCTCCGGGCTCCTCTTCCTCCTGCTCGCGATCCTGCGGATGGGCTGGATCTCCCAGTTCCTGTCCCGGGCCGTGGTCACCGGGTTCCTCTTCGGCGCGGCGATCGATGTTGTCATCGGGGAGCTCGCAAAGATCACCGGCACCGATACCTCCGGCACGAACTCGTTCCAGGAGTTCCGTTCCTGGCTGGGTTCTCTCGGCGAGACGCACCTGCCGACGCTCGCCGTCGGGGTCGTGTCACTCGTCGTGGTCTTCGGCATCCGACACGTGGCACCGCGCGCCCCGGGAGCGCTGGTCCTCGTCATCGGAGGCCTCATCGGGTCGTACCTCTTCGACTTCGGCGACAAGGGTGTCGCTCTCGTCGGCGACGTCCCGAGCGGCCTTCCGTCTTTCGACGTCCCCAGCCCGTCGCTGCTCCTCGACCACGGCGGGACCGCGGTCGTCGCCGCCGTCGCGCTGATGCTGATCGGCTTCTCGCAGACCGCTGGCGACGCGCGCGCCTTCGCGGCCAAGCACCGCTACCAGATCGACGTGGACCAGGAGTCGGTGGCTCAGGCCGCGGCCAACATCGGTTCGGGGGTGGTGCACGGTATGCCCGTCTCGACGAGTCTGTCGGCCAGCTCCCTCAACGACCGTGCGGGGGCCAAGACCGGGCTGGCGTCGATCACCAGCGGCGTCACCGTGCTGTTGGCGCTGCTGTTCCTGGCGCCGCTCTTTTCGCAGCTGCCCAAGCCGGTCCTCGGCGCGCTGATCATCGAGGCCGTCGTCATGGGGATGATGAATCTTCCCGAGATGCGCCGGATGTACCGGGTCAAGCGGTTCGACTTCTGGGTCGCGATCGTTGCCATTCTCGGCACCTTGGCCCTCGGTGTGCTCGCGGGCGTCATCTTGGGGATCGGCCTGTCGCTGTTGTGGCTCATCGCCGTCGCCACGCACCCGCAGATGCCGACTCTGGGACGGGAGCCCGGTACCCAGGTGTTCCGGGACGTCATCGAGAACCCGGACGACGAGCAGATCCCGGGCGTAGCCGTCGTCCGGCTCGACGGCGGCCTCTTCTTCGCAACCGCGGATGCCCTGGAGGACCGGATCCGCACCGTGATCCAGTCCGAGGGCCCCCGCTGCGTGGTGCTCGACTGCGAAGGCATCAACTTCCTCGATTCGCAGGGCTCGGCGACCATTGACGACCTCCTGGTGCTCTGCCGTCAGGCGGACGTCACCCTCCGGCTCGCCCGGGTCAAGCCGGGTGTCCGCGCGGTGCTTGACCGGGAAGGGGTGACCGAGCGTCTCGGTGTCGACCACATCCACGGCAACGTGCACCGTGCGGTCGAGGCGCAGCTCGACGGCTGAGCTGCTGAGACGGCTCCCGGTGGGCTCGTCCGTTGGCGACCCCGCGCGCGCAACCGGTTCGATCTGTGCGGCGCGTCGCGAGCGTTCGTCGTCGTCGCGAGGAGCGCTCGCGGTCACCTGCGCGTCCACACCGCAGAGACCCGGCATGTCGGCGCGTGTGACCACGGACGCCCCATGTCGACGTGAAGGTTGCTGCGCGAGGAGCACTGGTGCACGCGGGCTGCATGCCAGAGACCTCTGATCCACGTTTCCGCAGTTCAGAGGCCCTTTTCGTGGGTGCCCCCGGCAGGATTCGAACCTGCGCTCCCGCCTCCGGAGGGCGGTGCTCTATCCCCTGAGCTACGGGGGCGGTCGTGCACTTTCGTGCGCCACGTGAGGTTAGCAGCACCGAGGCCGGATCGCGGAATGCAGCCGCCACCACGCACGTGCCGCTGGGGCGGGCGGGAGGAGCGGAACGGCAGGTGGTCCCGGAGGAGCTCAGCGGCATACGGCATGGTGTCTCTGATGTGGTCAATAGACTCGCGGGATGACTCCCGAGGCGCTGCGCCGGCTGCTCGAGCAGGTCGCCGCCACTGCCGCGCGCGTCGGCGAGCTGCCCGACGAGGCGGAGGCCGGGCCGCCGGCGGGACCGATCTTCCGGCCCGTCGACGGACGCACGGCCGGCGTCGTGGCGGACTGGGTGACACCCGTTGCGCAGCGGTGGGCGCCGGAGCTCGACCTCGAGCCACTCGAGCTCGGCCGGGTCCTCGCCAAACGCCTCGTCGACCACGACTCCATCGCTGCCGTCGAGGTGGCGCCCTCGGGGCTGCTCTCCCTCACCCTCGCCAACGCTGACCGCTCCGCCATCATCGACGAGGTGCTCGAGCACGAGGCGACCTACGGGCTGCCGCCCGGTCAGCGCGTCCCGGTCGTCGGCCTCGACGGTCATCGTGCGGACCTGCCGGCCTGGCTCGGCAGCGACCCGGCCCTCCGCCCCGCCCAGCTGGCCCACGCCAGGCTCCACCGCCTCATTCGCAACGCTCGTGCGGCCGGAGTCGCGATCCGCCCGTCCGACCGCCGCGAAGACCTGGGTCACGTCGCCGAGCGGCTGCTGCTCGTGGCGCTGGCGGACTTCCCACAGCGGGTGGACCGGCATGCAGGAGACCGGGCGCAGCACGTCCGGGCCGTCGGCGACCTCGCCGCCAGGGCCGATGCCTGGGACCAGCCGATCCGCCCGATGAGCGTCGACGAGCGCGTGACCGGGATCCACGGGGCACGACTGGCCCTCGCCGCCGCGGCTGCCATCGTCTTGCGCAATGGACTCACGCGTCTCGGTGCCCCGGCCCCCGAGAGGATGTAGAGATGCGCGCACATGAAGCCGGCGCCCTCCATGCCGAGGGCTACCGCGGGCCGACGTGGCTCGAACCACCCGGTGACGTCAACGCGCTCGTCCCGTCCCTCTGGGCCTCGTCCGTGGGTCGGGGCGCCAGCGGAGTCCTCACGGTCGGCGGGGTGAGCGTCGTCGAGCTGGCGCGCGATTTCGGCACGCCCGCCTACGTGCTCGACGAGGACGACTTCCGTTCTCGCGCGCGTGAGTTCAAGCAGGCGTACGCAGAGGTGTTCGACGACCTGTGCGGCGGCGCCGACGTCTTCTACGCCGGCAAGGCCTTCCTGTGCACCGAGGTCGCCCGGTGGATCCGCGACGACGGCCTGTTCCTCGACGTGTGCACCGGCGGGGAGCTCGCCGTCGCCATGCGCGCCGGCGTGCCGGGATCGAGCATCGGGATGCACGGCAACAACAAGAGCGTCGCCGAGATCCGCACCGCCTTGGCGTACGGCGTCTCGCGCATCATCGTCGACTCGTTCGAGGAGATCGAGCGCGTCTCCGCGGTGGCCGCTGAGCTGGGGGTCGTTGCGCCAGTGCTCGTCCGGGTCACGGTGGGCGTCGAGGCGCACACCCACGAGTTCATCGCGACCGCCCACGAGGACCAGAAGTTCGGTTTCTCCCTCGCTGGGGGCCAGGCGATGGAGGCGGTCCGACGGGTCCTCGCCCGTCCGCAGACCCTCCAGCTGCTCGGGCTGCACAGTCACATCGGGTCGCAGATCTTCGACACGTCCGGGTTCGAGGTGTCCGCCCGTCGGGTGCTCGGCCTGCACACGTATGTGGCGCGCGAGCTCGGCGTCGAGCTGCCCGAGCTCGACCTCGGCGGTGGCTTCGGGATCGCCTACACCACCGAGCACGACCCCCAGCCCCCGAAGGCCCTCGCTGCGGGCATGGCGGAGATCGTGGAGCGCGAGTGCCGGGCCGACGGCGTGGCCATTCCGCGCATCTCGGTCGAGCCCGGACGGGCGATCGCCGGACCGAGCACCTTCACCCTCTACGAGGTGGGCACGGTGAAGCCGGTCGAGCTCGACGGGGGCGCAAGCCGGCTCTACGTGTCGGTCGACGGCGGGATGAGCGACAACATCCGGACCGCGCTCTACGCGGCGGACTACTCGTGCACCGTGGCCAACCGCCGGTCCGACGCTGCACCGGTCCTTGGTCGGGTCGTCGGCAAGCACTGCGAGAGCGGTGACATCGTCGTCATGGACGAGTTCCTCCCCGACGACATCGGACCGGGAGACCTCGTCGGGGTTCCCGGCACCGGTGCCTACTGCCGCTCGCTGTCGAGCCAGTACAACCACACGCCCCGGCCCCCCGTCATCGCCGTGCGGGACGGAGCCGCCCGGGTCATCGTGCGCCGGGAGACGATCGACGACCTGCTGGCACTCGATGTCTGAGCGGGGGACTGGGCTGGGGTCTGGGCTGAGGACTGGGCTGGTGTGGGTCACGGAGATCCTGCGTCACCCTGTCCGGATCGCGAAACGATGGACGTCCGGCGCGGGCCCCAACGGGAGGATTCGCACGTGGACCGTGATGTGAGCGCCAGCAAGCCCCTCCGCATCGCCCTCCTCGGAGCCGGTGTCGTCGGTGGTGCGGTCGCCCGTCACCTGACGGAGCGCGCCGGCGACATGGCGGCCCGGGTCGGCGCACCCCTCGAGCTGGTCGGCATCGGGGTGCGCCGAGCCGGACGGGACCGCTCCGGCCTCGGCGTCGACCCCTCGCTCGTCACGACGGACGCCCACGAGCTCGTGACGCGGGCCGACATCATCGTCGAGGTCATCGGAGGCATCGAGCCCGCGCGCTCGCTCATCCTGCGTGCGATGGAGCACGGTGCGTCCGTGGTGACGGCCAACAAGGCCCTCCTCGCCGAGGACGGACCCCGTCTCTACGCCGCGGCCGCGCAGCACCGGGTGGACCTCTACTACGAGGCCGCGGTCGCCGGCGCGATCCCACTCCTCCGGCCCCTGCGCGAGTCCCTGGCCGGTGACGACGTGCGCAAGGTGCTCGGCATCGTCAACGGCACCACCAACTACGTGCTCGACAAGATGGACACCACGGGGGCCGGGTTCGAGGACGCGGTCGAGCAGGCTCAGGCGCTCGGCTACGCGGAGGCTGACCCCACCGCCGATGTCGAAGGTTTCGATGCGGCCGCCAAGGCTGCGATCCTCGCCTCGCTCGCGTTCCACACTCGCGTCTCCGGCAGCGACGTCCATCGCGAGGGCATCACCGAGGTCACGCCGGCCGATGTGGCGGCGGCTCGTGAGATGGACTGCGTCGTCAAGCTGTTGTCCATCTGCGAACGGACCGACGCCGGGGTCTCCGTGCGGGTCCATCCCGCGATGATCCCTCGGTCGCATCCCCTGGCCGGGGTCCGCGACGCGTTCAACGCGGTGTTCGTCGAGGCAGACGCCGCTGGCCAGCTCATGTTCTACGGCCGGGGCGCCGGTGGCGACCCTACGGCCTCCGCCGTCCTCGGCGACCTGGTCGCCGTGGCCCGTCACCGGGTCGGTGGTGGCCTCGGTCCTGGTGAGTCGAGCTATGCCGACCTGCCGATCCTGTCGATGGGTGATGCGCAGACGCGCTACTACGTCAGCCTCGACGTCGCCGACCGCTCGGGCGTGCTCGCCAAGGTCGCGGCCGCCTTCGCAGACCACGCCGTGTCCATCGAGACGGTGCGCCAGCAGATGGTGCCGGGGGAGCGCGAGGGCGAGCAGCGCGACGGCGAACAGCGCAGCGGCGAGCATCGCAACGGCGACGAGCTGGCGGGCAACACCAACGCCCGCGCCAACCTCGTCATCGTCACTCACGCAGCCACGGATGCCGCGCTGTCCGCCACCGTCGAGAGCCTCCGCAACCTCGAGGTGGTCCGCGGCGTCAACTCGGTCATGCGGGTGGAGGGCTTCTGATGGCTCACCAGTGGCGCGGCGTGATCCGCGAGTACGCCGACCGGTTGCCCCTCCTCGAGGGCGCTCCCGTCGTCACGCTCCACGAGGGTGGGACGCCGCTCATCCACGCGGCCAAGCTGTCCGAGCGGGTGGGCGCCGAGGTCCACCTCAAGTACGAGGGGCTGAACCCGACCGGCTCGTTCAAGGACCGGGGCATGACGACGGCGATCTCGGTCGCTGCCCAGCACGGTGCCCGCGCCGTCATCTGCGCCAGCACCGGCAACACGAGCGCGTCGGCTGCGGCCTACGCCACCAAGGCGGGAATGACCTGCGGCGTCCTCGTCCCCGAGGGCAAGATCGCCATGGGCAAGCTGAGCCAGGCGATCGCCCACGGCGCCACCCTGCTCCAGGTCGACGGGAACTTCGACGACTGCCTCACCCTCGCCCGCAAGCTCGCCGAGGCCTATCCCGTCGAGCTGGTCAACTCCGTCAACCCCGCCCGCATCGAGGGTCAGAAGACCGCCGCCTTCGAGATCGTCGACGCGCTCGGCGACGCTCCGGACATCCACTGCCTGCCGGTCGGCAACGCGGGCAACATCACCGCCTACTGGAAGGGCTACCGCGAGTACTGCGCCGACCCCGGCGTGAGCGACCTCCCCGGGCCTGCGACGAAACTGCCGAGGATGTGGGGCTTCCAGGCTGCGGGCGCCGCACCGCTCGTGCTCGGCCACCCCGTCGACAACCCGGAGACGGTCGCGACCGCGATCCGCATCGGCAACCCCGCCTCCTGGGAGCAGGCCATCGCCGCGCGTGACGAGTCCGGCGGCCGGATCGAGGCGGTCACGGACGAGCAGATCCTCGAGGCGCACCGGTTCCTGTCCGCGGAGGAGGGCGTCTTCGTCGAGCCCGGCTCGGCCGCCTCCGTCGCGGGCCTCCTCGCGAGCCATGCCGCGGGCCTGGTGCCGACGGGGGCGCGCATCGTCTGCACCGTCACGGGCCACGGCCTGAAGGACCCGCAGTGGGCCCTGCGCACCCCCGACGGCTCCGAGGTGACCCCGATCCGGGTTCCCGTCGACGCGTACACCGCGGCGCGGGCTCTCGGGCTCGAGGGCTGACCATGCCCACCGCGGCGCGCTCCGTGCGGATCCGCGTCCCCGCGAGCGCCGCGAACCTCGGCCCCGGCTTCGACTCGATCGGCCTCGCGCTCGGCCTCTGGGACGAGTACGTCGCCACCGCCCTCGACACCCCGGGTCTCGAGGTGTCCGTGACCGGGGAGGGGGCCGCTGACGTGCCCACGGATGAGTCACACCTCGTCGTGCGGACCATGCGGCACACGTGGGACACGCTCGGCGCGGTCGCTCCCGTCGGCCTGCGGCTGCAGGCGTGCAACGGCGTGCCACACGGGCGCGGACTGGGGTCATCCGCCACCGCAATCGTCGCGGGCGTCGTTGCGGCACAATCTTTGTCGTATGCCGCTGAGCCGGCTCCCGGGGCCACCGTGCCCGTTGACCTCGGGGTGGCGACCCACATCGCGAGCGTGCTGGAGGGGCATCCGGACAACGCGTCCGCGAGCGTCTACGGCGGCCTGACGGTGAGCTGGATGCCGGACGGGTCGGGCGCCGATCTCGGGGCGGTCACAGTGACCGCGCGACCCGCGCTCCACCCGGACGTCGAGGTCGTCGTCTTCGTGCCGGACCAGCAGCTGGCAACCCGGCACGCCCGGTCGGTCCTGCCGGAGGCTGTGCCACTCAAGGACGCCGCCGCCAACAGCGGTCGGGCAGCGCTCCTCGTCCACGCCCTGACCGCGGAGCCCGCGCATCTGCACGCGGCTACGCGCGACTGGCTGCACCAGGAGGCCCGCCGGGAGGCGTATCCCGAGTCGATGCGCCTCGTCGACGCGCTCCGGGCCGAGGGACACGCTGCAGTTGTCTCCGGTGCCGGGCCCACCGTCCTCGTCCTGACGACAACGGCGCGATGGGCAGACGTCGTCGTCCCCTCGGAGCTGGGGCACTGGGACCGGCTGACCCCCGGCATCCCGGCCACCGGAGTCAGCGCCGCGGTCGTCCCCTGACCCCAGCCGCACCGCACCCGCCCCATCGAGCGCCTGCCCCTGCTGCCGGGGGCGGCAGCCGTCAGGCGGGTGTGTTGCGGTGCGGTGCGAGCAGGGGTCACGGCGATGCTAGAGTTGGGCCGCACCACGGCCGCATGGAAACGCAGGCTGGTGTACCACCCCCACATTGAGGCGCTCGCCTCTGGGCGCTGCGCGCCGACGTGGATCTCGATCAGCCAGTATCTCTGGCCCAGTCCGGCCTCTTGGGAATCTCCCGGGCCGCAAACGAGGGGGAAGGATCCTTCGTGTCAGAAACAACCACCCGTCCGGTGTCTGGTCTGTCCGCAATGAAGCTGGACGAGCTGAAGACCGTGGCGACCTCGATGGGCATCAAGGGCACGGCGAAGATGCGCAAGAGCGATCTCGTCGAGGCCATCAAGGCGCGGCAGTCCGGCGGAGCGCCGGCAGCCGAGAGCGCCCCATCGGCTCCGACTGCCCCAGCCCGCCCTTCTCGCCGGGCAGTGCGGCCTGCCGGCGCCGCCGAACCCACCTCTGGGACTGCAGCGGGCCCGACGGAGTCAGCCGCTCCGAGTGGCCGAGTCGACTCCGAGCGTGCCGAGCGGGCGGCTGCCGCCGTCGCAGCCGTGTCGTCGCACGGCGCCGATCAGGATCGCGGCCGGATCCAGACGGAGGGCGACCGCCGGGACACCTCCGCCCCGCCGGCCCGTGCGGAGCGCGGCCAGGCTCGTCACGAGGGGCGCCGCGGGGATGGGGCGGTCGACCGCGGCGAGGACCGTGGCGCGGCTCCTACCGAGGATGGGGCCGAGTCCCCGCGTTCGGACCGCGAGGGGCAGGACCGCGAGGGCGGCCGACGCCAGCGAGAGCGGCGGGACCGTCGCGATCGCCAGCAGGGCCAGCAGGACCGGCAGCCGGATCGACAGCAGGACCGGCAGCCG
>NZ_DATEEY010000126.1:0-102997 GCF_035280925.1 Intrasporangium sp. | reverse complement strand
GTGCCGTCCGATACGGGCTCGACCTTCAACGTCGTCGTGCCTGCGGGGCAGGAAGGGTTCCCCGATACCGCCACCGGAGTGACGTGCGCGCCCCATGCGGGCAGCGCGGTGAACACCGCCGCCGCTCCCGCCGTGGCCACGACGCCGATCAGAAGGCCTCGGACGGTCTTGCGTGGGACTCTCAGTACTGCCTCGCTCGGCTGCGAGGGGTGCTTATCGTCCATGGTTGTGCTCCTCCCCTCGGGGCACTCGGCCCCGGTGGTTTCCAGACGTGACCTGACTGAAGGCGGGAGAAAAGCGCCGCACCACGATGCACAACCGGGGGCAGGCCCCTCAAATACCCGCCAAGGGCATCCCCCGTCGAAACCCTCGATGAAAATCTCCCACGGCGGGGCATCAGTGTTACCGGAATCAGCTAAATTGCCTGGACGTTTCCTGTGGCAGGCGTTTGGGTCTGCCCCTCCTCGATCGAGGGACAACTGGCGTGTGGACCGCGTCCACATGAGCCGGTCACTCAAGGGAAGAAGAGGTGCGGTCCTGAGGCATCGGTCCCGGCTCAGTAGCATGGATTGGACGGTGTGTGAGACCGCAGGGCCAGCCTGTCTTCCCGTATGCCGCTCGGCTGGCTTCCGCTTGCCCACGACACGACGCGGCCCCGCGGGTGTGAGAGCCACGGGGCCGGAATCGATGGTCTTCCACCGATGGAAGGTGAAGGCCCGGGAAGTATGAGTTCCCGGGCCCTCTTCTTCGCTCACCGAGGTGAGGAAGAACCAATCCGCCGAAGCGGTTCGGTGGTTCTTTTGTAGCCCCGCCACGTGGTGTTCGCAAGGGGTTCACGGAAACTTTGTCGGCAAAGCCGTGGGCTGGCGGCGTGTCGCCTGGACACGCCGAGCAGCTCCCCGCCGAGAGCGAGGCAGCTAGACCTGCGACCGGGACTCGATCGCCGTCAGAATCTCCGCGATCGCGTCGTCGATCGGCACGCCGTTCTTCTGCGAGCCGTCCCGATAGCGGAACGACACGGCCCCGGCAGCGCGGTCATCCTCGCCCGCGATGAGCACGTACGGCACCTTCGACTTCGACGCGTTGCGGATCTTCTTCGGGAAGCGGTCGTCGCTCGCGTCCAGCTCGACGCGGACCCCCTTGCGGCGCATCCGGTCCAGCACCTCGCCGAGGTAGTCGGCGAACTCGTCCGCCACCGGCACACCCAGCACCTGGACTGGGGAGAGCCACACCGGGAACGCGCCCGCGTAGTGCTCGACGAGCACCCCGAGGAACCGCTCGATCGAGCCGAACTTGGCCGAGTGGATCATGACCGGCTGCTGGCGCGAGCCGTCCGCGGCCTGGTACTCGAGGCCGAACCGCTCGGGCTGGTTGAAGTCGTACTGGATCGTCGACATCTGCCAGGTCCGGCCGATGGCGTCCTTGGCCTGGACGGAGATCTTCGGGCCGTAGAACGCCGCGCCACCCGGGTCCGCGACGAGCTCCAGGCCGGACTCCGTGGCGGCCTTCTCGAGGACGGCGGTTGCCATGGCCCACTGCTCGTCCGTCCCGATGAACTTGTCCTTCTTGTCGCCCTCGTCCTCGCGGGTCGACAGCTCGAGATAGAAGTCGGTGAGACCGAAGTCCTTGAGCAGCCCGAGAATGAAGCCGAGCAGGTGCTTGATCTCGTCCGGCGCCTGCTCCTCGGCGACGTAGGAGTGTGAGTCGTCCATGGTCAGGCCGCGCACGCGGGTCAGACCGTGGACGACGCCCGACTTCTCGTAGCGGTACACCGAACCGAACTCGAAGAACCGCAGCGGCAGCTCGCGGTAGGAGCGACCGCGCGACTTGAAGATGAGGTTGTGCATCGGGCAGTTCATCGCCTTGAGGCGGTACTCGGCCCCCTCCAGCTCCATGGGCGGGAACATCGTGTCGGCGTAGTAGGGCAGGTGTCCCGACGTGTGGAACAGGCCGTCCTTGCTGATGTGGGGCGTCCCGACGTAGTCGAACCCCTCCTCGATGTGGCGCCGGCGGACATAGTCCTCCATCTCGCGCTTGATGACCCCGCCCTTGGGGTGGAAGACCGGCAGGCCGGAGCCGAGCTCGTCCGGGAAGCTGTAGAGGTCGAGCTCGGCACCGAGCTTGCGGTGGTCCCGGCGCTCGGCCTCGGCGAGCCTTTCCAGGTGAGCTCGCAGTGCTTCCTTGCTCGACCACGCGGTCCCGTAGATCCGCTGGAGCTGAGGGTTCTTCTCGGACCCGCGCCAGTAGGCAGCCGCCACGCGCATCAGCTTGAAGGCGTTGCCGATGACCTTGGTGCTCGGGACGTGGGGACCGCGGCAGAGGTCACCCCACGCGCGCGTCCCGTCGCGCCGGACGTTGTCGTAGATCGTCAGCTCGCCGCCGCCGACCTCGACGCTCGCCCCCTCGGCCGCCTCGCCTGCGCCACTCTTGAGCCCGACGAGCTCGCACTTGTACGGCTCGTGGACCAGCTCCTGGAGCGCGTCCTCGTCGGTGACGACGCGCCGCTGGAAGGTCTGTCCCTCGTTGATGATCTTCTGCATCGCCCGCTCGAGGGTCTTGAGGTCCTCGGGGTGGAAGGGCTCCTCGACGTCGAAGTCGTAGTAGAAGCCATCGCGGATCGGCGGGCCGATGCCGAGCTTGGCGTCGGCGTGGAGGGACTGGACCGCCTGCGCGAGGACGTGGGCCGTCGAGTGCCGCAGGACAGCCAGGCCGTCCTCGGAGTCGATGGTCACCGGCTCGACGACGTCGCCGTCCTCGACGACGTGGTAGAGGTCGCGCAGCTCTCCGTTGACGCGGGCAACGACGACCCGGCCGGCGTCACCGAGCTGGTCGAGGAGCTCGCCCGCCGTCGTCTGCCCCGCAACCGTTCGCTCGCTCCCGGCGACGGTCACGCTGATCTGTGCAGACACGAGGGTGCTCCTTCAAGGGTCGTATGCCGCTGGGCGCGGCCGCGCTCAAGCGTATCGACAGGAGCGGGTGCCGAAGGAAAGCGCCCGGGCGATCGAGTGAACAGCTTTGGGGGTATGCCGTTGAGCTGGCTCCCACAGATCTTGTTCACTCGATCACGGGGCTGGGGGCTGCGCATGGCGGAGCACTGCGACCCCGGCGAAGCGGCCCTCCTTGAGGTCGTCGAGCGCGTGGTCGGCGGCGTCGAAGGGGTAGCTCGTCACCGTCGAGCGGAGGCCGAGCCGAGCGGCGAGGGCGAGCAGCTCCTCGCCGTCCTGTCGCGTGTTCGCGGTGACGGAGGTGAGCGTCTTCTCCCGGAACAGATGCTGCTGGTAGGCCAGCGTGGGGATGTCACTGACGTGGATCCCGGCGAGCGCGAGGGTGCCACCCTGCTCCAGCCCGGCGAGAGCCACCGGAACCAGCTCACCGGCCGGTGCGAAGAGGATCGAGGCGTCCAGCGGTACGGGAGGCGGGCCGTCAGCCGGTCCGGCGGAGCTCGCCCCCAGGTCCAGGGCGAGCTGGCGAGCGTCCTCACCCCGCGTCAGGACATGGACCTCGGCGCCCTGGGCCAGCGCGATCTGTGCGGTGATGTGGGCACTGGCCCCGAAGCCGTAGATGCCGAGTCGCCCGCCCGGCGGCACGGCTGCCCGGCGGAGCGCGCGATAGCCGATGATGCCGGCACAGAGGAGCGGCGCGGCTTGCTCGGCGTCGATCTGCGGTGGGACACGGTAGGCGTGGCCCTCGGGCACGGTCGCGAACGCGGCGTATCCACCGTCCTCGTCCCACCCGGTGAAACGTGCTGAGCGGCAGAGGTTCTCGCGACCTGAACGGCACCATCGGCAGACGCCGCAGGTGCTGCGGAGCCAGGCGATGCCGATGCGGTCCCCGATGACGAAACGGGATGCCCCGTCTCCGAGTGCGACGACCTGCCCGACGACCTCGTGACCCGGGATGACGTGCGGCCGATGCTCGGGGAGGTCGCCCTCGGTCACGTGGAGGTCCGTCCGGCAGACTCCGCAGGCCTCCACCCGCACGAGGACCTCTCCGGCTCCGGCCTGCGGCACCGGACGCTGGACCCGACGGATGCGGCCGGGCCCGTCGGATCCGATCGTCTCCCAGGCGCTCATGGTCTCCGGAAGGATCTCGAGGTCCGTCATGACGACAGACTCACCCGTCGGGGGCAGGCTGTCGACCCGTTCCCTCCTCCTCGACGAGGCGAATGGCGCCACCAATCGCGCCCCCGGGGGTGCCGAGGAGGATGAAGCCGGTTCAGCGGCAACGTCCCTCAGGGTCTCATTGAGTGCGTTGGGGCAGGTGATCCCGGACCCGAGCCAGAGGAGTGCCAGGCGTGACCTCGTGAGCCGCCCGGCCACTCGGCAGACCGGCAGTCGCGGCGGCGGCCGCCAGGGCAGCAAGAGCGGGCACAGGCCAGGACGTTCTGCAGAGGTCGCGTCCCGCCACCGCCTGCCGAACGCCGCCCCCAGCGGTCACGACGTTCCAGCGGTCGCGCGCGTAGAGCAGGAAGCCCGGCAGGAGCAGGGATCCCTGCAGGATGAACCCGCCGTAGACCATGCCGAACACCCACGGCGACAGGACCTCGTCCCCGCTGAACGGGTTTCGCCCCGTGGCCAGCTGCCTGAACCCCTCGATCGACGCACCGACGGACCAACCGGACACCCAGGCGACCTTGAGGAGGAGGTACGGCAGGCAGACGAGGACCGTCGCCATGCTGATCCGGCGACGCAGCGTCCACGTCCCCTGGCTGAAACGCACTCCTCCGAGCGGCTGAGCCCGGCACCCGCTGTGCTGACAGCGGGACCGGGCTCAGCGGCATACGGAATGGCCTGTCTACCAAGTGTGCTCGACGACGGCGTGCTCGATGTCGCCCTTGACGCCGGCGAGGACGGAGAGGACGCGGTCCGGCCCGAAGGCACTGCGGAGGCGAACCGTCGACGGCAGCCGGACCGGCTTGCGGAACCAGACTCGGCTCGTCAGGCCCGCGTCCGGCAGAGCGGTGCCGAGCGCAGCGACCACTCGGGCGTAGCTGTACATCCCGTGCGCGATGGCGGTCGGGAAGCCGAGCGGCCGGGCCGTGAGGGCGTGCACGTGAATCGGGTTCCAGTCGCCCGACACCCTCGCGTACCGGCGCCCGGTGCCCTCGCCCAGGCGCCACATCGGGCCGGTCGCCACGTTCTTCAGCGGCTCGAGGGACGGGGGCTCGGAGGGTTCCGCGTCGGGGTGCTCCGTGCCCTTGGACAGGTAGGTGCTGACACCCCGCCAGACGACGTCGCCGTCGACACTCGCCTCGGACACGACGTCGGCCTGCTGGCCCCGGCGGTGCGAGCGCAGGTTCTCCGCCCACACGGTGAAGTCCAGGGTCTCCTCCACCGCGATCGGCCGGGTTGCCGAGATGACGTTCTGGAGATGCAGGGCCCCGGTCAGGCCCAGCGGGAAGTCACGCTCGCTCATCAGAGCCATCTGGAGCGGGAAGGCGAGCATGTGGGGATAGCTCAGCGGCAGGGTGGCGCCGACCGTGAAGCCGCAGACCCGGGCGTAGTCGACCAGGTTCTCGACGTCGACCCGGACCCCCCGGCGGACCGCACGTGCATCGGGGAGGGGCCCGGCCGCCCCGCGTCCCGTCACCAGCGCGGTGGCATAGATCCGCTTGAGGTCAGGCGCGGCCTCGAAGGTGATCTCGCGTGTCATGACCGACCCGCTCATGCGCCGAGCCAGCTCTGTCCGCACACCCGGACCACCTGGCCCGTGACGGCGGCCGCGCCGGGCTGGCTGAGCCAGGCGATCGTCTCCGCCACGTCCCTGGGCAGACCACCCTGCTGGAGCGAGTTGATCCGGCGCCCCATCTCACGGGTGGCGAAAGGAACCCGAGCAGTCATCTCCGTCTCGATGAAGCCTGGGGCCACGGCGTTGACGGTGATGCCCCGATCCCGTACCTGGGCCGCAAGTGCCGTGACGAGCCCGATGACGCCGGCCTTGCTCGCCCCGTAGTTGGTCTGGCCCCGGTTGCCCGCGATGCCGGCGATGGACGAGAGGCACACGATGCGACCACCCTGCCCGAGGCCGCCCTCGCCGAGAATCGCCTCGTTCATCCGCAGGATGGAGCGCAGGTTGACGTCGATGACGCTGTCCCATCTGTCCTCGTCGAGGTTGACGAACAGCTTGTCCCGCGTGATCCCGGCGTTGTGGATGACGATGTCGATGGCGCCATGGCGCTGCGTCGCGTGCCTGACGATGCGCGAGCCGGCGTCGGCCGCCGTCACATCGAGCTGGACGGCCGTGCCCCTCACCTCGTTGGCCACCTTGGCGAGCGCCTCACCGGCTGCGGGGACGTCGACGGCCACCACAGTGGCGCCATCGCGACCGAGCACCCTGGCGATCTCTGCCCCGATGCCCCTCGCGGCGCCGGTGACGACCGCCACCTTGCCCCCGAGCGGCTTCACGGAGTCGCCGTTCGTGCCCATGGTCTCGGCGACCCGCACGACCTGCCCGTCCACGTAGGCCGATCTCCCGGAGAGCAGGAACTCGACCGCCGACCACACGCCGTCGTGCGCCTCGCCCTGGGCGAGAACCAGATTGCCTGTCGCACCGAGGCGCAGCTCCTTGGCGAGGGACCGGCTGAAGCCCTCGAGGGCACGTTGGGTCGTCACTTCGGTGACGTCCGTGAGCGTCGCCGGGTCCGTGCCGATGACGACGACGCGGGCGTTCCGCGCGAGCCGCTTGACGCCCGGTTCGATCGTGCGCAGCTGCGCGAGCTCGGCCGGGTCCAGGGCAGCGGACAGGTCCACGATGATGGCCCCGAGGCGGTCCCGCGTGTCCTCGGCGGCGCTCACCACTGCGACGCCGGCCTGGTCGAGGCGCACGCGCATGGACTTCTCGAAGCGGCCTCCCCCGGTGACGAGCACCGGACCCTCGACCAGCGGGCCGCCCGGCGTGTAGCGGCGCAGCTGGGTCGGCTGCGGCACTCCGGCCCTTCTCGCCAGCGGTGAGGTGACGACGGTGGTGAAGAGATCAGCCATGCCTCAGGCCTCCAGGATCGCGACGACGCCCTGCCCACCGGCAGCGCAGATGGACACCAGGCCCCGCACGGGCTTCCGGGTCGCCTCGCGCTTCTCCCGGAGCTGTTTGGCCAGCGAGGCGACGATGCGCCCACCGGTCGCGGCGAACGGATGGCCCGCGGCGAGGGACGAGCCGTTGACGTTGAGCCGGCTGCGGTCGATCGACCCGAGCGGCGCGTCGAGCCCGAGCCGCTTGATGGCGAACTCCTCGTCCTCCCATGCCTTGAGGTGGGTGAGCACGGTCGACGCGAAGGCCTCATGGATCTCATAGAAGTCGAAGTCCTGGAGCGTCAGCCCGTTGCGGGCCAGGAGCCGTGGAACGGCATAGGCCGGGGCCATGAGCAGGCCCTCGTCGCCGTGGACGTAGTCGACTGCCGCCGTCTCCGCGTCGACGAACCAGGCAAGGGGCGTCAGGTGGCGCGCCTCGGCCCACTCCTCGCTGGCCAGGAGCACGGCTGAGGCGCCATCGGTCAGGGGCGTCGAGTTGCCGGCCGTCATCGTCGCGTTCGCACCCTTGCCGAAGACCGGCTTGAGCTTGGCCAGCCTGTCCACGGTCGAGTCGGGCCGCAGGTTGCTGTCCCGGGTCAGGCCGAGGTAGGGGGTCATCAGGTCGTCGAAGAAGCCGCGGTCGTACGCGGCAGCGAGCTTCTGGTGGCTGGCGGCTGCGAGCTCGTCCTGGGCCTCCCGGGAGATGCCCCACTGTGCGGCCGTCACGGCCATGTGCTCGCCCATCGACATCCCGGTCCGGGGCTCACCGTTCTCCGGGATCGACGGAGCGAGATGGGTCGGCCGGAAGGCGGACAGCGCCTTGAGCTTGTCCATCGGGGTCTTGGCGCGGTTGACGGCCAGCAACGTCTTGCGCAGGTCCTCGCTCACGGCGATGGGCGCGTCGCTCGTCGTGTCCGCCCCGCCCGCGATGCCGGAGTCGACCTGGCCGAGCGCGATCTTGTTCGCCACGAGGATCGCGGCCTCGAGGCCAGTGCCGCACGCCTGCTGGACGTCGTAGGCGGGCGTCGCGGCGTCAAGCCGCGTCCCGAGCACCGACTCCCGCGTGAGGTTGAAGTCACGGGAGTGCTTGAGCACGGCCCCCGCCACGACCTCGCCGAGGCGCTCGCCGGCCAGTCCGTAGCGGGCGACGAGTCCATCGAGGGCGCCGGTGAGCATGTCCTGGTTCGATGCACGGGCATAGGCGCCGTGGGCCCGGGCGAACGGGATGCGGTTGCCGCCGAGGATGGCGACGCGGCGCGTCTGCCGGGAGGGGGACTTTCTCGTCTTGGGTGCCATGGAACTCTCCTGGGTCGTCCGGGACACGGGGCCGTCGTGGCCCGTCTGATGATCAAGATAACCGAAACCCGCAGTAGTCGATACGGCGAGTACCTGTTAGTTTTCGTGTCATGACCGATGCCGAGAACCCCGGAGGCCAACCGGTCGTCGCGGACGGTCGGTCGGTGCGCTGGGTCCGGCACCGCGAGGAGCGCCGTGCGAGCCTGGTCGACTCCACCATCAGGGCCATCCGCAGACACGGCGCGGGTGTGGGCATGGATGACATCGCAGCGGAGGCGCGTACGAGCAAGACCGTCATCTACCGACACTTCGACGATCGGGCGGGGCTGTACCGGGCCGTCGTCGAGCGGGTCGACGAGCGAGTTGTCGGGGACGTCGTGGCAGCGCTCAAGAGGTCGACCGCGACTGGCACGGACCCACGGGAGCTGATCTCCTCGACCGTTGGCGCCTACCTCGCCCTCGTCGAGTCGGACACCCATCTCTACCGCTTCGTGGTCAACCGACCCATGGTCGACCGCCCGCTGACGGACGACCCGGTCGGCGCCACCGTCGGCCACGTGACCGACCAGCTCGCCCGGCTGTTCGAGGCGTCGTCCTCGGACGGCGACGTCACCGCGGCGATGTGGCGAGTCCGAGCCGTCGCCCTGGTCGGGGCGGTCCAGGCGGTCGCCGATGAGTGGCTCGCCTCGCCCGGGAGGGTGCCGCGAGCCGAGCTCGTCGAGTCGCTGACCGAGTTCGTCTGGCGCGGCCTGGCGCCCGTCCTGTCGTCACAGCCTGAGGTAGCGGCCCCGGCGGTGGAAGAGCGGCGCTGAGCTCTCGGTGTCACCGGCGTCCCCGGCGTCCGGGGCACCCTCGCCAAGCTCCACGTGCTCGACGACGGCCTCGAGCAGCACCGACCACCCGACGTCGCGCCGGGACCTGGCGTCGGCCCGCACGCCGAGCCACGAGGGCGCGGACACCAGGCGGGGACCCCACTGCGTCTGCTCCCACTCCCCCACTCGGAAGGGGCCGCCGGGTGCCGGGAACCGGCCAGCGAACACGTCCGCGAGCTCGCGGTGCCGCCATGTCAGGAGTGACACGACGGCGGCCGAGGTCTCCTCGACCCGCTCCAGCAGGTCGGCGTCCGGGTGGAGCAGCACGACCACCCGGGCCGGGTCCCCGGCCGCGACGAGCATGGACGTCACGGTCAGGCCCGCTCGTTCCCTCCCCTCACCGGCGGTCCAGAGCGACACGGCCCCTCCGAGCCGGCCGCGGAACCGACGGATCGGGTCCCGGTCCGTCTCGTCCGGCTCGAAGGGATGGCTCGAGTGGATCGTCACTCGTCCGCCGGGACGAGCAGGCGGTCGTCAAGTGACACCGCGCCCGGTTCGACCACGTCGGCGTACACACCGGCACACTGCTCGGGCTTGCGGGTGACGGCCAGGGTGCACTCGCCGAGGCGCACGACGGAGCCCACGAGCGAGGCGAGCACCTCCGGGGCGACGTCGAGGACGATGTTGGCCTTCGGATGGGTCTCGACGTACTCCTCCGCCGAGACGATGTGGACCGGGTGCTTCTTCGCCCGGTTGCCCTCGGGACCTGTCGGCGTGATCTCGACCGCCTCGAGCTCCTGCGCGGGCGAGTCCGAGTCGGGATAGATGAACAGGCTGCTCACAGTCGCGTCCACGCCCCACACCTGCCTTTCGTCATCAGCCGCGAGGGCGAGCCTGCGCGCAGACCCAGCCCGGCGGCATACGGCCGCTGTCGATCAACTCGTGGAGCTCAGACTTGGCCTGGTCGCTCAGGACCGCATCGCCCTGCGGGTAGATGATCGGCTCCTCCTTGGCGTTGTGGCTCGCGAGCTGGGCGAGCAGCGCCCGGCACCGGTCCTGCGCCGTCCCAGCGGCAGTGCCCGGGCCCACCTCGAGCTCGAGGGCATCGAGGGTGCGCCAGATCTCGCCGTGCTCCCGCAGCATGACGAGGACCGGCGGCACCATGCCGGCCGCTCGCAGGGGCGGAAAGAGGAACTCCTCCTCGAGGTAGATGTGCCGCCGAAGGGCGTCCGCGGCACGGTCCAGGGCCGCCCCGAGCAGCTCACCGCTCTCCAGCCCGTCGCCGAAGGCCCCGAGGCCGGCGTCGATCTCCTGGTGCTCGCGCTCGAGCGCCGCGGTCAGGGTCTCCTGCACTGGAATCGCCTCCTGGCGGGCAGTCTATGACCGAACCAGCCCACCAAGTTGGCTCCCGGGGCGAACACCCTTGCGCCGGGTCGCGAGCAGGCTCAGGCTTGGGGACATGAAGCTCTACGAGGTGGTGCGCCATGACGGGGCGGGAAGGCATCGCGGCACGTTCATCCTGCCCGGGCTGGAGCCGGGCGACGTCATGCCGATGCTCGACCGGATGGCCCCGTCCGTCGAGCCCATGACCCATGACGTCTACCGCATCAGACGGTTCCGCCGACCACGACACCTGGTGACTTTCGGTCCCCGCGGCGACGGCTCGGCGGGCGTGCGGGAACCGCGCCGACCGCTGCCGCACCCGCCCGGACTGCGTGCTGAGGCCGGACTCCCCCGCGACTCTGGGGCGGCGCGGTGAAGTGGTGGACGTGAAGGGACTCGAACCCCTGGCCTTTCGCGTGTGAAGCGAACGCTCTAACCAACTGAGCTACACGTCCGGGCTGGTGCTCGGAAACAATAGCGGTTCGGCAGCCACGCGCCCTAATCGACCCTAGTCGACTCCGGGAAGCCGGGCGAGGTGCTGCTCGGCCCACTCCGGCGTCCACGCAGGCACGCCCAGGACGACGAACGTCAGCCAGAGGATCGCCCACACGAGCAGCAGGGTGGCGAGCCCGACGAGGAACCGCACCCAGAGCGCCTGCGACATGATCCACCGGTTCCAGAGGTGCACGTGGTGCTTGACGAAGTCGAGCCACCGCTGGGCGAACTCGAACTCGCTGGCAAGGATGACCAGACCGAGGATGACGACGGCCCAGCCGGGCCCCGGGGCCGGCACCATGACGAGCCCACCGACGGTGACGAGGGACCCCAAGATCCCCACGGCCGTGCGCCAGGCCAGATGGGTGGCCGGGTTGCGCCGCAGGCGCGCCCGCCAGGCCCACCGGTCCTCGTGGGCGTCGAGGGTCACGTTGCGGTCGGAGTAGTCCACCACCGAGACGCCCGTGTCCACGGGCCCGGCAGTCCCCACGGTGTCCACCGACTCGTTGGCGTCGCTCACGGGTCGAGGTCCTGCTCTGCGCGCGAGCGGAACAGGTCGCGCAGCCGGGCGGTGACCGGCCCGACCGGGAGGGTGCGGTCGTCGACCGCATGGACGGGCAGCACGTCCTTGGTCGAGCTGGTGATGAACACCTCGTCTGCGGTGCGCAGGACGTCGAGCGGCAGGGCACTCTCGCGGATGGGGACCGCGGCGTCGGCTGCCCACTCGAGCACGAGCTCTCGCGTGATCCCGGCGAGGAGTCCGGAGTCCTCCGGCGGGGTCAGCACCTCACCGCCGACGACGACGAAGATGTTGCTCCCGGTGCACTCACACAGCTCGCCGCGCGTGTTGGCGAAGACGGCCTCCATGGCCCCGAGCGCTCTCGCCCGGGCGAGGGCGACGACGTTCTCGGCATACGACGTCGTCTTGAGCCCGGCGACTGCCGAGCGTTCGTTGCGCGTCCAGGGCACGACCGTGACCTTGCCCGAGGCGGGCGGCCTCGCCTGGGTGGCGGCGACCACGATGTAGGTCAGCTCTCCCGCAGCCCGGTCCGAGCCGAGCGGCCCGATGCCACCGGTCACGCTGTAGCGCAGGCGGCCGAAGTCGATCGGCTCGCCGTCGAGCACGGCGTCGATGCCCTTCGTGACGAGGGCGAGATCCACTGCCGGTAGCCCGAGTCCGGATGCGGACCGCTCGAGACGGGCGTGGTGCCGGGACAGGGCGAACGGTCTCCCGCGGTCGATCTTGGCCGTCTCGAACACGCCGTCCCCGACCGTGACGGCGTGGTCGAGCGCCGTGATGGAGGGTGCGGCCGCATCGACGAGGTCACCATTGACCCAGACGCGGGGAAGGCTGCCGGTCATGCCGTCATGGTGTCACAGTGCCGGCGGCGAGCCCGACCAACCGGGCGGCCTTGAGCTCGGTCTCGGTCCACTCCGCGGCAGGGTCGGAGTGCCAGGTGATGCCGGCGCCCGTCCCGAACCGCAACCACCGCCGACCCGTTCCGTCCCGCTCCGCCCAGAACGTCCGGATCCCCACGGCCAGCTCGGCCTCGTCGTTGTCGGCGTCGACCCAGCCGATGGCGCCGCAGTACGGCCCGCGTCGCGTGGGCTCGAGGTCGGTGATGGCCGTCAGCGCACTCGACTTCGGCGCGCCCGAGACCGAACCCGGCGGGTACGTGGCCCCGAACACGTCGCGCCACGTCGCCCCGTGACGCAGCCGCCCGCTCACCGTGGAGACGAGGTGGACGAGCCCGGGATGGTCCTCGAAGGCACAGAGCGCGTCGACCGAGACGCTGCCCGGCTCGCAGACGCCCGACAGGTCGTTGCGCATGAGGTCGACGATCATCACGTTCTCCGCATGGTCCTTGGGCAGCATCTGCTGGCGGGTCGCCGCCGTGCCCTTGATCGGCCTGGTGACGAGCCGGTCGCCGCGACGCGACAGGAAGAGCTCGGGCGACGCGCTGACGATGTCCACCCCCGCCGTGATGCACCTGACCCGGGCGGCGTGTGGGGCCGGATTCCCCTGCCGCAGTATCACGTCGAGCCCATCGAGGTCGGCTGCGTCGTCGATCGGGTGGCTCAGCACGCGACAGACGTTGACCTGGTAGACAGTGCCGGCGGCGATGCGCCGACGGACCTCATCAACCGCATTGACGTATGCCGCTGAGCCCAGTGAGCTCTCCCAGTGCCGATCGAGCGGCGTCCAGTCAACAACCCGCGTGGCCGGCTCACCGGGTCGCACCTCGGCGAAACGGATGGCCGTGACCAAGCCCTCGAAGGTGGCGATGAACGCCCAGAACCCTTCGCGTGAGACGGCCTCCAAGGCGTCCTCGCCGTGCCGGATGTCGATGACCTCGCGAGCGTGGCGGTCGGCGAATCGGGCGTGGTCCACCCGCAGATCGTAGGCTCGCGGCTGGTCAGCGGCGCTCGGCGGCGAGCGCCTTCTCGATGTCCTCGGCGAGGCCGTGGGGCTCCGCCTGGGGCGTGTAGCGACCGATGACGTGCCCGTCCCGTCCGACGAGGAACTTCGTGAAGTTCCACTTGATCCGGTCGCCGAAGAGACCCCCCTTCTCCGACTTCAGCCAGTTCCACACCGGGTGCGTGTCGTCGCCGTTCACGTCGACCTTGGCCATCATCGGGAAGGTGACGCCGTAGTTCTGCTGGCAGAAGGCGCCGATCTCCTCGTTGGTCCCCGGGTCCTGACCGCCGAACTGGTTGCACGGGAAACCGATGACGGTGAACCCCTGGTCGCGGTAGGTCTCCCAGAGCTGCTCGAGTCCGGCGAACTGGGGCGTGAACCCGCACTCGCTCGCCGTGTTGACGACGAGCACGACCTGCCCGGAGTAGTCGGACAGTGACTGCTCCTTGCCGTCGATCGTCATCGCGGTGAACTCGCCGAGAAGTGTCACGGATCCTCCTGGTGGTGGTTGGTGGCTGTGTTCTGTTCGTCTGGGACCGGGGCGGCACCTGGGCCACTCCCACTCAGGAGCAAGCCCAGCGGCATACGGCCTATTCCTCGTCGGGAGGCAGGGCCTTCCCCTCGCGCTCGTCACGCTCCGCCCAGTCGAGCAGTGCGGCGAGGTCGAAGACGGCGTCGTCGATGCCCGCGTGCAGGTCCCCGAGACGGGCGAAGCGGTCCGGCATGGTCGCGATGGTGAAGTCGTCGGGCACCGAGTCGTCGATCTCGTCCCACCCGACCGGAGCCGACACCGTCCCACGTGGATTCCCGCGGACGCTGTAGGCGGCCGCGATGGTGTGGTCCCGGGCGTTCTGGTTGTAGTCGACGAAGAGGTCGTGGGGCGAGCGGTCCTTGCGCCACCACGCCGTCGTCACGTCGTCGGGCAGCCGCCGCTCGACCTCACGCGCAAAGGCGAGCGCGGCGCGCCGCACCTCCTGGAAGCCGTGCTCGGGCTTGATCCGGACGTAGACGTGCATGCCCCGCCCGCCGGACGTCTTGGGCCATCCCACGGCACCGAGCTCGTCGAGGATCTCGTGGGAAACGTGCGCTGCCCGCCGCACCTTGTCGTAGCCGCACCTGGGCATCGGGTCGAGGTCGATGCGCCATTCATCCGGCTTCTCGGTGTCGGCCCGGCGGGAGTTCCACGGATGGAACTCGACCGTCGACATCTGGACGGCCCAGATGACATCGGCCAGCCGCTGGACGCAGAGCTCGTCGGCGTGCAGACCGTAGCGGGGGAAGTGCAGCCGCACCGTCTCGACCCAGGGAGGCGCCCCGGCGGGAAGCCTCTTCTGGTGGACCTTGTCGCCGTCCACCCCCTTGGGGAACCGGTGGAGCATGCACGGCCGGTCGCGAAGCGCGTTGACGATCCCGGCGCCCACCGACAGGTAGTAGCTGGCCAGGTCGAGCTTGGTCTCACCACGCTCGGAGAAGTAGACCCGGTCCGGGTTCGTCAGGCGGACGTCGAAGCCGTCCACGTCGAGCACCATGGCTGGGGTCTTGCTGGACGCGGCGGCCATGGGCCCCACCCTATTCCGGTCCGTGGACGCTACTCATGGTCAGGAGGTTTTCGGGCTGCCGATCCCCACGACCCGTCGTAGGGTCAGTCGCACTGACCACCGAGCAGGAGCCACAATGACGTCCCTCCACCGCTTGACCGTGTCCGTCCTGACCGCCGCGCTGGCCACGCTGATGGCCGCGTTGGCCTCCGGCGCCGCGGCCTCCGCATCGTCCCCGGCGCACGCGAGCGCGTCAGCCGCCGCATCCTCCGCCACTCCGGCCTTGGCCCGCTCCGTTCCCGAGGTCGCACCTGCCGGTGCGGTCACGGCGTCCCCCGACGTGACGGTCAACCTGACCGCGGTCAACTGCTCGAACATCCGGGAGCTGGGCTCGAGCAGGGTCGTGCGTGACAAGGGCATGAACGCATTCACGGTGCGGCAGTACATCGGCTGGTGCTGGGACTCCGGCGGCTCGGCCTGGATGAACTTCTCGTCCGTCTACGTGTGGTCGCAGTACCACGCGCTCGGCTTCGGCTACCGCGCCCAGACCGGCATCGTCGTCGGCGGCGGGGGTGACACGCGCGGCTATGCCGTCGGCGACAACCGGCAGCGGCTGACCTACTCGATCCCGGTGCGCACTGTCAGCTTCTGCACCCAGGGCTGGGGCAAGCTGCTCCGCAGCGGCTCCGAGAGCGCGCAGGGGATCACCTCGCTCGTCTGCTGAGGTCGGCCACGCCATCAAAGTCATCCTCGGGACGTGATGACGGCGCCCGTGCGACGTGATCGCCTGTACCCATGTGTCGATGGATGGTGTACTCGGGCGGCCCGATCCTCGTCGAGGACCTGCTCTTCAAGCCCAAGTACTCGCTGATCGAGCAGAGCCTGCACTCTCGCATGGGAGCGACAACGACGAACGGTGACGGCTTCGGGATCGGTTGGTACGGCGATCGCGAAGAGCCGGCGATCTTCAAGAGCGTGGACCCGGCCTGGAACGACGTGAACCTCCGTGAGCTGACCTCGCAGGTGCGGACGCCACTGCTGTTCGCCCATGTGCGCGCGTCCACGGGAACGCCGGTGCAACGCAGCAACTGTCATCCGTTCCGACACGGGGGGTGGCTGTGGATGCACAACGGGGCGGTCTCCGGCTTCCATGAGCTCAAGCGCGACCTGCTGTTCTCGGTGGACCCCTCGCTGTACCCGGACATCGAGGGATCGACCGACTCCGAGGCGCTCTTCTTCCTGGCGCTGACGTTCGGCCTCGAAGCCAACCCTGTCGAAGGGGTGGCGCGCGCCATCGGCTTCGTCGAGGACCTCGCCGAGCGCCGCGGCGTCGCGGAGCCCGTCCAGGCAACGCTGGCGACGAGCGACGGGAAGTCGGTGTGGGTGTTCCGGTACTCATCGCAGCATCAGAGCCGCACGCTCTTCCACTCGACGGACGTGACGCAGCTGCGCGAGCTGTACCCCGAACTGGAGGTACTTCGGGCGCTGGGCGACGAGACGCGACTCGTCGTCTCCGAGCCGCTCGGTGACCTACCGGGCGCGTGGCACGAGGTGCCCGAGTCGTCGTGCGGCGTCATCCAGCAGGGTGCCGACGAGATCCGACCATTCGTCCCGATCAGGCCGGTTCACGTGGCGTGACCCCCCGGCCATGCCCGGGGGCCAGAACGCCCGCTCGGCATCGAGCAGCGGCAGGCAGGTCCGCCTACATGCCCAGCAGTCGCGCCTTCTGAGCCTGGAACTCCTGCTCCGTCAGGACGCCCGCTGCCCGCAGGTCACCGAGCTGCTTGAGACGGGCAAGGTCGGCGTCCGGGTCGGGCGCGGAGGCGTACTGCGGTTCAGGCGGGGGTGCGTACTGCGGCTCGGGTGGGGGTGCGTACTGCGGCGCCGCCTGCTGCTCCTGTGCTGCCCAGCGCCCCGCCTGACGGCGCGACACTCGGTTCGACACGGCCGTCGCCGTGCCAGCCACCACGGCCGTCCGTGCCATGCCACCGATGAGTCCCATGTCGTGCTCCTTTACTCGGATGCGGTCGTCGACGTCTCGAGCGCTTCGAGCCGCTCGTGGACGGAGTCGGCGGGGATCCGGCCGCTGGCCACGACCTCGGCACCCGCGCGGCGCATGGCCGAGACGAAGGGGCCGGCCCAGGTGTTCTCGTAGACCAGCAGCGCGGCGGCGTTGCCGGGTCCTATCAACGCGGCAGCCTGTTCGAGGTCTTCCTCGTCCAGGAGATCGGACTCGACACCCTGGAAGAGGGCGAGGTCGAGAGTGCCATCCCCGTCGAGATCACTGATCGCGACGGCGGTGACGTTCCCTTCGTCGTCTCGAACGAGTGCCCTCATGTCGAGGATGCGGATGATCCCGCGGTCGACCAGATCGACGAGGATCGACATTCCCTCCCCGTTGAGTCGGGCCCCGGGAAACTCCAGGGCGAGGTAGTCGATTGGACCGACATCGACGTTGACACTCATGTCCTGCCTCCTTGACGGCTGGCCGCTGGTACCTCGACATTCGCTGGACCACGTTTCGCGCACATCACCCATCGAGGATGAGCGGCAATGACGCACGATGCGCAAAGGGCACTCGAGGGGGCGGCTACCGTGGGGCGGCGGGTTCACGACCTGGGCCGGTGTCCTCGACCGGCCGTATGGCCGTCACGCCGATACCGAGCGACTCCAGCAGCTCGAGCGTGACGGCGAGGGTATCGGGGTCCATCGTTGGGACACTCAGAATCGTCGCTCCCTGGCTGTTGCGGCGCTCGAACGGGAGGCTCGCGTCCACGAAGTCCGCAGCCAGCTCACCGTCAAGAACGATCTCGTACACAGACACGCCTTACCAACGGAATTGCCGCAAGGTGGCTCCGGCGGGGCAACAGGTATCTAATGTGGAGGCGTCAGGATCCTCGCACATCCGTCGACAGGGATGACATGGTTGGGCCACGTCACGCTCGGATGACCACCCCATCCCCCTCCCCGGGGACCATCGAACGTGCACGCCTGGCACCGCTCCTGCACAGTCGGCCGGTGGTCGTGCTCGCGGGCATGGCGGGCTACGGCAAGTCGACGCTGCTCGGCGCGGTCGCCCCGGAGCTCCAGGACGGTGGCGCGACGTTGTGGCTGACCGTCGACGACACGGACCGGGACCCAGTCCGCCTGGTCTCAGACCTCATGACCGCCGCAAGCCTGTCGGGCCTGGACCAGCTCGACGTCACCCTGGAGTCGCTACGGGTTCCGGCGCTGCGCGCCGAACCCCTGACCCTGGTCGACTCGCTCCTCGAGGTGCTGTACGAAGCAGGGGTGCCGGTCACGCTGGTCCTGGATGACGTCCAGCACCTCATCCGGTCAGAAGCGTCCACGTCGGTGATCGACCACGTCCTGCGATGGGCGCCTGCGAACATGCGCGTCGCGATCGCAGCCCGCGTCGTGCCTCAGCTGCGACTGCAGCGACTGCGGCTCGATGACCGCCTGGCCTACCTCGCCCACGACGAGCTCGCCTTCAGCCCCGAGGAGTCGGCGGAAGCCGTACGGGCCGCCGGTCTCGCCCTCGACCCGGAGATCGTGGACTCCATCCACCGAGCGACCGGCGGTTGGCCGGCCGGTGTGCGGATGGCGATCCTGGCAGCGAGCCGGGACGGCCCACGACCCAATGTGCCGACGTACCTGCGACGTGATCAGGCGTTGGCCGACTACCTGGCGATCGAGGTGCTCGCGTCTCTCAACGACGAGGTCAGGAACTTCGTCCTGGACAGTTGCCTCGACGAGCACGTCTGTGCGTCGCTCATCGACGCCATCAGACAGACCCACAACGCGGAGGTGCTCCTCGAGAAATGCTTGGCTGATGGGCTCTTCCGCTCCCGCGAGGACGTGACCGCGAGCGAGGCCTGGTACCACTGGCACCCGCTCTTCGCGGCGCACATGCGCCGACGTCTGTTCGCCGACCACCCCGAGCGGGCCACGGCGCTGCACGCGGCAGCGGCGGCGTGGTGGACCCCCGTCGATGCCCCGACCGCGATCAGACATGCCGTCGCTGCCGGGGACGGTGACATGGCATCGAGGATCTTCGCTGCCCGGTGGCTGGAGCTCGTCCTCCAGGGGCGCAGCGATGCCGTCCTCGCCTCCGTCGACCAGTTGCCACAGACCTCGCCGCACGTCAGCGAGGCGCACCTCGCCAAGGCGCTGATCTGCGTTCAGCGGGGCAGGATCGACGATGCCCGGTCGGCGATCACCGCCGCGCGTGCGCTCGCAGACCTGCTGCCGCCGTCGGACCGGGCCGATTTCGAGGACCGCATGGCCCTCGTGGAGCTGTTCTGCACCTGCTACGAGAGGGGCTTGGGACCCGCGGTCGGTTCGGGGCAAGCATTGCTGGAGAGGTTCGATCGGAGCCAGCACCAGCCCGATCCAGCCGTCCGCGCGACCGTCCAGATGTTCGTCGGCATGGCCGAGGCCAGGCTCGAGAACCATGCCGAGCTGACCCTCGAGATGCTGCGGTCGTCAGCCGCCACAGCGCACGACAGCGGACTGCTCGCTCTCGAGCTGACCGCGCTGGCCGAGTCATGTATCCCCGCGATCACCGAGGGCCACCTGAGCGACGCGCGTGACGTCGCGGTCGGGGTCCTGGCCCGAGCCAACGAACGAGGTTGGGTGGGGCTGGTGACGCTCGCCCCAGCCGTGACGTACCTCGGCTGGTTCGACTACTGGCGAGGGAACCTGAACGAGGCACGAACCCAGCTGGAGCGCAGTCTGTCCATGATGGTTCCCTTCGACTGGGAGCTGCGCGGGCTCACCCTGAGCGTCCTCACGACGACCTGTCTGTCGCTGGGGGACCTCCGGAGCGCCAGGCTCGCTGCATCGGAGATCCGGACATTGGTCGACTCCGGGCACCAGGCGCCCACCTGGCCGTCCATGCTCGCGGCGCTCGAGGGATCGGTGCTCATGGCCGAGGGGAGAACACGTGAGGCGGTGGCGCTCGCCACCCGGCCCCCCACCGATCCGGAGTTCCCGTTGGCACCGGCCCGCCGGGCGAAGGTACTGGTGCAGGCCGGACGTCCTGCCGACGCACTCGTCGAGCTCGATCGCGCCCGGACCGCCATGACGTTCGTGCACATTGAATGTCTCTCCCGCTGCATCGAGGCGGAAGCCCTCATGGCGCTGGGGAGTTCGGGGGCACACGCTTCCCTCGAGCTCGCTCTCGCCGCGGCCGAGCCGGACGAGCTCTACGGCCCATTCCTCGGCGCCGGCGAGGGTCTGGCCGACCTGCTCAAGTCCCACCTGCGACACGGCACGGCCCATCCCACGATCGTGACCCGGGTGCTCGGGAGGATGACCGAGGGGCGCCACCCGCACGTGCCGGGAACGGCGGATCGGCTCACCGAGCGGGAACGGGTGATCCTGCAGTACCTCACCACCAACCTCACCAACGCGGAGATCGCCGAGGCGGAGTACATCTCGCTGCACACGGCCAAGACACACATCGCGCACATCTACCAGAAGCTCGGCGTCAGCAGCCGCCGCGCCGCCATCCGTCGCGCTGCGGAGCTCGACCTCTACTGACCAACTCCTCCCGAAGGAGTGACGCGGCCGCGGCCCCGTGGCGGGCATGCTGCCGGGGACCTGAAGTCCTGTCCAGACGAGGCTGATCCGTATGCACGCCATCGTGGTCGTTGCAGGGGAAGTGGACGAGCGAGACATCTGGCCGTACGCCCAGTGGTCCGACAGCGACGGAACACACACCACCCTGACCGCCAAGGTGCATGACAGCCAGGAGCTGGTTGGTGTTCTCGCCGCCCTGACTGCGCTCGGCCTCCAGATCGTGTCCACGCGGCTCATCGCGGAGCCTGTGGGCCGGCACGACACCGCCCAGCCGGACCCGTGACTGCTGGTCATCCCCGACGATCTCCCCCGAAAAGGGCGATGTCGGGGTCCGAGCGAGGGAGGAGCGTAGGTCACGGCACAGGCGATGCCCCTCGACTGCGACGCACCGAGGCACTGAGTGGAAAGGCGCACGATGAACGACTTCTGGGACTTCTTCTGGCTGCTGGTCTGGTCCTTCTTCTTCGTGGCTTACCTGATGATGCTGTTCCACATCTTCACGGACCTCTTCCGTGACCCAGAGCTCGGCGGGTTCGCCAAGGTGGTGTGGGTCATAGCGCTCTTCATCCTCCCACTCCTCGCAGCGCTCATCTACGTGATCGTCCGCGGGCAGGGAATGGCGCAGCGCGCGATGGAACAGAACCAGCGGTACATGGCCGAGCAACAGGACTACATCCGCAATGTGGCTGGGACGTCGTCGGCCACGACGGTCGACCAGTTGTCCCAGGCCAAGTCGCTCCTCGACAACGGCGCGATCTCGCCCGACGAGTTCGCCCAGATCAAGGCCAAGGCCCTCGGCTGACCACCTCTCGAAGCAGGCACATCGGCTGTCTGCATGAAGAAGGCCCCTGAGCCAGGTTCGCGCTCAGGGGCCGTGGTCCTTCTGGTGGGCGATACTGGGTTTGAACCAGTGACCTCTTCCGTGTCAAGGAAGCGCGCTACCACTGCGCCAATCGCCCCGATGTGGTGATGACCGAGGTGGAGACGGGATTTGAACCCGTGTACGCGGCTTTGCAGGCCGCTGCCTCGCCTCTCGGCCACTCCACCATGAAGGCAAGCTGCCTGTTGCCCCTTGTGCCTCCGAGCGGACGACCGGGCTCGAACCGGCGACCTCAACCTTGGCAAGGTTGCGCTCTACCAACTGAGCTACGTCCGCGGGAACACCAGCGGTGTAACTTCCCCGCTCGGTGCTTGGTAGACAGTAGCGGATCGATCCGGGAGATACCAAACCGCCGTCACCCCTTCGGCGCTCGCTCGTCACGTGGTCGCCCAACTCCCTCCGAGAGCTGCCGGTCGATGGCCTCGGCGAGGTGCGACCGCTCCCGCCTGGCGTACTGCTGGTCCCTGCTCCGCTGGTCCGGCGCCGTCGGATCGGCCTCGACGGCCGCCCCGGTGTCGTCCGGCCCGCCACCCCGAGCCAGCAGGCCGCCGGCCCAGGTGGCGAGCCTGGCCCCGGCTCCATCTCGCAGCTCGACCGGCCACAGGACGCGCGTCGCCGCATTGAGGCCGGCCCCGATGAGGATCGCGATCGCCAGCGCGTAGAGCCAGATGAGCAGCACGATCGGGGTGCTGAGCGGTCCGTAGATCGACGACCCGCCGAGCGAGGCCTCGAGGGAGGTGCGCACCACGAGCGATGCGAGCAGCCAGATCCCGAGCGCGAGCAGCGCCCCGGGCGCGTCACGCCACCAGCTGGCACGCCGCGGGGTCGCGATGTGGAACAGCGTGGTGATTGCGGCGATGGACAGCACGAGGACGAGTGGCCAGTAGGCGACGGTCAGCATGTCGAGCCGGTCGGGCAGCCACGCCTGGATGATCGCCGGCCCGAGCAGGACGAGCGGCAGGAGGACCACGGCGACCACGACGCCGAGCGTGTAGAGGCCGAAGGTGAGGAAGCGCTGGTGCAGGATGCCGCGGCCGTCGCCCTGGCCGTACATGATCGAGATGGTGTCAACGAAGACGTTGAGAGCCCGGGACCCCGACCACAACGCGAGCAGGAACCCCACCGAGATGAGGTCGGGGCGTCCGCCCTGGAGGGCGTCACGGATCGTTGGCAGCAGCAGGTCGTCGATGCTCGACTCGGTGAGGAAACCGGACGCGTAGTCCGCGACAGCGGCGGCGAGCCGCTCCACGCCGTCTGGCCCGAGGACGTTCCCGAGGTACCCGACGCCGCCGAAGAGCCCGAGGACGAAGGGCGGCAGGGACAACAGCATGAAGAAACCGCCCTCGGCCGCGAGGCCGGTCACCCGGTAGCTGAGGCAGACCCGGATCGTCTCGAGTACCAGTCGTGCGAGGTGCACCGCCCCCGGGATCTGCCCGAGCCAGCGCCGAAGGACCGCCTTCACCGTCATCGCTCCCGAGGCTAGCTGGCGGCCCGCGCGACGGTCCGACCTGACCCGCTCGCGCCCTGCGCCCCGGCTGCGGCATCTTCCGCCCTACTCTGCAGTAGTGAGCACGCACCAGGTCACCAACCAGGCCGAGCCATTCGTCGACAGGAGCTTCCTCGACGACGACCGACCCCTGTCCGAAGCGGTCTCCCGGTGGGTCGAGCGGGACGACGCCATGTCCCTCTCGGAGCTCGGCCGCCTCGCGGGCACGGCTGAGGCACAGGAGCACGGCCGCCTCGCCGACGCGAACCGGCCCGTCCTGCACACGCATGACGCGTGGGGAAACCGGATCGACGAGGTGGAGTTCCACCCGTCCTGGCACTGGCTCATGACCCAGGCGGTCGGCGCCGGCCTGACGGCGGAGCCGTGGACCGCCACCGTGGCTGGCACCGCGCACGCACGGCGCGCAGCCGGGTTCATGCTGTGGTCTCGAGTCGAAGCCGGTCACGGGTGCCCCGTCTCCATGTCGTATGCCGCTGGGTCGGCTCTGCGGCGTGACGCGCAGCAGGCGGCGCGCTGGCTCCCCATGCTCGCGAGTCGTCGCTACGACTTCGGTATCCGGCCCGTCGCAGAGAAGTCCGGGGCCATCGCCGGGATGGGCATGACGGAGAAGCAGGGCGGCTCCGACGTCCGGGCCAACACGACAACGGCCATGCCGAGCCCCGACGGTCCGCTCCTCGGCGACACGTACCGGCTCACCGGCCACAAGTGGTTCTGCTCCGCGCCGATGAGCGACGTCTTCCTCATGCTGGCCCAGGCCCCTGGCGGCCTGACGTGCTTCGTCGTGCCCCGCGCGCTCGACGACGGCACCCGCAACCCGTTCGCCCTGCAGCGGCTCAAGGACAAGCTGGGGAACCACTCCAACGCCTCGAGCGAGGTCGAGCTCGACGGCACGTGGGGTGCTCGGCTGGGAGAGGAGGGCCGGGGCGTGCGGACCATCATCGACATGGTGGGGGCAACGCGCCTCGACTGCGTGCTCGGCTCCACCGCGACGATGCGCGACGCGGTGAGCCGGGCCGTGCACCACGCTCGGCACCGGGCCGCTTTCGGCCGCCTGCTCATCGACCAGCCGCTGATGCGCAACGTCCTCGCTGACCTCGCGCTCGAGGCCGAGGCTGCGACGGTCCTGGCGATGCGTCTGGCCCACGCCTTCGACACCGGCGAGTCGGACTACGCGCGGCTCGGCGTGGCCCTCGGCAAGTTCTGGGTCTGCAAGCGCACCGCCCCCATGGTGGCCGAGGCCCTCGAGTGTCTCGGCGGAAACGGCTACGTCGAGGAGAACGGCCTGGCACGGCTGTACCGGGAGGCGCCGCTCAACTCCATCTGGGAGGGATCGGGGAACGTCAACGCCCTCGACGTCATGCGGGCCATCACCCGGGAGCCGTCCAGCCTCGAGGCTCTCACCAAGGAGCTGCACCGGGTGCGCGGCGCCAGCGGGGCCCTGGACGACCACACGGACCGGGCTGTCGAACAAGCGCGTTCGCTGCAGCCCGACTCACCCGACGCAGCATTCACTGCCCGTTCGGCCGTCGAGCAGCTGGCCGTGGCCATGCAGGCCGCCCTGCTCGTCGAGCACTCCCCCGGCGTGGCCGATGCGTTCCTCGCCAGCCGGGTCGAGGGCGGCCACGGCCACACCTTCGGCACCCTGCCGGTCGACCTGGCGGCAGCCACCGGTCCCATCCTCGACCGCATCGGCTGAACCGGCCCACCCAGTGGTGCGGTCAGGGTCAGCTCTCGGCGAGGCGCTTCTTCTCCAGCTCGACGTCGAAGTCGGCCGTGGGCCACTGGAGGTCCATCTCGCGCAGGGCCTCGAGGAGCAGCTGCTGGACGGCGAGGCGGGCGTACCACTTGCGGTCGGAGGGCACGACGTGCCACGGGGCCCCCACGGTCGAGGTCTTGTCGAAGACCGCCTGGTAGGCCTCCATGTAGGCGAGCCAGTGGCCGCGCTCGTCCACGTCGTCCGGGTTGAACTTGTAGTGCTTGTCGGGCCGCTCGAGCCGCTCCATGAGGCGCGCCTGCTGCTCGTCCTTGCTGATGTGGGTCATCACCTTGACGATCTTGGTGCCGCTCGCGATCACCCGGCGCTCGAACTCGTTGATCTGCGCGTAGCGCTTCGACCAGACCTCCTTGGGGACGATGTCGTGGACCCGCACGACGAGGACGTCCTCGTACTGGGACCGGTCGAACACTCCGAGCTGCCCCGGCTGGGGCAGGGCCTTCTCGACGCGCCAGAGGAAGTCATGGGAGAGCTCCTCCTCGGTCGGTGCCTTGAACGCGGTGGCGTTGACGCCCTGCGGGTTGACCGAGACCACGTGCCTCATGATGCCGCCCTTCCCGGACGTGTCCATTCCCTGGACGATGAGGAGCAGGGCCCGCTTCGAGCCAGCGGTGGACTCGGCCCAGAGCCGCTCGAGCAGGTCGGCCAGCTCCTCCTCGGACGACTCGAGGGCCGCCTTGCCGGCGATCTTGTCGCCACCGAAGGCGGGAGTCGATGAGGCGTCGACATCGGCGAGCACGAAGCCTTTCTCGACGTGCAGCGCATCCGAGAAGCCTCCGAGCGGATGGACTCCCTCGTTCACCATCTTCTCGGCGGTCTCGGCGACCTTGCGCTCCTCGTCGGCCTTCTCCTTCGACTCGAGCGCATCCGCGTCGGCCCGTGCGCCGCTCCTGCCGCCCTTCGGGTCATCCTTGTTCTTCTTGCCCTTACCCATGTCGCCATCCTGTCGGATCCGGCCGGCCCACTGCGGGAAGCGTGGCCGCCTACTGTTGGTCCATGCGCCTGCTCGTACCCGGTGCCAGTGGCCTCACGCCTGGCGAGGAGCTCGATCTCGAGGCCCTCGCGGCGGCCTACGCAGTCCCTGTCGACCCGTGGCTGCGGTGCAACATGGTGACGACGCTCGACGGCGCGGCCAACGGACCCGACAACAGGTCCGGCTCCATCAACACCGAGGCGGACCACGTCGTCTTCGAGCTGCTCCGTGCACTGAGCGACGCCGTCATCGTGGGAGCCGGCACCATTCGGGTCGAGGGCTACTCAGCCGTCGCAGTCCCACCAGAGTTCCAGCCCATCCGGGAGCGTGCCGGGCTCGCGGATGCCCTCCCCCTCGTCACCGTCAGCCGCGCCGGATTCCTTCCACCGACCCTGGGCGGTGCGCCACCCGGCGAGGTCCTGCTCGCCACCAGCGCCTCCGCCCCGGGGATCGGTGATGCGCGTTCGGTGCTCGGGGACGACCACGTCCTCGTCTGCGGCGAGGACGACGTGGACCTCGGCGACCTGCTCGGGCAGCTCCACACCCGCGGCTGGACGAGGCTGCTCACGGAGGGCGGTCCACGCCTGACGGCCTCCTTCCTCGCGGCCGGCCTCCTCGACGAGCTGTGCTTCACCATCGCCCCGCGGGTCGTCGGAGGCGACCACCCACGGCCGGTGGGGTCCGATGCGGCACCGCTCGAGCTCGAGCTCGCCGTCCTCGTCGAGGAGGCCTCGACCCTCATGGGACGCTGGCTCACTCGCCGCTAGCCCGGGCCCGATCCAAGGGCGCCGGCACGCACTGCAGCCCCGCGACGAAGGACGACACGACCGACTCCCACCGCTCGGGGTCGTAGTTCCACTCTCTGCAGTGCCGTGCCCGGTCCCACGGCTCGAACCGGACGATGTCCGGCCGCCGCTGCGCCAGGGCGGCCGCGGGCGCGAAGGGAACGACCGTGTCGCCGGTCGAGTGGATGAGCAGGATCGGCACATCGAGCTCGTCGGCCCGGGCCACCCAGTCCGTGTGTGCCAGATCGATGGGCTCGATGAGCCCGACCAGCGCGCGTCCGCGTCTCGAGCCCATGAGCCGGCGCGCGATCCGCACGAGCGGGCCAGGCAGGTGGTTGAGTCGGCCATGATGACGCAGCACCGCATCCCAGTCGATGACCGCGGAGTTGAGGCACACGCCGACGATCCGGTCGGCGTGGCGGGAGCGGCGGAGCGTCTGCAGGACGATCGCCCCGCCCATGGACCAGCCGAACAGGACGATCCGCTCGGCTCCCTCTGCGACCGCGGTCCGGATCGCCGCCTCGACGTCCCGCCACTCGGAGAGGCCCAGGTTGTACCGGCCGTCGGGGCCACGTGGCGCGTCCCGGTCGTTGCGGTAGGCCGCGACGAGGCAGGTCCATCCCGCGGCGCGCAGCACCGGGACGGCCCGGAGCGTCTCCTCCTTGCGGGCTCCGCGACCATGGACGAGCACGGCCCAGTCGCGCCCCGATGCCGGCTCCTCGGGTCGCACGATCCAGCCCGGCAGCGCACCGACCTCCGAGGTGACGACGACCTCCTCGTCAGGCAGGCCCATGCTGACGCTCGGCCGGTCCCAGTAGTAGTACTGGTTCCACCGGGCGGGGCCGACGCCGAGCGTCCCGCGGTCGACCGCGATGAGCTCCCGGCGCACGGTCGCGGCGGCCTCGTCGCGCTCGACGATCTGCCCGACGCGGGCGTGACCCGCTCCCCCGTCGAGCCAGACGCCGTAGCGTCCCGGCACGTCCGGGTCGGGGCCTGCGGCGAAGGTGACGGACTCGTCGTCGTGCGCCACGATGGCGACGTCGTCCGGCTGGAGCTCGTCCGGGGTGAGCAGCCGGCGTGCGAACCAGGCGGCCGCCGCGACGGACCCGGCCGCCGCCCCGACCGCGGAGCCCCCACCTGCCGCGCCTGCGATGAGGACGGGGCGCGCGACCAGCTGACGGACCTTCACACCGCCATCGTGCCAAAGGCTGGGCAGCTCACGTCGTAACGCCTCCGTAAGGCGCCCTCCCCCCGTGACGGGCACAAACGGCGCCCGGGTCACGTTGGGATGGACATGGAGAGCGACAAGACCTATGCCGTCCAGCACACCGACGAGGAGTGGCGCGAGCGACTGACGCCGGCGGAGTTCCAGGTCCTGCGCGAGGCAGGCACCGAGGCGCCGTTCCGTGGTGAGTACACCGACACCAAGACGGAGGGCGTCTACTCGTGTCGCGCGTGCGGCGCCGAGCTGTTCCGTAGCCACACGAAGTTCGAGTCGCACTGCGGCTGGCCATCCTTCTACGCGCCGCTCGCCGGCGACACGGTCGAGTACATCGAGGACGGCAGCCACGGGATGCGCCGCGTCGAGGTCCGCTGCGCGACGTGCGGGTCGCACCTCGGCCACGTCTTCGAGGGCGAGGGCTACGACACGCCCACCGACCAGCGGTACTGCATCAACTCGATCAGCCTGCGTCTGGAGCCGGTCACCGAATGAGTCGATGAGTCCGTATGCCGCTGGGCTCGCCGGGAGCCCAGCGGCACTGGGTGGCGCGTGGCGTCGCGCGACGCGGCTTCGCCTATCCTCGCGACATGGGCACCGAGGACTACCGGGTCGGCGACGCGGAGCGGCGTGCGGCCATGGAACTGCTCGCCAAGCACCACGAGGCCGGGCGGCTCGACTCGTTCGAGTACGAGGACCGGCGCGGCCGGGCGGCTGACGCCCTCACGCGGCGCGACCTCGATGATCTCTTCACCGACCTCCCGGCCCTCGGACCAGACGGACAGGAACTGGTGCGCAGCGGTGTCGGGGCGGTCGAGCCAGGTCGTCCGGCGGGGCGTCGGGTGCGTGACACCGTCCTCGCTCTGATCCCGTTCATCGCGCTGGCCATCTTCCTGCGCACCGGGTCGTGGGTCGCCTTCCTGCTCATCCCCGTCGTCGCGATCGTGACCAAGGGCGTCTTCGACGACTGAGGCGAGCGGTCCGCTCAGTGCTACCCGGCTGGTACCAGAGCTCAGCGCAGGTTGGCGACGAGCTCCTTGGCCTCGACCTTGGGCCCGGTGAAGAAAGGGACCTCCTCGCGGACGTGGTTGCGGGCGCGCGAGGCACGCAGCTCGCGCATGAGGTCGACGATCCGGTGCAGCTCGTCCGCCTCGAACGCGAGGAGCCACTCGTAGTCGCCGAGGGCGAACGACGCGATGGTGTTGGCGCGGACGTCCGGGTAGTCGCGGGCCATCTGGCCGTGCTCCCGGAGCATGTCGCGACGGTCCTTGTCGTCGAGCAGGTACCAGTCGTAGGAGCGGACGAACGGGTACACGCACACGTACTTGCGTGAGACCTCCTCGGCCATGAAGGCCGGGATGTGGCTCTTGTTGAACTCAGCCGGACGGTGCAGCGCGGCTGACGACCAGACGGGCTCCACGTGGCTGCCGAGCTCGGTGCGCAGGAGCCGGTGGTAGGCGGACTGGAGCTGCTCAATGGTCGCGGCGTGCCACCAGACCATGAAGTCCGCGTCACCGCGCAGGCCTGCCACGTCATAGATCCCGCGGACCGTGACACCTTCGCTCGTGATCGTGTCGAGGAGGGCCGCCAGCTCGTCGGCGAGCTCGTCACGGTCGTCTCCGAGAGGCGTGACGCTGGCGAACACCGACCACATCGAGTAACGGATCGTCTCGTTGATCTCTCGCATCTGGGCCGGCGTCAGCTTGTCACTCATGCCGCCCATCATCGCAACCCGTGCCCATGGCCCTGCAGTCGGGTCAGGACGGCGTCGGCTGCCCGACGGCCGGATGCGATGCAGGCCGGGACGCCGACGCCACCGTAGACGGCACCGGCGAGCGCGACTCCCGGGGCGGGCTCGGTGAGGCCGGCCACGCGGTCGAGGTGGCCGACGGCGTACTGCGGCAGGGCGCCTCCCCATCGCTGGACGTGGACTGCCAGGGGGGATGGCAAGGGGCGGCCGAGGACGGTGGTGAGATCCTCGAGGGCGGTGGCCACGAGGTCGTCGTCGGGGCGGTGGAGCACGGCCTCCTCGCCGTGCCGCCCGATGGACGCGCGCAGGACGGTGCGGTCCGGATGGGCGGCGGCGAGCCACGGCCACTTGACGCTGCTGAACGTGGAGGCCTTGATCGTCAGCTGCTCGGTCGGGGGGACGAGGAAGCCGCTGCCCTCGAGCAGCTCCGGCGCCGGCCCCGCGAGGACGAGCGTGACGATCGCCATCGAGGCGTACTCGATCGCGGCGAGGCGCTCCGCCGCGTCCGGTGCGATGGTGCGGAGGAGACGAGCGGTGGGGGCTGCCGGAGTCGCCAGGATCACGGCGTCGAAGACGTGCCGGCGCACGTCGGTCGTGGGCCCGGTGGAGAGGACGAGGGACTGGTGCTGCGGGTCCGCGCCCTCCACGTGCCGGCGCTGAAGTCGGCGGACCATCGTGCCGGTGCGGACATCGACCCCGAGGTCTGCCAACCGGCTCGCCAAGGCGACCGGCACGGTGCCGAGGCCACCGGCAACGGTGGCGAAGACCGGCGGCGGCCCGGCCTCGCTGTCCGAACCCTCAGCCGGAGCGTGCCGCGCCGCCGACCGGGCGACCTCGAGCAGCGAGGTGCCCTCCGTGGCTGCCCGGAAGAGGGACGGAACCGCCATCTGCAGGGAGAGCCGGCGAGAGTTGCCGGCATAGACGCCCGCGAGCAGCGGCTCGACCAGCTTGTCCGTCACTGCAGGGCCGAGTCGCGCATCGATGAGCTCCCCGACGGACACGTCCGTCTCGACCGGCGGAGTCTCCTGCTCGGCCGAGAGCCTTCGGACCTCGGCGTCGGTGAGGAGGCCGCGCACCGACTCGGGGTCCGATGGCACGCCCATCAGGGTTCCGGTCGGCATCGGTCGACGGACGCCGCCTGAGACGATCGAGGCCGGTACCCGTGCTGGGTGGGTCACGCGGTCCGCCAGCCCGAGCTCCTCGAAGAGCTGGATCGCCTCGGGTCGGCGAGCCAGGACCGACTCGGCCCCGACGTCGACGGCGATGTCGCCCACCTGCTCGAGCCGGAGCTTGCCGCCGACGCGGGAGGAACCCTCCAGGATCGTCACCTCGAGGTGGGGCGCCTTTCGGACGAGGTGCCAGGCCGCTGCCAGTCCCGCGATGCCGGCACCGACCACTCCCACTCGTCCGACCATGGGCTCACTCTGCCACCCCACCGGCAACGTTCCGGGTGCGTCCCGTGTCCATGCAGGTAGAGCGTCGCCGTCCGCGTCGCCGAGGACCCAGCCGGGAGACCACCATGAATGCCATCAGTCGCTTGCGCCTCACCGACTCGCGTCACGGACGGGTCCTGCTGGTGATCGGTGCCGTGCTCCTCCTCGTGGCCCTGTCGGTCCCGTTCGGGCTGAGCGCGCTGCGGTCAGGCTCCCCCGCCGATGGCGGGTATCCCGCCAGCGGCTGGCTCCCCGGTCCGTCGTCCGGTTCCGGCTCCGAGGCCGGCGGTGCAGCCGAACCCGCAGCGCCTGGAGTCGGGGCGTCCGAGCCGGACTCGGCGGCCAAGGATGACGGCGCGGCCCCATCCGCAGGGCAGCCCGGCCGTGACATGGCTGCCGTCGTCGGCCCCAAGCTGGCGCGGACGGCCTGGCTCGGCGTCAAGGTCACCAACATCTCGAAGGCGAGCGGCCAGGTCCGGGCCATCGCCGTTGCGGCAGGGGGCCAGATCCTCTCGGAGAGCATCGTGACCGCATCCGACCCGACCGGTTCGTATGGCGGCCCGAAAGGTGGGGCTGGTTCCCAGGACGCCCCCGCGCCGCCCGTGGGCGTCAACGAGGCCCGGCTCACGCTGAGTGTCCCGGCCGACAAGCTCGACCCCGTGCTCGCCGACCTGTCGTCCGCCAACCTCGGTACGGTGTCGTACCGCTCGTCCCAGTCGGTGGACGTGACCTCGACGTACACCGACACACAGGCCCGGATCGACCCCGCCAAGGACAGCATCGCTCGGGTTCGCGCGCTCATGGTCAAGGCGACGACGCTCGACCAGATCGTCCTGCTCGAGAGCGAGCTGAGCCGCCGCCAGGCCGACCTCGACTCGCTTCAGCAGCAGCTCGCCGAGCTCGACCGCCGGACGACGACGGCGGAGGTGTCTGTCTCCCTCTGGACCGATGAGACGGCCTCGCCCCAGCCGGAGGACAACGGCTTCCTCGCCGGGCTCGAAAGGGCGTGGGAGTCGCTGCTGAGCTCCCTCATGGTCGTCCTCACCGGCCTCGCCGTGCTCCTGCCGTGGCTGCTCATCGCCCTGGTCGTGGCCTGGTTCGTCCGCCGCTGGCTACGCCGGCGCAGCCGCGGACCAGCCACCCCGGCCGCCGCCGCGGACTGACGGCCACCTTGATCGAGTGAACAGGATTCGGGAGTGCCAGCCCTGACCGGCATCAGCAGTGACAACGTCGCCCGGGCAGACGTGGCGTGGGGTCCGATCGTGGCTGGGTCCTGGCGCTCGCGCAGACCGAGCCCAGCGGCATACGGCATCGGTGTGAAAGGGCAACGTGCGCCCGAAAGCGTTCACTCGATCAGAGAAGGGCTCAGCCGATGCGGCGGCGCACGATCTCGGCGACGTCGCGGACCTCACGGACCTGGAAGGTGTGCGCCAACGCGAGGTAGACGATCACGAAGAGCGTCCCCGTGAAGGTGAGGACGACGCCACTGGTGAAGAGGCGATCCACCACGCTCGACGGGGCCGTGGGGTCTCCGAGGATGGGCGACAGCACGGTCATGGTGCCCCAGGCGAGCAGACCCGCGGCAGCGGCGGCCACCCCGATCCGGGCCGTCGAGTCGACGATCTGGCCCAGCCCGAGCAGGCCGAGTCGGCGCCGGAGCAGGATGATCCCGGTCGTCGAGCTGGCGACGTTGCCGACCGTCTGGCCGATGGCCACGACGGCGATGGCCCACTTCGGTTCGAGCGCGAGGGTGATGAGGCCAGCGGTGAGCGAGATCGTCGTCAGTACGGCCTGCATGACCAAGGGCGAACGCCCATCCTCGAGCGCGAAGAAGACGCGGTAGCACAACAGGTCGACGCCGAACGGCACGATGCCGAGGATCATGACGACGAGGACGATGGCCGCGAGCTCGATGGACGGCCCGTCGATGCCGGGGTTGAGCAGGGCGACGATGGGCGTCGCAGCCACCATGACGAAGACCATGACCGGCACATTGGCGACCAGCGGCAGGATCATGCCGCGTCGAAAGTCGCCCTTGAGCGTTGCGACGTCGTCGTCAGCCGCTGACTTCGAGAGCCGCGGGAAGAGCGCGGTGATGATGGAGACCGCGATGAAGGCGTGCGGCAGCATGAAGATGGTGAAGGCCACCGTGTAGACCGACGTCGCTCGCAGCGGGTCGTCCGCCGGCCGCCCGGACCGGGCGGCGGCCGTGTTGAGCACCCACTGGGTGATGAAGAACCCGAGCTGGGCGACCGCGAGTCCGATGAAGGCCCAGACTGCAAGTCGGCTGACCCCGCCAAGACCGACGCCCCGCAGCCCCCAGCGTGGGCGATAGCGGAACCCGGTCCGGTGGAGCGCCGGAAGCAGCCAGACAGCCTGGGCGATGACGGACACCGTCGCCGACCCCGCGAAGAGCCAGATCATCGGGCCCGTCCACTGGTCGGGAGGCCGGGGCAGCGGCTGGCCCTGGGCGTTGACGACCTGGGGAGCGGGGAAGACCGCGATGAACACGAGCAGGCCGGCAACCGCGACGATGTTGGCGACGAACGGTGCCCAGGCGAAGGCCCCGAACCGGTGCTTGGCGTTGAGGATCTGGCCGAAGAGGGCGAACGCGCCGTAGAAGAAGATCTGGGGCAGGCAGATGAAGGAGAACGCGAGCGCCAGCCGCTCGAAGTCGGAACCCCGATCGCCGGACAGCAACGACACGAACGCGCCGGCGCCCAGGACCACGAGCACGGTGATGACGCCCATCGCGACCAGGGCGACCGTCACCACCCGGTCGGTGAACTCCTGTCCGCCGTCGGCCAGCTTCATCGCGCGCGTCAGGGCGGGGATGAGGACGGCGTTGAGGATGCCGCCCGCGGCGAGGATGTAGAAGACGTTGGGCAGGGTGTTGGCGAGGTTGAAGGCGTCACCGGCCGCGAGCGTGCCGATGATCGCGGTGAGCAGGCCGGCCCGGACCACGCCAAGGGCCCGGGATGCAAACGACCCACCCACCATGACGAGGCTCGAGCGGGCCAGCGACCCTTGCTTCTCCGCCTGCGTCACCTGCGCCTCCGCCATCAGCGAGTCGACACCTCGTGGACGAGGGCGGTCACCCTGGTCAGCACGTCGGGGTCGACGGCGGGAGGGACGCCGTGGCCGAGGTTGAAGATGTGGCCTGGAGCCCGCCTGCCCTCGTCCACGATCTCGCGCACGCGCCGCTCGATGGCCTCCCACGGCGCGAAGAGCAGGGCAGGGTCCAGGTTGCCCTGCACGGCGTGGTCCGGGCCCAGCCGTTCGACAGCGTCCGCCAGGCTGACCCGGTAGTCGACACCGACCACCTCGGCGCCGGCCTCGCCCATCAGGCGAAGCAGCTCACCCGTGCCCACCCCGAAGTGGATTCGCGGGACGTCGAGGTCGCTGACCGCCGCCAGCGCGGCGGCCGAGTGCCGCTGCACGTGCCGGACGTAGTCGGCGCGGGACAGCGCACCGACCCAGGAGTCGAAGAGCTGGACCACGCTCGCGCCGGCCTCGGCCTGGACGCGCAGGAACGCGCCGGAGATCTGCGCCAGCTGCGAGCACAACGCGTCCCACAGCTCCGGGTCGCCGTGCATCATGGCCTTGGTGTGCTCGTGGTTCTTCGACGGCCCGCCCTCGACGAGGTAGGACGCGAGGGTGAACGGTGCGCCGGCGAAGCCGATGAGCGGAGTCGAGCCGAGCTCCGCGACCAGCTGCCGGACGGCCTCTGTGATGTACGGCACATGGTCCGGAGTGAGGTCCACGAGCTGCTCGAGGTCCCTTCGCTCCCGGATCGGGCGTGCCACGACGGGACCGACACCGGCGACGATGTCGAGGTCGACCCCGACCGCCCTGAGCGGCACGACGATGTCACTGAAGAAGATCGCGGCGTCGACTTCGTGCCGACGCACCGGCTGGAGCGTGATCTCCGTGACGAGCTCTGGCCGCATGCACGAATCGAGCATGGTGATGCCCTCGCGGACGGCCCGGTACTCCGGCAGGGAGCGGCCGGCCTGGCGCATGAACCAGACCGGAGTCCGGCCCACGGGCCGGCGACGGGCGGCGCGCACGAGGTCGCTCTCCCGGGGGCTGCCGGGGCTCGTCGAGACGGACGCGGGGGACGTGTCAGGGTTCGGCACCGCTCAATCCTGCCACGCATGCGGGGGTGCCCCTCCCAGGCACCTCGGCGCGCCCTGCGGACAAAACACCCCCGGCGACATACCCTCGACGGGTGCACACGAGAACGTTGCCGGGGAACCACGGCGCGGGCTTCGCGAAGGTGCTCACCGCCCTCCGCGACGTCCGAGTGCGCTCTGACGTGCGACTGACCGAGGTCCCCGCCCCCACCCGGATCGCTCCCTACGCCGCGGCACTCACCGCCGACGTCATCGACCCGGCCGACCCGGAGGGCGAGCTCGCAACCGGCCGGTTCGTCCTCCTGCACGACCCGGCGGGTCCGGACACGTGGGCGGGCACCTGGCGGGTGGTCACCTTCGCCCGCGCCGCGCTCGAGGCCGAGCTGGCGGGCGACCCCATGCTCAGTGCGGTGGGCTGGTCGTGGCTGACCGACTCCCTCAACGGCCGGGCACTGACCTGGACGGCCGAGGCAGGCACCGTGACCCGCGTCGTCAGCGAGAGCTTCGGTGGGCTCGCCGACCGCGCCGCCAGCGTGGAGATGGAGATCCGCGCGTCGTGGACCCCGGTCAGTGGCGCCCTCACCGAGCACCTGCGTGCCTGGGCCGACCTGCTGTGCACGATCGCCGGGATCCCGCCCCTGCCCGACGGTGTGGTGCCGCTGCCCGGGCAGCGCCGGTGAGCGCTGAGCCGAACGGACCGGGCGACGACCGGCACGAGCCGCTCGTTCCCCTCACCATGCCGACGGACGGCGTGCCCGAGGTCGTCACCGACGAGCGTTCCCTGATGCGCGCCGCCGAGGCGGTCGCGCGGGGCTCGGGCCCGATCGGCATCGACGCGGAGCGCGCCTCGGGCTACCGCTACGGGCAGCGCGCGTACCTCGTCCAGGTGCGCCGGTCCGGCTCGGGCACCTTTCTCGTCGACCCCGTCGCCCTGCCCGAGCTCGCACCGCTCGACGAGGCGATCGGCGACGCGGAGTGGATCCTGCACGCAGCGACCCAGGACCTCGTGTGCCTCTCCGAGGTCGGCCTGCACCCGCGGGTCCTGTTCGACACGGAGCTCGGCGGTCGGCTCGCCGGCCTCCCGAGAGTCGGCCTCGGTGCCATGGTCGAGCACTACCTCGGGCTGCAGCTGGCCAAGGAGCACTCGGCCGTGGACTGGTCGGTCCGCCCCCTGCCGGAGCCGTGGCTGCGCTACGCCGCCCTCGACGTCGAGGTCCTCGTCGACCTGCGCGACGCGGTGCTGGAGGACCTCGAGAGGCAGGGAAAGGCCGGCTGGGCCGAGGAGGAGTTCGCGTCGCTCCTGTCGTTCACCGGCCCGGAGCCGCGCGTTGATCCCTGGCGGCGCACCTCGGGAATCCACCGCATCCGCGCTCGCCGTGGCACCGCCATCGTGCGCGAGCTCTGGCTGTGGCGGGACGCGCTCGCCAGGGAGCGCGACGTGTCACCCGGGCGGGTGCTGCCCGACGCCGCCATCGCCGAGATCGCGATGTCCCACCAACGAGCCGAGCGGGCGCCGCGCACCCTGACCTCCTCGGACCCACGCCTGGCCAGGTCGATCCGCCGTAACTCGGAAGCGCTCATCGACGTGCTCTCGCACGCCCTGGCCCTGCGCGAGGACGAGCTGCCGGCCCTCGCCCTGCCATCAGTCGGTCCGCCTCCACCGCGCACGTGGGCCGAGCGGGACCCCGTCGCCGCCGCGCGCCTGGCCCGCGCTCGTGAGCTCCTCGGGGGTCTGTCGGACGAGCTGGCCATCCCGGTCGAGAACGTCCTCACCCCTGACCTGCTCCGCCGCTACCTGTGGGAGGCGCCCCCCGCCCCCACGACTGCCGAGGTCGCCCAAGCCCTGACCGACATGGGCGCTCGGTCCTGGCAGACGACGCTGGCGGCGCCCCTCGTCGCCCGCGCCTGCGCGGAGCACCCCCGGACCTGACGGGCACCACACCCTGCCGTATGCCGCTGAGCCGGCTTCCCGCCCCCACCCGGTCCAGCCCAAGGTGAGGACGCTCACGCGAAGGGGGCGTTGGACGAGAAGTTACCCGCTAGTAGGCTGGCGGGAAACGCCCCTTCCCTGATCTCGCCAGGAGGCATCGTGCCCCGCCCGCTCAATGAGGTCGTCTTCGTCGACGGCGTCCGCACACCATTCGGCAAGGCGGGTGAGACGGGCGTGTATGCCCAGACCCGCGCCGACGACCTCGTCATCCGGTGCATCCGGGAGCTGCTGAACCGCAACCCCTCCTTGGCCAAGGAGCAGGTCGAGGAGGTCGCCATCGCGGCGACCACCCAGATCGGCGACCAGGGCCTGACCCTGGGCCGCACGGCAGCGCTCCTGGCCGGCCTGCCCAACACCACTCCGGGCTACTCCGTCGACCGGATGTGCGCCGGGGCCATGACCGCCGTGACCAACACCGCGAGCTCGATCGCCTTCGGCGCCTACGACGTCGCGATCGCCGGCGGCGTCGAGCACATGGGCCGACACCCGATGGGTGAGGGCGTCGACCCGAACCCGCGCATCCTCGCGGAGCGCATCGTGGACCCCGACGCGCTCGTCATGGGCAAGACGGCCGAGAACCTGCACGACCGCTTCCCGCACCTGACCAGGGAGCGATCGGACGCCTTCGCCGTCGCCAGTCAGGAGAAGCTCGCCAAGGCCTACGCCAACGGCAGGATCCAGCCCGACCTCGTCTCGGTGGCGGTCCGCCACGACGAGCTCGGCTGGGGACTCGCCACGACCGACGAGCCCCCGCGTCCCGGCACCACCCTCGAGCACCTGGCCACGCTGAAGACGCCGTTCCGCCCCCACGGCAAGGTCACCGCCGGCAACGCCGCCGGTCTCAACGACGGTGCGACGGCGTGCCTGCTCGCCTCCGAGGCAGCGGCCGCCGCGCTCGGGCTCCCGGCCCGGATGCGCCTGCTCACCTACGCCTTCGTCGGCGTCGACCCGGAGGTGATGGGCATCGGTCCGGTGCCTGCCACGGAAAAGGCCCTCGCCAAGGCGGGGCTGACGATCGAGGACATCGGGCTCTTCGAGCTGAACGAGGCGTTCGCCGTCCAGGTGCTCGCCTTTCTCGGCCACTTCGGCATCGCCGACGACGACCCACGCGTCAACGAGTACGGCGGCGCCATCGCCGTCGGACACCCGCTCGCCAGCTCCGGCGTGCGGCTCATGACCCAGCTCGCCCGGCAGTTCGAGGAGCACCCCGAGGTCCGCTACGGGCTCACCGCGATGTGCATCGGCATCGGCATGGGCGGGTGCGTCATCTGGGAGAACCCGCACCACGACGCGTACGTCCCGTCGCAGGGCGCCACCAGCACGGAGGAGCAGAAGTGACCAGCACCACGACGACGACTCCTGCGGTCGACCTCCATGACGAGGTCGTCACCCACGCCCACGTCCGTGACGTCGCCCTCCCCGGCGGACTCGGGACCCTCGCCCTGCTCACGCTCGACAATGGCCTCGACCACACGAAGCCAAACACCTTTGGACCGCAGTCGATCGCCGAGATCCACGCCGCGGTCGACAACGTGCGCGCGCGGGCGGAGGCAGGCGAGATCGCGGCCGTCGCCGTGACCGGCAAGCCGTTCATCTTCGCAGTCGGCGCGGACCTGACCGGCGTCCCGCTCATCACCGAGCGCGACCAGGCCCGCAGCATCGCGCAGGCGGGGCACGCGGCCTTCGCGGCATTCTCGGACCTGCCGGTCCCCACCTTCGCCTTCGTCAATGGGGCCGCGATGGGTGGTGGGGTCGAGCTCGCCCTGTCGGCCACCTACCGCACGATCAGCGCCGGCGTCCCAGCCATGGCCCTGCCCGAGGTGTTCCTCGGGCTCGTCCCGGGGTGGGGTGGGTGCTGGTTGCTGCCCGACCTCGTCGGAGTCGAGACCGCCCTCAAGGTCATCATCGAGAACCCGCTGTCCCAGAACCGGATGCTCACGGGCGTCGAGGCGTTCCACCTCGGGCTGGCCGACGCGCTCTTCGAGCCTGCTGACTTCCTCGAGCGCTCGATCGCGTGGGCAGCCGGTGTCCTGTCCGGCGCGGTGACGGTGAGCCGCCCCGAGGTGGACCGCGACGAAGCGGACTGGACGGCCGCGATCGCCAAGGGGAAGGGCTTGGCCGACCTCAAGACCGGCCGGCAGTCCCCTGCGCCCTACCGGGCGCTCGAGCTGCTCGCCGCGGCACGCACCGCGACCCGCGAGGAGGCCTTCGCAGCCGAGGACGAGGCCCTCGCGGACCTCATCATGAGCGATGAGCTGCGCGCCGGGCTCTACGCCTTCGAGCTGGTCCAGAAACGCGCCAAGCGTCCCGCCGGAGCGCCCGACAAGAGCCTGGCCCGTCGGGTGACGAAGGTCGGCATCGTCGGCGCCGGCCTCATGGCCAGCCAGCTCGCGCTCCTGTTCGTCCAGCGCCTCCAGGTGCCCGTCATCCTCACCGACCTCGACGACGAGCGCGTCGCCAAGGGCGTCGGCTACGTCCACGCCGAGCTCGACAAGCTCGCTGCCAAGGGTCGGCTGGGCGCGGACCGCCTCAACCGCTACCAGGCCCTGGTCACGGGATCGACGAGCAAGGACGGCTTCGTGGACGCGGACTTCGTCATCGAGGCGGTCTTCGAGGAGCTGTCGGTCAAGCAGCGGGTCTTCGCCGAGCTCGAGAGCATCGTGGGGATCGACTGCGTGTTCGCCACGAACACATCGAGCCTGTCGATCAGCGAGATGGCCAGTGGGCTGGCACATCCCCACCGGGTCGTCGGCTTCCACTTCTTCAACCCGGTCGCCGTGATGCCCCTGCTCGAGATCATCCCGGGCGCGCAGACCGACGAGGCGACGCTCGCCACGGCCTTCGCGGTCGGGGCGGAGCTGAGGAAGACGTGCGTCCGTGCGGCGGACCGTCCCTCCTTCATCGTCAACCGGCTGCTGGGGCGGTTCATGGGCGAGGCGATCCGCATCCTCGACGAGGGCACCCCGATCGAGGTCGTCGACCGCGCCTTCGCCGGGCTCGCGCCGATGCCGCCCTTCGTGCTCATCGGCCTCGTCGGCCCGGCGATCGCGCTGCACAACGGGCAGACGCTGGTACACGCCTTCCCGGACCGCTTCTACTCCTCGCCGACGCTCCAGCGGCTCGTCGCGGCGAAGAAGCCGGGTTTCCACGCTCTGAGCTCGGGCAGGCCGGTGCTCGACCCGGAGGTCGCCGAGCTCATCGAGAAGCCGGCCGAGCCCGTCGTCCTCCAGGTCCCCGAGGTGCGCGAGCGCGCGCTCGCCGTGCTGGCTGACGAGGCCCACCGGATGCTCGAGGAGGGGGTCGCCCAGTCCCCCATGGACCTCGACCTGGCCATGATCACCGGTGCCGGCTTCCAGTTCTGGAACGGTGGGATCACCCCGCTGCTCGACCGGACCGGCGTTGCGGAGCAGGTCACCGGGCGCCGCTTCCTCCCGCCCGGGGTGGCCACCCTGCCCGCCTGAGGCAACCGGGAGGCCGTATGCCGCCGGGCTCGGTCCCAGCCCACGCTCCCCGAGGGTCCGGCTGGGTCGCGACCCAGCGGCATACGTGTCCCGAGTTGCGTTAACTCATATATGAGTTAGCCTCGGGTCCGTGTCTGAGACCTACCTGACCCGTATCGGCGGCCTGATCCGCGACGCGCGACGCCACAAGGGAATGACCCAGTCCGACCTCGCTGAGCTGCTAGGGACCTCACAGGGTGCCGTCACCCGGATCGAGGCCGGCCGGCAGAACCTCAGCCTCGACATGCTGGCCAAGATCGGCGACGCGCTCGACTCCGAGTTCGTCTCGGTGGGTCACTCGGGCCCCCAGCACCTGCGCATCGTCGGCGGCCGGCAGCTGTCCGGCTCGATCGACGTCAAGACGTCGAAGAACGCCGCGGTGGCGCTGCTCTGCGCGTCCCTGCTCAACCGCGGGCGGACCACGCTTCGCAACCTGGCCCGCATCGAGGAGGTCAACCGGATCCTCGAGGTGCTCGCCTCGATCGGCGTCCGGACCCGGTGGCTGCCCGACAGCAACGACCTCGAGATCATCCCTCCGACACAGCTGCGGCTCGACGCCATCGATGTCGCGGCAGCGCGCCGCACCCGCACGGTCATCATGTTCCTCGGTCCGCTCCTGCACGACTACCCGGAGTTCCGGCTGCCATACGCGGGCGGCTGCGACCTGGGCACGCGCACCGTCGAGCCGCACCTGGCGGCCCTGCGCGCCTTCGGTCTCGAGGTGACCGCCACCCACGGCTTCTACGTGGCACGGTCGAGCGGAAGCGTCAACCCGACCCGCGCCATCGTGCTCACCGAGCGCGGCGACACGGTCACCGAGAACGTCCTCATGGCGGCAGCCCGACACGACGGCACGACCGTCATCCGCAACGCCTCCCCGAACTACATGGTCCAGGACCTCTGCTTCTTCCTCGAGAGGCTCGGCGTCCGGATCGACGGGATCGGCACCACGACGCTCGTGGTCCACGGCCGCGCGCACATCGACGTCGACGTCGACTACGCCCCGAGCGAGGACCCGATCGAGGCGATGAGCCTGGTCGCGGCCGCCGTGGTGACCCACTCCTCCATCACCATCTGCCGCGCCCCCATCGAGTTCCTCGAGATCGAGCTGGCGACGCTCGAGGAGATGGGGATGAAGTACGACCTCAGCGAGGAGTACACCTCGGCCAACGGCAAGACCCGGCTGGTCGACATCACGACGATCCCCGGCCCACTCCGTGCCCCGACGGACAAGATCCACCCGATGCCGTTCCCCGGGCTCAACATCGACAACCTGCCCTTCTTCGCCCTCATCGGCGCCGTGGCCGAGGGCAGCACGATGATCCACGACTGGGTCTACGACAACCGGGCGATCTACCTGACCGAGCTGACCAAGGTCGGAGCCCGGGTCCAGCTGCTCGACCCGCACCGGGTCATGATCGAGGGACCGACCCGGTGGCGGGCCGCCGAGGTGGTGTGCCCGCCGGCGCTGCGCCCCGGGGTCGTCATCCTCCTCGCGATGCTCGCCGCGCCGGGCACGTCGGTGCTGCGCAACGTGTACGTGATCAACCGCGGGTACGAGGACCTCGCCGACCGGCTCAATGCGCTCGGCGCGACGATCGAGGTCTTCCGCGACATCTAGGTCCGCAGAGCTCGTCGCCGGGTCGGCGCTGCAACCCGCGGCACCGCGGAACCAGTCGCTCCCCTGTGCTCTGCGGTGCGGGGGCGGGCCACATCAATTCCGTTGATTTGTGTCCGGCACGCACATGATCGCGCGCATGGCCGGTTCATAGTCTTCCCGCATGCCCGACGCCCGCAACGACGCTCGCGACGCCCCAGAATCCACCGCGCCCCACCGGACGGGCCCCTCCATGGCCAACGACCCCATCGACCTGAACGGCAGGACCGCGCTCGTCACCGGGGCCGCGAGCGGCATCGGCGCCGCCATCGCCCGGACGCTGAGCAGGGCGGGGGCCAAGGTGCACGCGGTCGACCGGGACGAGGCAGGGCTGGCGGAGGTGGCCCAGGAGTCGGGGATCAGCCCGGTCGTCGCCGACCTGGCTGACCTCGACGGTCTCGCCGGACTGCCCACCGCCGTCGACATCCTCGTCAACAACGCCGGAATCCAGCACGTCAGCCCCGTCGAGGAGTTCCCGCTCGAGCGTTTCGACCTCATCATCGACCTCATGCTGGTCTCCCCGTTCCGGCTCATTCGCCAGTCGCTCCCCCACATGTACGCGCAGGGCTGGGGTCGGATCATCAACATCTCCAGCGTCCACGGGCTGCGCGCCAGCGCCTTCAAGTCGGCCTATGTCACCGCCAAGCACGGACTTGAGGGCCTGTCCAAGGTCGTGGCGCTCGAGGGCGGCCCGCATGGCGTGACGTCGACGTGCATCAACCCCGCCTACGTGCGGACCCCTTTGGTCGAGAAGCAGATCGAGGACCAGGCTCGGACGCACGGCATCTCGCCGAGCGAGGTGGTAGAGCAGATCATGCTCTCGCCCGTGGCCCTCAAGCGGCTCGTCGAGCCGGACGAGGTCGCTGCCCTGGCGCTGTTCCTCTGCGGCCCAGCGTCCGCCTCGGTCACCGGCACGTCCTTCGTCATGGACGGCGGGTGGACGGCTCACTGAGGGATCACGCCGCGCCCCCGGCGCCCGGCCCCGGTGCCTCGGTGCCGGCTGCTCTGCCTAAGATCGGCCCCGTGACGACGACTCCCGACACCTCGACCGAGCAGGTCCTTCACCTGCTCGAGCTGCTGGCGTCCGGCGCCACCGTTGCGGAGATCGCCGGCGCCGACGGCCCGTCGGTCGGGCGCGACCTCGCCCTGCGCGTCGCCCACACCCGTGACGTCCACCAACGCCGAGAGGCGGGGCTCGCGGCGTTGCTCGACACTGCTCGCGAGCTCGCCACCGAGCACGATCCGGCACAGGTGCTCGAGGCGATCGTCCGCCGGGCCCGCCACCTGCTCCAGACGGACCTGGCCTACCTGACGCTCTACGACCCCGTGGCCAAGGACACCTTCATGCGCGCGACCTCCGGGTCGGTCTCCGCGGCCTTCCAGTCGGTTCGTCTGGCTCTCGGCGACGGCCTGGGCGGGCTCGTCGCCTCGACCCGGAAGCCGTACTGGACTGCCGACTACTTCTCCGACGCCCGGTTCCAGCACACCCGCCCGATCGACGGCGCTGTGGGCGAGGAGGGAATCGTCGCCATCTGCGGCACGCCCCTCATCGTCGAGTCGGAGTTCGTCGGGGTGCTGTTCGCCGCAAACCGCACGGCACGGCCGTTCACCCGCGAGGAGGTTGGCCTCCTCGGCAACCTCGCGACGCTCGCAGCCGTGACGCTGGTCCAGACACGCGCCCTCGCCGACGCCGAGAACGCCGTGCGGGCGCTCCAGCAGGCCCACGAGACGGTGCGCCAGTACGCCGCCGGCATCGAGAAGGCCGCTGCTGCGCACGACCGCTTCGCCGCCCTTGTCCTCGGTGGCGGAGGGGTCGAAGGCATCACGCACGCGGTCGCCGAGCTGCTCGGTGGCTGGGCGGTCCTCGTCGACGAGGGCAGCTCGGTGCGGTCCGCGACGGGGCCGGCACCCGACCTGATCGATGGGCCCGGCTTCCACGAGCTCCAGCGGAAGGCGAGCGAGGCCGGTGGACGCATCGTCCACGTCGAGAACACCTACGCCGTACGGATCAACGCCGCCCACGAGCAGCTCGGCACCCTCTTCATCGGTGACGTCGGCGACCTCAGCGACTCGGACTGCCGCACGGTGGAGCGCGCGGGCATGGTGACTGCGCTCGTCCTGCTCTTCGAGCGGAACGCTGCCGATGCGCGCCAGTCCGAGCGGAACCGCGTCATCTCGGACCTCGTCGCGGGCCGCGGCGGCGACGCCGAGCGCGTCCAGCTCGCTCGGGCGTGGGGGTTCGACCCCCTCACCGAGTTCTGCGTGCTCGTCATGCGCGGAGAGGACCGGGCGGCGAACCGCGCCCTCGTGATGTCGGCGAGCACCGCCACCGGGGAGGGCTCTCTCGTCGGGTCGCACGACGGACACATCGTGGCGCTCGTCCCGGGGCGGGATCCCGACGCGCTCGCGAAGTCGGTTGCCGCGCGCCTGAGTCGGAGGTCGCCGGTGACGGTGGCCGGCGTCGGGCCCGTGACCGGCGTCGACGGGGTCCACGGTGCCCACGAGGAGGGTGCCCGGACGACGAGGGCCCTCATCGCGCTCGGTCACCGTGGCCATGGGGCAGCCGCCACCCAGCTCGGCTTCGCCGGTCTCATCGTCGGCTCCGACCCAGACGTCGCCGAGTACGTCAGGCGGCTGCTCGCCCCGGTCCTGGACTACGACGAGCGCCGGGGCACGGACCTCGTGGGCACTCTCGAGGCCTACTTCGCGGCGGGGTCCAGTCCACGCCACGCCGCCGCGAGCCTGCACGTCCACGTCAACACGGTGTCTCAGCGGCTGGAGCGGATCGGCGCCTTGCTCGGCCCCACCTGGCAGCAGCCGGAGCAGGCCCTGGAGCTGCAGCTCGCCCTCCGTCTGCGGCGGCTGCTCGCGCAGGACTGACCTTCTGCGCCTCGGATCAGAGGGAGCGGCCCAGGTGGCGATCGATCCCGTCCGCGATCGCCTCGATCCCGGCAGCGTCCAGGATGACGTCGTAGTGGTTGGCGTCGACCGGGGTGACCGACACCGCATCCGGGACGCCGAGCGCCGCCAGGCGCTGCTCGTCATAGAGGCCCTGAGCCTCGTTGAGCAGTCCACGCCGCGCCCAGACCAGGTCGATCGGCTTGCCGAGCTCGACGGCTCGATGCACCGCCGCGTGCGTCAGCGGATCGGCGAGGATGTCCGCGCCATCGGCACGGACCGCCTCGAGCTCGCAGGAGCTGCGCCACGGGCCACCTTCTGCGTCCTGCACGAGGTCGTGGGTGATGTACTGCCGGACCGCATCGCCAGCGGGACCCCGCAGGGCCGGCCCCAGACTCGGATGGGCGTTCCAGAACGCGAGGTAGTCCTCGATACCGTCGAAGCGCATTGCGAGGCGATCCATGGCCGGGCCGATGACCGCCGTCAGCGCCGCATCGATGTCGAGATCCGCCGGCGCCGGGATGGCCAGTCCGCCGTCCACCAGCAGGGCACCCGAGAACCGCTCCGGGTGGGTGGCCACCGCCAGGGCGGAGACGAACGCACCCATGGAATGACCCACGAGCAGCGGTGCCGCGGCGAAGATCGAGGCGATCGAGCTGAGATCCTCCACGTGAGCGGCCAGTCCGTACGGCCCCGGCACGCGTCGGCTTCCCCCGCGGCCGCGCAGGTCCGGCGCGAGGAACCGGACGGCGCCCGGTCCGTGGCGACGATCCACCTCATCGGCCACCCGCCGCCAGGACAGGCCGTTCGCGGTGATCCCGTGGACGGCCACCACCACGGGAGCGCCCTCGCGGGCCACACCGACGGTGAGGTCGTGGATGGCGAGGCTGCCGATCGGCTGCTCGATGACGAAGTCGGGGGCGATGCTCATGTCGCGCGGCCTCTCCTGATGAGCCGGCCCCCGAGTCCCGTCAGGCCAGCCGGTGCGAAGTAGACGATGATGATGAAGAACAACCCGAGGATGAAGAGCGGCTCGGACAGGATCTGCTGCACCACGTCAGGCAGCGAGTCCAGGAAGCCGGCGCCGCTCAGCTCGACGAGCCGGGCGTCGGCATAGTGGTAGAGGAAGCCGCCCAGCAGCGCACCCCACATGCTGCCGGCTCCTCCCAGCACGACCATGATGAGCAGAGCGAGCGTGAACTCGGTGGTGGTCAGGTGCGGGTTGGAACCGCCGAGGACCAGGGCATGGACGACCCCTCCCAGTCCGCCGAGGACGGCACCGACGACGATCGCCAGCAGCTTGACCCGGTAGGTGTCGAAGCCGAGCACCGCAGCGCGAGCCTCGTTCTCGCGGACCGCGGCCATGGCGTGACCGGCTCGAGAGCGCACGAGGAGCGTCACGACGACGAACGCGACGACGACGAAACCGAGGGCGAGCCAGTAGCGGTAGGGCGCGTTCGCCACACCGACGAGCAGCTCGGGCACCGCGCTGCGGTTGAGGGACTTGCCCTCCTCGCCGCCGGTCAGTCCGCCAGCGTTTCGCATCACGATGATGGACGCCGCCTGGGCGAAGGCCAGGGTCACCATGGCGAAGGCGATCCCACCGACCCGCAACGCGATCCCACCGACGACGAGCGCGAGCAGCGTCGTCACGCCCAGCGCCACGAGGACGGCCACCGGGAGCGGAAGCGCCCAGTCGGACAACGAGATCGTGAGCAGATAGCTCCCGGCGGCGACGAAGAGCGCGTGCCCGAAGCTGAGCAGTCCGGTCCTGCCGAAGATGACGTCGTAGCTGAGCGCGATGCCGGCGATCACGAGGCAGGTCGCCAGCAGCTGGAGGCTGCCCGGCCCGTTGACCCGGCCCGGGAGGAGGCCGGGCACCTCGATGGGCACGTATGGCAGGTAGGCGAGGACGGCCAGCACGATGATGGCCGGAAGGGCCTTGAGCGACACGGCGGTCCTCATGCGTGGGCTCCCTTCATTGACGCGGGGCGGAGCAGCAGGACCAGGGCGAGCAGGAGCACGACGGACAGGTCGCCAACGCCACTCGCGGCGTAGAAGTTGGCCAGCTGTTGGACCAGGCCGACGGCCACGGCCGCCACCGCGGTGCCGACGAGAGACCCCATGCCGCCGATGACGACGACGATGAAGGCGTAGATCAACAGGGAGCCGCCCTGCGCGGGCGACACCGTCCCGGCGTACTGCGAGTACAACAGTCCCGCCAGCGCGGCAGCCGAGCCGCCGAGGGCGAAGACGACCGTGAACGTCCGATGCACGTTGATGCCGAGCGCCTCGACCATGGTGCGGTTCTCGACACCGGCGCGGATGATGAGGCCGAGCCGGGTGTAGTGCAGCAGCGCCTGCAGACCAAGGAAGACGGCGAGTGCCACCGCGATGAAGAGGAACCGGTCGTTGGGCAGGCGGGCTCCGAGGAGCATCGTCGTGCTCGCCATCCACTCCGGCTTCTCCACCGTGCGGGGGTCGGCACCCCAGATGCCTTGTGCCGCAGCGACGCTGGCGAGAGAGAGGCCCACGGTCACGAGGACCTGCTGGATGTGGTGTCGGTAGAGCGGTCGGATGAGGACCACTTCGACGAAGAACCCGATGACGGCGCCCACGGCGAGGGCGACGACGACGGCGATGGCGAGGCGGACGGCGACGGAGAGGCTGCCCGGCAGGGCACCCATGGTGAGGAACCCTGCGTAGGACCCGGCCATCATGAAGGCGCCGTGGGCAAAGTTGAGCACGCCCATGAGGCCATAGATGATGCTCAGACCGCTTGCCGCGAGGAAGTAGAGGGCCCCGAGACCCAGGCCCGTGACGAGGATGAGCACGAAGTCGGTCATGCTGCCCCCTCCCGCCGCATCGAGACGCCGAGGAGCTCGCGTGTCAGCTGTGGGTCGGCGACCAGCTCGGCGGCGCCGCCGCTGTGTACGACCTGGCCGGCGTCGAGCACCACGACGGTGTCGGCGATGCGCCGCACGAGCGGAAGGTTCTGCTCGACGAGCAGGATCGGAGTGGTCCGCGCGACCTCGGCGAGCACGTCGGCGACCTCGGTGACCAGCTTCGGCGCCAGACCCTTGGTCGGCTCGTCGATGAGCAGCACCGACGTGTCCCGCAGCAGCACCCTGGCCAGCGAGACCATCTGCTGCTGGCCACCGGACAGCGTCCCGGCGCGCTGCTTGGCGCGGGTGACGAGGTCGGGGAAGAGCGTGCCCACGATGGGCGCCTCCACGCCGCGGTCGGGATCGACGAGGCGCAGGTTCTCGTCCACGGTCAGGCCACCGAAGACCTCGCGATCCTCGGGCACGTAGCCGATGCCGCGGCGGATGATCCGCGTTGTCGGCTCATGCTGTATCGCCCTGTCCTGCAGGAGGATCTGGCCGGTCCGCGGGGCGAGTCCGATGATCGCCTTCAGCGTCGTCGTCTTGCCGACACCGTTGCGCCCGAGCAGTGTGGTCACCCCGGTCGCCGGCACGGTGAACGAGACGCCCTGCAGGACGTGCGAGCCGCCGTAGCGGACGTGGAGGTCCTCGACCGAGAGCACCGGGCTGCCGTCGCCGCCGGGTGCGGCGGCCCGGTCGAGGGCGGTGGTCATGTCAGTCACAGGGCTTCTCCAAGGTAGGCCTGTTGCACGCGTTCGTCGTTGGTCACTTCCCGCGGTGAACCGGAGGCGAGCAGCTGTCCATGGTGGAGCACCGCCACGCGGTCCGCGAGCCCGAGGACGACGTGCATGTGGTGCTCCACCATGGCGACGGCCACCCCCGAGTCGCGGACCTCGCCGATGATCTCGCTGAGTCCGTCCACGTCCTCGGCGGACACACCGGCCATGGGCTCGTCGAGGAGCAGGACCTTCGGGTCCGAGGCCAGCGCCATGGCGAGCTCCAGCTTCCTGCGGTCACCGTGCGAGAGGTCCCGCGCCTGGGTCGTCGCCTTACCCGGCATCCGGACCCGCTCCAGGAGGGTGTCCACATCCTGCCCCGCTGTCCCGTCCCGTCCCGGCCGTGCCACCCGGAACGGCGAGAACGGGGCGGAACCACTCGCCTGGACCGCCAGATGGACGTTCTCGCCGGCGGTCAGCCCGTCGAAGAGCGCCGAGGTCTGGAACGACCGCGACAACCCCAGCCGAGCCCGACGCGTCGCGGACCGCTTCGTGACGTCATCGCCGCCCAGGCGGACCGACCCGGTCGTCGGGCGGGTGACTCCACTGAGGATGTTGACCAGCGAGGACTTGCCCGCCCCGTTGGGGCCGATGATGCCGAGCAGCTCACCGGCCCCGACGTCGAGGGAGACGTCATCGAGGATCTGGGCGCCACCGATCTTCCAACCGATGGCCTCCCCGCTGATGACCGGCGCCGTCACTTGAACGGCGTGACCGGGGGGGCGACGGCCGCGGAGTCCAGGGTCTCGCCGAGAACGGGCGTGACGTTGGTGCCCTCCTCCTTGAGCGTGGCCGTGAACATCGGCTGCAGGACCGCGTGGTCCTCCGCACGGATCTCGAGCTGGCCCTTCGGCCCCTCGAACTTCCAGCCCTCCAGGGCGGACACCATGGCGTCGACGTCCGAGTCGCTCGCCTCGACGGCGTGCACGATCATCTGGGCCGCGACGAAGCCGTCGTTGGTGAACAGGTCGACCGTGGCGCCCTGCTCCTTCATGCCCTCGTCGAGTGCCTTGTAGGCGGCGTTGTCGGCTGCCCCGTCGAAGAAGTGGGACAGGAAGTTGATCTGCGACGACGCCTTGCCGAAGATCGCGTGGGTCGGCTTGATGTCGAGCCCCGTCACGACCTTGGTCGACTCGAAGACGCCCTGCTGCTCCAGCGTCGTCCACATCGCAGCCGCGTTCGTGCCGGCCCATGCGACGAAGAGCAGGTCCGGAGCCGCACCCTTGATCTTCGTGGCGAACGGCGTCACGTCGGTGGCCGCGGCGGGGACCTCGACCGAGTCGACCGTCGCGCCCTTGCCACCGAGCACGGCGGTGACGGCGGCGATGTTGGCCTTGCCGAAGGCGCTGTCCTGCGCCAGGACGGTGACCTTCTTGCCCGCCACGTCGCCGAGCATGGAGCCGGCCGTGGCGACGTCCTGGAAGGTCTGTCGACCCGACCGGAAGGTGTACTTGTTCACACCGGTCACGGCGTCGACGGCCGCCGGCCCGGAGACGAAGAGGATCTTGTTGTCCGCGGCGAGCGGCGCGACCTGCAGGGCGACACCCGACGAGGTCGAGCCGGCGATGATCTTGTGGCCCTGGCCGATGAGGTCGGTCGCGGAGGCGACGGCCTTCGCCGGGTCACCGGCGTCGTCCTGCTCCGTGATCTCGATCTTGTGGCCGTTGACCGCGCCCGTGCCCTTGGTCGCGTAGTCGAGACCGGCCGCAAAGCCCTGGCGGTACTGCTCGCCGTAGGTCGCGAGCGGACCGGACTTCGAGTAGACGAGGCCGACCTTGACCGGGGCCCCTGACGCCGCGTCGCCTGCCCCCGCCGTGCCCTGGTCAGCCGGGGCGCCGGGCTCACCGGGTGTGCCACAGGCCGCCACCGACATGCTGAGCAGTGCTCCTGCCAGCACGACACTCCAACGCTTGGACACCATCGTCCTCCACCTCTGGCGGGTGCTCGCTTCCCTGGTCGTCGCGAGATCGTTTGTCACCCAGCCGTTCCCGGCGAAAGTAGTTGAGCGCGCCATCCGGCTTCGTGGGCTCACCCACCACAAAGGTCCAGATCGCATGTGTCCAGTCGACACGGGAGCCAGCGCCGGCGGTGAGGTACGGACGCACGCGAGCGAGCCCAGCGGCATACGCCGAAAATGGCATCCGACCCGATGGTCAGCGCTGGGTGAGCCGGGGCGCGAGGCCGGCCACGACCGTGTCGGCCGTCAGGCCGAGCTCCTCGAGGAGCTGGGGGCGCGACGCGTGTGCGAGGAAGCGCTTCGGGATGCCGAACGTGTGGACCGGCACGTCGACTCCCGCTTCGCGCAACGCGAACGTGACGGCAGAGCCGATGCCCCCGCTGGCGAGGTTGTCCTCGAGCACCGCAACCGCACCGGCGGACCGGGCCAGCTCGACGAGGGCCGGACTGACCGGAAGCACCCAGCGCGGGTCCACGACACGCGCGCTGTGGCCCTGCGCCGCGAGCTTCTCCCCCACCTCGACCGACATCCCGGCGAACGCCCCCACCCCGACGACGAGGAGCTCGACCTCGCCGTCCCCGGTCTCGTGCAGGACGTCGATGCCGTCCACGGATCGCACGGCCGCCAACGGCTCGGCCACGTCGCCCTTGGGGAACCGCAGCACGGTCGGTGCGTCGGACACGTCGAGCGCCTCGCGCAGCTGCAGCTTGACCTGCTCGCCGTCACGGGGCGCGGCGAGGCGCAGGCCGGGCACGATCGAGGTCAGGGTCATGTCCCACATCCCGTTGTGGGAGGGTCCGTCGCTGCCGGTGACGCCGGCGCGGTCGAGGATGAACGTCACACCCGCCCGGTGGAGCGCGCAGTCCATGAGCACCTGGTCGAAGGCCCGGTTGAGGAAGGTCGCGTAGACCGCGACGACCGGGTGCAGCCCCGCGAAGGCCAGTCCCGAGGCCATGGTCACGGCGTGCTGCTCGGCGATGCCGACGTCGAAGACGCGGTCGGGGTGGGCGGCGGCAAACCCGTCGAGCCCCACCGGGATGAGCATCGCCGCGGTGATCGCCACGACGTCGGGCCGCTCGGCCCCGATCCGGACCATCTCCTCGTTGAACTCGTCAGTCCAGATCCGCCCGGACACCTCGAAGGGGAGCCCGGTCTCGGGGTTGACCTTCCCGATGCCGTGCATGTGGTCGGCGTCGTCGTCGAGGGCGGGCTGGTAGCCACGGCCCTTCTGGGTGATGACGTGGACGATGACCGGCCCGCCGAACTCCTTGGCCTGCCGCAGGGCCTTCTCGAGGGCCAGCTCGTCGTGCCCGTCGACCGGACCGTAGTACTTGAGCCCGAGGTCCTCGAACATCCCCTGCGGAGCGACGATGTCCTTGATCCCCTTCTTGACGCCGTGGAGCGTCTCGAACATCGCACCACCGACAACGGGCGTGCGCACGAGGGAGCGCTTGCCCCAGTCGAGGAACCGCTCGTAGCCCTGGGTCGTGCGCAGCGTCGCCAGGTGCTCGGCGAGCCCGCCGATGGTCGGGGCGTAGGAGCGCTCGTTGTCGTTGACGACGATGACGACCGGCAGGTCCCTGTCGACCGCGATGTTGTTGATCGCCTCCCAGGCCATCCCACCGGTGAGGGCGCCGTCACCGATGACGGCGACCGTGTGACGACCGCTCTCGCCGCGCAGTCGGCGACCCTTGGCGATGCCGTCGGCCCAGGACAGGGCGGTGGACGCGTGGGAGTTCTCGACGACGTCGTGCTCGGACTCGGCCCGGTTCGGGTACCCGGACAGGCCGCCCTGCTTCTTGAGCCTGCTGAAGTCGTGCCGACCGGTCAGCAGCTTGTGCACGTAGGACTGGTGGCCCGTGTCGAAGACGAACGTGTCCCGGGGCGAGTCGAAGACGCGGTGCAGCGCGATGGTGAGCTCCACGACGCCGAGGTTGGGGCCGAGGTGCCCACCGGTCTTGCACACCTCCGTGACGAGGAAGGTGCGGATCTCCTCGGCGAGCGCCGGCAGGTCGGCTGCCGGTAGCGCCTTCAGGTCCGCTGGGCTCTCGATCTGGTCGAGCAGGCTCACGCTGGCCAGGTCCTCTCGTTGGGATGGGTCGATCGAGTCTAAGCCGTGACCGGCCGGCGCCCGAAAGCCGTGGTCCCGCCCGCACGGTTTCCGCACCGGGTACACACGAGGCGCACACGAGGCCCACATGAGGCACACACGAGCATGCCGTATGCCGCTGAGCTCCTCACGCACGTCGCTGCGGTCCGTGCCCTCCCGCACCTCGTGAGCGAGCGGCTCAGAGGCGAGGTGCGAAGACCTTGCCCTGGAGGGCCTCGTGGAGCAGGCGTGCTGACCGCGATGCGGCGAGCAGCCGGATGCCCTCGGCCTCGATCTGGACCAGGATCTCGTCGAGCGCCTCCGCCGGCACATGCGGGCCGATGGCGACCCGAGCCTCTCGCCAGGCGTCGCGCATCGCGGCGACCTGGCCCTCGAGGTGGCGTCCGGCGAGCCAGGCGAGCGCGACCGGGTGCTTGCGCCAGCCCGTGTAGGACCGGTAGTCGGGCGGGCACTGGTCGAGCAGCCACAGCACGGCCCGGTCCTCCCACCCGGGCGTGTGGGCCGGGGGCACCCCTTCGGGCCAGCCGGGCGGAGTGTGTGCTGCCATGCGGTCATTGTGCACGCCTGGGGTTGGCGGCAGGGTCACCCCACCGGGCCGGAAAGGGCGAGGGCCCCGCGTGCCGCACTCGGCGGCATCCGGGGCCCTCGTCCTCGACTGGTGGGGACTCAGCTGGCGACGAGCGAGCGGAGGACGTACTGCAGGATGCCGCCGTTTCGGTAGTAGTCCGCCTCACCGGGCGTGTCGATGCGAACGACCGCGTCGAACTCCAACGCCTCGCCGTCCTCGGCGGTCGCCACGACGTGGACCGTCCGGGGGGTGCGGCCCTCGTTCAGCTCGGTGATGCCGGAGATCGAGAACGTCTCGGTGCCGGTCAGTCCGAGCGACTCGGCGTTCTCGCCCTGCGGGAACTGGAGCGGGATCACGCCCATGCCGATGAGGTTGCTGCGGTGGATCCGCTCGTAGCTCTCGGCGATGACTGCCGTGACGCCGAGCAGGCTGGTGCCCTTGGCCGCCCAGTCGCGCGACGACCCGGAGCCGTACTCCTTGCCGGCGAGGATCACGAGCGGGACTCCGGCAGCCTGGTAGGCCTGCGACGCGTCGTAGATCGTCGTCTGCTCGCCACCCTGGGTGAAGTCGCGGGTGAAGCCGCCCTCGACCCCGTCGAGGAGCAGGTTCTTGAGGCGGATGTTGGCGAACGTACCGCGGATCATGACCTCGTGGTTGCCACGGCGGGAGCCGTAGGAGTTGAAGTCCTTGCGCTCGATGCCGTGCTCCTGGAGGTACCTGCCCGCCGGGCTGTCGGCCTTGATCGACCCGGCCGGGCTGATGTGGTCCGTGGTGACGGAGTCACCGAGCTTGGCCAGCACCCGCGCACCCTCGATGTCGGCGACGGGGGCCGGCTCGGCGGTCATGCCGTCGAAGTACGGCGGCTTGCGCACATAGGTCGACTCGCCGCTCCAGGCGAACGTGTCGCCCTCCGGCGTCGGGAGCGAGCGCCAGCGATCGTCCCCTGCGAAGACGTCCGCGTAGTCCTCGGTGAACATCTCCTTGCTGATCGACTCGGCGATGGTCCGCTCGACGTCCTCGGGAGCCGGCCAGATGTCCCTGAGGTAGACGTCGTTGCCGTCCCCGTCCTGGCCAAGGGGTTCGGCCTCGAAGTCGAAGTCCATCGTGCCGGCCAGCGCGTAGGCGATGACAAGCGGTGGGCTCGCGAGGTAGTTCATCTTGACGTCCGGGTTGATCCGACCCTCGAAGTTGCGGTTGCCGGAGAGGACCGACGTGACGGCGAGGTCGCTGTCATTGACCGCCTGGGAGACCTCCTCGATGATCGGACCGGAGTTGCCGATGCACGTGGTGCAGCCGTAGCCGACGAGGTGGAAGCCGAGCTTCTCGAGGTAGGGCCACATGCCCGCCTTGTCGTAGTAGCCACTGACCACCTTGGAGCCCGGCGCCATCGAGGTCTTGACCCACGGGGCGACCGTGAGCTCCTTCTCGACCGCGTTCTTGGCCAGCATCGCGGCGGCCATCATGACCGAGGGGTTGGACGTGTTGGTGCAGCTCGTGATCGAGGCGATCGCGACGTGGCCGTGGTCGATCGTCTGCTCGGCACCGTCGAGGGTGACGGTGGTCGGGTGGCTCGCCCGGGCCAGTCCGGCCGGAGCGGCCGGCGAGTGGACGGGGCGGCCGGCGGTCTGGGACTCCTCGCGTGCGTCGTGTGAGGGCGAGTCGGACGCGGGGAAGGTGCCGATCAGCTCCTGGTCGACGCTGCTCTTCTCGATGCTGTTGCCGTTGACGACGTAGTTCTTCAAGTCGTTGCGGAACTGTTCCTTGGAGCGGCTCAGCTCGATGCGGTCCTGCGGGCGCTTCGGCCCGGCGATGGAGGGGACCACCGTGGAGAGGTCGAGCTCGATGTACTCGGAGTAGCGGGCCTCCGTGCCCGGCTCGAGCCACATGCCCTGCTCCTTGGCGTATGCCTCGACGAGCGCCACCTGCTCGTCGGAGCGGCCCGTCAGGCGCAGGTAGTCGAGCGTGACCTGGTCGATCGGGAAGATCGCGCAGGTGGACCCGAACTCCGGGCTCATGTTGCCGATGGTCGCCCGGTTGGCGAGCGGGACCTGGGCCACGCCCTCGCCGTAGAACTCGACGAACTTGCCGACGACCCCGTGGTCGCGCAACATCTCGGTGATGGTCAGCACGACGTCGGTGGCGGTCGCGCCGGGCGGGATCGACCCCGTGAGCCTGAAGCCGACGACCCGCGGGATGAGCATCGACACCGGCTGGCCGAGCATGGCCGCCTCGGCCTCGATGCCGCCGACGCCCCAGCCGAGGACGCCGAGGCCGTTGACCATCGTCGTGTGCGAGTCGGTGCCGACGCACGTGTCGGGGTAGGCGACCCGAGCACCATCCGCCTCCCGGGTCATGACGACGCGCGCCAGGTGCTCGATGTTGACCTGGTGGACGATGCCGGTGCCGGGCGGGACGACCTTGAAGTCGTCGAACGCGGTCTGGCCCCAGCGGAGGAACTGGTAGCGCTCGTGGTTGCGCTGGTACTCGATCTCGACGTTCCGCTCGAAGGCGTCGGGGCGGCCGAAGACGTCGATGATCACCGAGTGGTCGATGACCAGCTCGGCGGGTGCGAGGGGGTTGACCTTGGCGGGGTCACCGCCGAGATCCGCGACGGCCTCGCGCATCGTCGCCAGGTCGACGACGCACGGCACGCCGGTGAAGTCCTGCATGATGACGCGGGCGGGAGTGAACTGGATCTCCGTGTCGGGCTCGGCGTCGGCGTCCCAGCTGCCCAGGGCACGGATGTGGTCAGCCGTGATGTTCGCCCCGTCCTCGGTCCGCAGCAGGTTCTCGAGGAGGACCTTGAGGCTGTACGGGAGGGTTTCGTGACCCTCGACCTGGGCGAGGCGGTAGATCTCGTACGACTGGCCGCCTACCTCGAGGGTCCCCTTGGCCTTGAAGCTGTCAATACTGCCCACAGCGGGCTCCTTCCAGCAACTGAAGTTGGATGTCGCGATCGACCATTTATCTTGATATCAAGATATCTAACCACACGCCCCCACCATTGTCAGCCCGGGTCGCCCACGCGACCAAGGGAGGGGCAGGCGTATGCCGCTGGGCTCGCTCCCCCCATACCCATCCCACCCAGCCCGGCAGGCCGCAAGCCCGGCCGATCCTCAGCGAGCGGGTTCGAGCACCGCGATGCACTCGACGTGATGGGTCATCGGGAAGGCATCCCAGGCCTCCAGGTGCGTGAGCCGGAACCCGTGGTCCACGGCCGCCTTGACGTCCCGTGCCAGGGCGGCCGGATCACACGCGACATAGACGACACGTCGGGGACGCAGGGCGGCCACGTGCCCGATGACACCTGGACCCGCGCCCGTCCGGGGTGGGTCCAGCACCACGAGGTCCGCCGTGATCCCTTGCGAGACGAGGGAGCCCAGCTCATGATCCACGCGACCGGTCCGCCACTCGACGTTGTCCTGCCCGTCGGTGTTGAGCAGGCCGTTGGAGACGGCGAGCGCCTCGCCCTCCACCGCGAGGACGAAACCACCGGGTGACACGAGCTCGCCGAGGCGCATGGTGAACAGGCCCGAGCCGGCGTAGAGGTCGAGGACGCGCTCGCCGGTCGTCGGCTCGAGGAGCGCGACGACCCGGGACAGGAACGTTGTTGCGGCGCCGGGGTGGACCTGCCAGAAGCCCCTCGCGGACACGACGTACTCGCCCTCCCACGGCCCGTCGGTGACGCGCTCGCCCACGAGACCGCCGCCCTCGGCCGCTCCGCGCGGGATCGGCAGCGCGACGAGGACCGGCTCGTCGGGATGGGCTGCATCGATGACGTCGACGGCGGTGCAGCCCTGCCAGTCGGTGTCCAGCACGCCGGAGCCCACGACCGCCTCGGTCGCGATGAGGCAGTCGTCGACCGGGACGATCCGGGCCGAGCGGTGACCGTGGAGCCCGGCCCGGCCCGCACGGTTGACGGCGAACTCCACGCGCGTGCGCCAGCGCAGCCCGTCGCGGTCGCCCGGGACGGGACGGACCTCGACCTCGAGCTCGGTGCCGGCGAGTCGGGCGAACTGCTCGCGCACGACGGCCGCCTTGAGCTCGCGTTGGTGGGCGAGCGAGGCGTGCTGGAAGTCGCACCCGCCGCACACGCGTTCTGCGGCGTAGTGGCAGGGTGCCGGGACCCGGTGCGTCGAGGCCCGCAGCACCTCGACGGCGTCCGCGCGGACGAACCGGTCACCGACGCGGCCCTCGGTCACCCGGGCCACGACGCGCTCCCCCGGAAGGGCGTGCCGGACGAACACCACCTGCCCCTCGTGTCGTGCGACGCAGTGACCACCGTGGGCAACGGCGCCCACGTCGAGCGTCCACTCCACCCCGACGAGGCTGGGGCGACCGGGGGGTCGCTCCCGCGGCGTGCGAGGGCTCACCCGCTGCCGCCCCGGACCGAGCCGGGAATGGGCGGCTCGTCGAACCAGTCGCGCTCGGCGCCCTCCGAGGAGGCGAGCTGCCACGGCACGCTGACCACCATGACGCCCGACGTGAACAGCAGCCGCGCCTTGAGGCGCAGCGCGCTGTGGTTGTGGAGGACCTGCTCCCACCACCGGCCGAGGACGTACTCCGGCAGGTAGACCGTGACGAGGTCCCGCGGGTTGCCGGTCCGGATCGAGCGCACGTAGTCGAGGATCGGTCTCGTGATCGACCGGTAGGGCGAGGCCAGCACCTTGAGGGTCACCGGGATCTGCCGCCTCTCCCACTCCTTCACGAGGGCGTGGGTCTCCTCCGGATCGACATCGACGGTGACCGCCTCGAGGACCGACGGCCGGCTCGCTCGCGCATAGGACAGCGCGCGCATGGTCGGCTTGTGGACCTTCGAGATGCACACGATGGCGTGGACGTGGCTGGGCAGCAGGGGCTTCTCGGACTCCCAGTCGATGGCGAGCTCTTGGCTGACCCGCTCGTAGTGCTTCCTGATGCCCAGCATGAGTGCGAACAGCACGGCCATCGCGAGGATGGCGTAGCGAGCGCCGGCCTGGAACTTCGTGATGAGCACGACGAGCAGGACCAGTGCGCACATCACGGCGCCGAGCCCGTTGACGACCCGCGAGCGCTGCATCCGGCGACGCGCGGCTTCGTCCCGCTCGAGGCGCAGGTGACGGGTCCAGTGCCGCACCATGCCGGTCTGGCTCGTCGTGAAGGACACGAAGACGCCGACGATGTAGAGCTGCAGGAGCGCGTTGACGTTGGCCCGGAAGACCACGACCAGGAACATCGCCGCAGCGGCGAGGATGAGGATCCCGTTGGAGAAGGCGAGCCGGTCGCCCCGGGTGTGCAGCTGGCGGGGCAGGTAGCCGTCCCTGGCGAGGATCGAGCCCAGCACCGGGAAGCCGTTGAACGCGGTGTTCGCGGCGAGGAAGAGGATCAGGCCGGTGACGACCGAGACGAAGACGACGCCGAGGTCGAAGTCGGCGAAGACCGCCTCCGACAGCTGCCCGATCGCGGTGTGCTGGACGTAGTCCTCTCCCACCGGCCTGCCGTCACGCACCAGCTGCGTGGCCGGATCGTCGGCGATCTTGACCCCGGTCCACTGGCTCAGCGTCACGATCGAGGCGAGCATCGTCACGGACAGGACCCCCATGAGCAGCAGGGTCGTGGCGGCGTTGCGGCTCTTCGGCTTCCGGAAGGCGGGCACCCCGTTGGAGATCGCCTCGACGCCAGTGAGGGCGGCGCACCCGGAGGAGAAGGCCCGGAGCAGGAGGAACGCGGCCGCGAGGCCCGTGACCGCGTCGGTCCCCGCTTCCGGCAGGAGGGTCAGGTCGGCGCTCTCAGACGGCGAGAGCGTGCCGGTGAAGTGCTGGACGAAGCCGTAGGCGCCCATGCCGAGGATGGCGACCATGAACAGGTAGGTCGGCACCGCGAACGCCGTTCCCGACTCGCGAACGCCACGCAGGTTCAGCGCGGTGATCAGGGCAATCACGCCGACTGCGAGCGCCACCTCGTTGCCGCGCACGAAGGGCAGCACCGTCCCGGCGTTCTGGATCCCGGACGAGACCGATACCGCCACGGTGAGGACGTAGTCGACGAGCAGCGCGCTGGCCACCGTGAGTCCGGCCCTGGGCCCGAGGTTGACGTTGGCGATCTCGTAGTCGCCGCCACCGGACGGGTAGGCGTGGACGTTCTGCCGGTAGGACGCGACGACGACCACCATGACGAGGATGACCGCGAGCGTCACCTGCCAGCTGTGCGTCATCGCGAAGGCGCCGCCGGCGAGGCCGAGCATGAGCATGATCTCGTCGGGCGCGTAGGCGACTGACGACAGGGCGTCGCTCGCGAAGACCGGGAGCGCGATGCGCTTGGGCAGCAGCGTCTCGCCGAGCCTGTCGCTGCGCATGGCGCGACCGATGATGACGCGCTTCCAGAGCGAACCAGTTCCCGGCACGGAGGACACTGTATGCCGCTGCGGTGGCGACCGTCCGCACGCACGCCGGGGCCCGTGGCGGGGTGTAGCGTCGCGATCGTGCACTTCGTCATCATGGGTTGCGGCCGAGTCGGCTCGACCTTGGCTCGTATGCTCGGCTCACACGGCCACGACGTCGCCATCATCGACCAGGACGCATCAGCCTTCCGGCGGCTCGGCACCTCGTTCGAGGGGCAGACGGTCACGGGCATCGGCTTCGACCGGGACACCCTCGTCGCTGCGGGCATCAAGGGTGCCTACGCGTTCGCCGCCGTGAGCAGCGGCGACAACTCGAACATCCTCGCGGCGCGCGTCGCGCGTGAGACGTTCGGCGTCGAGCACGTCGCCGCCCGCATCTACGACCCCCAGCGGGCCGCGGTCTACCAGCGCCTCGGGATCCCGACCGTGGCCACCGTGAAATGGACAGCGGACCAGATGATCCAGCGTCTGCTGCCCTCGGGCGCCATGCCGGAGCTGACGGACCCGAGCGGCCAGGTCGTCATCGCCGAGGTCCCCCTGGCCGAGGAGTGGATCGGTCGGTCCCTGACCGATGTCGAGGCCAGGACCGGCGCGCGGGTCGCCTACATCACCCGTCTGGGCCAAGGCGCGCTGCCCCGGCCCGACACCATGGTCCAGCAGGGCGACCTCGTCCACCTGGCGCTCAGGCGAGACGAGCTGGCGCGTGTCGAGCGCATCTGCGACCAGCCACCCGTGCTCCATTGACCATCGTCCGCGCGCCCTCGTCCTCGCGGACGTAGGTTGGTGCAGGGCTCGGCTTCCGTTGAGGAGAGATCATCACATGCGCGTCGTCATCGCAGGAGCAGGCAGCGTGGGGCGCTCGATCGCCCGCGAGCTGCTCGCCAACGGCCACCAGGTGCTGCTCATCGACAAGGATGCCGACGACGTCCAGGCGTCCCGCGTACCGGAGGCGTCGTGGCTCCTGGCCGACGCCTGCGAGCTCAGTGCCCTGGAGGAGGCTCGCCTCGAGGAGTCCGACGTCGTCGTGGCCGCCACCGGGGACGACAAGGCGAACCTCGTCCTGTCCTTGCTGGCCAAGACGGAGTTCGGCGTCCCCCGCACCGTCGCGCGAGTCAACAATCCGAAGAACGAGTGGATGTTCGACGAGTCCTGGGGCGTCGACGTCGCTGTGTCGACTCCGCGGCTCATGACCGCTCTGATCGAGGAGGCCGTCAGCATCGGGGACCTGGTCCGGATCTTCGAGTTCCAGCAGGGCCGGGCCTCGATGGTCGAGATCACCCTGCCGGACGGCAGCCCGTTCGCGGGCCGACGCGTCGGGGACATCGCCTGGCCCACGGACACGGTCCTCGTCGCGATCATCCGTGACGAGCGGCCAATCGCCCCGACCCGGGACGACGCGATGGAGGTCGGGGACGAGCTGCTCTTCATCACGACCGCCGAGCAGGAGCCGCATCTGCAGCAGCTCGTCGCCCCGCGCTCCCGCCTCAACGACGTCGGGGTCGACCGCTGAGCGTCAGTCCTCGCCGGCGGACTCCGGCGCCATGGTGCCGGAGCGCCTGGGGTCGATCGGCGTGTGCCCGCGCAGCAGGATGGCACCCATGACCGTGATCGCGACGAGGTAGGCCGGCCACCCGAGGACGACCTTGGCCACGCCGAGAGCCGCCACCTGCTCGGCGAGATAGAGCGGCACCATGACCGCGAGTCGGAGCACGTTGAGCGCGATGAGGACCCACGCGAGACGCATCGCCACCGTGATGATCCCCGGGTGCTTGTGCCACCACGCCGGATCCTCCGCGAAGGCCTCCGGCTCGGCCACCGCGACGACGAAGCCGAACAGCGGCCACCGGGCCAGGTTGGTGGCGAGGAGGAGGACGAGCAGGCCGGCGTTCTGCAGCATGCCGGGCAGGAACGCGTCCTCCGCCTGCCCGGACCGGAGGGCGAAGAAGGCGGAGATCCCGACGCCGACCGCGGCGTAGGCGATGAACCGTGGATCCTGTCGCTGCAGGATCCGGAGCGCGAGCGGGACCAGGACCATGGCGCCGGCCGCGAGCAGCGACACCTTCAGGTCCTGGGTGAACGACCAGGTCAGGGCGAAGGCGAGGGTCGGGATGGCGGACTCGACGGCCCCTCGCCATCCGCCGATCGCTTCCGACAGCTTGACCCGGAGCAGCTCCTCGACGGTCGGGTACCGGCGGAGGTCCGCCTCGGACCGTGCCACGGCGCCGCCGACGGGAGCGCCGTCAACGTGCTCAGCCAAGGGTCTCCCCCACTCTCCCGATGACCTCATAGGCCGGGTTGAAGATGGTGACGGTACGTCGCTGGAGGGTAACCCGTCCGGTCGCCCGGAGGTGGATGCCCGGCGCGATCCCCGGGATGCTGCGCCGGCCCAACCACACCAGGTGCAGGGCGTCGGCGCCGTCCCACAGCTCGACGTCCAGTGCCGGCACGTCGGCCCGAGGGCGCAGGGACATGGTCCGCACCTCGCCGACGACGGTCACCCGTGCTCTCGGCCGCGCCTCCCGGATCGGGACGACGTGCCCCCCGGCGGCGTCCCGATCCGAGTGGACGGGCCCGCCGGCCTCGGAATGGTCGCGGCGTAGCCGCTCCGCGAAGCGGCGGAGGCGACGTCCGGTGTCAGGCGTCATCGAGGTCTGCGCGGCGGTGTGGCGAGCCCGAGGTCAAGCGGATCACCGGACCTCGGTGATCTCGGGGCCGCGCTCGAACGGCTTGAGGTCGTCGAGCCGCCGCTGGTCCTCGGTCCCCGGCTCGTCGGGCTGCTCGGGCGGCTGCGAGGCGGTGGGCTGCGGCGTGGTGTCGGGGAGCCGCAGGGCCAGCAGCTCACGCGGCGGTCGGGCCTCGTCGCCCCGGTCGATGACGGCCGTCCGGATGAGGTCGTGCACGTCTGCGGCGGCACCATCGTCGATGGCCGCTCGGCCGCTCACCACGGCGCGGAGGAACCATCGCGGCCCGTCGAAGCCGATGAACCGCGCAGGCATGAACACGGTGCGCCCATCGGGGCCCTTCTGGGGCATCCGCGTCAGCAGCTCCTCACCGAACTCACCGGTGCGGACCTCTGACGTGCCACCGGCATCCGTGATGCTCTTGCCGATCTCGTTGCGGATGTCGATCCAGACACCCTCGCTCTTCGGCGCCGCGAAGGCCTGCAGCTGCACGGCGGACTCGCCGAGCAGTGCCGTGACTCCCGTGATCTGCTGCTCCTGCTCGTTCACCTCGAGTCTCAGCTCCATGCCCGGCTTCCCCTTGAGCCAGAGCGCCCCGAGGTTGAGGTACTCGCTGTCGTCCGTGACGGCGGACCGGTCGAAGGGACCAGTGGTCCCGTCGACCGCGGCAACGCCCCCTTCCGCACCCAGCTCCGGGCCTCCGAGGTCCTCCTCCGAGTCGACCCGAACCTCGTCACCCAGGTCGTCGAAGTCCGCCTCAGGGGCTGCCTGCTCGTCACGGGCCGACTTGCGGCGGCTGAAGAGTCCCACGTGAATCCGTCCTTCTGTCTACAACTGTCGAGGGGGCCGGGCGGACCACCTCGGGCGACCAGCGCCCGGCCCGGCGTACCCGGGGAATGGTGGGGCCACCGGTTGCGGGCCCGGTGCATGCTGTCAGGTCCAGTCAGGCGCTCGGCGGTCGCGCTGCCCCGAAGCCGCCGGTCGACCCGTGTCCAGTGTCCCCCCGGACGGTCGCGTCGAGCGAATCCACCGCAACGAACCGCGCTCGAGCCACCGGCTGCACGATGAGCTGGGCGATGCGGTCCCCGCGGTGCACGACGAAGTCCTCGCTCCGATCCAGGTTCACCAGGTTGACGAGAATCTCCCCGCGATAGCCCTCGTCGATGGTGCCGGGCGCGTTGACGATCGAGATGCCGTGGCGCGCTGCCAGCCCGGATCGCGGATGCACGAATCCCGCATGGCCCGGGGGCAGCGCGATGGCGATGCCGGTGGGCACGAGCACGCGCTCCCCGGGGCGGATGAGGACGTCGACCCGTGACACGAGGTCGGCCCCGGCGTCACCCGGGTGGGCATAGGTCGGCAACGGGAGGTCCGGATCGAGCCGGCGCAGGGCGACGTCGACCGATTCGACGGTGGCAGCACGAGGGTCGGTCACGTGGACCGACCCTATCTGCTCGAGCTCGGACTCGACCTGCCTCTGCGAGGCGGCGCTCAGGCCGCACACTCCGTGCAGATCATCATCCCGTTCGTCTCCTTGGCGAGCTGGCTCCGGTGGTGCACGAGGAAGCACCGGGAGCAGGTGAACTCGTCGGCCTGCTTCGGCAGCACCCGCACGGACAGCTCCTCACCGGAGAGATCCGCACCGGGCAGCTCGAACCCCTCGGCCTGCTCGGTCTCGTCGACGTCCACACTGGACGAGCTCTTGTCGACACGACGCGACTTGAGCTCCTCGATCGAATCCTCGCTCAGGTCGTCGTCTGTCTTGCGTGGCGCGTCGTAGTCGGTTGCCATCCTGTGCCCTCTCACTGCTTGCTGGTGCCCCGCCCGGCGGAGCCCACCCCTTGTCGTGACGCGAGAACGTCCCCACGCGCCTCCTTGTTCCCGCACAGCCGATGACGGTGTTCACACCGACGAACATGCCGCGTGCGCGGATTGTGCCCCATCCGCCAGCCGCTGTCACCTCGTTTCACGGCGAGTCTCACGCTCCGCACCGGCGAAACGGACAGACCTGCCGTTTCCGGACCAGTCCTTCACGATCTCTTTGCCAAATCCTGACCCGCCCGGGTGCAGGCTGGCTCGCAAGGCTCTGGCGGACCCACTGATAAGGTCTGCGAGCCCGACCGACCTTCCACCGGCCAGGAGGTGCCATGACCGAATTCGGCGAGCAGATCCGCGTCCGCGTCCTCGACGCCCTCGATGATCTCGCCCAAGCGCGCGCCGCTGGCGACGACTACCGCATCCAGATCCACACGGGCGAGCTCGAGTCCTTCGCCCGCCTCGCTGCCGAGAACGGCATCAGGGTCCCGGAGCTGGAGCACTTCCAGGCCGCCTGACCGATCCACCCCGCCACCTCGTGAGGGGACGTATGCCGCTGAGCCGGCTCAGCGGCATACGCCGCGTCAGTGCCTGGTGGGCTGGAAGAGAGCCCGCAGCGGCTCGATGAGCCCTCGTCCCGCGGCAACGGTCAGGGCCTTGCCCGGGTGGCTCCCCTGCCCCACCACGAGACCTCCCGCCTCCTCGACGATGAGCCAGCCCGCGGCGAGGTCCCAGGCGTTGATCCCCGACTCGGCATAGGCATCGACCGTCCCCTCGGCGACCCGGACGAGGTCGAGCGCGGCACTGCCGATGCGCCGGATGTCCCGCACCTGGGGCAGGACGTGTCGCAGCACCTCGGCCTGCCGGGCCCGGACCTCTGGGTCGTAGCCGAAGCCCGTGGCCAGCAGCGCCCTCCCGAGCCGGTCCTCCGAGGACACCGTCAGCCGTTCCGGATCCCCTGCCCCGGGGTGGTCGGTGCCGTCGCCGGGCTCAGGTCTGGACCACGCTCCGCCACCTCGGCGCGCGTGGTGCACCACCCGGCGACAGGGGTCGCAGACCGCGCCGGCGACCGGCCGCCAGGCGCCGTCGGTCCGGGCATCACCGGTGACGACGGCGACGGACACGGCGTAGGCGGGGATGTCGTAGAGGTAGTTCACCGTCCCGTCGATGGGATCGATGACCCAGGTCAGGCCGGAGGTGCCGATCACGTCCACGCCCTCTTCCCCGAGGACCCCGTCGTCCGGTCGGGCGGACCTGATGAGGCGGTGGAGCAGCGCCTCGGATCGCTGGTCCATGACCGTGACGACGTCCGTGTCGGTGGACTTCGTCGCGGCGACGCCCACATGCCGGGGTCGGTCGTCGCGGATGAGCCGACCCGCCGCGAGGGCGAGATCGATGCACAGCCGCTCGAGCGCCTGGACCATGAGCTCGGACAGACCGTCCGCCGCGGTGCTCGGATCTGTGGTCACTCGCCTCAGTCCCTTCCGCAGTGTGCCGGGCGGGCCGCCCGGAGATTGGGGCAGCACCCGGCCGCGCACACCGATGGCATCCGACCCTCGAAGTCCGGGACCGGCTCGCCCCGCGCCTCGGCCGCGCGCTCGGCGACGGCGTCGACCAGGTCGGCGACGAAGGCCGGATCGCTCCCGACGGTCGCCGCACGGACGAAGCGGAGTCCCACCCGTGCCGCAGTGGCGGCGGCTTCGGTGTCGAGGTCGTAGACGACCTCCATGTGGTCGGACACGAACCCGATCGGGGCGGCGACGACGGCGGAGCACCCCTCGGCTGCCAGCTGCTCCAGGCGATCGTTGACGTCGGGCTCGAGCCAGGGCTGTGTCGGGGGTCCCGAGCGCGAGCAGAAGACGAGCTCGCCGACGAGGTGGCGACCGAGCACGGTGTTGGCCTCCTCTGTGAGGGCCGAGGCGAGCGCGAGGTGCTGACGCTGGTAGAGGTGGCCATCGCCGTCCCCCGGTCCGGACGTCGCGTCCATCGTCTCGGGGATCGAGTGGGTGACGTACAGGAGCGCGATCTGCTCGTCCGGCACGCCATCGAGCAGGCGCAGGGCGGCGACGACGTGGTCGAGGTTGGCTCGGCGGAAGCCGGGCCTCGGCGCGTAGGGCGCGATCTTGTCGATCGACAGGTCCAAGCCGTCCCCACGGAGGGCGTCGAGAGCCTCCGCGAGGTTCTCGCGGTACTGGCGGCAGGAGGAGTAGGACGAGTAGGCGCTCGTGGTCACGGTCACCACCCGTCGGCGTCCGGCCGCGTGGGCTTCCCGCAGCGCGCCCTCGAGGAAGGGCTCGCTGTTGCGGTTGCCCCAGATGACCGGGGTGGCGTCCCCGCGTGCGTGCAGCTCCTCCCGGATCGCGGTGACGAGCGCACGGTTCTGCTCGTTGATCGGGCTCTTGCCGCCGAAGCGGAAGTAGTGCTCTCCGACCGCTGCCAGGCGCTCGTCGGGGATGTCTCGGCCCGCGGTGACCCGACGAAGGAAGGGGAGCACCTCGTCGGGGCCCTCGGGCCCACCGAAGCTGAGCAGGAGGATCGCGTCATACGGCTGCATGCCTGGTCACTTTCGTTGCTGTTGGCCCGTGCGAAGGGGGCGGGGGGCGTTGAGGTCGAGACGGACCGCGACCATCCGAAGGCCGAAGACGAGCGCGACCGCACCCCACAGGACCCAGTCGTCCAGGGCGCCGAGCTCGCCAGCGAGTACGACGACGATCGACCCGAGCATGGCCGGCAGGGCGTAGAGCTCCCGGCGCAGGACCTCCGGGACCTGCCCGGCGAGGACGTCGCGGATGACTCCACCCCCCACGGCGGTGCTCAGGCCGACGATGACCGAGGTGATCGGCGGCATGCCGAAGGTGACGGACTTGAGGCTGCCCGCCACGGCGAACGCCGCCAGACCCACCGCGTCGAGAACGCGAACGAACCGGCCGATGCGCTCGACGCCGGGGTGGTAGAGGAAGGTGACGAGACCACCGAGGCCGGCGGCAGTGAGAAGGCGCCAGTCGCTGATGCCGACGGGTGGGATCGCCCCGATGAGGAGGTCGCGCAGGATCCCACCGCCGAGGGCAGCCGCGACGGCGAGCGCGAGGACACCGAAGAGGTCGAGACCCTTCTTCACCGCGACGAGCCCACCGGACAGGGCAAAGACGAAGACGCCCACGAGGTCGAGGGCGAGCTGCGCAGAATGGTAGGACGGGGTCGGCATGCCAAGGCAAACGGTACCCGTGCGGCGTGGTCGCTTTCGCCGCACCCGGGGGCGATGGCATGCTCGAGACGCAGGCAGCCGGGCGACCTCCGGCTGACGTTCGACCGGGAGACCGCGCGCATGCAGGACCTCAGGCTCATCGGCGTCCATGAGGACGGTGTGCACCTCCTGCTGGCCGACGACGAGGGCAACCGCTACCAGGTTCCGCTGGACGAGTCGCTGCGTGCCGCTGCACGCCGGGACCGGCCGAGGCTGGGTCAGCTGCAGCTCGACGCCGAGGGCGGCCTGCGCCCGAAGGATGTCCAGGCGATGATCCGTGCCGGCCTCACGGCCGAGGAGGTTGCGGAGCGAGCCGGGTGGGCCGTGGAGAAGGTGCACCGCTACGAGGTGCCGATCCTCGCCGAGCGTGAACACGTGGCGGGACTCGCCCGACAGGTCCGGTTGCGCAGCCGTGGGGCACCTGGAGGAGCCGCCACCCTGGGTGCGCGCGTCGCCGAGCGGCTCCGGTCCCGGGAGCTCGACCCAGAGGCGACCCGGTGGGACTCCCGCCGCACGGACCGGGGCGCCTGGACGGTCGTCGTGCTCTTCAATGCCGGGGGCCGCCAGCGCGAGGCGGCCTGGGACTTCGACCCGCTGGCCCGCACCGTGGTCGCGCGCGACGACGAGGCACGCTGGCTCAGTGAGGACGATGACAACGCGCCCCCGGGGCCGATACCCGCCCCGCATCTCGCGGCTCTCACCGGGCCCGCCCAGGTCTACGACGTGGAGGCGGAGGGCGGCATCACCAGCCGACGACAGGATCGGCTCGCCGAGCGTGCCGAGCCGGTCAAGCCGGTCGAGCCGGTCGACCTCATGGAGGCGATCCGCGAGCGGAGCAGCGCGCGCGGACGACGTCGACGCGGCCGCGGCGCCGACGTGCCCGGCATCGAGGACGCGCCCGAGGGGGCGCTCCCCCTCGAGAACCTGACCCGAAGGCCCTCCCGGGACGAGGCGCCACCTGCTGCCCACGGGCACCCGGAGGACGACCCCCGGGCGGCGCGTTCATCCGCTGATGCGGCTGGACCGAGCGCTGCCAGCGCCTCGGTTCGGCGCCGCCGACGCGGGGCGTCGAGTGTCGGACCGAGTGTGTCACCGAGCTCGGGATCGAACTCGGGATCGAGCTCGGGATCGAGCGGCGCTGCGTCCGGTCCGGGCACCGGCGGTTCCGGACGCGCGGCCGAGACCCAGCCACTCCCCCAGTCCGATGACAGGGGTCAGCAGCCGGCCGGACCGGATCACGAAGACCTGCCCGGCCGCGCGCCGGACCGCATCGACGGGCCGCACTTCGACGACCCGCCAGCAGACGAGGTCACGACGTCCCGCGTCCGGCCCCGCCCCTCTGCACCGTCCACACCATCGCGCCGCCCGTCGACCCGCAAGTCGGGTCGCCCCAGCGTGCCGAGCTGGGACGACATCATGTTCGGGCGCAAGGGCGACTGATTGCCTGCCGCCTGGCCTCCCTACTCGGACTGCGTGATGGGCCGAGGCGGCAGGGCGCAGACCTCGAGGTCGAAGGGCAGCACCTCCGGGGACAGCGCCGCCGCTCGAGCGGCGTGGGCGGTCATCCGGCGCATGTAGTGACGCCGGCACAGGACTTCGTACTCGACGACGCCCGGCTCGACGGAGTCCACGGTGGGATTCGTGTCGCCGACGACCACCTGGTCGCCCTCGACCACCATGACGCCGTCCACGATGCGCGCGTTCGTCGTGCCGCGGCGACCGCACCAGCACAGGGCCTCGACCTGGAGCACCTGCACGCGGTCGGCGAGCTCGATGAGGCGCTTGCTGCCCGGGAAGAGCTCGGTCCGGAAGTCCGCGGTGATCCCGAAGGCGAAGACGTCCACCTCCATCTCGTCGACGATGCGCGCCAGCTGTTCGATCTGCGTTGTCGAGTAGAACTGCGCCTCGTCGCAGACGAGGTAGTCGATGCGCTGACCGGCTGTCGCCCGCTCCACCACGGCGTCCCACAGGTCGAGGTCGTCATGGACCTCGAGCGCTCCGGTGGACAGGCCGAGCCGGGACGACAGGACGTTGGTGCCGGCCCGGTCCATCTTGGTGAAGATCAGGCCCACGCGACCACGGGCAGCGTGGTTGTGGTCCATCTGCAGCGCCAGCGTGGACTTCCCGCAGTCCATCGTCCCGGAGAAGAACACGAGCTCAGCCACGGTCGTCCACCCTAGACGCCGCGACGCGGCGGCACGACGATCACCGGCACGGCGAGCTCCACGTCGCTCGTGGAGCCGTGCAGGCCGAGCAGGCGCACCAGCTCCGGTCGCATCAGGCCACTGTGCACGACGGCGAAGGAGTCGTTCATGGCGACGACGATGTCCCCGATGCGCCCGGCCACGCGCTCCTCGACCGGGCCGAACCAGCCCTCGGCGATGACCTGCTCGCGGGGCAGCACGCGGGCACGGTCACCGACTCGCTCCCGCCACACCGCTGCGACATCATCGGTGGCGCCGTCGAGCGTGTAGAGCTGGATGCAGCGGGGCTCGCCGCCCAGGTGCCGCACGCCGGCCATGAGGTCCGGTTCGTCGATGAGGTCCAGACGGTTCTCGTGCGCGATGTCAACCATGCCGTGGTCGGCCGTGACGACGACGAGCGTGTCATCCGGCACCTGCCCGACGAGTGACGCGAGTGCCCCGTCGACCGACTCGACCGCGTCGCCCCACTGCCAGGACTCGCAGCCGTGGACGTGACCGACCTTGTCGACGTCCCCCCAGTAGAGGTAGACGAGGGCCTTGGGCGTGGCTCGGACCGCGGACACCGCTGCCGTGACCCGCTCGTCGAGTGCGCGTGCCGCGGTGAAGCGGGCGCCTCGGAGCGCTGCGGTGGTCAGGCCCGATCCCTCGAAGTAGCGCGGCCCGACCATGGTGACCTCGACACCGGCGTTGACCGCAGCCTCGAAGACCGTGCCATGGGGCTGCCACGATCGAGGGTCCGGGCCGTCCTCCCACGAGAGCTCGTTGACGAGCCGGTCCGACTGCGGGTCCAGCACCTGCATCCCCACCAGCCCGTGTGCCCCCGGTGGCAGCCCGGTGCCGAAGCTGCCCATCGAGGTGGCCGTCGTCGTGGGGAACCCGCACGCCACGCGGTGCGCGGTGGCGAGGCGCTCCCTCAGGAACGGGGCGTGGCCGCTGCGTTGCAGGAGCAGGTCGTGGCCGAGTCCGTCGACGAGCACGACCACGGCGCGGGGGGCCGCCGGCAGCTCGAAGACGTCCTTTCCGGCGTACCGCCTGACCCCGAGGCGGTCCGCGACCGAGGGCAGGACGGAGGCCAGCGTGCCCTTCGACCAGTCCAGCGGCAGGGGGGCGACGTGCGGAGTCATCGGCTCCTCACGCCCGGACCGAGCCGCCGATGGCGCGGGAGAGGTGACGCGCGAAGGACAGCGCACGCTCGACCGCCGCTTCGCCGTCGGCTGCTGCCGAGATACGCAGGGAGATGTCGTCGGAGGCCACGGTTCCCTCGAAACCATGGTCGGCGGTGCAGTCGGGATCACCGCACTGGGCCGGCAGCAGGTCCAGCCGGCTCACCGCACCCCAGCCGAGGGTGAGCGTGATGTCGCGCGAGGGACTGTTCTGCACGAACCCCTCCGGCTCGGTGACGACGTGGGTCACCATGACCCCGCGCACCGCGTCCAGCGGCACGGTCTCCGTCGTCGCGGTGGCCGTCGCCTGAGCGCCCGGCTCGGCGTGGTCGTCGGCGTGGGCGATGACGAGGCGGCGGCTCGTCACGGCCAGGACGGTGACGTGCCGCCGCACCGTCTCGTGGTCGAAGGTCGTCTCCTGGTGGACCAGGTGGGACACGACCTCCTCTCCCGCAAGCGCGGACTCGACCACATCGCAGACAAGTGCCGGGTAGTAGCCGGCGCGAGTGATCGCCGAGGTGAGGTCCTCCGGGAGCGCCCGCTCCGGGCCCTGGGTGACGCGTCGCATGGGTACCATCCTCGCACCCGCTCGCCGGTCCCCCGCCCGACCACCCACATTCGGCCGGCCAGGACCCGCCCTCGGCACCGGTCACGTGAGACTGCGGCGACCGGTGTCCTTGCGGACCAGCGCATGGCTGATGACGACGTCAGCCCCCAGCACGTCCACTCCCCCGGTCCATGCGTTGACGGGGTTCAGCTCGATCGAAGCCAGCTCGGGCTGGTCGTCCGTGAGGACCGACAGGCGCGCGATGAGATCGGCGAGGGCGGCCCGGTGCACGGGCGCGGCGCCCCGGTGGCCCGAGAGGAGCGGAGCGGCCCGGACGCCGTTGATGAGGTCGGCGACGTCGACGTCCGTCAGGGGCGGGATGCGGTGCGCGATGTCGCCGAGCAGCTCGGTCGGCGGTCCTGCGACGGAGAAGCTGACGACCGGTCCGAAGAGTGGGTCCTCGGTGGCCTTGAGCACACAGGACACCCCGGGCACCGCCATCCGCTGCACGACGAACCGGTCGGCGCGAAGGGGGCCGAGCCGCTCGGTCAGCGAGGCGTGGGCATCATGGACCGCGTCGGAGTCCACGAGGTCGGCCCGGACGCCGGCCAGTCCTGGTTGATGGCGCACGACTGGGGAGGTGGACTTGAGGATGACCGGATAGCCCAGCTCGTCGGCGGCAGCGACCGCCTCGTCCGCGTCCGTGACCTCGATGGCCGGCCAGGGCCTGATGCCGTAGGTGCCGAGCAGCTCGCGGGTCTCGTCCCTGGTGAGCGCACGTCCCTCCGGGCTTGCCTCCAGCCAGCCGTCGAGGAGCGCGTCGGCATGGGCCCGGTCGATCCCGACCGGGGCCACCGGGACGCCTCGGTCCTTCGCTCGCCACTGCGCGTACCTGGTCACGGAGCGGAGGGCGCGAATCCCGTCCTCCGGCATCGAGTACGACGGGACGGACCGTTCCTGCCCGTCGGCAGCGGTGTACCGCATGCCGCCGTCGACGCCACGCATGCCGAGGAAGGTTGCGACACAGGGCTTGTCATACTTCGCCACGACGTCCCGGACGGCGTGGGAGACCTCCTCGTCGGGGGTCACGAGGGGAGGGATGAACGCGGCGACCACGCTGTCGACCTCCGGATCCGAGAAGGCCGCGTCGAGCGCGTGCGCGAACTCCGCTGCCGATGCGTGTGGCAGCAGGGAGACCGGACCGTGCGTCACGCGCAGGCCCCAGCTCTCCGCCGCTGAGGCGCTGAGCGAGCCGAGGGCGTCGGAGTTGCCGACAACGGCGACGCGGTCCCCGGTCGGCATCGGCTGGTGGAGCGTCAGCTGGGCGACGTCGAAGAGCTGGTGGACGTTCTCGACGCGGATGACCCCCGCCTGTCGCAGCAGGGCGTCGAACGCCTGCGGGGGCACGGTCGGGGTCCGGGTCCGGTGCCCGGGAGGGGCGGCGTACTGCGACACACCGGACGAGACGACGATGACCGGCTTGACGGACGCGAGGTGACGCGCGATCCGCGAGAACTTGCGCGGGTTGCCCATCGACTCGAGATAGAGGCCGACCGTCGTCGTGTCCTGGTCGTCGATCCAGTACTGCATGAGGTCGTTGCCCGACACGTCGACGCGGTTCCCGGCCGACGCGAAGACCGAGATGCCGAGACCTCTGCGGGCCGCCGAGGCAAGCACGGCCACGCCGAGGGCGCCGCTCTGGGCGAACAGGCCCAGCTGCCCGCGGCCGGGGATGACCGACGCCAGCGTGGCGTTGAGCTGGATGCCCGGGTCGTTGTTGATCAGCCCGAAGCTGTTCGGCCCGACGATCCGCATCCCCGCACCCCGTGCCGTCACGCGCAGCCGATCCTGCAGGCGCGTGCCCTCCTCCCCGGACTCGGCGAAACCAGAGGAGAGGACGAGCAGCGACTTGACCCCGGCGCGCCCACAGTCCTCCACGACCTCGATGGCGTCAGCGGCCGGCACGACGACGATGGCGAGGTCGACCGGTCCGGGTGCGTCGCGGATCGTGCGATGGGCCCGCAGCCCCTGGATCTCCTCAGCTTCCCGGTGGATCGGGTAGAGCTCGCCCTGGAACCTCGCCCGGATGAGGTTGCGCAGGACGAGCGCACCGATCGAGTCCTCCCGGCGACTGGCGCCCACGATGGCAACCCGCTCCGGGTAGAGGATGGTCCGCATGCTCCGGGACTCGGCCCGGTGCTCGCGGGAGAGCTGGACCGCCTTGGACTGCTCGGTCGGCAGGATGTCGAAGGACAGGCCGACGACACCGTCCTCGATGTGGCTCGACACCTCGTAACCGGCGTCCTTGAACACCATGAGCATCTTGCGGTTGTGCGGGAGGACCTCCGCGGTGAAGCGAGTGATGCCGACTTCCGGCGCAATGGCGGCGAGGTGCTCGAGCAGGACCGAGCCGATTCCCTTGCCCTGCATGTGGTCCGAGATGTTGAAGGCCACCTCGGCGTTCGTGGCCTCGATGCGGTCGAACCGGCCGACACCGACGATCTCGCCGTTGAGGATCGCCACCAGGGCGACGCGGTCGTGGTAGTCGACGTGGGTGAAGCGGTGGACGTCACGGTCGCTCAGCTCACGGAGTGGCGCAAAGAACCGGAAGTAGATGGACTCGTCGGACTGCCGGTTGTGGAACTGCCGCAACCGGTCCGCGTCAGCGGGCGTGATCGGGCGGATGTGCGCCACCGTGCCGTCCCTGAGCACGACGTCGGCCTCCCACTCGACCGGTGCCTTGGGCCAGGACTCGTCCACCGTGCCCCCCGGACCCCCGGCGCCAGCGGCCTGGCTGGTCGGGGAGAGCTCGCTTGCCACCATGCGCTCATCGTGTCACGACCGGTGACTCGGCACCCCGGGCGTGAGCTGGAGTGCAAGGCTGTCGGACATGCAGTTCTCCGACGTCGTGCGCCGCCGTCGTATGGTTCGCCGCTACGACCCCGACCGGCAGGTGTCGCCGGAGGTCATCGAGCGTTGCCTCGCCAACGCCGTCCGCGCCCCCAGCGCGGGCTTCAGCCAGGGCTGGGACTTCCTCGTTCTCGCGGAGGACGACGAGCGTGACTCGTTCTGGACGGCCACGACGCCCGAGGACGGTCCGAGCGACAGCTGGCTCAGCGGCATACGGAATGCGCCGTTGCTCGTCCTGTGCCTCTCGGACAAGGACGCGTACCTCGACCGTTATGCCGCGCCCGACAAGGGCTGGACTGATCGCGACGAAGCTCGTTGGCCGGTCCCCTACTGGGACGTCGACACGGGCATGGCGGCCCTGCTCATCCTGCTCACCGCCGTCGACGAGGGGCTCGGGGCGCTCTTCTTCGGGGTGCCGCCGGTCCACCACGAAACCGTCAAGGCGGCCTTCGGCATCCCTCCCGGCCGCCGGATCGTCGGGGTCGTCTCGATCGGGCACGCGCTCCCCGGACCGAAGAGCCCCAGTCTGCGGCGCGCCCGACGGGGGGTCGAGGAGGTCGCCCACTGGGGCCGGTTCGGGGTGACCGGCACTTTGCGGCGTGGCAGGTGACGGCTCGGGGACGCCTTGGGCGAAGATGAGGTGTTCATCCAACGCAGCAAGGAGCCCGACCCGGCATGGCCCGACGCACGACCACCACGCCTCCCCCTCTGGACTTCGAGGAGAAGATCGTCGGGATCGACGTCGAGGAGGAGATGCAGAACGCCTTCCTCGAGTACTCGTACAGCGTCATCTACTCGCGAGCGCTGCCCGACGCGCGCGACGGGCTCAAACCGGTCCAACGGCGCATCCTCTACGGCGCCAACGAGCTCGGGCTGCGGCCCGACCGCGGCCACGTCAAGAGCCAGCGCATCGTCGGCGAGGTGATGGGCAAGTACCACCCGCACGGTGACACGGCCATCTACGACGCGTTGGTGCGGATGGCGCAGCCGTTCACGTTGCGGCTGCCCCTCATTGACGGCCACGGCAACTTCGGCTCGCTCGACGACGGGCCGGCGGCAGCCCGCTACACCGAGGCTCGGCTCGCCGAGTCCGCCCTGCTCATGGTCTCGGGGCTCGACGAGAACACCGTCGACTTCGTGCCGAACTACGACGACACGCAGTACCAGCCCGAGGTGATGCCGGCGGCGTTGCCCAACCTGCTCGTCAACGGCGCCTCCGGGATCGCCGTCGGCATGGCGACGAACATGGCTCCGCACAATCTCGTCGAGGTCATCGGCGCGGCACGACACCTCATCGCCAACCCGTCGTGCTCGTTGGACGAGCTGATGAAGTTCGTCCCCGGACCCGACCTGCCCGGCGGTGGGCGGATCGTCGGGCTCGAGGGGATCAGGGACGCCTACCTGACCGGTCGTGGGAGCTTCCGGACCCGGGCCACGGCCCGGATCGAGAACATCACCCCACGCCGCAAGGGCATCGTCGTCACGGAGCTGCCCTATCTCGTCGGCCCGGAGAAGGTCATCGAGAAGATCCGCGATCTCGTCCAGGGCAAGAAGCTGCAGGGCATCAGCGACCTCAAGGACCTCTCCGACCGGGCCAACGGACTGCGCCTGGTCATCGAGGTCAAGAACGGCTTCAATCCGGAGGCGGTGCTCGAGCAGCTGTACCGGCTGACGCCGATGGAGGAGAACTTCGGCATCAACAACGTCGCGCTCGTCGACGGCCAGCCCCGCACGATGGGGCTCAAGGAGCTGCTCCAGGTCTACGTGGACTTCCGGACCGACGTGGTCCGGCGTCGCACCGAGTTCCGCCTCCGCAAGAAGGAGGAGCGCCTCCACCTCGTCGAGGGCCTGCTCATCGCCATCGTCGACATCGACGAGGTCATCCAGGTCATCCGCAGCTCCGACGATGCCGGCACCGCGAAGACCCGCCTCATGGAGATCTTCGACCTGTCGGACCCCCAGGCCACCTATATCCTCGACCTCCAGCTGCGTCGGCTGACCAAGTTCTCCCGCATCGAGCTGGAGAACGAGAAGACCGAGCTCGAGCGCACCATCGAGGAGCTGCGGGCGCTGCTCGACAACGAGAAGCTGCTGCTGAAGCTCGTCTCCACCGAGCTCGCCGACGTCGCGAAGAAGCACGGGACGCCGCGCCGCACCGTCCTCCTGGAGAGCTCGGGACAGGCGAGGCAGACCAGCGCCGCGCCGCTGGAGATCGCGGACGACCCGTGCTGGGTGCTGCTCTCGTCGACCGGGCTGCTCGCGCGCACGGGCAACGCCGAGCCGGTGACTGCCGCAGGGGCCCGTTCCCGGCACGACGCCCTGGTGGGCGCGGTGCGCACGACCGCTCGAGGTGAGTTCGGCCTCGTCACGACGGCCGGCCGCCTCGTGCGGCTGTCGGCCCTCGAGCTGCCGACCCTGCCTCCGACGAACGGCGCCCCGAGCCTCGGCGGCGGCGCACCCCTGGCCGCCTATGTCGACCTGGCGAAGGCTGAGGAGCCCCTGACGATCGTGCCGATCGGGGCGGACGCGCCGATCCTCGCGCTCGGCACGGCGGCCGGGGTCGTCAAGCGGGTCACTCCGGATGCCCCGAAGAGCAACGACTGGGACATCATCAGCCTCAAGGACGGTGACCGAGTCGTCGGCGCGGCCGTTGCCGATCGGGAGGACCTGGACCTCGTCTTCATCACCAGTGATGCCCAGCTGCTCCGCTTCTCGGCCAAGTCCGTTCGGCCGCAAGGGCGCTCCGCGGCCGGAATGACCGGGATCAAGCTTGGTCGCGATGCGCGGGCCCTGTTCTTCGGTGTCGTCGATCCAGGCCGCGAGGGCGTCGTGGTCACCTCGGCCGGTTCCTCCGGTGCGCTGCCCGGCACGCAAGGGGGCTCGCTCAAGGTGACGCCGTACGCCGAGTACCCCTCCAAGGGACGAGCCACCGGTGGCGTCAGGTGCCACCGCTTCCTCAAGGGCCACGACACCCTCGTCGTCGCGTTCGCCGGCAACACGCCGGCGCGGGCGGCCGCGGCCGGCGGTGTGGCGATCGAGCTGCCTGCCGCGACAGGCCGGCGCGACGGCTCGGGCACCGAGACGAACACCGTCATCGCCGCCATCGTCGCGGCGCCCCCAGCCTGATGCCTCCCCGCAAGCGCGCGGCGAGGCGTCCGCCCTCACCCCCACCACCGCCAGCCTCCCCGCCGGTCCAGGATGAGGTGGACCTTGGCCGGCACCCCGCCACCTCCGGTCACGCCAGGCCAGCGGAGGACGCCTGCTCGGTCCTGTGGGATCGGGACGGGACCAGCGCATTCGGCACCGCCGCCGGCGCCCTGTTCTTCGTCGTCCTCGAGCAGTCCGGTCCCTGGGGACGGGTGGCCGCGCAAGACTCACACCTCGGCGCAGAGCTCGGTGCAGAGCTCGACAGCCGGTGTGCGGTCGCTGGAGGGAGGTTCATGCTCATCCGGCGACCCAGCGGCCATCCTGACGGGGTCGGCCCTCGCCGCGTGCTCGTCGCCCACGCGGGGGTCAGGGCCGACGATGCGTGGATGGTGTCGGCGGACGTCGCCCGGCCCGGGGACCTGCTCGAGCTCGACTGGTCCGCACTCGCCAGGGGCCACCGCGCGCTCGTGCGAGCCTCGCTTCCGGGTGCGGAGAATGCCCCGCCGCACCTGCTGATCTGCACCAACGGCCGCCGCGACGTGTGCTGCGCCGTCCGGGGTCGTCCACTGGCTGCCGCAGCGGCCAGACTCGACCCCGGGCGGGTCTGGGAGGTCTCCCACACAGGTGGCCATCGCTTCGCCCCGACCGCGGTCCTGCTGCCCTGGGGCCAAGGCTTCGCCCGGCTCGACGAGACGATGGCCGGCTGGGTCCTCGACGCGAGCGACACGGGGCACGTCCCACGCGAGCTCCTCGGTGGGACCCATGACCGCGGCCGGTCACCATTGCCGACAGCCGCCCAATGCGCCGAGTCCCACGTGCGCGCCCTCACCGAGGAGACCCGGCTCGGGGCACTGTGGGCCCTGCCCAGCGACGACGTCGAGGAGGCCGACCCCGTCATCGAGGTTGCCCACGAGGACGGCCGCTCATGGCGCGTCAGGGTGTGGCGCCGCCCAACCGGGGGCCGACGCCCGGAGTCCTGCGGCAAGGCCGTCATCGCGGTTCAGGAGCTCGTCGGCGAGGTCATCGACGGTCCAGACCTCCCCGCACGCTGATCGGACCGTATGCCGCTGGGCTTCGACCGCGAGTGGCCCGTGCCTCGTGCACGGGGCGGTTTCGGCAACCATCTGGTCAGGTTGCTGCGCGCCGTGGATCGCGCGCTTCCGGTGGCGACGGCGCGGCGTGGGCACGTGGCGCTGCCGCTCCCGTCGGTCACCACGGCCTCGGGTGGCCGCCGACTCCTCCGTCGGGTTCCACGGGATCGTCGGTGCCGCGCTGCTCGTTGCGTTCGATGGTGTTCTGTCGCTGCTGCTCCCGCAGCAGGTCCTGCTGCTCCTGGCTGGGGGCGCCCTCCGGGTCCGGGACCGGCGTCGGCTGCGGGGTCGGAGGGCTCTCCTCCGGAGCCGGCGCTTCCTCCTCCCCCGGCGGCGGCTGGTTCTTCTCCTCCATCCGCTGCTCCGCCTGGTCGAGCTGTTCGCCCGTCTCGCCGCCCTCTGGCGCGTCGCAGAGCGGCGGGCGCTCTCGAGTGACCGCGAGTCCCTTCTCGTAGAACTGACGCCACTCGTCCGTCCGCTCCCTCGCCCTCGCCTCGTCGCCCAGTGCCTCGTAGGTCAGTCCGAGGTTGACCCGGACCTTGCACTCGTCGATGCCACCCTTGGGCACGAGCTCGAAGGCCTCCTCGAACCACGGCCGGGCGAGCCCGAAGTGACCACTCAGGACATGCGCATCGCCGATCGCGAAGGGCGCCCGGAAGCGCTCGACGACGTTGACCCAGCCCTGCCGCTCACCCCAGGCGAGAGTGCGCGCCTTGTCGCCGGCCTGGTAGCCGGCGAGGGTCTGGTCGTGCACGGCGTTGAGGCTCATCAGCCGTGCGGCGACGAGGAGGATCAGCAGCACGAGGGGTGCCGACGCAAGCAGGAGGCGTCGTCGCAGGACCCGGCGAGGGGGGGTGCGCGGGACGTCGAGGCGGTCTGGCAAGCCCGCCTCGCGGCCCGGCGGTGGGCTGGGAGTCGGGGTGGTCACGGTGCTCACGGCGCCCCCTTGCGGCCGCGGGCCTGGACCAGGCCGGAGAGGCCCGCGCCGATCTCCCAGAGGGCCACGCCGACCACTCCGATCAGGAGGGGCCAGTAGAGCTCGCGGCGGGTACTGACGCGTTCTCGTTCGAGCTCCTCGGTCGATCCGTAGCGGGCGAGGTCGACCGAGTCGACGGCCGGCAGCACCGACTCGCCGGCGACGCGGTGCAGGTACGGCAGGCCGAGCTGCTGGGCCAGCTCTTGGAGGCGGTCCTGGTCGATGACAGAGACCGCGTCACGCCCGGTGGTCGGGTCCCGGATGTACGAGGGCGAGACGTCGAAGCGGGCGCGAGTCGACTTCATCCGACCGCCGTCGGGAGTGCCGTATCCCAGCACCGCGCCACCCTGGATGAGACCAGCCGGGATGGTGAAGGGCGGCGGTTCGCCGTCCGCGGTCTGCTCGCCGTCGCCGAGGTAGAAGACGATGCGTCCCCGCTCGGGATGGCGCTCGCTGCTCTGCTCGAGCAACGTCGCCAGGCGCTCGTTGGCCTCGGTCACGGACGACCCCATCGAGTACTCGGACGCCTCCGGCAGGAGCGTGGAAACGGCAGCGTCGAGAGCCGTCGTGTCCGTCGTCAGGGGCAGACGCACGCGCGCCTCCTGGTCGAAGGTCACGATCGAGAACCTTGCCCCCGAGAGCGCCAGGGCCAGGTCGGAGATGTCGCCGCGCACGCCCGAGAGGCGGGGAGCCTCGCCGCCCCAGTCCTCGGCGATGATGCTGCTCGTCGTGTCGACGACGAAGTAGACGTTGAGGTTCGCTGCGGTGGCCTCCGCCTCGTCACCGGGAACGCCTGGCCGCAACGCCGCGACCCCGAGCAGGACGACGGCGGCAGACAGACGCCAGTGGCTCGGGCGTGACACGCCCGGCACCCCCGCCGAGCTCGGGTGCCACCAGATGGCCACGGCGGCGGTCGTCGCCAGGACGGCCAGGACCCACACGGGTGCGATCGGCAGCAGGGTCACGTGCCCCACCTCCGGCTGGCCGTGACGACGCCCGCCAGGCCGAGGCCCGCGAGGGTGATCGGGACCGCGGGGCTGTCCGTCAGGATCCGTCGGGCCGCGGCGTCGATGACGGTCGCCTCCTGCGCCGCCACCGCCCGGACGATGCGCTCGACGGCCGTTCGGTCGCTCATGGCGTAGTACTCCCCCGCGGTCGACCGCACCAGCGTGCGCATCTCGGCTGCCTGCTCGTCGTGGCCGCTCTCCTCGGGGTTCAGCCCGTAGACGCGCACCGAGCGCAGCTTGGCGAGCTCGATCGCCTCGTCCAGCTCGATGATCGGCCGACCGGCGAGCTCGTTGTCCGTCGCGAACACGACCGAGCGGGCTCGGCGGGTGTCGACGCGGTCGAAGCTCGACACGCAGGAGGTGAGCCCGTCACCAATGAGCGATGTGCCGAGACCGTTGAACGTCCCTGCGAAGAAGTAGTCGACCTCAGGGTCGCCGGCGAGCGCACGCAGGGCGATGTCCAGCTCGTCGCGGATGAAGTCGTAGTCGTCGGTGAGGGGGAAGACCGTGGCGGCGGAGGAGTTGAAGATGACCAGGCCGATCCGCTCACCCTCGAACTGGGTGACGAGCGTCATGAAGGTCCGCACCAGCTCGGCATCGTAGGCCGCCATCGACCCGGAGATGTCGAGGCAGAGCACGACGTCGCGGTTGCGCGTCTCCGGACGCTCGATCGTCACGTCGACCGGGCGAGCGGCACCGATGAGGGCCGCACCGCCGAGCAGGGCCGCACTGCCCGCGAGGACGAGCATCCGGATGCGATGCCGGCGCAGCGCCCGCCGGTACTCCGGCAGGTCGGTCAGGAGGGAGGTGTTGGCGACCGGCGCGGCGGAGGTGCGGGACCGTCCTGCCACCAGGCGGTAGACCACCAGGGCACCGATGACCACGATGACTGCCCCGACACTCACGAGTGCGGGATACCTCAGCTCCATCGTGCCACCACCTCCTTGGCGACCACGGCGGCGCCGGCCACGGTCTCCGTCTCCCGTGGGGCGAACTCACCCGGGTAGAGGACGCCGACGACCCTCGAGACGGGGCTGAGGCGTGCTCCGGAGTTGGTCAGGTCCGTCAGCGTCATCGTCGGGGCATGGATCCCCGAGACCTCCTGCACGAAGTGGCGGACGAGGACGCTCACCTGCTGGTGGGCGCGTCGCTGGGTGATGACTCCTCCCTCGGCCCGGGCGACGACCAGGTCGATCTGGCGCGCATAGTCGGCGCGGAGCCTGGTGAGCCGGTCGCGCGCGATCCTCGGTGGGATGACGATGCGTCGAGAGCGCGTCGACCACCAGACCCAGGCGTACCAACAGACGACCACGGCAAGCAGCCCGACGCCGATCCATGGCCAGCGACCGGAGTAGGGGTCGGGCGCGTAGAAGCCAGGCGGCGGGGCGTCAGCCGCTCGCACGGCGCTGCCTCTCCAACAGGGCGAACACGGCCGTGAGCACCTCGTCGCTCGCGCCGACCCGGGTGTGGTTGATCCCGGCCACCTCGAGCACTGTGTTGTTCGCCCGGACGCGTGCGGCGACCGCCTCGGCGTAGGCCGCCTTGACACGTCCGCTCGTCCGCACCAACGTCGGCAGGATGTAGTGGTCGGCCACGTCGACGGTGGTGCGGGCGGCGTCGACGGACGTGGGGTCGGCGTCCTCGACGGTGATCCACAGGATCTCGTGCTGGACGTGGAGGCGCCGCAGCAGGTCGCTGAGGCGCGGGTCGAGGTCCACGTCGTCCGCCACGATGAGCAGGAGCAGCCGCCGACTCACGTGGCGCACGATCCACTGCAGTTGCGTCGTCAGGTTGCTCTGCTCGCCGTCCAAGGTCGTCGCGCCGTCGATGGCGCGCAGGAGCCGCTCGAGATGAGCCTCGTTTCCCCGCATCGGGTGCGCGACCGTGTTGGTGGCGTCGCCGCGGACGAGACCGACGAGGTCTCCGTGCCGTTGCGCGAGGTAGCCCACGAGCCCGGCCGCGACGATGGCCACGCTCTTCTTCGACTCGCCACCCCGGGCGGCCGCGGCCATGCCGCGCCCCGTGTCGATGACGAGCATGAGGTTCTGCTTCCTTGTCGCCACGTAGCGGCGCACGAGGGGGGAGGTGTGCCGGGCCGTCGCCTTCCAGTCGATGTCGCGAACCTCGTCTCCGGGCACGTAGTCGCGCAGGTCGTCGTAGTCGAGGCTGCGCCCGTGGAAGACCGACGCGAACTCCCCCTCGAGCAGGTTGCGCGAGCGGCGCCGCGAGTGCACGAAGAGCTTGCTCTTCACCCGGGTCAGCAGCGGCGTGGCCATGACGTGCCCCGCCCGTCAGGGCGTGCGGATCCCGCCCACCATGGCGTCGATGACGCGCTCGACAGGTAGGTCGTCGGCGACCGCCTCGAAGCCGAGGATGACTCGGTGCCGCAGGACCCGATGCACGAGCGCCTTGACGTCGTCGGGGACCACGTGGTTGCGCCCGTCGATGAGCGCCCGCGCGCGGGCTGCACTCGTGAACGCGATGCTCGCCCGTGGGCTGGCTCCGAACTGGACATAGGACGCCAGCTCGGGGTCGATGTAGTCGACCGGGTGCCGTGTGACATAACCGATGCCGACGATGTAGTTCACGATGGCCGGGTCGACGTAGACGCGGCCGACCAGGCCCTGAAGGCGTTTGACGTCGGCGATGCCCACGACTGGCTCGGAGTGGTGCGTGAAGATGCCGGAGTCGATCCGACGCAGGACTTCCGCCTCCTCGGCGGGGGACGGGTAGTCGAGGACGTCCTTGAGCATGAAGCGGTCCATCTGCGCCTCGGGCAACGGGTAGGTGCCCTCCTGCTCGATGGGGTTCTGCGTGGCGAGCACGAGGAACGGGTCGGGCAGCGGGTAGCTGTGGTCGCCGATCGACGTCTGTCGCTCCTGCATCGCCTCGAGCATGGCCGACTGGGTCTTGGCGCTGCTGCGGTTGATCTCGTCGAGCAGCACGAAGTTGGCGTGGACCGGCCCGAGCTGTGTCTGGAAGGCTCCCGTCTGCTGGTTGTACACCTGGGTGCCGACGATGTCGCTGGGCAGCAGGTCCGGCGTGCACTGGATGCGGTGGAAGGTGCCGCCGACCGCGTGCGCGATCGTCTGGGCCGCCGTCGTCTTCGCCAGCCCCGGGACGCTCTCGAGGAGCACGTGGCCACCGGTCAGCAGGGCGATCATCAGGGTCTCCTGCAGCCGGGACTGCCCGACCACCCTGGCGGTGAACGCCGCCGAGATCCTGCCGATGGCGGCGGCCGCCCACTCCAGCTCGGCCGGGTCGAGGTAGCGCATGGGGGCAGGCGCCGCGGATGTGCCGAAACCGGCACGATGGTTGCCGGACGCGTCGTTCTCGCGAGGCAGGGACCCGGGGGCCGGCTGCGGCGCGCCAGGCGGCGGCGCCACACCGCGTGGGCGGCGCGCCTGATCCGTGCTCCCGTGATCCTCCACCATGGTCCCCTTCTCGATCACCACCAAGGCCCAACGAAGGTCCACCCGGACCACCTGGCCCGCGCTGCCTTCCCGCACCCTTTCCCTGTCCGACGTCGCTCGGCGTCGTTCGGCTCACTCCCGTGCACGGTCATCGTAGGCACGCCGGAAGTCACACCGCGCGCGGTTCGCCATCCTTTGGACGTCGTTGCCGACCTGTGCAGCGTGGGCCGGACCCGGGTCCACGGGAGCCTCAGGCGTCGATGCGCTCCCGGTCGACCTCGGCGGCAGATTCGATGATGAAGTCCTTCCGGGGGGCCACCTCGTTGCCCATGAGCAGCTCGAAGGTGCCCTCGGCCGCCTCGAGATCACGCATGGTGACCCGACGGAGCGTGCGATGGCGGGGGTCCATCGTCGTGTCGGCCAGCTGGTCCGCGTTCATCTCGCCCAGGCCCTTGTACCGCTGCATCGGCTGCTTGATCTTCTTGCCGCCCTTCTCCAACCGGGCCACGGTGCGACGCATCTCCAGCTCGTTGTACGTGTAGAGGTAGTCGTTCTTCTTGGCACCGGCGTTGATGACCTCGATCCGGTGCAGGGGCGGCATGGCCGCGTACACCCGGCCCGCCTCGACGAGGGGGCGCATGTAGCGGAAGAAGAGCGTCAGCAGCAGGGTGCGGATGTGGGCGCCGTCGACGTCCGCGTCGGTCATGATGATGACCTTGCCGTAGCGGGCGGAGTCGAGGTCGAAGCTGCGCCCCGAACCGGCCCCGATCACCTGGATGATGGAGGCGCACTCGGCGTTCTTGAGCATGTCGGAGACGGACGCCTTCTGGACGTTGAGGATCTTGCCTCGGATCGGGAGCAGCGCCTGGAACTCGGAGCTGCGGGCCTCCTTGGCCGTCCCCATGGCGGAGTCGCCCTCGACGATGAACAGCTCCGAGCGGTCGACGTCGGTCGTGCGGCAGTCCCGGAGCTTGGTCGGCAGCGTCGAGCTCTCCAAGGCGTTCTTGCGACGCTGCGTCTCCTTGTGCAGCCGGGCGCTGATGCGCGACTTCATCTCGGAGACGACCTTCTCGAGCAGCAGCGCCGACTGTGCCTTGTCGCCCCGCTTGGTCGAGGTCAGGCGCGCGGTCAGCTCGGTCTCGACGACGCGGGCGACGATCGCCCGGACCGCGTTGGTCCCGAGGACCTCCTTGGTCTGCCCCTCGAACTGCGGCTCCGCGAGCCGCACGGTGACCACCGCGGTCATGCCGGCGAGCACGTCGTCCTTCTCCGGCTTGTCATTGCCGACCTTGAGCCGCCGCCCGTTGAGCTCGAGCTGGCGCCGGAAGACCTTCAGGAGCGCTTGCTCGAAGCCGGCCATGTGGGTGCCGCCCTTGGGCGTGGTGATGATGTTGACGAAGGACTGCATCCGCACGTCGTAGCCCTGGCCCCAGCGCAGCGCAATGTCAACGACACATTCGCGCTCGAGCTCGGTGGGGGTCATGTGCCCCTCGTTGTCGAGGATCGGAACGGTCTCCTTGAACGTGCCCGCACCCTCGAGTCGCCACACGTCGGTGATGGCCGCGTCCGGGGCGAGGAACTCGACGAACTCGGCGATCCCCCCATCGTGGTGGAACACCTCCTCGACCGGCCCCTCCGCTGCCGGCGTCCCCGTGAGGCCGCGCTCGTCCCGGATGACGAGCCGCAGGCCGGGGACCAGGAACGAGGTCTGGCGGGCCCGCGCGACGAGCGCGTCGTAGTCGAGCACGGCACCCTTGAGGAAGATGTGGGGATCGGGCCAGAAGCGGACCCTCGATCCGGTCACGCCGCGCTTGGCCCTACCGATGACGGGCAGGGCGCTGCGCTTCTCGTACGGTGCGAACTGGGCTTCCGGCGAGCGGGTCGGCCCTGCGTCGGTGAACACCCCTGGCTCGCCCCGCCGGAAGCTCATGCCGTAGGTCTTGCCGCCCCGGTCGACCTCGACGTCGAGGCGCGCGGAGAGCGCGTTGACGACCGAGGCCCCGACGCCGTGTAGTCCGCCGGTGGCGGCGTAGGACGTGCCGCCGAACTTGCCACCGGCATGCAGCTTGGTGAAGACGAGCTCGACCCCCGACAGGCGGGTCCGCGGCTCGATGTCCACCGGGATGCCGCGGCCGTTGTCGCGGACCTGGATGGATCCGTCGTTGGCGAGAATCACCTCGATGTGGTCACAGACCCCGGCGAGCGCCTCGTCGACCGCGTTGTCGATGATCTCCCAGAGGCAGTGCATCAGGCCCCGCTGGTCGGTGGAGCCGACGTACATGCCGGGTCGCTTGCGAACGGCCTCCAGGCCCTCGAGGACCTGCAGGTGGCGCGCGGTGTAGTCACCGTTGCCGTTCGGGGCGGGGCGGGAGGCGGAGGCCAAGGTGTTTGATCACTCTCTCGTCGGTGCGGCGGGCCGGTCGTGATGGTCGGCACCGGAAGCCTAACGACCCACGCCGACGTTCCTCCGCAGGCTCGCGGCCGGCAGGCGAAGTGGGTACAGGTCGCGTAACGATCCGGGTATGGCGCAGGTCAGGGGCAGCCACCTCCCGCTCGGGAAGGAATCGGCGTGGTTCACTGTTGGAACAGCCAGACGCACGGCAGAAGGGTGATGGAGCCCGCGCAAGGGCAACGGAATTCTTTGGTCGGGCGTCTTGGTCTATGACAGGGTTCAGTCTCGGCTGAACCCCTCGAGGGTGGAGAGAAGGCAAGCATGATGACCACAGCACTGGCAACCGAACTGACCGCGTCCGACCGGTGCGACCGCTGCGGGGCACAGGCGTACATCCGTGCCCGTCTCGTCTCCGGCGGGGAACTGCACTTCTGTGCGCATCATGGCCGTCAGCACCTCCCGGCTCTCATGGACCTGGCCATCGACATCCATGACGAGAGCGATCGCCTCCACGACACGTCGACCGCGGCGGACGAGCGCTGATCGGACGGAGGGCGTGAGCTGACCTCCCCGGGGGTGACCGGGATCACGTGATCACGGCCACGAACGTCCTGGTCCTGCTCGCCATGCTGGTGGGCACGGTGGGAATCGTCCTTCCCGTCCTTCCCGGCCTGTTCATCGTCTGGGCGGCAACACTGCTCTGGGCGGTCGAGGTGCACTCGACGGCGGGGTGGACCGTCTTCTGGGTCGCCACGGCGATCTACGTCCTTGGCCTCGTGGCGCAGTACCTCGTCCCCGCCCGACGGATGCGGGCGACGGGAGTCGACTCCAAGGTCATCGGCGTGGCGCTGGTCGCGGCGGTCATCGGCCTGTTCGTCATCCCGTTGGTCGGGGCGCCGATCGCGTTCGTCGGTTCCGTCTACGTCATGGAGCGGCTGAAGCACGGGACCCACGAGCGGGCTTGGCTCGCGACGCGGCATGCGGTGCGGGCCGTCATGCTGAGCATGGGAATAGAGCTGTTGACGGCGATGCTCATCATCGTCACGTGGGGCGTGGGCGTCTTGGCCACGCGTCCGTAGTGGTCCCCGCTCGCACAGTCCGGGCGTGACTCTACCTGGCAACAGGCCCTCATTCAGCCGTATGCCGCTGGGCTGGCTCAGCCCCGAGGGTGGACTACCACTGGTCGTTGCGTCGCTTGTCCCAGCGTTCCTCGAGCCGATCCATGAAGGTGCCGGACTTGCCGCTCGAGGCACGTCCCTTGGCGCCCTTGCGGGGGGTGGCAACCCCGTCCGCACCGACCGAGCCGAGCGCCGGCTTGGCCGGAGTGATGGCCCAGACGATGCCGGCAACCATGGCTGCGAACCCGACCGCACCGAGCCAGATGCTCGAGCTCATCGCCGCGAAGACGATCAGGGCCAGGCCGACGATTCCCGCGGCGACGCCGACGACGATTCGTCCTCGACCCAGTCCCCGCGACTTCGTCTTCTCGATCCGCGATGCGAATCGCGGGTCCTCGGCGTAGAGGGCCTCCTCCATCTGGTGGAGGAGTGCCTCCTCGTGATCCGAGAGTGCCACCTGGCACCTCCCTGTCCTGCGGTGTTGTCGACTCGCCCCGGATACGACCGTCGGTCGTAGCGGGTTCTCTCCTTCAGGATAGGTCCCGCGGCGCGTCCTGTGAACTGGTAGCCCCGTACCCGGCCTGCTGATCCGGTATCAGGCTCGCTGGTCGCACGGCCCCAGCGCCGAAACGCGCACTGGCACGGTCCACGGCCCGATCGGCCTCGCGCCACCCGTGCTCCGGCTCGTCCAATGCTGCTTGGATCGGTGCGGCCGTGGCCGGGATGAGGCCCTCGAGCCTGACGCCGACGAGCCGGATGCGGGCTCGCTGCAGGCCGAGCCGATCGAACAGCTCCCGGGCTGTGGCGAAGATCTCCCGAGAGACGTCCGTGTGATGGCGCAGGGTCTTGGACCTGGTGATGGTCGTGAAGTCGGAGAACCGGACCTTGATGGAGATGGTCCGACCGGCCATCCCCGCCGACCTGGCCCGCGCAGCGGTGCGGTCCGAGAGGCGGAGCAGCTCACGGTGGATCCGGACGGGGTCGTCGATGTCGTGCGCGAACGTCTCGTCCGCCCCGATCGACTTCTCGCGACGCTCGGGGACAACGCCCCGCGGGTCCCGCCCCCAGGCCAGGTCGTGCAGATTGCGCCCGGCGACATCGCCGAGGGCACGCTGGAGGGTCTCGAGCGGGGTGTGCGCCAGATCCGCCACCGTCCGCAACCCGAGGCGGTGCAGGTGCTCCTCCGTCTTGTCGCCAACACCCCAGATGGCGCCGACGGGCAGCTGGTGGAGGAACGAGACGGTCTCGTCTCGCGGGACCACGATGAGCCCGTCCGGCTTGGCGAGCGCCGAGGCGAGCTTGGCGACGAACTTCGTCGAGGCGACGCCGACGGAGCACGTGATCCCCTGCTCGTCGGCGATCGTGTCCCGCAGCTGCTCGGCGATCCGGGTCGGTGGGCCGAGCCGGCGTACGGCTCCGGACACGTCGAGGAAGGCCTCGTCGAGGGACAGCGGCTCGACGTGCTCCGTGATGGCGGCGAAGGTGGCCATGACCGCATCGGAGATGGCTGCATAGCGCCGGTGGTCCGGCGGGATGACGACCGCCTGGGGGCACAGCCGACGGGCCCGGGCCATGGGCATGGCCGAGGTGACCCCGAAGGCGCGCGCCTCGTAGGTTGCGGAGAGCACGACCGATCGGCCGCCGGCACCGCCGATGATGACCGGTTTGCCGCGCAGGTCAGGTCGGGAGATGAGGGATGCGGACGCGTAGAAGGCATCCATGTCGACGTGGAGGATCGTGCAGCCGGTGTCGTCAGGCGGCCCCTCCTCGGTGCGCGAGGGTGCGGTGAACTGGCGCCGGCTCATCCGCCCTCCACCCCCTGACCCGCCGGCTCGAGGGCCGGTGCGAGGTCAGTCGCGGCGGGCGACGAGGTGCAGCCCATTTCCGAGCGTGCGCAGGAACTCACGTCCGGGCCCGGCCACGAGGAGCTCGTCGAGCTCGGCCAGTGCAGCCCGGTCGGCGTCGGAGTCCACGAGGGATGCGGGGACGAGATGCCCCAGGATGTTGGTCCCCCGGACCTGGGCCACGGTGAGACCGGCGCCGGTGAGCAGCCCCTCGACCAGGTCGAGGTCGAAGCGCCTCGGTAACGGGTCGGTGCGGCCCCATCGCCCGTCAGCATCGGTGAGCGCGGCCCGTGCCTGGGCGAACTCGCCGGCGATCGCCTTGGCGAAGACGACCGCGAGCCGACCCGCGACGAGGAGCGAGAGGGTGCCACCGGGGCGCAGCGCGTCGGAGATGGCGCGCAGTGTGGCGGCGGGGTCGTCGACGAACTCGAGGACGCCGTGGCAGCAGACGAGGTCGAACCGGTGCTCTGCGAGCACGCCGGCGAGTGAGTCGCCGTCACCTTGGATCGAGGTGAGGTTGTCGTGGACCCCGGCCTCCCGGGCCCGCCGCGCGAGGGCCGCGAGCGCGTCCGGGCTCGGATCGACGACGGTGACGCGGTGGCCGTCCTCGGCAAGGGGGACGGCGACGCCTCCGGTGCCGCCACCGAGGTCGAGCACGTCGAGCTGGCGGCCGATGATGCGAGCCTCCTCGTCCGCGTGGGCCCGCACCGAGGAGACCACGGCGGACGGACGGACCCCGGCGCGGCGCTGCGGATGCTGCTCGTCTGGCACGACGTCCTCCGGGTCTGGCGGCAGGTTTCTGGCACGTTCACCCTAGTGCCCTGCGCTTCCCGGACTCGCGTGCCACAGCTTGCGCGGCGGCCCTTTCGGCACGTCCGAGGGCACGAGTCCCGATGCGCTCGCGACGCTCCGGGAGTCTCGGACGTCGTCCCCGGCGGGGCGGATGTCGGCGTAGGGGGACTGTTTGAAACCGGAGGCGTGGACGAGCACGCGGCGCCCGGCGGGTGTCTCGCCGACCCCGAGGGGACGGGCAGAGCCGCCGGCATCCTGGTCGACGTCCTGGCTGGTGAGCGCCCCCGCTCGTTCCCGGGCGACGCGGTCAGCCGCCTCGATGGCGTCACGTACGGCGACGATCCCCCCTGCGGTCCAGGCCTCCTGCAGGGCGCTCAGCTCCCAGGCGCCGGTTGCCCGGATCGACAGGCCCTTGGGCCCGGTGCGCCGCACGATGCCCCGGCACAGGAGCAGCCAGGAGTGGAAGACCGTCGAGGCGTAGGGCCCCTGCACGTCCTCGAAGAAGGTGAGGTCAACCGGACCGGTCGCGTCGTCGAGGGTGAGGAAGACGACGCGGTGGCCGGAGCGGATCGGCGGGGTCTGCGTCGCGACCTTGACTCCCGCGACCCAGACCTCGCGGCCGCTCCGACCGGACAGCAACCCGTCCGCTCGGGTCACCCCCAGCGCATCGAGCATCGGGACGTAGAAGTCGACGATGTGGCCGCTGGCATCGAGGCCGAGCACCTCGAGCTCCGCGCGCACCCGCTCCGGGCCGGTCATCTCCGGCAGGCCGCTCGTTGCGGTGAGCCGGGGCGTGTCCCCGAGGTCGAGCGCCAGCTGGACCGGCACGTGGGACGGCACCGCGGCCGGCCCCTGGGACTGCGCCGCGGCGAGCGCCCGGATGTCGCCTGACTCGGACACCGAGGTGACCCGTCCTCGATGCGATCCGTGCGATCCTCCGTGCGGCCCTGCGTCGGACCCTGCGTCGGACCCTGCGTGGGACCCTGGGTGCGACATGGTACGGACGCCTTGCACGGTGGGACTGCGGCGCGCCACGGCACGGGTCGCGCCTCTCGTCGACCGGCGCTGGGACGCGGACCAGCGGTCGAGCTCGGCGACGTGCAGGAGCAGGTCCCGCCGGGTGACCCGACCGCGACGCCCCAGCCCACTGCGGAACCCGGCCACCCCACGCCGGCCCGATCCGCTCGTGCTGGTCCGGCCCATGATCGGTCCGCCCGTGACGATGTCGTGGATCGAGTCGAAGGCACCGGCCAGGACGAGACGCTCCGCCACCGGCCGGGACACGTGCGCGCGTTGCCAGAAGTCGGAGAGGCTGGCGTAGGGCTGGCCGGCGACGATGTTGGTGACCTCGAGCTCGGTGATGCCGTGCACGTCGGCCAGCGCGAGGCGGATCGCCTCATCGCCGTCCTCCGTGCGCTCGAAGCGGTACTCCCCCGTCGAGACGTTGACGTCGAGCCCGAGGATCGTGATGCCGAAGGCTCGGGCGTCGTCGAGGATGAGCCGCTTGGGGTACATGCCCGGGTCATGGGTGAGGACCCCGGCGAGGAAGGCGGCCGGATGGTGGGTCTTGAGCCACGCAGACTGGTAGGTCGGCAGGGCGAAGGCGGCGGCGTGCGCCTTGCAGAAGCCGAAGGACGCGAAGGCCTTGAGGACATCCCAGATCCGGTCGACGTCAGCCGGGTCGTAGCCCCGGGCCAGGGCCGCAGGTCGCCACCACTTCTCGACCTCGTCCTGTCCCGCCGGTGACCCCAGTGCGCGACGGACCTCGTCAGCCTCGGCGAGGGTCACCCCGGTCGTCTCGGCGACGAGCTCCAGGACCTGTTCGTGGAAGACGACGACCCCTTCCGTCTCCTGGAGCGCGGGCACGAGCGTCGGGTGCAGGTAGGAGGGCTCCTTCCAGCCCTGCCTCGCGTTGAGGAAGGGGATGATCATGTCGCTCTTGACCGGCCCGGGCCGGAAGAGGGAGATGTCGATGATGATGTCCTCGAAGGTCTGCGGCCCGAACTTGCCGATGAGCTCACGCTGGCCCGGGCTCTCGATCTGGAAGCACCCGAGGGTCCGGGTCGACCGGATCAGCTCGAAGGTCGGCTCGTCGTCGAAGGGCACCTGGGTCTCGTCGTCGAGGTCGATCCCTGCGCCGTCGACTCGCTCCACCTCCGCCACCGCGTGGGCCATGGCGGACTGCATCCGGATGCCGAGCACGTCGAGCTTGAGCAGACCCATCGCCTCGACGTCATCCTTGTCGAACTGGCTCATCGGGAAGCCGAGCCAGCTCGCCTCGACCGGGGTCCGATCGAGCAGCCCCGAGTCGGACAGGATGACCCCGCACGGGTGCAGGGCGATGTGTCGCGGCAGGCCGTCCAACCGCTCGACGATGTCGTACATCAGCTGGAGCCGCGGCACGTCCAGCCCGCTGGCGCGCAGCTCGGGCAGCTCGGCGAGCGCGTTGCGGACGTTGCGGGCGGCGATGTGCGGGAACGCCTTCGCCATCGCGTCGATCTCCTGTGGCGGCAGGCCGAGGGCCGCACCGGCGTCACGGATCGCGTGGCGCACGCGATAGGTGTCCATCATCGACACGCAGGTGACCCGTTCGCCGCCGAAGTGACCGAGGATCCGCTCGTAGATCTCGGTGCGTCGCGCGGACTCGACGTCGATGTCGATGTCGGGCAGCTCGGCCCGCAGCGGTGAGCAGAAGCGCTCCATGAGCAGGCCATGGCGCATCGGGTCGACCCCGGAGATGCCCAGCAGGTAGTTGACCACTGAACCGGCCCCCGATCCGCGTGCGGCGACCCGGACCCCCATCTCCCGGATGAGGTCGCAGACCTGCGCCACCGTGAGGAAGTACGTCGCATAGCCGAGTGTCTCGATGACCTGCAGCTCGTCCTCGAGCCGCTCGCTGACTGCGGCGAGCTGCGCGCCCGTGTGGTCGGGATAGCAGGTCGCGATCGACTCGCGGCACCGCCGTGCGAGGACGGCCTGGGGACTGATGCCCGCGCGGATGCCGAGCACCTCGGGCTCGGGCAGGTGGACCGAGCCGATCCCGAGGTCGGCACGGGGGTCCTGGATGCACGCGGTTGCGATCGTCGTCGTCCGTGCGATGAGCTCGGCAGCCCGCTGCCGGGCCAGCGCACCGCCGCCGACGAGGCCCGGGCCCGAGACCTGGACGACGTCCCGCGCGAGCGCGTGCATGACGGGGGTCGGCGAGAGGTGCCCCGCCGTCGTCACCCGGTCGAGGTGGCGCGCGTCAAGGGCGACCAGGCGGCGTGCCGCGTCGAGGACGTCGACGATGGCGGCATCCTGGGGATCGGCGTGCCGGACTGCTGCGGTGATCACCGTCGGCACTCCGAGCTCCGCGGCCAGCGCGAACATCCGACCGGCCTGTCCGAGGCTGCCGGGCAGGTGCTCGGGACCACCGTGGCAGACGATCTCGACGACGAGCCCATCCCTTGGCAGCAGCTCGCGCCACCGCTCGAGAGTGGCCCGGGCGAGGGACTGCTTCCGGGCGAGCACCGCACGGCCGACGTCCGAGTCCGGGCCGAGGAGCACGACGAGCCGCGACGGCTCGGCATCTCGGGTGGCCCCGGTGTCCGCAGCCGTTCCTGCGCGCATCGGGCCGGCAGCGTCGGGAGCGTCGGCAACGTCGGCAGCTCGGGAGTGCTCGGCGAGCAGGCGTGCGGTGACCACCGGGTTGCCGCGCTCCCCGCTCAGGTGGGTGTCCGTGACGAGGCGGCAGAGCGCGGCCCATCCCGCGCCCGGGGACAGGCCGGTGCGGCTCCCCCGCGCGAGGACGGTCACCCGGGGCAGACGTGGGTCGACGAGGGCACCACCTCGCACCGGGGTTCGCCCTCGTGTGGCGCCGCGAGCTGCTCCGCCCTGCGCTCCTGGATAGCGACGCGGCTCGATCGGGTCCGGGCCGAGCGCGAGGTCGACCCCGAGGATCGGGGCGACTCCCCGCTCCATGCAGGCCGTGACGAACTTGACCGCGCCGTAGAGCCCGTCGCGGTCGGTGAGGGCAAGCGCGGGCTGGCCGAAGGCGACGGCCCGCTCGACGAGCTGCTCCGGCTTGGCCGTGCCGTATCGCATCGAGTAGCCCGACGCGACATGCAGGTGGACGAAGCTGTCGGTCATCGGACCGGTGGCGCCCCGCGGAGCGGCGTGGTCAGCTCGGGCAGTGGCACGGTGATCGGGACCCCGAGGATGCCCTGGACGATCTCGAGGAACATCTCCGCCTGACGGAGCAGGTCATCCGCCTCGCGGGCCGGGATCCACCCACCCCGGTCGATGATCGACCGGTGGGCGGAGCAGGCGGCGAAGAAGGCCGCCCACTCGGCCAGCTCGGGGGCGATCCCGGGCAGGACCTGCCAGACGCTCCGTGGCCGGGATCGCGGAGAGGGAGTGGTACGTGCCGCAACGAGAGCGGCCGCAGCACGCAGCGCCCCGAGATGGGCATCGCGGTAGCGCTCTGAGGCATCCGCGGTGCGACACGCCTCCTCGAGAGTGGTCCGGGCCCGGCGGAGGAGGTCGAGCACCGCGGTGGGCACCGGCGGCCGGGGGAACGCGGTCGCGCTGGATGCGATGGTCATCGTGGAGCTCCTTGCGTCGGTGTCATCAGTCGGCGACCCGGACGAGCGACCACCGGTCACCCCGGGCCGACTCGTCGTGAGCCAGGTCGTAGACCCCGGGCGCGAACGACCAGCCCGGGCTCGCCTCGACGCGCCAGATCCGGTGCTCGCTCGCCGCTGCGGCGATCGAGCTGCCCGGCACGACGTCTTCCTCCTCGGCGTCGAGCGCGTCCCGCCACCAGGCGCGTCGCTCGCGCCACTGCGAGAGGACGCCCCGCACGACGTAGAGTCGGCCGCGCCAGATGAAGGCCTCCGGACGCTCCGGCTCCCCGACGCGGACCTCGACTGGATCACTGAACCTGCGCACCACGACACGTCTCCTTTCGGGACACACGTCGAGGCGGGAGAACACGACCCGGGACGATCCGCCGCTCCACCGCGGACGGCCCGAACACCCTGCCGACGACTTGACCTGCTTCCACTTCACTTCTCGAACATGTGTTCGATGAATCCCAGCCTAGCCCGAGCCACCGACAGCCTGTCAAGCCACCTCGAGACCCTCTGTCAGGCCCGAGCGGGTACCTCCAATCGATCAAGCGGCGTCTCGGTACCGTGGCACCCGTGACCGACGCGCCCCCCACCGCCAACAGCACCGCCAACAGCACCGCCAACAGCACCGACGACACCGAAGCCGGCACGGGCCGACCGGCCCTGCTCGACCACCCCTCGGTGGCCCGGGTGCGAGCGGCGCTCTCATCAGCCGGAGTGACCGGCGAGGTCGTCGTTCTCGACGATGCCGCACGCACCGCCGCCCAGGCCGCTGCCGCTCTCGGTACGTCCGTGGCGGCGATCGCCAACTCGCTCGTCTTCGTCGCGACGACGACGGATGCCACCCGGATCCCTCTCCTCGTCCTCGCATCGGGAGGACACCGCGTGGACACCGACCACGTGGCCGAGGTGGCCGGTTACGCCAGCATCGGCAAGGCTGATGCTGAGTTCGTCCGCGCCACAACGGGGTTCGCCATCGGCGGCGTCGCTCCGGTCGGCCATGCCTCCGCGGTGACGACGCTCGTCGACGCCTCGCTGGCGGATCACGAAACCGTCTGGGCCGCAGCCGGGCACCCCCACACCGTCTTCCCGACGACGCACGACGACCTCGTCCGGATCACCGGTGGTCGCTCCGTCACCGTGCGCCCACCTGCCTGAGGGCCCAGCCACCCCCAGCAGGGATTCGGCGCGCGCGCGACCGAGCTCAGCGGCATACTGCATCAATCGGACAAACTGAGTACCCGTGCTCACGCCACCCCGACGTGGGTCCCGGCACAGTGGCAGCGCGGGCTCGGTCCGCGAACGGAGGGTTGCAGGGGTGCTGTCCGCTCGTGGATCGGGCCCTTTGGCGTATGCCGCTGGGCTCGCTCCCCACGTGCCCTTCCCTCTCGGGCCGGCTCAGAGGTTGCCGAACACCTCGAGCGTCGCGGACGACCGGTTCATGGTGATGAAGTGGATCCCGGGCGCGCCCTCGTCGAGCAGGTGGCGTGCGGACTCGGTGGCGATGGCCAGCCCCTCCTCGCGCACTGCCTCGGCGTCGTCACCATGCCGCTCGAGGCGGTCCGTCACGGCCCTCGGCATCGGCTGCCCCGCCAGCTCGGCCATCCGAACCACCTGTCGGGCGTTGGTGATCGGCATGAGCCCCGGGATGACCGGCAGCCGCGAGCCGCGTCGGGCGAGCTCGTCGCGCAGGCGCAGGTAGTTGTCCACGTCGAAGACCATCTGGGTGATCGCGAACTCGGCGCCCTGCTGCTCCTTGCGGATCAGGGTCGCGACGTCGTCCTCGAGGGTGCGCGACTCCGGATGCCCGTCCGGGAAGGCTGCGACACCGACGGTGAAGTCGCCGAACCCCTTGACGATGCGGACCAGCTCGTCCGCGTGGTTGAGGCCCTGGGGGTGTGCCACCCAGGGCTGGCCGAGTCCGCCCTGCGGGTCACCACGGAGGGCGAGGATGTTGCGGACCCCCGCCGCCGCATAGGTGCCGACGACCTGGCGCAGCTCGGTCACCGAGTGCCCCACGCAGGTCAGGTGCGCCATCGGGGTCAGGGACGTCTCCTGGAGCACCCGCTCGGTGAGACGGACCGTGCGGTCCCGGGTGCTGCCGCCCGCGCCGTACGTGATCGAGACGAAGCTCGGCGACACCTTCTCCAGGCGACGGATCGCCTCCCAGAGCTGCTCTGCCGCAGCGTCGTCCTTGGGTGGGAAGAACTCGAAGCTGAAGGTCGGCGTCGGAGCCTCGATCATCGCGACGAGGGACCGCGTGAAGCGTTCTGCGCGAGTCATCGAGGACGCGGTGCCGTGTGCCATGCCGCCACGATAGATCCGGCCGGCTCCCCGCGTGGCCCTGTGCCACGGATCGGTCACCCCCGCGGTTAGGCTGACGGCGACGCGCGGGACCTCCCGCGCGCCGACTGACGGAGGAGCCTGCGTGACCAGCCCAACCGACCTCGACGCCCTGCGCCGGCGGGTCCAGGAGGCGATCGACGCGCACATCGCCGCCGCCATTCTCGCCCTGTCCGAGGTCGGCGACGAGATCACCCCGCTGGTGGACGCCGTCTCGCGCCTGCTGACCGGAGGCAAGGGACTGCGCGCCGGCTTCCTCTACTGGGGTTACCGGGCGGCGGGCGGGGACGACTCCGATGCCCTGGTCCGGCTCGCAGCGAGCATGGAGTTCTTCCAGGGAGCGGCGCTGCTGCACGACGACGTGATGGATCGCAGCGACATGCGGCGCGGGATGCCCTCGGCGCACCGGGCGGTTGCGGCTCTCCACCGCTCGCGCGGCTGGGCCGGCGACGGTGCACGGTTCGGCGAGGGCGCGGCCATCCTCGCCGGCGACCTCTGTCTCACCTGGTGCGACGAGCTGTACTCGACGTGCGGCCTGCCCGCCGAGGAGCTGGCCAGGGGGCGGGGGACGTTCGACCTGATGCGCACGCAGCTGATGGGCGGTCAGTTCCTCGACCTGCTCGAGTCGGCGCGGGGCTGGGACGGGCTCGACCTGCCGGTGCGGATCGCCTCGGCACGCAATGTGATCCGCTACAAGAGCGCCAAGTACACCATCGAGCATCCGCTGCTCATCGGCGCTCGCGTCGGCGGCGCTCCGGCGTCGGCGCTCGGCCACCTGTCCGACTATGGCCTCGCGCTCGGTGAGGCGTTCCAGCTGCGCGACGACCTGCTCGGTGTCTTCGGGGACCCGGAGGCGACCGGCAAGCCCGCAGGGGACGACCTGCGCGAGGGCAAGCGCACCGTCCTCGTCGCCATTGCGCTCGACCTGGCCGGTGACGCGGACCGGGCGGCGATCGAGGCACTCCTCGGCCGCGAGGACCTCGATGATGCTGGCATCGCCTGTGTCCGTGGCATCTTCACGGACAGCGGCGCTGTCGACCGGGTCGAGGAGATGATCTCGATGCGCGCCGGTGAGGCTCGCGCCGCGCTGCGGGAGCTGGGCCGGGTGGGCGGCCTGGACGCCGGGGCCGTGGCCGTGCTGGCTGACCTCGTAGGGGTGAGCACCGCTCGACACGCCTGAGGGCTCCTCGGCTGGGCGGCGAGCCGAGCGCTCGGCCGTGTCCCAGGAGGCGCATGGCCCGGCGCCAGTCCGGCACCGTCGTGGCAGCCGCCCGCGAGCGCGTTGCCCAATCGAGTGAACAGCTTTCGGGCCGAAAGCTGTTCACTCGATTGGGCCGGGGGATTCTGGGTCAGAAGGCGAGCTCCTGGGCACGGCGCCTGATCTCCGTCTTGTGCCCGGCCCGGAGCGCGTCGATGGGCGCGCCCTCGACGGGCAGCGTCGGGTCTGGCGTGAACAGCCACGCGATGATCTCGTCATCGTTCATCCCGCCGTCCGCGAGCACCGTGAACGTGCCCTTGAGCTCCGGTCTGGGGCCGGACTCCATGAGGAACTTGGACGGGATCCCAACGACGTGACGCTCCCCCACGCGCGAGGAGAGCACCTCACGGTCGGCAAGGAACTGACGGATCCGGGACAGGGGCACGGCCAGGCGTTCGGCCGCATCGGGAACCGTGAGCCACTCGCCCACAAGCTCCTCGAGATCGAGCGGCTCCTCGGCCCGGTCGGCGGTGATGTCGTTCGGAGTCTGCGATGTGTGGCTCTGCTCGGTCACGAGCCCGAGTCTGCCACCAGCGAACCGGCGCGGGCACCACGTCGTTCGCCCCCGGGTGGGACTCGGGTGCGTCTCAGGCTCCCACCTCGAATTACATTCATGTGACTCCACTTGAGATCTCAACCAATGCGCTACTGTCACATCTGTCACATCCGAACCACCAGTAACAGCCTCGTCTTCGCCAGCCGCATCAGTTCCCAGGACGCCATGCTCCCAGCCGACGCCGCCCAGCTCACACCGCCAGCCCACGTGCTCTTCACCGAGCAGCGTGCGCGCACCTGGCGCGCCGTCGTCGTACGGCCGGGCGACACACTGTGGGACCTGGCATCGGCCAACGGCACGACGCCGGCAGCCCTCGTGGCGAAGAACCGGCTTCCCAGCGGGGGCGCGGTGATCCACCCGGGCCAGCGGCTCCTCGTGCCCGGGGCCAAGGCCCCGGCCGGCGGTACGACGTCCTCGCCACCCGCACGCAGAGCGAACCGCGCCGCGAGCGGCCGGGTGCACGTGGTCCGGGCGGGCGACACCATGACCGGGATCGCGGCACGGTACGGCGTCAGCCTCACGAAGCTGCTGGCGGCGAACCGGCTGACCACCCCGGGATGGATCCACCCCGGCCAGCGCATCTCCGTGCCCGGCGCTCCGCCCCCTCGGACGCCCAAGCCGACGACAAAACCGGCACCGACGAGCGAGAACACCTTCGCCGGCTACACCTACTCCGACGCGACCGTCCGAGCCGCCCGCAAGAACCGCGAGGCCCTTGCCAAGGCGCAGGTCCCGAGCCGGACCGAGCTGGCGGCAATGATTCGCCGGACCGCTCTGCGGCACGGGGTCGACCCGACGCTCGCCCTCGCCATCGGGTGGCAGGAGTCGGGCTGGAACCAACGGGCCGTCTCCGTGGCCAACGCCATCGGCGCGATGCAGGTCATCCCGTCGTCCGGTGACTGGGCCTCGCAGCTCGCCGGCCGTCGGCTTGACCTGCTTGACGCCCAGGACAACGTCACGGCCGGCGTCCTCATCCTGCGCGCTCTCCAGTCCAGCGCCGAGTCCGAGGAGGAGGCCGTCGGGGGTTACTACCAGGGCCTGCGGTCGGTCCGGACCAAGGGGATGTTCGCCGACACCAAGAAGTACGTCGCCGCGGTGCAGGCACACATGAAGTGGTTGTGACCTCCCCCGTCCCGGACCGCGCCCACCTCCCGAGGTTCACCGTCCGCTGCCCGTAAACTTCGTGCGTGACGTCCAGCGTGGCGGACGCACTCGTCGGCAGAGTGATCGACGGGCGCTACCGCATCCTCTCGCACCTCGCAGACGGTGGCATGGCCTCCGTCTACGTGGCGATGGATGGACGCCTCGACCGTGAGGTTGCCCTCAAGATCATGCGCCCCGCACTGGCGAACGACTCCCTCTCCGTCGAGCGCTTCCGCAGCGAGGCCCGGGCGGCCGCGCGTCTCAGCCATCCCAACGTCGTCGCCGTCTACGACCAGGGTGAGGACAACGGTGACGTGTTCCTCGCGATGGAGCTCGTGCACGGCAAGACGCTGCGCGAGGTGATCCACGAGGAGGCCCCCCTCACCGCCCGCGAGGCGCTCGCCATCCTCGAGCCGGTCCTCGCGGCACTGCGGGCAGCCCACACGGCGGGAATCATCCACCGGGACGTCAAGCCCGAGAACGTCATCGTCCGCACGGACGGCGAGATCAAGGTCGCAGACTTCGGCCTGGCCCGCGCCATCACCACCCAGACGGCCACGAGCCAGACCGGCGTCCTGCTCGGCACGGCCTCCTACCTCTCGCCAGAGCAGGTCCAGGGCGGTCCCGCCGACCAGCGCAGCGACATCTACGCGGCGGGTCTGGTCCTCTTCGAGATGCTGACCGGGCGCAAGGCGGTCACCGGTGACACCCCGATCCAGATCGCCTACCGACACGTCCACCAAGGTGTTCCCCGACCGTCCTCCATCGTCTCCGCGGTCCCCGCCGACCTCGACGCCCTCGTCGCGAGAGCCACCGTGCAGAACCCGGACGACCGTTTCCCGTCCGCGGCCGAGTTCCTCGGCACGATGCGACTGGTCCGCCGCGGGCTGACGGAGGGCGAGCTCGACCGGGTCCCCATCACCGCGCCGCTGTTCATCGACGGCACGACGGCCGACGGCCGCGATGCTGCTCGTGGCCACTCAGGCCTGAGCGACGCCGCCAGCCGGCCCGTGGGTGCGCCGACGTGGCAGGCCCCCGTCGGGCAGAACGACCAACCGCACCTCTGGCCGGGTGGCCGCCAGACGCCGCCGGTCCTCGAGACGACCGCAGCGCTGCCACTCCCGCCGGACGACGGTCGCGCCGGGGACACGCGCGGCTCGCGCCTGGCGCGAAGCCACCGGCGCCGGCCTTGGCCGTGGGTGGTCGCCGCCGTGCTCCTCGCGGTCGTCGGCACCGGAGGTTGGTGGTACACGGCCGGGCCCGGCGGGACGACGGTCGTGCCCACGGCCGTCAGCCAGACCGTCGACGACGCGGCGACGGCACTGGACATCGCCTCCCTCCGGTTCGAGTCGAGTGAGGCCTTCTCCGAGACCGTCCCCAGGGGAGCGGTCATCTCGATGCAGCCCGCTGCCGGCACCGCGGTGTCCAAGCAGTCCCTCGTCCTTCTCGTCGTCTCCAAGGGACCCGAGCGCTACGACGTGCCCAAGCTCGTCGGTGCCAAGGCCTCGGGGCTCCGTGACGTCCTCGCGCCGCTGACGCTGCGGAGCACGTCCACCGAGGACTGGAGCGAGACCGTCCCGAAGGGCATCGTCATCTCACAGAAGCCCGCTCCGGGGACCGCCGTCAAGCGCGGCACCGTCGTCGCGGTCGTCGTGTCCCAGGGCCGTCGGCCCATCCAGGTGCCCGACGTGCGCCAGCTCCAGATCGACGCAGCCATGGCCAAGCTCACGGAGGCGGGCCTCTCACCGGTCCGCGCCGAGGACGTCAACCACGACACGATCCCAGCCGGCCACGTGGTCTCGCAGGAGCCGGAGAGCGGCACGCTCTTCCGCGGCGGCCAGGTCACGGTCGTCGCCTCCAAGGGCCCCGTCATGGTCCAGGTGCCCGACCTGCTCGGCAAGCCCGTCCAGGAGGCGGAGGCGGCACTGGGTGCACTTGGCTTCAAGGTCGAGGTCCAGCGACCGCTCGGCACCTTCTTCGAGCTGGTCCGCAACCAGAGCGTGCCCGGCGGCCAACCGGCGCCGCAGGGCAGCACGATCATCCTCACCGTGGTCTGACGCCGCCGTGCAGCACGCCGCGCGGTCGCGCCTCGCCACGATCCTGCTCGTCGCCCTCACCGCAGTGTGGGGCTCGACGTTCTTCCTCATCAAGGACCTCGTCGAGCACGTGCCACCGGTCGACTTTCTCGCGGTGCGGTTCACCATCGCGGCGGTCATCATGGTCATCCTCTTCTGGCGGCCGCTCCGGGCGCTGCGCAGGCGCCAGGTGTGGATCGGCACCTGGCTCGGGGCGCTCTACGGCCTCGCCCAGATCTTCCAGACCCAGGGCCTGGCCACCACGCCCGCCTCGGTGTCCGGGTTCATCACCGGCACCTACGTCGTCCTGACCCCGCTCATCACCGCCGTCCTCCTGCGCGAGCGAGTGCCCGGCACGACGTGGGCCGCCGTCGGCCTCGCGACCGCCGGGCTCGCCCTGCTGTCCCTGCGCGGTCTGTCGGTCGGCGTCGGCGAGGCCATCACCCTGCTCGCGGCCGCCCTGTACGCGCTCCACATCGTCGGGCTCGGGCGCCACAGCTCGCACCACATCGCCAGCGGCCTGTCCGTCGTCCAGATGGTCGTCATCGCCGTCATCTGCGCGATCGGGGCCCTCCCCGGGGGCGTCGTGCTCCCCGCGACACCGGCTGACTGGGCCGCGGTGCTCTACATGGTGGTCTTCGCGAGCATCCTCGCCCTCTGGGTGCAGACCTGGGCGCAGGCGCACATGCCCGCAACGCGGGCCGCGATCGTCATGACGATGGAGCCGGTCTTCGCCACCTTCTTCGCCGTCTGGCTCGGCGGGGAGTCGCTGACGTCGCGGATGGTTCTCGGGGGCGCCCTCGTGCTCGCGGCCATGGTCGCGGTCGAGGTGCTCGCGCGCCGGCGTCCGGGTGAGCTACCGGCCGAGACGCTCCACCACGAGGTCTGAGACCGGGCCACCGCGGAAGATCAGGTATGCCGCTGAGCCGGCTCAGCGGCATACGGCCCAGTCCCAGCC
>NZ_DATEEY010000125.1:0-2643 GCF_035280925.1 Intrasporangium sp. | reverse complement strand
GCTCGCCCTCAACCCCGACCACCAGTACGACGTGCTCGCCATCAACGCGGCCAGCGCGTCCACGCAGATCTCGGGGCTGCCGTTCTCCGGGCCGATCGGTGGCGTCCGCGTGGCGCTCATCGACGACCAGTGGGTCGCCTTCCCCAACTTCTCGGATGCCGCGCGCTCCACGTTCGACATGGTCGTCGCCGGCCGCGTCGCAGGGGATGACGTCGCCATCATGATGGTCGAGGCCGAGTCCACCGACGCGACCTGGGACCTCGTGAAGACCGAGGGCAAGACGGCACCGACCGAGGAGGTCGTCGCGGAGGGCCTCGAGGCCGCGAAGTCGTTCATCCGGGCCCTCTGCGACGCCCAGGCCGAGCTCGCCCGGACGGCGGCCAAGCCGGTCGAGGAGTTCCCGATCTTCCTCGACTACGAGGACGACGTCTACGCGGCCGTCGAGGCGGAGGTGGCCGACGAGGCCGCCAAGGCGCTCTCCATCCCCGGCAAGCAGGAGCGGGAGGACCGTCTCGAGGAGATCAAGTCCGCGCTGCACCTCAAGCTCGTCGGTGACGCGGACGGCATCCACGACGGTGGCGCGGAGGGGCCGTTCATCGGCCGCCAGAAGGAGGTCTCGGCCGCCTTCCGCTCGGTCCAGAAGAAGCTCGTGCGCGAGCGCATCCTGCGCGACAAGGTCCGCATCGACGGTCGTGGCCTCGCCGACATCCGGGCGCTGTCCGCCGAGGTCGAGGTGCTCCCGCGCGTCCACGGGTCGGCGATCTTCGAGCGTGGCGAGACCCAGATCATGGGCGTGACGACCCTGAACATGCTCCGCATGGAGCAGCAGCTCGACACCCTCTCGCCGGTCACCCGGAAGCGCTACATGCACAACTACAACTTCCCGCCCTACTCCACCGGTGAGACCGGCCGGGTGGGGTCCCCGAAGCGTCGCGAGGTGGGCCACGGCGCGCTCGCCGAGCGGGCCCTCATGCCGGTCCTGCCGACGCGTGAGGAGTTCCCCTACGCCATCCGCCAGGTGTCGGAGGCGCTGGGCTCCAACGGGTCGACGTCGATGGGATCTGTCTGCGCCTCGACCTTGTCGCTGCTCAACGCCGGTGTCCCGCTGCGAGCCCCGGTTGCCGGCATCGCGATGGGCCTCATCTCGGCCGAGGTGGACGGGCAGATGCAGTACGCCGCCCTGACCGACATCCTCGGCGCCGAGGACGCCTTCGGCGACATGGACTTCAAGGTCGCCGGAACCCGCGAGTTCGTCACGGCCATCCAGCTCGACACCAAGCTCGACGGCATCCCCGCCGACGTGCTCGGCAGCGCGCTGACCCAGGCCCGCGACGCCCGCCTGCACATCCTCGACGTCATGAACGAGGCGATCGACGCACCCGACGAGATGAGCCCCTTCGCTCCTCGCGTCATCTCGGTTCAGGTCCCCGTCGACAAGATCGGCGAGGTCATCGGGCCCAAGGGCAAGATGATCAACCAGATCCAGGACGAGACCGGCGCGGACATCTCCATCGAGGACGACGGCACGGTCTACATCGGGGCGACCGACGGCCCGTCGGCCGAGGCGGCCCGCGCGATGATCAACGCCATCGCCAACCCCCAGATGCCGGAGATCGGCGAGCGCTTCCTCGGGACGGTCGTCAAGACGACGACCTTCGGTGCGTTCATCTCGCTCCTGCCGGGCAAGGACGGCCTCCTCCACATCTCGGAGGTGCGCAAGCTCGTCGGGGGCAAGCGGATCGACGCCGTCGAGGACGTCCTCGCCGTGGGCCAGAAGGTCCAGGTCGAGCTCAAGGAGATCGACCCGCGCGGCAAGCTGTCGCTCGCAGCGGTCCTCGCCGAGGGCGAGACCGGTGACGAGCAGGCCTCGCCCGGGCCTGTCGAGGACACCGGGGCCAGCGAGACACCGGCACTCGTGGTCAACGCCGACGCGGCGCCGGACGCCCCGGTCGCTGAAGGTGAGCACGAGGAGCGCGGCGAGCGCCGCCAGCGGAACCGCCGTCGTGGTGGCAACCGCGGACGTGGTGAGCGTTCGGACGCCGAGAGCGCGTCGACCGACGCCTGAGCCGGCGTCGGCGTCACCGCAACCGTACGACGAGGGCCCCGCACCGACCGGTGTGGGGCCCTCGTCGTCCCCCGCCGCGGTCCGGGCTCTTCGGCGCGTGCGAGGTTCCGTCAGGCGGAGTGACTCGGCACCACGGGTACGGCGCTCCAGCGCATCTCCATCCGCACCCGACCGTCATCCGCGGTGACCGGGACCCAGCGCACGGACATGCCCGTGCGGGTGGTGGTGGGGTGGACCTTCTTCATGGGGGAGCCCTCAGGGTCGTCGTCGTGGAGTGTCGCCCATGGTAACGGAGGGTGTCGGGAAGGTGAACGGCAGGTGAACAGCAGCGCCGTGACTACAGTTCGCTGCATGAGCGCGATCAAGGTCTCGGTGGTCGGCGCCGGCGGCCGGATGGGCTCGACCGTCTGCGGGGCCGTCGAGGCGGCCGAGGACCTCGAGCTGGTCGGCCGGTTCGACCAGGGGGACGATCTCGGAGACCTCGCCGGGGCCGATGTCGCGGTGGAGTTCTCCGTCCCCGACGCGTCTCCCGGCAATGTCGCGCACTGCATCGCCCAGGGCGTCCATGTCGTCGTCGG
>NZ_DATEEY010000124.1:0-2013 GCF_035280925.1 Intrasporangium sp. | reverse complement strand
CGGGGGCCTGCTTGGCCCAAGCGAGACGCTGGAGGCATCGATCCGCCGGCATCTGGCCGCCAAGGTCGACGTCCGAGAGCTGGCCCACCTTGAGCAGCTGGAGACGCGCAGCGACCCGGCCAGGCATCCAGGGCGCGTGATCGCCACCGCCTATCTGGGGCTGGTGCCCACCCATCACGACCCGGCGGTGCCCCAGGACACCTCCTGGCATCCGGTGAACGCCCTCCCGGAGCTGGCGTTCGACCACGGTGTGATCGTGCTGGCCGGTCGCGAGCGCCTTCGGGCCAAGCTGTCCTACACCAACATCGGCTTCGCGCTTGCGCCCGCATGCTTCACGATCTCGGAGCTGCGGGCGGTGTACCGGGCGGCGCTCGGCCACGACGTATCCGCCACCAACCTGCAGCGGGTGCTGCTGCGCCGCGGCGTGCTGGAACAGACGGGCGAGTCACGCGCTCCAGGACGGTCCGGCGGCCGCCCGGCGGCGCTATTCCGGTTCCAGAGCCAGCGCCTGGAGATCACCGACCAGTTCGCCGTGCTCCGCCCCCCGGGCTGACCGGCGGTCGCCCGGCCGACCCAGCCCATCTTCTACCGTCATCTACCGCCTACGCTCTCTACTACGCTCACCCGACGGCTCAATCAGCGCATGGAAAGGCTGACCTTGCTGGGCAGCCCGACCTCGTCGACAGCAGCGACAGCGGTCAGATCCTGCTCGGTGCAGGCCCAGGCGGTCGGCTTCCGGTTCCACGTTGGCGAGGCACAGGTGAGCGGCTATGTGCTGCTGACCAGCGGGGCATCAATCTCACTGACCCAGACCGTCACGCTCCACCACGGTCAGAGGTAGCTGCTCGGTTGGCTGGCGCCGGCCAGCTCCACAGCCTCCACATGAGGTAACGGCTGCAGCCGCACAAGCGCTCTATCCGGTGACCGGTCCACGAGGTGTGGGCGGTTTCCCGTTGGCCCCCCGGCGGGAGCCGCCCGCTCCAGGCTCGCAGGCGGCCGGGCGCCAGACCTGGGCCGCGAGGCCAAGGTGGCCGTGCTCGCGCGTAGCCAGGGAAGGGCCAAAGGGTCAGGCGGGGGAGGCTTGTTTAGCTCCCCCGTCTGGCTATGGCCACAAGAGGGCTGTCGAACACCAACTTGTCCAACCGCGGCGACGGCCCCGGCCGACTTGTCTTAGTCGCCCCACTGTTCTCCGAACGTATGTTCACCTACTCTATCGGTCGTGGGAACCTGGGAAGCGGACGACCCGGCCTACTCTCGGCCGAGCGCCGCGCCGCTGGAGCGGTGCGCCGAGCTGCTCGGCGTCGACCTCGCCACCATCCAGCGGGCAGCGGCCGACGTCGAGCCTTACATCCGGGTCGACGGCAGCAAGGTCTGGAGCCTCATGCAACTGGAGCGGCGCCTTCATCCCGAGGCATACGGGCGCGTGCGGGGCGGCTATGTCAGTCGTCGACGGCGCCCGGCCCACGACCAACCGTTCCCCCAGGTGGAGGAGCGCGGCTCAGAGCGCTTGGAAGGTGCATCCCAGGGGGTGAGGCCATCGACCTAGCCGCGAGCGGAGACACGGCCGGCCGGAGTGCCAACCCTGGGAAGGGGACGCCCGGCCGGCTTGTCTTACTGGTACTGGTCGATGGCCGCGTCGCAGAAGGCTGAGAACTGCGCGACGGCGAAGGGCGCCGCCAGCTGGAGATGCGCTATCGCCGTCTGCCGGAAGTTGCCAACCTCCGACTCGAACTCCGAGCGGGTCGGCTGGCCCAGAAGGACCTTGACGTGGCGGCTCACCAGCCGGTGCGTGAAACCGTGCCGGAACTCCCTGATCGCGGGGTACTCGGCGCTCTCACTAGCCCTCACGAGCCAGTCCCGCAGCGGACCAGGCGTGAGCTGCGTCCATTTGAGAAGGCTCCGTCGAGATCCTGTTCCTTACCGCCGCTCAGCGGTTGGCCGTCGCTCAGCCGCCAGACAGCCGCCGCGCACAAGTCGAGGGCCGAGATTACGCTGCGGGTGCCGAGGCTGTAG
>NZ_DATEEY010000123.1:0-21070 GCF_035280925.1 Intrasporangium sp. | reverse complement strand
GGGGGCGTCTGCGGCGCAGGAGATCGCCTTCACCTTCGCCAACGCCCGGGCCTACCTGGACGAGTGCGTCCGCCGGGGTGTGTCGATCGACGCGGTGGCGCCGACGCTGTTCACCTTCCTCGCCATCACCACGGACGCCCTTCAGGAGGTGGCGAAGTTCCGGGCCGCCCGCCGGGTCTGGGCGCGGCTCATGCGCGACGAGTACGGCGCCACCGACCCCCGGTCGCAGCAGCTGCGGATCTTCGCCTTCACGGCCGGCTCGACCCTGACCGCCCAGCAGCCGCTCAACAACGTCGTCCGCGCGTCGGTCGAGGCGATGGCGGCGGCACTGGCGGGGGTCCAGACGATGCACGTGTCGGCGTTTGACGAGGCGCTCGGGGTGCCGACCGAGGCGGCCGCCACCCTGGCCCTCCGGACCCAGCAGGTGGTCGCCTTCGAGACGGGGCTGACCGAGACGGTCGACCCGCTCGCGGGGTCCTACGCCATCGAGGCCCTCACCGACGAGCTCGAGGCGTCGATCAACGCCCTGCTCGAGCAGATCGCCGAGCGGGGCGGTGCCCTTGCCTGCATCGAGTCCGGTGAGTTCGCGCGGGAGCTGGCCGAGGCGGCGTATGAGCACACGCTCGCCGTGGAGCGTGGCGACCGGGTGGTCGTCGGGGTCAACCGCTTCCCGAGCCCGGCCGAGCCGCTCGATGTGTTCCGCATCGATCCGGGCGTCGAGAAGGCACAGGCCGAGGCGGTCCGGGAGGTGCGCCGCACCCGCGACGGAGCTTCGGTCGACCGAGCGCTGGAGCGGTTGCGCGCCGACGTCGCGGCCGGTCGCTCGGTCATGCCCGCGACGATCGAGGCGGTCCGGGCCTACGCGACGATCGGTGAGATCGTCGCCGTGCTCGAGGACGAGCTCGGCAGCTGGGTCGCGAGCTCGACCTTCTAGGCCGGCGACCACTCACCCACTGATTCGTCACACGAATCAGTGGGTGAGTCCGTCACCAGGAGCTGTGCAGCGGCCGTCCCTCGGCGTACCCGGCCGTGCTCTGGAGACCGACGACCGCGCGCTCGTGGAACTCCTCGACCGTTCGCGCCCCCGCATAGGTGCACGACGACCGCAGCCCGGCGATGATCTCGTCCAGCACGTCCTCGACGGAGGGGCGCTCGGGGTCGATGTACATCCGCGCGTGGCTGATGCCCTCCTCGAAGAGCGCCTTGCGCGCCCGGTCGTACGCCGAGTCCGCAGCGGTCCGGTTCAGGACCGCGCGCGCCGAGGCCATCCCGAACGACTCCTTGTACTGCCGCCCGTCGTTGTCGGTGTAGAGGTCGCCCGGGGACTCCAGCGTCCCGGCGAACCACGACCCGATCATGACGTTCGACGCACCGGCCGCGAGCGCGAGCGCCACGTCGCGCGGGTGGCGTACGCCGCCGTCGGCCCAGACATGCTTCCCGAGTTCCCTTGCCGCGCTGGCGCATTCGAGGACGGCGGAGAACTGCGGCCGACCCACCGCCGTCCGCATCCGCGTTGTGCACATCGCGCCCGGGCCGACGCCGACCTTGACGATGTCCGCGCCGGCCTCGATGAGCTCACGGGTCCCCGTGGCGGAGACCACGTTGCCGGCGACGACCGGAACCTGTGGGTCGATCGCACGCACCTTCTGCAGGGCATCGATCATCTTGTCCTGGTGCCCGTGCGCAGTGTCGATGACAAGGACGTCGGCACCGGCGTCGAGGATTCTGGCCGCCTTCGCCGCGACGTCACCGTTGACGCCCACGGCCGCGGCGACCCTGAGCCGGCCCGCTGGATCGACGGCAGGCGTGTAGAGGCCGGCCCGCAGGGCTGCCTCCTTGGTCAGGATGCCGACCAGCGTGCCGTCCGCCGCGACGACCGGCGCGACCCGGCGCCGCTCGGCGGTGAGCCGCTCGAACGCATGGCGCGCGTCGACGTCCTCCGGCAGGACGACCATCTCCCGGAACATGACGTCCTCCACCTGCGTGAAGCGGTCCACCCCGGTCAGGTCCTTCTCCGTCACGATGCCGACCGGGCGCCTGCCCTCGACGACGATCCCCGCGCCGTGCGCGCGCTTGCCGAGCAGGACCTGCGCCTCGCCGGCCGTCATGTGCGGGTCGAGCGTGATCGCCGTGTCGTGGACGAGGTGACGCTCCTTGACCCAGCCGATGACCTCGCTGACGACGTCGACGGGGATGTCCTGCGGGACGACGGCGAGGCCGCCGCGACGCGCCACCGTCTCGGCCATCCGTCGCCCGGCGATGGCGGTCATGTTGGCGACGACGATCGGGATGGTCGTCCCCGTGCCGTCCACCGTGGCGAGGTCGACGTCGAGGCGGCTCGACACCGACGAGCGGCTCGGGACCATGAACACGTCGTCGTAGGTCAGGTCGTACTGCGGCTGGAGGCCGTTGAGGAAGTGCACTCCACGACCTTATGCCGTATGCCGCTGGGCTCGCTCCTCGTCGAGTGTGCAGTTCCGCTCGGGCTGGCCCCCCGTCGAGTGTGCAGAAAGTGCCGGTCCGGAGGAGCGTGCGGTCCACGCGAACGGGCACTTTCTGCACACTCGACGAGACGGGATCCTCAGACGTCCACGACCTCGCGCTCCCCGGGCAGCCACACTCGACCGCTTGGCGCGCGGAAGGCGATCGGCAGCCCCCTGGCGGTCGCCCACTCGGTCGAGTCCGTCGCCTGGACGTGCACGTGCGGCTCGGTGCTGTTGCCCGAGTTGCCACAGGTGCCCACGACGTCTCCCGCACTCACCACATCACCCGGGCCCACTGAGACGCTGCCGCGCCGCAGGTGCGCGAGCAGGACGAACGGGCCCCCGGGGGCGGCCGCGATGACGACGTGGTTTCCGGCGATGGCGTTCGGACCGCCGCGCACGCGCCCAGCCTGGGTCAGCGCATAGGCCAGGAGCGCCGGCTGCGAGCGACGTGCCTCGTAGTCCGGCTCTCCGTCGTGGGCGGCGACGACGGTGCCGGCCACCGGCGCGAGGACCGGCCGCCCGAATCCGACGAAGATCTCCGGCGGCTCGACCGAGAGGTGCGAGCGCCAGGTGCGCGGTGCCGATCGACCGCGCTCGTCGACCGGCACGAAGTCGATGGCGTAGGTCGTCCCGAACACGTGGGTGCCGTGGCTGGGGACGCGGCGGTCCGGACTGTTCTGCACGAGCCAGCGGCCACGGAAGGGGAAGTCGAGCTCGACGGGGACCGCCGCGCCACGTCCGGTCTGAGCGCCCTGTTCGTCCATGTCGACGACGGTAGGCAGCCGCCGTGGCGTGCGCGACTCGGGGACAGCCCTGATCCGCCCCTGAGGCCATCCCCCAATCCCCCGTAATTGCGGTGACGGACCCCGGAACAGTCCCTACCGTCGAATGGTGGTTGTCGCACGAGGCGGCTTCTGAATCAGGGGGGAAAGGCATTCACCATGACAGAAACACGCATAGGGGACGTCGGGCGGCTCGCTTGGCTGCCGTCGTCGCGCGTGACGAAATGGCTGGTCGTCGGCTTCTGGCTCGTCATCCTCGCGGTGTCGTTCGGCCCGGCGGGCAAGCTGCAGGGGGCACTGAACAACGACGCGACCTCCTGGCTACCGGAGAACGCCCAGTCGACCCAGGTTGCCAAGGAGCTGGAGGCGTTCCAGAGCAGGAACGAGGCGCCAGCCGTCCTCGTCTACGAGCGTCCTGACGGTGTCACGGCGGCCGACCTCCACGCGGTCGCAGGACACGTCACCGCCTTCAACGCCATGGAGCCCGTCAAGAAGGACTCGGTCGGCCCGATCCCGTCCGAGGACGGCAAGGCCATCCAGGTCATCGTCCCGATGGACATCGGCGAGGACGGCTGGGAGAACCTTCCCGAGATCACCGACCAGGTGCGCTCGATCGCAGCCGACCGACCCGACGGCCTGTCGATGCACGTCACCGGTCCGATCGGCTTTGCCGCTGACTCATCGGAGGCCTTCGCGGGCATCGACGGCAAGCTGCTCTACGCCGCGATGGCCGTCGTCATCATCATCCTGCTCATCACCTACCGCAGCCCGATCCTCTGGCTCATCCCGCTCATCTCCGCGGGCACCGCGCTCTTCGTCTCGCAAGCGGTGATCTACTACCTCGCGGACAGCAACAGCCTGACCGTCAACGCCCAGAGCTCGGCCATCCTCACCGTCATCGTCTTCGGTGCCGGAACGGACTACGCCCTGTTGCTCGTGGCGCGGTATCGGGAGGAGCTCCGGAGGCACCAGGACCGTCACGAGGCGATGGCCTTCGCTCTGCACCGTGCCGGCCCTGCGATCTTCGCCTCGGGCGCCACCGTCATCGCCGGCATGCTCTGCCTCCTCGTCGCGACGATGAGCTCGACCAGCGGACTCGGCCCGGTCGCCGCGATCGGCATCGGCGTCGGCCTGCTCGTCATGCTGACCCTCCTGCCCGCCCTGCTCGTCGTCTTCGGACGGTGGATCTTCTGGCCGGTGCGGCCGACGTACGGCTCGGCCGACCACACCCGCGACGGCTTCTGGGCTCACACGGGCAACCGGATCGCTCGCGCCCCGCGCCGCACGTGGGTCGTCACGTCCGTCATCCTGGCCATCGCCACCCTCGGCGTGCTCCAGCTCAATGCGACGGGCTTGGCGAACAAGGACGCCTTCTACACGACGCCCGAGTCCGTCGTCGGCGAGGAGGTGCTGGCCAGGCACTTCCCAGCTGGGTCCGGGTCGCCCGTCCTCGTCCTGGCCAACACCGACCAGGCCGCGGCCGTGCAGGACAAGCTCGAGACCGTCGAGGGCGTCAGCTCGGTGGCAGAGCCGATCGCCCGCAACGGGCGTGCGCTCATCGAGACGACGCTCAGCGACGCACCCGACTCCGACGCGGCCACCAAGTCGGTCGACCGGATCCGGGACGCGATCGCCGAGGTGCCCGGTGCAGACGCGATCGCCGGTGGTGACACCGCTGCGCGCGCCGACACGCTGCGGGCCTCGGACGACGACAACAAGCGGACGATCCCGCTGATCCTCGGCGTCGTGCTGCTCATCCTCGTGCTGCTGCTGCGCGCCGTCACGGCACCGCTGCTCCTCATCGGGACGGTCGTGCTCTCGTTCGGCGCAGCGATGGGCTTGAGCGCGCTCGTCTTCCGGCATGTGTTCGGCTTCGCCGGCGCGGACCCGTCGCTGCCGCTCTTCGTGTTCGTGTTCCTCGTCGCACTGGGGATCGACTACAACATCTTCCTGATGACCCGGGTCCACGAGGAGTCGAAGGAGGTCGGCACCTGGCGCGGCGCCCTGGCCGGGCTCGCCGCAACGGGTGGCGTCATCACCTCGGCCGGGCTCGTCCTCGCGGGCACGTTCGCGGTCCTCGCGACGATGCCGGTGGTGGCCTTCGCCGAGGTCGGGTTCGCCGTGGCGCTGGGCGTCCTTCTCGACACCCTCATCGTCCGGTCGGTGCTCGTGACGGCACTGAACCTCGACCTCAAGGGACGCATGTGGTGGCCGAGCCGCCTCGCCCGCAAGGACGCCGAGTTGGCGGCCGCTGCGGACGCGGCAGAGCGGGAGATGGAGGAGGTCGCCCCCGAGCTCACGCCGGCTCGCTGACCGATCGAGGGGGGCCATCCATCAATCGGGAGACCAGTTCGGGACACACGGCGATGTCCCGAGCTGGTCTCTCGATTCACGTGTCAACCGACGTGTCGGCCGCCCCGGCCCGCGCCAACCGCGCCGCGGTGCGCAGACCTCATCAGCACTCCTGCCGCGGCTGCCGCCAGAGTCATGGTGAGGCAGCCGATCGGCAGGGGCAGGCAGCACCCGCCGACCGAGACCTTATTTCCCCGGCGGGTCGTCCTCGAGTACGTGGGGATGGGGGCGAGGCGGAAACGACCTCTGCGCTGGGGCTCCATGCGGCTCTCCTCGTGGCTTGGCAGTGCCGCACTCCTACCCAGGCGGCCGCTGTACGCAACCTCCTTTGGCTAGGTTGGGAGACGTATGGAAGGCCCTACGACGCCGGAGTACCGGGATATCCACCCACACCGCGACGAGCTCGAGGCAATCTGGCGTCGCGAAGCGCCGCTCGTGCTGGCGGCGGTGGCCCGGCGGTGGGAGGACTTCGCCGCTGCGGAGGATGCCGTCCAGGAGGCGTTGGCTGCGGCGACCGTCCAGTGGCCCCGCGACGGCGTGCCCGAGGACCCGAGGGCGTGGCTCGTGCGGGTCGCCTCGCGGCGGATGGTCGACCAGGTGCGGAGCGAGGTCGCGCGCAGGGCGCGGGAGGAGCGGGAAGGGCTCGCGAGCGCCGACTCCCCCGAGGTCGCTGACCGGGACGACTCGCTCACGCTCCTGCTGCTGTGCTGCCATCCGGCCCTGACCGTGCCGTCCCAGGTGGCGCTCACCCTCCGAGCCGTCGTGGGGCTGACCACCGCGCAGGTCGCGCGGGCATTCCTCGTCCCCGAGTCGACCATGGGCCAGCGGATCAGTCGGGCCAAGAAGGTCATTCGGGACGCTGGCACGACGTTCGAGCTGCCGGGGCCCGACGAGCTGGACGACCGGGTCAGGGCGGTCGTGCACGTGCTGTATCTCGTCTTCACCGAGGGCCACACGAGCACGCAGGGCGGTGGCCTGACGAACGAAGATCTGGCCGCCGAGGCGATCCGGCTCGCACGGCAGCTCCATGGGGCTCGTCCCGACGACCCCGAGGTGGCGGGGCTGCTCGCGCTCATGCTGCTGACGGAGGCCCGTCGTCCGGCGCGGATGGGGGTGGATGGTCGCTTGGTGACGCTCGCCGAGCAGGACCGCACGCTGTGGCGTCGCGACCTCATCGAGGAGGGTGTCCGGCTCGTCACCGAGGCGCTGGCGTCCGGTCGCGAGGTCGGTCCGCACCAGGTGCAGGCGGCGATCGCGGCGGTCCACGACGAGGCCGCGACGGCTGAGGACACCGACTGGCCGCAGGTGCTGCGGCTCTACGAGATCCTGGCGCGGGTCCAGCCGGGGCCGATGGTCGAGCTCAACCGGGCCGTTGCCGTGGCCGAGGTCGACGGACCCGCGGCCGGGCTTGCGGTTCTCGACGGTGTTGGCTCGGAGCTCGCCGGGCACCACCGCTGGCACGCCGTCCGTGGCCAGCTGCTGGCACGGGCCGGCTCGCGGGTCGAGGCCGTCGCCGAGGTGCGCACCGCCGCGAGGTTGACGTCCAGCGAGGTCGAACGCGCCCATCTCAGCGCCCTGGCCGACGATGTCGAAGCAGGAGGATCGGCTCCGACTTCTGCGTGAACCACCCGAATCAGTCCGAGGAGGACGCCATGAAGTACGTCGTGCTGATCCACTCCAACCCCCAGCCCTGGGGCCACCCGACGAGCGAGTTCCTTGCCGCTCACCAGCAGCTGCCCACGGAGGAGCGCGAGCGGCTCAACGCCGAGTTCGAGTCCGTCATGACCGAGATGTCGGCCGCCGGCGAGCTCGTCGGCGGCTCCGCCCTGGGCGACCCAGCCGAGGCACGCCTCTTCCGCTGGGAGCAGGGCAAGGCCCTCGCCACCGACGGCCCCTACGCCGAGGCGAAGGAGCACTTCGCGGGCTTCTTCCTGATCGACGTCGCCAGCCGCGAGCGGGCCGAGGCGCTCGCGGCGCGTTTCGCCGGGCCCGGGGAGACGGTGGAGCTCCGGGCCGTCGTGGGGTGAGGCGCGGACCGGCGGTTCCTTCGTTCGCCCCAGATACGAGTGTGATCGGTGTCACACTGGAGCGTCTGAGCCGGCCCCCTGCTCGGCACCGTCGGCAGCTGGCTCACGTAGGGGCACACATGTCACGACGACGCATCGTGGCTGCCGTGGGGGCGGCAGCGCTCGCGGTCCTCATGGGGACCGCGCCATCCGCAAGCAGCCAGGAATCAGCAACCACCGCAATTCCCGCCGCCGCAGCGGTCGAGATCTGTGAGGAGCTCTGGGCCGGCACCTTCGAGGCCCCGAGCAGCGAACCGCTCGCCGAGTGCCAGTGGAACATGGCGCTCATCGGCGCCGACGACGAGACCCGAGCCGCGGAGGCCGGGGCGGGTGTCCGCGTCGGCATCATCGACAGCGGCATCGATCTGGAGCACCCCGACATCGCGCCGAACCTCGACGTCGACGCGTCGTGCTCGTTCATTGCCTCGGATGACCCCGCCATCCTCGGCGGGCTCGCACCGGCGTCGGAGGCCGGGAACGGCGACTGCACCAACAAGGCCGCGGTCGATGACATCAATGGCCATGGCACCCACGTCGCGTCCATCGTCGCGTCGCCCGTGAACGGCCTCGGCGTCGCGGGCGTGGCACCCGAGGCGACCGTCGTCGCGCTCAAGGCGTGCACCGAGAACGGCTTCTGCTTCGCCTACGCCGTGGTCGATGCGCTCCGAGCCGCCGGAGACCTCGGACTCGACGTCGTCAACCTCAGCCTCTTTGCCGACCCGTACCTCTATTACTGCGGCAACGACGCAGAGCAGCGCGCCATCGCCAAGCAGATCACTGCGGCGGCGCGCTACGCCCAGCAGCGCGGCGTCCTCATCGTCACGTCCAACGGCAACGAGCAGGACGACCTCCAGCACCCGACGGAGGACCACATCAGCCCGGACTTCCCGCTCGACACCGCCATCGAGCGCGCCGTCGGGAACCAGTGCCGAGTGCTGCCGGCCGAGCTGCCCGGCGCGGTCACCGTGTCGGCGACCGGGCCGATCGGCTACCCCGGCTACACGATGAACATCGCCGAGTACAGCAGCGTCGGCAGCACCGAGGTCGCTGCTCCCGGTGGCGACTACTTCAGCGCCACGGACACCGTGCAGGACGCCATCCTCGCCGCCACACCGATGGACGGTGCGATCTGGGCCCAGCTCGACCCGCTCAACGCGGTCTTCCCCGGCATCACCGTGATCGACCAGGGCGCGGGGTTCGTCTACCTCAACGGCACATCGATGGCCGCACCGCATGCGACTGGGGTCGCGGCCCTCATCGTCGGGCAGCACCCGGGTTGGGGACCGAGCGCGGTCCGGGCCGCCCTGATGCGGGGCGCCACACCGCTCGCCTGCCCTGTTGACTGGGAACCGCTGTCGCCCGACGACGAGCGGCTCCGCTGCTACGGCGGGTCCGACGGCTGGACGTCGTTCTTCGGGCACGGCCTGGTGAACGCACGGAGCGCCGCCGGTCTCTGACCTGATCCAATCGAGAGTGCAGTTCGCGCCATCATGGGCGCGGACTGCACACTCGACCAGAAGCCGGCACGGCGCGGACTGCACACTCGACCAGAAGCCGGCCCCGGCGCGAACTGCACGGTCGTCGAGAAGCGAGCTCAGCGGCATACGTCCTCGTTTTGCGTGTGGCGCGGAAGGAAAGCGCGCACCATGAAGGGAGGCGGGAGCGAGGGGCGCTCCCGGCACTCGAGGGGGAGCCCATGACTGAGAAGGTCTGCTTCGACAAGATCCTGCCCAAGGACCTCATGCGGCCGCACCGGCGCACCCGGGGGCTCGACGGCAACGACCGCGCCATATCGCCGATCGGCAAGTCGTGGATGAACGGCACCACATTGAGAGTGCGGTTCCTCGGCGGCACGCCGGCACAGCAGGCCGTCGCCCAGGAGCAGGCCGGCTGGTGGGCGGAAGCGTGCAACATCGCGTTCGACTTCGGCAACCACCCGCTGTCGGCCACCGACCTCCGGATCTCGTTCGACCAGAACGACGGCGCCTGGTCCTACGTCGGCACCGACAACAAGGGCATCCCGGCGAACGAGGCCACGATGAACCTCGGCTTCCTCGACGGCGGGACAGCGGGCCACGAGTTCGGGCACGCCATCGGCCTGGCGCACGAGCACTCGAACCCGGCCGGCGGGATCCAGTGGAACGAGCCGGTCGTCCTCGCCGCGCTCGCCGGCCCGCCGAACTTCTGGGACGAGGCGACGGTGCGGCACAACGTCTTCCGCAAGTACGCGCTCGACCAGATCAAGGGCACGCAGTTCGACCCGGACTCGATCATGCTCTACGCGTTCCCGGCGTCGTGGACCCTCAACGCGATCGGCACGCACGAGAACGAGGTGCTGTCGGTGCTCGACGAGGAGTTCGTCGCGGGGGCCAACATGTATCCCAAGGCCGGTCCCGTCGTCTCCGACGCGGTGCAGCTGCCGCTCGACGGGACGAAGGTCAACGCGGACATCGGCAAGGGAGGCGAGGAGGACGTCTTCACCTTCGCGGTCAAGTCCGACGGCGTCTACGAGGTCAAGACGAACGGGTCGACGGACGTCTACCTCAAGCTGTTCGGCCCGGACAGCGACACCGCGCTCATCGCGCAGGACGACGACAGCGGCTACGGCCTCAACGCGCGCATCCGGCGCGGCCTCGTGCCCGGCACGTACTGGGCGCAGGTGCGCCACTGGAACGTGGAGACCGGCACGGGCAAGTACTCCATCAGCGTGCAGTCCCGCTGAGCCCGGCGCCGCCGGGAGGTGTCGTATGCCGCTGAGCTCGCTCGGCGGCACACGGCGCCCCGGCGCTACGGTTGCGTCGTGCGGCCCTTGGGTCACGTCATCCTGTACGTCTCCGACCTCGCCACGTCCCTGACGTTCTACCGCGACGTTGTTGGGCTGGAGCATCGGTTCACGGACGCGGGCTACGCCGAGTTCGACACGGGGCCAACTCGGTTCGCGCTCTATGAGCGGCGGCGTGCCGAGTGGCTGACCGGCCACCCGGTGGTGCCCGGGCCGGCTGGCGAGGTCGTGCTCCTGGTCGAGGACGTCGATGCCGTGACCGATGCACTGCGCGCCCGTGGCGTCCCTCTGCTCGCCGAGCCGGCCGACCGTCCCTGGGGGCACCGGACGGTCCACGTCGCCGACCCGGACGGGTTCGTCGTCGAGTTCGCGCAGGAGATCCCGCGGGCCCGCTCGCGAGGTCACTGACTGCCCGGTGCTGGCGGGCGATTGACGGTGCCGACGCACACGTCGCACGCTGAACGGGTGGACGTGGCCCCGGCCGAGCACCTGCGGCGCTCGAGCACTGCGCTGCTCACCACCTACCGTCGCGATGGCCGCCCGGTCGCGACACCGGTGAGCGTCGCGATCGATGGCGTCCGGGTCTACTTCGTCACCGCCGCCGACAGCGGGAAGGCCAGGCGGCTGGCGCGCCGCGCCGAGGTGACGCTGGCGCCGTGCACGCTACGGGGCGAACCGCTCGGACCTGCGCTGAACGGCACCGCCAGACCGATCCCGGGCGGTGCGACCTGGAGATCGCCGCACCTCCGGCCGATGGGCGGGCTGTTCGGGAGCTGGCTGATGTACCGCCTGCGCGGGCATCGGATGGTGCTCTTCGAGGTCGAACTCGTGAGCCACTGACCTTGGAAGCGGCAGCCAGCTCAGCGGCATACCTGCCCTTCGCTGGTGGCGTAGCGCGGTTGACTTGCGCATGCAAGCAAGTAATCCTGATTACATGATTACTGAACAAGCAGGTGAGCGGGTGCGCGGGTGGTTCACGGGTCGGCTGCCCGACGAGTGGAAGGTGGCGGCGCCGGAGGTCACGGTCGACCGCGAGGAGATCACCGTCGTCCTGACGATCAGCGACGTCGACCTGCCGGACGGGTCGAGTGACGCCGAGCGGGCGGAGGCACGGGCCGGGCGGGCGAAGGCGTTCCGCGAGGACACGCGCGGTCGCCGCATCGAGATCGCGCGGGAGGCGGAGCACCGCTTCGACCGAAAGGTGTCGTGGGCGGTGAGCGTTGGGGACCGGACCGAGCTGTTCACGCACGTGGCGGCGCCCGCGATGACGCGGCTGCGTCAGCGCGAGCGGATGGTGCTGGACACGCTGGTGGACGCCGGTGTGGCGCGGTCGAGGGCGGACGCGTTGGCGTGGTGCGTGCGGCTCGTCGGGCAGCACGAGGAGGACTGGCTGAGCGAGCTGCGTTCGGCGATGGCCAACGTGGCGGACGTGCGGAGCAAGGGGCCGGCGGCCTGACCGGGTGCCGCTCGATCATTGTCGCCGGTTCGGTCCGATGGGCGGCCGTCGGTCAGGGCGTCGCGGTGTGGCGGCTCAGCTGGGAGAGGGCGTTCGTGAAACCCGCGACGGAGCCCCCCTCGTAGAGGTTGCCCAGGTCGAGCGCGGTGGCGCCTTCGGCGAGGTGAAGCGCCGCCGACGTGTGGTTGCGATAGCCGTGCTCGAGGACGGAGAAGATGTTGCCGCCGATCGCCACCTGACCACAGCCGGTGCGCACGTCGATGTGCGCGGCGCGTCCGTCCGCGTCGGTGCTGTTGGACGTGAACCCGTTGTTCGCGATGGAGACTCCTGCGGCGCCCGTGGTGGGCGTCCCGTCGAGCAGGATGCCGATCCGCCGGTTGCGGTCAATTCCGTTGGTTGTGAGGAGGATCCGCTTTGGCGACCCCGGACCAGTGTCGGCGACGTGAATACCGTTGTCGTTGTTGTAGATCGCACTGTTGGTGACGGTGGTGGCCCAGGCGCCGATCACGATTCCGTGGGCTCCGTTGTCGCCGACGATGCACCCGTCGACGAGCGTGTCGGCACCGTTGACCTCGATGCCGTGGTGGTGTGCGTAGTTGCTCGTGCTGTGGAGCACGCGGCAGGCCATCCTCCCGGCTCCGATGTAGAGGTTCGACCCACCGCTCCCCCAGTCGGGGGCGTGTGGGTCGCTCCGGCCGTGGAGGTAGCAGCGGGAGATGATCCACTGGGTATCCTCCGCCGCGGGCGAGTCGCTGAGGCTCACGACGTGCGCCCGGCCGGCGGTCTGCATGAGGTTGTTGCCGTCCAGCTCGAGGTCCTCGAGGATGACGCGCGTCGCTCCGGTGGGGCCGAGGATCAGGGGCTCGTTGGTGCCGGGCCTTCGGACGATCCGGCTCACCGTGCCCATCGGGTAGGCATCGACGTAGGCGCCATCCTGGTAGCGGTACGTGCCCGAGTTGGCTCCGGCCAGTCGCGTGGCGGCGCGCATCGTCAGGGTGCGGCAGGAGTAGTCGCCGGGCGGGAAGAAGGTGATGCCGCCGCGGTCGATGGCTGCCTGCACGGCAGCGGTGTCGTCCGTCGACCCGTCGCCTGCGGCGCCCAGGTCCTTGACGTTCACGCCTGTCGCACCGCCTTGTGGTGAGAGCACCTGCTGGTCCATGTGAGCACCTTCCCGGAATCGGGGCGACGTCAGCGGCCGTAGTCGTCGTCGAGTCGCTCGATGTCGTCCTCGTCGAACGGCCCGAAGGCGAGTTCGAGGACGCGTCTCGGGGTATCGCCGCTGTTGGTCATGCGGTGGACGGTGCCCTGGGGAATCCAGACGATCTCCCCGCGCGTCGCCATGCGCTCGAACGTGCCGATCGTGACGTCGATGGGGCCGTCGAGGATCTGCCAGAGCTCGCCCCGTTGCTCGTGTCGTTGCAGCGACAGCCGCTGCCCGGGCTCGATCGTGATGAGCTTGACCGTGACGGGCGTGTTGCAGGCCAGCTGCATGAACTCGCCCCAAGGCCGTTGCGAGACAAAGATGTCCGCCGTCGGGTCGGTCATGGTCCTCGAACGGCTGTGTACCGCAGGGGCGAGCGAGGGCGCCGGGTCGTCAGTTCCGGTGGCGCGCAGGTCGGTCATCATCGCTCCTCGATCTCGGGGTTGTCCTGGTGGCTGCACCGGCCCATCGCGCATCGCGCCGGGATGGTGATCGGCGGGATGCTGACCTCGAAGCCCATGAGGTCGACGGTCACCGGCTCGATGATGGCGCTGGTGGTGCTGGAGCGCTCGTGGCTTCTTGGGCTCGGGGCCGGGGTCGGGCCCGTCAGGTGAACGGTTGCTGACTGGCGGCGGCTCCCCCTACCGATGTGGGCACCGGCGCCGTCGAAGAGCTCTCCGGTGAACACGCCCTCGACCGCGGCACCGTGGGGACCCATGCTGAAGTGCTCGATCCTGAGGGTGCCCTGCATCATGCCGGTCAGTCCCCGCGGGCACTGGAACGCGCCGCGGATCGGGGTTGATCGGCAGGGTTCACGGGACTTGGGCACTCGGCTCGGCTCTCTGGTGGGCTCTCTGCTGGGCTCCCTGTTGGGCTCTCGGCTGGGCTGGTGGGGCCGCCCGATGGGGATGACGGTCATTCGGGCTCCTAAGGTCGTGTTTCCGCGCGTGCGGACGTGGACAGGTGGTTTCGGTCTCAACCTGGATGACGCCTTGCACCCACGCGCATGACGTGGCGACGTAGTCTGCACAGGTGAGCACCGCCGGGCACGACGAGCGGAGCCAGGACTCGGGGCACGGCGACGTCGCTTCCCTCCTGCCCATGGTGCGCCGCATCGTGCGAGCCCGGGTCGGTTCCCATTCCGCAGCAGAGGACCTCATCCAGGAGACGTTGACGCGGGTGCTGGCGGCGTCGTCCACCATCGAGGACGGCATGCTCGAGCCGTACGCGATCGTCACGGCTCGCAACGTGATCGCATCCATGTGGCGGGACGTGGACCGACAGAAGCGCAACGAACACCGCGTCGTCGACCTGCGACAGCCCGACGCGCCGGATGACCAGGTGGTGCTCGACGAGGAGCAGTCGGCGGTGGCCGACGCACTCGCCCGCCTGTCCGAGCGGGAGCGCGAGGCCCTGCTCGCACACGAAGTGTCCGGCAAGGACACGCACTCCCTGGCCGCGGAGTCCCAGAGCACCGCGGGGGCGGTCGCTGCGCAGCTCAACCGCACGCGGGCGCGAATGCGCGTCGAGTACCTCTTGGCACTGGAGAAGGCGGAGCCGCCCACCGAACAGTGCCGACCGGTCCTCCTGGCGGTCTCCAGCGGGGATCGGCGGCGCCAGCGAGAGGTGGATGCCGCACGACACGTGCTCGGCTGCGAGCTCTGTGCCCGGCTGAGCGAGCCTCTCATGAGGCGAGGTCAGGCCCGCGAGGACGAGGTCCGCGTCGCCATCGCCGGCGACGCGGACATCGTGGCTGCGCGGAAGGCGGCCCGCGAGATGGCGTCGCGAGTGGGATTCGGCGGCACAGACCTCACAATCATCGCGACAGCGGTCTCTGAGGTCACCCGCAACATCGTGCGTTTCGCTGGAAAGGGCCAGGTGATCGTGACGATCATGGACGACCCCCGGCCCGGAGTGCTCGTCGTGGCACATGACGCCGGCCCGGGCATCGCCGACGTCGAGCAGGCGCTCGAGGACGGCTACAGCACGTACAACGGTCTGGGTCTCGGGCTGCCGGGCGCCAGGCGCCTCATGGACGAGTTCGCCATTGTGTCCGAGCCGGGAGTCGGCACGACGGTGACGATGACGAAACTGCGGAAGGAGTGAGTCATGGAGAAGCGACCTGACGTGATGGAGGACCGAGTGGCGACCGTGGAGGAGACCCCCGGGACGGAACTGCTGCCCCAGCTCGTGGCGCACCTGAGGGAGCACCGCTCAACGCTGCGGGCCCAGTGGGCCGACCGGATCCACGGCGCCCACCTGCTCGAGGCGATGACGGCCCAGGAGATGGAGGCGGAAACGACGTCGGTCTACGACAACTACGTCGAGGTGCTGGAGACCGGCAGCGTCGAGGCGCTGCAGCACTACGCCCGTGACCTGTCCGAGCGGATCATCCCGCGGGGCGTCGAGACGCACGAGGTCGTCGGCATCGTGCTGCTGCTGCGTGACGTCCTCGCGCGGTCCCTCTTCGAGAAGTACCAGAGCGACTTTGCCCTGCTCAACCGGGTCCTGGACGCCTACGAGCCGGCGGCGAACCGGATCGCGAACACTGTCGCGGTGAGCTTTGTCGACGAGCGGGAGCGCGTCATCAGGCAGCAGCAGGAGGCCATCCGTGAGCTGTCGACACCGGTCCTCCCGGTTCGGGAACGGTTGCTCATCCTGCCCATCATCGGCGTCCTCGACGCCGAGCGGGCTCGCCAGCTGACCGAGCAGCTGCTGGGAGGCATCCGCAAGCATCGGGCCCGGGTGGTGGTCATCGACATCACAGGCGCGCCAGACGTGGACGAGACGGTCGCCAACCACCTGGTCCAGACCGTTGACGCGTCACGCCTCATGGGTGCGAGCGTCATCATCACTGGAATGTCCCCAAAGATCGCCCAGACGCTCGTCACCATCGGTGTGGACCTGAGCAAGATCGACACCATGGGGGACCTGCAGGGTGGGCTCGAGGAGGCCGAGCGGCTCCTGGGCTACAACGTTGAACGAAACGCGGAGGCAGATTTGCAGTGAACACCGGACCGGCGCTCGTCTCGATCCTGCGGCAGGGTAAGTACCTGATCGCGTCGATCCACACTGCCCTGGACGACTCCGAGATGATCCGGTTCCGCGACGACCTCATCGAGCAGATCGGGAGCCATCGCTCACGAGGAGTCATCATCGACGTGGCTGCTCTGGACGTGCTCGACTCCTTCGGCTCGAACACGCTGCGCTCCATCGCGGAGATGTCTCGGCTGCGGGGCGCCGACACCGTCATCGTCGGCATCCAACCCGACGTGGCCATCGCGATGGTCATGCTGGGCATGGACACGACCGGCATCCCGACGGCGCTCGACCTCGAGGAGGGTCTCGTGCTGCTCGACCAGCGCCAGCGTCAGCGCATGGCTCGTGAATGACGATCCGGCCCATGAGTCGGGTCACTCCAGTGACTCTGGTGCCGTGGGCGCGGATGCCGTGGGCGACTCGGGTGGAGCGGGCGACTCTAGCGACCTGGGTGCCTTGACTGCCGACTACAGGGTCGCCTTCCTCCGCTCGCTGCCCCGGCAGCAGGAGGAGGCGCTGACCAGTGGCTACGAGCTGGGGCGCCGGGCGTTCACGGATGGTGTGAGCGTCCTCGAGCTCGCCCGCATCCATCACGAGGTGCTGCTCGAGGTGCTCCGGGATACCACTCCCGAGCAGGTCGCCGAGGTGGCCGCCTCTGCGTCGACCTTCTTCGTCGAGGTGCTGGCGACGTACGACATGGCGCAGCGCCGGTGAGGCACGGCTGATACCGCTCCAAGGTTGATGACGCGCTGGGCGGCCACGCATGACGTGGACGCGCCTGGGTCTCCTTCCCCACGTGGAGCGGTAGGGCACGGTTTCCGCGGAGCCGGCTCAGCGGCATACGTCGGCATTCCCGCGTCATGCGGGCTGGCTGGGGTCGTTGTCTGGCTGTAGTGGCACGAAGCCAAACCGCGTCGGGGGACGAGGAAGGAGACACCTGTGGCACGACGTCGCCGCCGTGCGTTGCGTCCCCCGAGGACAGCCCTGCTGGCCCTGCTCACCGTGCTCGTGCTGGCGGTGAGCCTGAGCCTCTACCCACGCGCCTGGACACTCCAGGAGTTCGGCTTGGGGGCCTACCTGAGCGTGGTGTGGACCCTGCCCACCCTGTTGTCCGTCATGGCCGTCATCGGCGCGATCCAGGCCCGCCGGTCGTTGACTCGGCCCCGAGACGTGGACGTTGACTCCCACGCTGACAACCTCCTCATCGTCCAGGTCCCGACGATCGGGCGCACCGATGTCATGCCCGCGCTCCGCCGCGTGGTCGCGAGCATGGAGAGGACCATTCCGGCCAACTTCAGCCGCTGGCGGGTTGACGTCGTCGCGGAGGAGTCGTCCGAGGCCCGTGACGAGCTCGAGGCGCTGAGCTCTGAGCATGTGCGCGTGCTCTACGTGCCTGCGGCCTACGAGACGCCCAACGGCACGCAGGCCAAGGCCAGGGCGAACTGCTGGCTCGACGAGTTGAGGCAGCAGGAGGGCGAGTCGCGTGAGGACGTGTGGGTGCTCCACATGGATGACGACACCGGGATCGGGCCGGACACCGTGGAGCACGTCGCGCGCTTCATCAACGCGAACCCGGCCGATCACCGGCGGAGCAAGCTGTTGGCGCAAGGCGTGCTGACGTACCCACGACAGTTCTCGAGCAACGGGCTGGTGTGGCTGGCGGACGCCGTGCGGCCGGGATCGGACCTGTCCGTGTTCCGGCTGTGGACCGGTGGCGGCCGTCCCCTGCTCGGCGCCCACGGCGAGCTGCTCCTCGTCCGTGCCGACATCGAGTCGGCGGTGGGCTGGGACTACGGCCGGTCGCTGTCGATCACGGAGGACGCGAACTTCGCGCTGCTCTTCGCCACCAGGTATCCGGGCCGCTCGGCCTGGATCGCCGCCCGCTGCTACGGCAGCTCCCCCGAGTCCTTCGCCGATCTCGTCAAACAGCGGAAGCGGTGGGCCCGCGGCCTGCTGCACGTGGCAGGCAATCCGGCCGTGCCGCTGCACAACCGCCTTCTGCTGAAGTACGCGTTGGCGTCGTGGGTGCTCGGACCGCTGCAGCACGTGTTCGTCGTGCTGGGCGCGTCCGCGCTGCTGGGATTGCGGTACACGGCGCCGGTGCAGCCATGGATCCTCGGGCCCTGGGCACTCAACCTGGGCGTCGGTCTGTGGATGTACGTCGAAGGCCTGCGGGCGAATGCGCATGCCTCCGGGGGTCCTGCGCCGTTGCGCTATCGGTTCGGCCTGCTGCTCATCCCCTTCTTCACGCTGGTCGAGGGGTATGCCGGCCTGCGCGGCTTCGTCGCCTTCGTCAGGGACCGCCTGGGCTGGGGCCGGTCGGAGCTGTTCGAGGTCATCGCCAAGACCCACGAGGTCCCCGCGAGCCAAGGAGGCAGCCGTGCGACCTAGTCCATCTGCCCGCGTCTCATCCGGGGTCGTGGCAGCGCTGGTGTCGCTGACTGCGTGTTCGTCCATCGACCCCCCCGCGATCGAGCCGAGTCCGTCCGAGGTGTCCGGGTCATCGGCTGGTGGAGGCCAGTCGAGCGCGAAGGAGGAAACCGCAGCCGAGAAGCCGAGGGTCGTGCCTGCTGCGAAGCGGTGGCAGCCCGGCGACGAGCAGCGCGGGCTGCAGGTTTACGCGCACAACGCGAACGGCAAGTCCGCGGACGCCAACATCGGGAGCATCCTCGACTACGTCGTGGACCGGGGGGCCAACAGCGTGGCCTACAGCTTTCCCATCTACACCGACGGCCAGCGGCCGAAGCGCGTCTACACCAGTGCTGAGACACCTGAGCCTGAAGTGCTCGGGAAGCTGGTGGCGGCCGCAAAGGAACGAGGACTGCGAGTCATGGTCCGGCCGTTGATCGACGAGGCCAACCTGCGCACGCCCTCTGGTGGGTGGCGCGGGACGATCCAGCCGCCTGACCTCAAGGGCTGGTTCGAGAGCTATGAGGACGCGTTGATGCCGTATCTGAAGTCTGCGCGTGCGGCCAAGGCGGACGAGTTCGTGCTGGCAACGGAGCTGACGTCGCTGCAGCCGGAGCACGACCGGTGGGAGGATCTGGCCCGCTCGGCCGCCAAGGTCTTCCCCTCAACGCTGAGCTACACCTTCAACTGGGATGCGGCGGACGAGGAGATCGTGCCGCGCGACGGCGCCGCCGGGCTCGACCTCTACTTCGCGGTTGACCTGGGCCCAGACGCGACCGTCGAAGAGCTGACCGACGCCCTGTCCGGTTACATCATGGCGAAGCCGAAGTCGCTGCGATCGAACATGGTGGCGCAGGAGGTCGGGATCGCGGCCGAGGATGACGCCTATCAGCACCCGTGGAACTGGGGCAGCTCGGACGTCGAGAACCTGAGTCCCAAGATCCAGGTGAACTGGTTCACGGCTGCGTGCCAGGCGGTCCGAGAGGCGGGGCTGAAGGGCATCTACTACTGGATGCTGGACAGCAGCATCGACCCTGCCAAGGTCGACCCGAGGACGGAGGGATCGGCGGGCTTCATCGGCCGCCCAGGCGAGAAGGCCATCGAACGCTGCTTCGCCGGGAAGTAGCACCGTTCGCCCGCGAGCCCCTTTCCGGAGGTGTGAAAGGTCACCCCGAGACTGAGTGGCGGTCAGCCTTCCTGGTTCTCGACCGGGCCCTGCTGGTCACCCTCGCCCGACTTCTGGATGGCCGAGATCTCGAACTCGAGACTGATCCGCTCGGAGACGAGAACGCCGCCCTTGTCGAGCGGCATGTTCCACTCGAGGCCGTAGTCCCGCCGGTTGATCCGCCGCGAGCCCTCGAAACCGGCGCGGAGCGCGCCGAACGCATCGGTCTGCACCCCGATGAGCTCGAGCGGGATCGTCACCGGCTTGGTGACGTCGCGGATGGTGAGGTGGCCTGAGATGACGTAGGCGCCGTCGCCGACCTCCTCGATCTGCGAGCTCTCGAAGACGATGTCGGGCCACTTCTCGACGTCGAAGAAGTCACCGCTGCGAAGGTGGTTGTCCCTGTCGTTGTTGCGCGTGTCGACGCTGGCCGCCTTGAGGACCACGCGTGCCGACGACTTGGACATGTCGTCGAGGTCGGCGTGGAAGTATCCCTGCACGTCGTTGAACGAGCCACGGACCGTCGTGACCATCGCGTGCCGGGCCGAGAAGCCGATGCGTGTATGGGCTGGGTCGAACTCCCAGTCACCGCTCAGCGTGGATCCGGTATCGGACATGCGCTGTCTCCCTGATGTGTCGTTGAGGTCGTGGCCATCACTCAGTACCCGAAGTTGAAGGTTTCATGAGGGCTTCGGTACTTGCAAGTTACGCCGAACGCTCCCGTTCCGTGGAACGGTTCCATTTTGCGGGACGCGAGGCTGCGCGAGGGGCCCAACACGTGGCGGAGATCACTCACGACGCCGGAGCCCGCGGCGCCGGTGACCAGATGGACCGAGAGCGAGCCTCGAAGGCCGCCCGGCCGGGAGTTCGCCAGGCCGCAGCCTCAGGTGCATGGGACAGTCGTCGAGCGCGCGTACAGGGGCGTCGACATGCACCGCTGATCGCTGATTGGGTGGCCGCCTACCGGTTCCGATATAGTTCCGATCGCAGTCCCGGCCAGGTAGCTCAGTTGGTACGAGCGTCCGACTGAAAATCGGAAGGTCGGCGGTTCGACCCCGCCCCTGGCCACCACCCGAAACCGCAGGTCAGAAGCCTCTGGCCTGCGGTTTTGTCGTTCGCGGCGTCTGCTTCCGGGGCCGGCGAGGGTCGGGACGGGTGACCGCGAATGACCGCGACACGCCGAGGATCGCCGGGAGTTATCGCACGAGTTATCGCGCGACGTCTTGACGTCGAACACACATGAGCCACCCGTGACCTCACGCCGAGATCCAGGCCGGGCGGCGAGATAGACGGGGTCGCTGCTGAGGCAGCCGCGGGTTCGCGCCCGCGGAC
>NZ_DATEEY010000122.1:0-11079 GCF_035280925.1 Intrasporangium sp. | reverse complement strand
TCGGAGGCCGTGGGCGTCAGTGTGCCTTCACCGCGAGGACCGGGCAGGGCGCGTCGAGCAGCAGGCGCTGGGCGGTCGAGCCGAGGAGCAGCTTGCCGACGGGGGTGCGGTGACGCAGGCCGATGACGAGCATCCGGGCGTCGACCTCTCGAATGAGCCGCAGGATCTCCTCGGCCGGGTCCGTCCCATGGTCGATCCGGCGTACCTCGTGCTGGACGCCGGACTCGGACAGCTCGACGTCGACCCGGTTGAGCTGGCTCGCCTCGGCACGGTGCGCGTCGACGAGCTTGTCGTCGCGGGACATGTTGACGACGAGGAGCGACTCGCCATGCGCTTTCGCCTGGGCGATGGCCGCGGTGACGGCGGCCTCACCCTGGGGCGTCGGGATGTAGCCGACGACGATGGTCACGCGGAGACCTCCTGGTTGGCGCGGTCAGGGCCGGGTCCGTCGGGGCCAGGTCCATCGGACCTTTGCCCACCGCCTCGAATGGCGCGCACCAGTCGGGCGATGAGCGGCCAGAAGATGACCACACCGATGATCGCGTAGCAGACCCACGCGACTGGTCCGCCGATCAGGCCGCTGATGTCACCGCCGGACAGCTGGAGTGCGCGGCGGCCGTGCTTCTCGGCGAGCGGTCCGAGGATGACGCCGATGATGAGCGGCAGGATCGGCAGGCCGAACCGTCGCATGGCGAAGCCGAGCAGCCCGAGCGCGAGCAGCAGGAACAGGTCGAACGGCTGGGCGTTGACCGCGTAGGCCCCCATCGTGGCGAAGAAGAGGATCCCGGCGTAGAGGTAGGGGCGGGGGATCTGGAGCAGCTTGGCCCAGGCCGGGGCGAGCGGCAGGTTGAGCAGGAGCAGCATCGTGTTGCCGACGAACAGGCTGGCGACGAGGGTCCAGACGAGGAGCGGCTGCTTCTCGATGAGGAACGGTCCCGGCTCGAAGCCCCAGCCCATCAGGGCCGACAGCATGATCGCCGCGGTGGCGTTCGTCGGGATCCCGATGGCGAGGAGCGGCACGAGGGTGCCCGCGGCCGACGCGTTGTTCGCCGCCTCCGGTCCGGCGACGCCCTCGATGGCGCCGTTGCCGAACTCGTCGTGGTGCTTCGAGAGCCGGCGCTCGGTGAGGTAGGACAGGAAGGTCGGGACCTCGGCGCCGCCGGCCGGGATGGCACCGAAGGGGAAGCCGAATGCGGTGCCTCGCAGCCACGGCTTCCAGGAGCGGCGCCAGTCCTCCCGTCCCATCCACGGCCGGCCGACGGGGATCACGGTGGCCGCCTTGCGCCGGAGGTGGGCGGCGACCCAGAGAGCCTCTCCGACGGCGAAGATACCGACCGCGACGATGATGATGTCAATGCCGTCAGCGAGCTGGGGGATGCCGAAGGTCAGGCGCTGCTGGCCCGTGACGAAGTCGATGCCGACGACGCCGATCGTCAGTCCGACGAGCAGGGACGCGAACCCCCTCACCCTGGACGAGCCGAGCACGGCGCTCGCGCCGACGAAGGCCACCATCAGGATGGCGAAGAGCTCGGGTGAGCCGAGGTTGATCGCGAACGCGACGACCTGCGGCATGACGAGGACGAGCAGCGCCGTGCCGATCGTGCCGGCGACGAAGGAGCCGATGGCCGCCGTCGCCAGCGCCTGCGCTGCCCGCCCGGTCTTGGCCATCTTGTTGCCCTCGAGCGCGGTGACGACGGAGGCGGACTCACCCGGCGTGTTGAGCAGGATCGAGGTCGTCGACCCCCCGTACATCCCGCCGTAGAAGATGCCGGCGAACATGATCAGGGCCTGCGTCGGCTCAAGGCCGTACGTGATGGGCAACAGGAGCGCGACGGTCATCGCCGGTCCGATGCCCGGCAGGACGCCGACGGCGGTGCCGACCGTGACCCCGATGAAGGCGAAGAGCAGGTTCATCGGGGTCAGGATGTGCGCGAAGCCCTCGATGAGGTTGTTGAGGTTGTCCATCAGAGGATTCCCTTGAGGATGCCGGCCGGGAGGCTGACGCCGAGCCCGATCGCGAAGCCGTAGAAGGTGATCAGGGCCAGCGCGATGCCGATGGCGAGCCCGCGGACGTGGCGCCGGTTGCCGAGCGCGAAGGCGCAGCCCCAGAAGAGCAGGCTGCCGGTGATGACCCAGCCGAGCGGGTCGATGAGCACCGCGCTGAGACCGAACACGAGGATCAGGAAGAGCACGGTCCTCCAGTCCGCCCGGCTGCCCGGCTCGACGTCCTCGCCGCCCTCGGCCTCGCCCACGCCGCCATGCCACACGTCGACGGTGTAGACCACGGCGGTGACGATGAGCAGGGCGCCGAGCACCATCGGCACCGGCCGCGGACCCAGCGGGTCGTTGCTGCTCGTCACGTGTGGGATGCGGGCCGCGTCGACGAGGAGCAGGACGCCGAGCCCCGCGAGGGCCGCGCACACACCGTACTGTGCGCGGTCCCCGCGGGCGGTCTCGCCCGCGCCAGGGGCACCGGTGCGGTCCACCTCGCGATCGGACATGATCAGTTGACCAGCCCGAGGTTCTTGAGGATCTCGGCAACGGCCGTGTCCTGCTCCTTCAGGAAGGTGCCGAACTCGTCACCGGTGACGAAGGCGTCGGTCCAGCCGCGCTTCTCCATCTCGGCCTTCCAGGCCTCCGAGCTGTGCATCTTCGTGAGCGCATCCACCCAGACCGCCTTGTCGGCGTCGGAGATCTCCGGCGGTGCGACGATGCCGCGCCAGTTCGTGAACGTGAAGTCGATGCCGGACTCCTTCATGGTCGGCACGTCGGGCAGCGCGTCGATGCGCTCCTCGCTCGTGACCGCGAGGACCTTGACCTCACCGGCCTTCACCTGGTCGAGGAACTCGCCGAAGCCGCTCGCGCCGAAGGTGATCTTGTTGCCGATGATGGCCGGGAGGAGCTCACCGCCACCGTCGTAGGAGATGAACGAGACCGACGTGGGCTCGATGCCGACGGCCTTGGCCAGCTGCATCGGCAGCAGGTGGTCGGGGCCGCCCGGCGAGGAGCCGCCCCCCACGTTGACCTTCGACGGGTCCTTCTTCCACGCATCGATGAGCGAGGTGATGTCCTTGTAGGGGGAGTCCTTCGAGACGACGATGGCTCCGGCCTCCTCGATGAGCTTGGCGATCGGCGTCGTGTCGTTGAGGGTGGCCTGCGACTTCTGCGTGTAGGCCGCACCGACGACGCCGAGGCCCATCTGCATGGCGAGCTTGCCGTTGCCCTTCTCGTTCACGATGCGCTGGAGACCAACGGTGCCGCCTGCGCCGGGAAGGTTGAACACCTGGACGGTGCCGGTGATGTCCTCCGCCTCCGTCACCTGGGCGACGGTGCGGGCCGTCGTGTCGTAGCCGCCGCCGGGTGAGTTGGGCACCATCAGCTGCAGTCCGGTCGCAGGCGCGGCGTCGCCGCCACCGGTGGCTCCCGCGCCGGCGTTCGTGCCGGCGTCGTCGGCGGTCGCTCCGCACGCCGTCAGGGCGAGTGCAGCGACGGCGATCCCCGCGGTGAACAGGGCGGTCTTGCGGGGAGAGTTGCGAGTGCTCATCGTTGAGGCCTCTTTCGCGTCATGGGTTCGAAGGGCATGATCGTGACGCGCGCCACGACGTCGTGTCGCCCTTGTGTCACCAGTGAAGGTTGAGTTCGTTTTGGTCATGCGGAAACTGCGCCGTTTCACGCTTGCGGGGCAGCTGCTCGTCGCCCAGATGGCGATCCTGCTGACCGTCCTCGTCACGGTCGCGCTCGTCTCCCTCGCGCAGTCGGAGGCGACGTTCACCCGCACCGAGGGGCGACGTGTCTTCGCCATCGCCGAGCAGATCGCGAGCACTCCCGTGGTGCGCCAGGAGCTCGCCCCCGAGGCGGTCATCAATGCCACGCCCAGCGTCGTCCAGGGCGCGATCACGCGATACGGCCTCTCCGTCGTGTCCGTTGCCGACACCGCGGGAGTCGTGAAGAAGTCGTCGGACCCGACGAGCGAGGGTGAGCCGCTTGGCCTCGGCTCGCCCAACGTCGCTCGGGGCGCAAGCTGGACCGGGGCGATGCAGGTCGGCGACCGCCGGATGCTCGTCGCCCAGACACCGGTGCTCCACTCCCCGGATCCGAACCGCACGTCCGACGAACCGGAACCAGCGGTCGGCACGCACCTCGGGACCGTCATGGTCGCCGTGGAGATGCCCTCGATCGTCGATCGGCTCAAGGGAGCGTCCTCCTATCTGCTCACCTACCTCGGCATCGCGCTCGCCCTCGGAGGCATCGGCTCCTGGCTCGTGGCCCGCCGGATCAAGCGACAGACCCTCGGTCTGGAGCCGCGCGAGATCGCCGGTCTCGCCGAGAGCCGGGAGGCGATGCTCTACGGCCTCGCCGAGGGCGTCGTCGCCCTCGACACGAACAACCGGATCACCTTGGTCAACAACGTCGCCCAGCGTCTTCTCGACCTGCCGGAACGCGCCGTCGGGATGGCCGTCGCCGACCTGCCCATCGGTCCACGGCTGCGCGAGGTCCTCGTCGGTGAGACCGGGGACGAGCGGGACCAGGTCGTCCTGCGCCGCGGGCGCGTGCTCGTCATGAACCGGATGGAGGTGGCCAAGGACGGGCGCCCACTCGGCTCGGTGACCACCCTTCGGGACCGCACGGAGCTCGCTGCCCTCGAGCGCCAGATCGGATCGTTCCGCAGCACGACCGAGCTGCTGCGCGCGCAGGCGCACGAGTTCGCCAACCAGCTGCACACGATCTCCGGGCTCATCCAGCTCGGTGAGTACGACGAGGTGGTCCGCTATGTCGACTCCGTGAGCGAGCATCGGGCCCAGCTCGACCTGACCCTGGCCCGAACGATCAAGGACACGGCCCTCTCCGCGCTCGTCATGGCCAAGGCGGCCCAGGCGGCCGAGCGCCGCGTCGAGCTGAGGGTCTCCGACGACACCTCGCTCGGCCGCGTCTCGTCCCATGACTCGGCGGACCTCTCCGCCGTGGTCGGCAACCTCGTCGACAACGCGATCGACGCGGCCGCGACCACGGGTGGTGAGGATCGGTGGGTGGAGCTCGCGATCCACCAGGACGAAGGCATCCCGACGAGCACCGTCGAGGTCGTCGTGTCGGACTCCGGGCCGGGCGTGGACCCCGAGCTCGTCACCGAGGTCTTCACGCACGGCTTCACGACCAAGGCGGCCGAGGCGGGGGAGCGCGGCATCGGCCTGGCCCTGACCCGGCTCATCTGCCAGCGCCGAGGGGGCGAGGTCGAGGTCGAGCGCACGTCCTCCGGAGCGACCTTCGTCGCCCGCCTCACCGTCGAGTCGGCCGCGGTGGTGGAGGCCCGATGACGCGCGTGCTCGTCGTGGACGACGACTTCATGGTCGCCCGCATTCATCGCGGGTTCGTCGAGAGGACAGAGGGATTCGAGGTCGTCGGCACGGCCAGCTCTGGGGCCGAGGCGTTGGACCTGGTCCGGGAGCTGCAGCCTGATCTCGTCCTCCTCGACCTCTACCTGCCCGACATCTTCGGCCTCGAGGTCATCACGCAGCTACGGGCCGCGGGGGAGACGTGCGACGTCCTCGTCATCACCGCGGCGAAGGAGGCCGACTCGGTGCGAGCCGCCGTCCGGCAGGGAGTCGTCGGCTACCTGCTCAAGCCGTTCTCGCGAGAGGACCTCGAGCAACGACTCATGACGTATGCCGCTGAGCGCGCTCGCGCTGTCGACGCTGGGGAACTGACGCAGGCTGAGATCGACGCCGCCTTTGGCTCGGGTGGGGCCAAGCGACCGGGCGCGGTGGCGATGCTGCCGAAGGGGCTGTCCGTCGAGACGGCGGAGGCGGTGTTGCGCGCGCTCAGTGCTGCCACTGACTCGGTGTCCGCCTCGGAATGTGCTGAGGCCGTCGGGATCTCGCGGGTCAGCGCTCGCCGCTACCTGGAGCACTTCGTGGAGGCAGGAGTCGCAGTGGTCTCGCTGCGCTATGGCACCACGGGGCGCCCCGAGCGCCGCTACCGTTCCCGCTGACCCCGGCGCCTCTCACACCCCTGATCGAGTGAACAAGATCTGGGAGGTAACCTCCCAGATCTTGTTCACTCGATCAGGGGTTAGCGGTCAGCCGCCGCCCTCGGCTCGGGCCGGGGTCATGCGACCGAGCGCGGTGATGCTGAGGCGGTGGGGATTTCGCGAGTCGGCGCACGCGGATCGTGGCAGACTCGCGCCCATGGGGATTCCGGTGAACGTGGACAACTTCACTCGCGCCGAGACCGACCGCATGTTCGCGGACCTGCAGCGAGACGCCGGTGGTGTGAACGTGCTCTCCCACAACCGCACACCGGCATCCGTCGACCACCAGACGGTGATCCGGATGAACCGGGACACCCTGTACAGCTTCGCCGTGGTCGACATCACCGCCGGGGCGACCATCACGATCCCCGAGCACGGCGACCGCTACATGTCGGTGATGATCGTCAACCAGGACCACTACGTCAACGAGATCCTCCACGGGCCCGGTGATCACCTCCTCGACATCGACCGCCATGAGACGCCACATGTCGCCCTGGCCACCCGAGCCCTTGTCGACCCGGGCGATCCCGCCGACGTAGCGGAAGCGACCAGGCTGCAGGACGGCTTCGTCCTCTCGGCAGGGGCCGCTCGCCCGTTCGACCTGCCCGACTACGACGCGGCGAGCCTCGACACGACTCGCCAGGCACTGCTCACGCTCGCGGCCGGGCTCACCGCGTTCGACCGCACGTTCGGCGCCCGCGACGACGTCGACCCCGTCCGCCACCTGATCGGCACCGCCGCCGGCTGGGGCGGCTTGCCGACCAGCGAGGCCACCTACATCGGCGTCGAGCCCGGGCTCCCCGTCGGCCGCTACGAGCTGCGGGTCGGCGACGTCCCGGTCGACGCCTTCTGGTCCGTCTCGGTCTACAACGCGGAGGGCTTCTTCGAACCGAACCCGTCCGGCGTGTACAGCGTCAACAGCGTGACCGGCGTCCGGGACCCCGACGGCTCGATCACCGTCAGGTTCGGCGACCACGGCCCCGACGTGCCCAACACGATCCCGATCACCGAGGGCTGGAACTACCTCGTACGCCTCTACCGGCCCCGCCCGGAGATCCTCGACGGCACCTGGACGTTCCCCACCATCGACAGCGCCACCCATCGCGACTGAGCGTCGGCTCGGCTCGGTGCCGGGCACCGGCCTTGCCGCCCGTCGACGATGAAGCGAGGATCGGCGCATGGAGTCCCAGCTCAGCGCGTTGGGCCTGACCGGCGTGGAGGCTGCGGTCCTGGGTGCGCTGGTCTCCGTGCCGGACTCCGACCTCGACGAGCTGAGCGCCCTGGTCCACCGCGGGCGGGCCGCGGTGCAGAAGGCCACGCTTCGCCTGGTCCGGTCCGGCTTGGTCGTTGCCGTTCCGTCCGCCAACGGCGCGTCGGCTGCAGTCGAGGCCCAGCCGCGCTATCGGGCGATACCTCCCGCGGTGGCTCTCGGCCCGCTGATCGCTGAGCGGCGGGAGCAGCTTGCGGCAGCGGAGGCCGAAGCCGCTCGTCTCAGCGTCATTCACCGATCCATCGAGCGGCGCGATCCGAGCTCCCCGGTGGAGGTCGTCTCCGGGCGTGACCACGTGGGCAAGCGGTTCGCCCAGATCCAGCTCACTGCGACGCACGAGCTCCTCGGTTTCGTGCCGATCGAGCGGCGCGATCCCGTCGTGCCGGTCAGGGACAACCCCGCGGAGCGGGAGGCCATCGAGAGGGGAGTGAGCTTCAGCATCGTCCTCGAGCGGGCCTGGTTCGAGCAGGCCGACACTCCCGCGCTCGTCGGTGAAGCGATCGCGGCCGGGCAGCGACTGTACGTTGCCGAGCGGGTCCCGTTCCCGATGGTGATCGCCGACGCGTCGACCGCGATGCTGCCCATCCACTCGGAGGAAGACGACTCGACCCCTCGTGCGGCGATCATCCATGACCCCGGGCTGGTCGCCGCCTTCATCGACCTGTTCGACGTCTACCGGGCCGCGGCCTGGCCGATCACCCGGGACGGGCCGACCATCGCGTTCCCACCAGCGGACGATGGGCCGGACGATGTCGACCGCGCCGTGCTTGCGTTGATGCAGGCGGGGCTCACCGACGTCATCATCGCCCGCCAGGTTGGCATCGCCCCCCGTTCCCTCCAACGCCGGCTCCAGCGGCTGATGCGGCTCGCCGCTGCACGGAGCCGCTTCCAGCTGGGGATCCATGCAGCGCAGTCCGGCTGGCTGCCCTGACCAGCAGCCCGAACAGTGCGGGCCGACCAGCAATGCTGGTCGGCCCGCGCTCCACCTCCTCTGTATCACTGGGTGATGGTTGCCTCCAGGTGGTACGGGTTGTCGAGCATCGGCGACGTGCGTCGGGACTCCACGACGAGCTCCCACACGCCCGCAACCGGGTTGTTGTAGGTGCGCGTCACCGGGTTGCAGCCGTTGCCCTCGAGGTAGCCCGCGTAGCAGTAGACCGTTCCCTGCGACTTCGCCTCGCCGCTGACGCCCTCGGGCCGGAAGGCCCACCAGCGCGTCTGGCTGTCCGCCGCCAGGCCAGAGAGGTTGACCGTGAGCGACGTGGTCCCGGCAGGCACGGCGACCGTGTAGGTCACCGTCTGGTTCCGTCGGACCTCACCGTCGACGCTCCATGTGCTGCCAACCGTCAGCGGCTCGGCGGCAGTGACGCTGAGCATGACGTGCTTCTCGACCGCCTTGGTCATCGGGTTGTCGAGTCGCAGCACCGCGCTGTGGACGCCGGGCGTCACGGTGTTGGCGGTCACCTCGATGACGGTCGGCACACCCTTGGCCAGCTTGACGTCTTCGGGCACCGTGAAGGTCCCGTCGTTGCCGTCGAGCAGGATCGGGTAGACGACCGGCTTGTCGCTGCCGCTCGTGCGCGTCAGGGTCACCTCGTAGGTGCGGCTCTCGCCGACGCTCTGGCCGCCCTGGCCCGGAGCGCAGCTGTTGTAGAGACCGCCGCCCGAGTGTGGGGTGACGAGCTGGTGTGACAGGCGGGTGCACACCGGCGACTGGACCGTCACGTCATCGGTGGCGAGGCTGCCCTGGGCGATCCGGGTCCAGGCGCCGCGGACCTCGAGCGCGCCGCGCCCCTGGGCCACAGCCGGGATGGCGTCGTTGTAGCTGGCCGAGGTGAACAGGGCGTTCCGCAGGTCCTTCGGGGTGAGCGCGATGCCGGACTGCTTGGCCGCCGAGAGGAGCACGGCAGCCGCACCGGTGGCCTGCGGAGCAGCCATCGAGGTGCCGTTGAACATCGCCGAGCCGACCGGGAGCGTGTAGCCGGTCTCGGCGGGGGCGCCGCCCTCGAGCCAGTTCGGCAGGGAGGAGACAGCGGAGCCGGGAGCCGTCAGGTCGGGCTTGAAGCCGCCGTCCTCGCGAGGACCGCGAGAGGAGAACGGCATGATGTCGCGGCTCTGCTCGGTCGCGGAGCCGTAGTTGGCCCACCACGTCTCCTTCGAGACGGAGGCGCCGACGCTGACCACGTCGGCCGCGACGCTCGGGTCGCCGACGGTGTTCGAGCCTGCGCCGGAGTTGCCGGCCGAGATGAAGATCTGCACGCCGGTCTCGTCGATGATCCGGTTGTAGAGCAGCGCGCGCGCGTTCATGCCGTCGTTCAGCTGAGGAGCTGAGCCGATCGACATGTTGATGACGTCCACGCCGTAGTTCTCCGCGAGCTCGACCATGCCCTCGGTGAGCGCCGCAGTCGAGCAGCCGAGGGCGTGGCAGGCCCGCATCGAGACGAGCTTGGCGCCGGGTGCCTGACCATCCATCGACCCACCGAAGAGGCCGTTGGCGGCGGCGATGCCTGCGACGTGAGTGCCGTGTCCCTCGACCAAGGTGTTGATGTTGACGCCGACGCAGCCGCCTTCACCGCAGGTCGAGGAGGTGGGGAACAGCCCGAACTCGAAGTCGATGGTGAACGGCACCCGCTCGTTGAGCGGCGTCGCGGGGTCGTCCGTACCGAGGTGGCCGATCTGCCGGTCGACGCTGAACGGCTTCATCAGCTGCTCGTCCGTGAAGTCGTGGTCCTGGTCGGTGTCCACCCAGACGGCGTGGTCAGAGTCGCGGTAGAGGACCCCGAGGTCCGTCCCGAGCAGGCCGCCGACGTTGACCTTGCGCACACTGACGCGCAGGTCCGAGCTCGCCGGCCCGGTCCAGGTCTCGCCCCGCAGCGGGTCCGTGAACGTCGGGCCCGATACCTTGGCCGTGTTGGACAGGTAGCGCCAGGTGTCGTCGAACAGGGAGTCGATCAGGTTCCTCGAGCTGGTGCCGACGACCGTGTCGACCAGCTTCGCCTCGCCTGTGGTCGTCGTGGTGAGGGCCGGGTGGGTCGGGTCGATCCCCGAGTCCATGATGCCGATGGTGGTGCCCCGGCCGTCGTAGGTCGGGTTCTGGGCCTTGAACTTGGCGGACCCGGTCTCGCCCGTGGGCAGGTACGGGTTGTCGTCCGGCGTCGAGCCTGACGGTGCCTTGGGCAGCGAACCGTCGGGTGTCACCGGCGCCAGGGCTTCCTTGGTCGGCGCCGTCGGCTCATAGGGAAGCAGCTCGTCCACGTCGATCGCGACGACGTCGTCGATGGCTGCCACCGCGTCAACCGAGCCGAAGGGGACGTTGGCCTGCACGTAGCCGACCGAGTCGGACCCGCCCGTCACCTCGATGCCCAGTGCCGTGAGCTCGCGCTTGACCTCTGGCGCGGTCCCATCCTTGCTGGCGATGATCAGGGTGGCGTAGTTCGGGACGGGACGGTCCGAGCCGGGCAGCACCGAGCGGGTCCGCGCCTTGGCGGCGTAGGACGCGAGCAGGCTGCGGTCGTGGTCGCCGAGCTTGTCCTGACTGGCCGGTTGGGCTGTGGGTTCGGCGACCGCGGCGGTGGGGGGAAGGGTGAGGCCACCGACGACGACAGCGGCACCGACCACCGCTACGGTGCGGCGGCGTCGGCGCCTTGAAGCTTGGGTCAACATGCTGTCTCCTGGGGAGGGAATCTGGACAGCGCCGATTCTGGGTAGCCGGCCAGCCCGAAGGACAGGGGTCAAGCGCGACGACTTCTCGCCGTGGCGTGACCTCGCCACGTGGCGACGAGCC
>NZ_DATEEY010000121.1:0-15278 GCF_035280925.1 Intrasporangium sp. | reverse complement strand
GGCGGCACCCCACGCTTCCAGCCTGGCTCGCTCGAGGTCGGCACCAATCAGCAAGATGGCAATGCGCATCCGGGCAGCGACCTCGATGTCTGGCCCCAGCCCAGGCTGGCCGACTGCCTCACGCAGCAGCACCAGAGCCTGAGTGAACTCTTGGCCAAGCGCGTCGGCATGCGCCACGAGGCACTGGGCCCGGAGCGAGCCGGCGGGCAGTACTGCGAGCACGGGACTCACCACTGACTCGGCGTCGGCCGGCTCACCACCCTGCATGAACCAACCGGATGAGAGCACCGCGCGCCGCACGCGATCGTCGAGTGCGTCACGGGGAGTCAGCCTCAGCGCGTCGCGCGCGAGACCTGCTGCGGTCACGATCGCGGTCCGCTCGGCGGCCAGCATCGCGGCTGCCTCGAGTTCCTCGGCCAGACCGGAATCGACGTCCGTCGTCCCCAGGGCCACGTGTTGAGCCCGCTCGACCGGGTCGTCGGACAGCGAGGCGAGGACGAGGTGCATCTCCCGGACCGCGACCGGCCCGACCGCGTCCCGGCACGCGGCCGCCAGCAAGGGGTGGTCGAACTCGACGGCCTCACCGTCCCCGGTGCCAACCCGGTGAAGCACGTCCGCAGCCTCCGCGTCCACCAGGCCCTTGCGCCCGCCGACTCGGGTGATCACGGCCCGCGTCGGCCGGGACAGCAGCGCCGCGGCGAGCACCGTCCGTCGTCCGGCAGGCGAGAGCATCGAGAGGCGCTCGGCGAGCAGTTCTCGGTAGCGCTCGGGCACGGAGAACTGCCCGTCGTCCCGGGACTGGGCGGCCTCGTGACCGCGAGCCAGCTCGAGCGCGAGGAAGGGGTTGCCCTCCGACAGCCGGTGCAGCTGCGCCGCGCGTTGGGGCGAGGGGACCCGCCCAGTCCGCAGTGCGACGAGGTCCGCGACCTCGTGCTCGGTGAGTGCCCCGACCTCGATCAGCAGGGCCGGCTCAGGGAGCAGGGCCAGGGTCTCCGGACCGGGGTTCCGGGAGGCCGCCAGGACTCCGACTCGTGACGGGTCCAGACGACGCACCGCGAACTCCAGCACCTGCCTCGTGGGCGCATCAATCCACTGGAGGTCGTCGAGCACGAGCAGCAGCCGGCTCCCTTCGGCCATGGCCTGCAGCACCTCGAGGACGGCGACGTCGACGGCCAGGGTATCGAGGCCTCCCTCCGGAGGGTCGGCGCGCAACAGGACGACGTCGAGCGCCCGGCGCAGCGGGTCGGCCAGACTGGGCGTCTTGTCGTGGACGGCGCCGCCGATGAGGTCGTGCAGCCCGACGTACGGCAGGTCGCGTTCCGACGCCGCTGCCCGGGTGCGGACCACCTGCCAGCCGAGGTCCGTCGCGGCGCCGGCCGTGGCGGCGAGCACGGTCGACTTGCCGATCCCGGCCGGCCCGACGAAGGCGACCCCGCCGGCCACGTCGCCAGCGAGCCGCTCGCGTGCCCGGGCCAGCTCACGAGTGCGTCCGATTGTCGTCACGCCTCACCCGCTTCGGGGCGCCCCTCACCCCTACGTCGATGGTAGGTGGGCCGAGACTGTCACGTGCCCGTTATCCACGTGCCAGCGATGAGTGAGCCGTATGCCGCTGAGCAGGCTCTCGTCGTGACTGACCACGAGAACCGTCCCCGAGAAGGCCGCCACGGCGGCCTCGAGCTGCTCGATGGCCTCCACGTCAAGGTGGTTCGTGGGCTCGTCGAGGACGAGGGTGTTGACCCGGCGCCCTTGGAAGATGGCCATGATGGCTCTGGTCCGCTCGCCCATCGAGAGCGAGCGGGCAGGTCGGGCCACGTGCTCTGCGCCGAGGCCGAACTTGGCCAGCAGCGTGCGCACGTCCGCCGTCGACCACAGGGCTCCCGTCCTCGGGTGGTTGCCGAGCGCGCGACGAACGACGTCGAGCACGCCCGCGTCGGCGTCGAACAGGCGTCGGCCCTGGTCGAGTACGCCGACCTCGACGCGGCTGCCGAGCGAGTGCCGCCCGGACGTCAGGGGTAGGCGCCCCAGCAGGGCGGCGAGCAGGGTCGTCTTGCCTGACCCGTTGTCGCCCGTGAGTGCGATCCGATCTCCTCGTCCGACGACCAGGGTCACCGGCCCCAGGGTGAACCCGGGGCGACGGAGCACGGCGTCGGTCAGGGTTGCGACGACGTCGGCCGAGGGCGGGCCCTCCGTGATCCGGTAGCGCAGCCGCCACTCCTTCCGGGGCTGCTCCACGACCTCGAGGCGCTCGGCAGCCCGCTGGATTCGCGCCCCTTTCGCCGCCTGACGGTCCGCCCTCGCCTTGTGCTTCTCCCGGATGTGCTTGTCAGTCTCCCCGCCAAGGGACACGCTGCGACGCCCCTTGTCAGCCCACTCATGTCGCTGGCGTGCCTGTGCCACAAGGGAGTCGCGGGCACCGGCATAGGTCTCATAGGCTTCCCACGCCTGACCTCGGCGGCGGGCCCGCTCGGCGACGAAGTCGGTGTAGGAGCCGGTGTAGTACCCGATCCGCTGCTGGTGCAGGTCGAGCTCGACGACATCGGTCGTGACCCGGTCGAGGAATGCCCGGTCGTGGCTCGCGATGAGGACCGGACCCCTGTGCGAGCGGACGAAGTCAGCCATGAGCTCCAGGCCGCGCGCGTCGAGATTGTTCGTCGGCTCGTCGAGCAGGAGCACGTCATAGTGGCTGAGGAGCACGGCGACGAGGGAGGCCCGGGCAGCCTGACCGCCCGACAGCGAGCCGAGTGGCCGAGTCGGGTCCACGTCCAGGCCCACCTTCGCGGCGACCTCGGGGAGCCGGTCGTCGAGCTCTGCCGCTCCGAGAGCCAGCCACCGCTCGAGGGCACGGGCGTAGCGATCCGCGCTCAGCGGCATACGGCCTGGTTGGTTGTCTGGCTCGGCGGCCATCGCGGCAGCGGAGGCATCGAGCTCGCTCTCGGCGGCGGTGACCCCCGTGCGCCTGCGGGCGTAGGACAGCAGTGACTCCTGCGGATCGGGGAGGAGCTGCGGCAGCCAGGCAATCGTCGCGTGCCGAGGGACGAGCTGGATGGAGCCGTGTTCGACGGGCAGCTCGCCGATGATCGTCCGCATCAGGGTCGACTTGCCCGAGCCGTTCGGGCCGAGGACCGCGGTCACGTCGCCGTCGGCGAGCGTGAGGTCGAGACCGCTGAAGAGCGTGCGTGCGCCGAACGCGACGTCAAGGTCGGTGATGGTCAGGGTGGATGGCATACGGGTCCTGAGGTAGCGAGGGTCAAGGGCTCGGGGCGTCAGGCAATCCACACGACAAGAAACGGTACGGATCGCGGCCCGTCCTGTCGACCGACTTTCCACCAACCCAATCGAGTGAACACCTTTCGGGATCCGAAAGGTGTTCACTCGATTGGGTGAGGACCGATGGGGACGTCCGCTTCGCCACCTTCAACGCGTCGCTCACTCGCGACGCTGCGGGGCAGCTCGTCGCCGACCTCTCGAACCCGATCAATGCGCAGGCACGGGCCGTCGCGGAGATCATCCAGCGGACGAGACCGGACGTCCTGCTCGTCAACGAGTTCGACTACGTCGAGGACGGCGTTGCCGCCGAGCTGTTCCGGGACAACTACCTCGAGGTCTCGCAGAACGGCGCCGAGCCGGTGGCGTACCCGTACTCCTTCGTCGCGCCCTCGAACACCGGCATCCCGACAGGGTTCGACCTCAACCGCGACGGCGTCATCGGGGGCGGCGACGATGCGTTCGGATTCGGGCTCTTCGCCGGCCAGTTCGGCATGGTCGTCTACTCCAGGTACCCCATCGACCACGACGCCGTCCGCACCTTCCAGCACTTCCTCTGGAAGGACATGCCGGGCAACCTCATGCCGACCGGCTCCTACTCGCCCGAGGAGCAGGACATCCTGCGCCTGTCGAGCAAGTCGCACTGGGACCTGCCGATCTTCTTGGGCCACCGGGCAGTTCACTTCCTCGTCAGCCACCCGACGCCGCCGACCTTCGACGGCGCGGAGGGACGCAACCGCCGGCGCAACCACGACGAGATCCGCTTCTGGGCCGACTACATCAGCGGGCCGCGTGCGTCCTCCTACATCCATGACGACGCGGGTGACACCGGTGGGCTGGGGCCAGGTGAGCTGTTCGTCATTGCCGGCGACCAGAACTGCGACCCCAACGACGGGGACTCCCTCGCGGGCTCGATCGAGGCGCTGCTGGACCACCCCGGGGTCAACTCGTCGGTGACGCCGTCCAGCGAGGGAGGCGCCGAGGCGAGCATCCTCCAGGGCGGCGCCAACCTTGTGCACGTGGGGAATCCCGCCCACGACACCGCCGACTTCAACGACTACCCGGCCCCCGGCAACCTGCGCGTCGACTACGTGCTGCCGAGCAAGGCCCTCCGGATCCTCGATGCCGGCGTCTTCTGGCCGGTCCGGGCCGATCCGCTGTCCCGCCTCACCGGGGTCTTCCCCTTCCCGTCGAGCGACCACCGTCTCGTCTGGGTCGACGTGCGCCTGCCTCACTGAGTCAAGACCCCATGCCGTATGCCGCTGGGCTCGCTCCCGCTGTCGGCGCCGCGGGAGCGGGGTCAGGGTCGAGTCATACCGAAGTAGGGGTCGAATCAGGCTGATGACTGATCTTTTGGGCGGGGCCCACCTGAAAAGGTGGACGACATGATCACAGTCGACAGACTCACCAAGCGCTACGGTCCCTTCACGGCCGTCGACGACGTCTCCTTCGAGGTCAAGCCCGGTCAGGTGACCGGCTTCCTCGGCCCGAACGGCGCCGGCAAGTCCACCGCAATGCGCATCATGGCCGGACTCACGCCGGCGACCTCCGGCACCGCGACGGTGCTCGGCCGGGCCTACGGCCACCTGCCCAACCCAGGGCGCCACGTCGGCGTCCTCCTCGACGCCTCCGCCCAACACGCTGGCCGCACCGGCCGCGAGGTCCTCATGCTCGGCGCCATCATGATGGGCGTCGACCGCAAACGGGTCGACGACATGCTCGACCTCGTCGGGCTCACCGACAAGGAGTCCGCACGGCGAGTTCGCAACTACTCGCTCGGCATGCGCCAGCGACTGGGCATCGCCCACGCCCTGCTCGGCGACCCCGAGGTGCTCATCCTCGACGAGCCGGCCAACGGCCTCGACCCGGCCGGCATCCGCTGGATGCGCGACCTCCTTCGCGGCTACGCGAACCAGGGCGGCACGGTCCTGCTCAGCTCGCACCTGCTCAACGAGATCGAGCGGGTCGCCGACGAGATCATCGTCATCGGGCACGGCCGGATCGTCGCCCAGGGCACCAAGGAGGAGCTGCTGTCAGGGGCGGGCACCTTCGTCCGGTCCACCGACGACCAGGCCCTCGCTCTCGCACTGGCCGCCGAGGACGTCGCCGTCACTCGGGCGACGACCGGTGGCCTGCAGGTCGATGCGGAGCCGATGACCGTCGGCCAGGTCGCCGCGGCCTCAGGCATCGTGCTCGTCGAGCTGCGCGCCGGCGGCAGCCGCGGTCTCGAGGAGATGTTCCTCGAGCTGACCGCCGAGACGGCCCGCGAGGAGGTGGCGGCATGAGCACCACGAGCACGACCGCTGCCACGACCGCTGCCACGACCGCGGACCTGGCCTCGAAGGCCCCTGCCGTCGTCTCGCCGACGGCCGAGTCGACGCTGCCGTCGGTGGCGCGGATGCCCGATCCCATCGCGGGCGAACGCCCGACGGCGGGTGTGCCGTTCCGCCGCCTCATGGGCGTCGAGCTGCGCAAGATGTTCAACACCCGTGCCGGCCGGTGGTTGCTCATCGCCATCGGAGCGATCATCGCGACCACGCTCGTCATCATGTTCTTCAACGAGTCCGGTCACCACCGCTTTGAGGACTACCTGACGGCCACGGTGACGCCGTCGGCGATTCTGCTGCCGGTGGCCGGAATCCTCGCCGTGACGTCGGAGTGGTCCCAACGCACCGGGCTGGTGACGTTCGCCCTGGAGCCGCGACGGAGTCGGGTGAGCTGGGCCAAGTTCCTCGCCGCCATGCTCGTCGGCGTGGCCGCCTTCGTCCTGTCGCTGGCGCTGGCCGCCGTCGCCCACCAGGCGGCGATCACGATCCAGGGCTACGGCGGGGACTGGGCACTCGACAACAACACGATGCTCGGTGCGGTGCTGTTCGTCCTCCTCGGCGTGGCCCAGGGTGTCGGCTTCGGCATGCTGCTCCGCAACACGCCGGCCGCGATCGTGCTCTACTTCGTGCTGCCGACAGCGTGGGCGATCCTCGGCGAGATGGTCAGCTGGCTCGACACCGCCTCGTCGTGGCTGGACCTGAACCGCACGATGAACGCGCTCTTCATGGTCGAGTCCATGACCGGCGAGCAGTGGGCCCAGCTCGGCACGTCCGTGGGCCTCTGGGTCGCGCTGCCGGTGGCGGTCGGCATGTGGCTCCTCCGCCGGGCCGAGGTGAAGTAGCCCGCCACCCCTCTGCGCAACACACCGAGTAGATCCAGACACACCGGGCCAGGGGGCCGGTGTGTCTCGATCTACTCGGTGTGTTGCTGTTGGGGGACGGTGAAGCCGTAGGGGAGCTCGAGGCGGTGGCGCGCCATCAGGTCCGGGTCCGCGAGCAGGTCCCGCGTCGGACCGTCTGCCGCGATGATGCCGTCCGACAGGATGACGGCCCGCTCACAGAGCTCGAGGGCGTAGGGCAGGTCGTGGGTCACCATGAGCACCGTGACGCTGAGCGAGCGGATGATGTCGGCCAGCTCCCGACGCGAGGCTGGGTCGAGGTTCGAGGACGGCTCGTCGAGGACGAGGATCTCCGGGTTCATGGCGAGGACCGTCGCGACGGCGACCCGCCGCCGCTGGCCGAACGACAGGTGGTGCGGCGGCCGGTCCGCGAACGCGGCCATGCCCACCTGTTCCAGGGCATGGAGCACCCGGGCGTCGAGCTCGTCGCCGCGCAGACCGAGGTTGCCCGGCCCGAACGCCACGTCGTCGCGGACCGTCGTCATGAACAGCTGGTCGTCGGGATCCTGGAAGACGATGCCGACCCGGCGTCGGATCTCGGCGAGGTTGGCCTTGGTGACGGGCAGGCCGGACACCGTCACGGCACCGGCCCCGGCGGCGAGGATGCCGTTGAGGTGGAGCACCAGCGTGGTCTTCCCAGCGCCGTTGGGACCGAGCATGGCGACCCGCTCGCCGCGGTGCACGTGGAGGTCCACGCCGAACAGCGCCTGGTGCCCGTCGGGATAGGCGAACGCCAGGCCGCGCACGTCGAGAACTGGGGTGCTCACGGCGCCACCAGCGCGGCCAGGCTGACGAGGGCACACGCGAGAGGGAGTATGCCGCTGAGTGCCCACTGTGCCCCCGTGGCGGTCAGGGGTCGGAGCGTTGGCAGGCGACCTGTGTAGCCCCGCGACAGCATGGCCAGGTGGACCCGCTCTCCACGCTCGTAGGAGCGGATGAACAGGGTGCCCAAGGTTGCTCCCAGGGCCGGCCACTGGCGCACCGACGCCGCACGGAAGCCCCTCGACTCCCGCGCGACCCGCATCCGTCCGAGATCCGCGGCCACGACCTCGGTGTAGCGGAGCATGAAGCTCATGATCTCGACGAGAGGCTGGGGCATCCGCAGCTTCTCGAAGCCGGCGATGATGTCACGGGCCTCGGTCGTCGCAGCGAGCAGGAGGGACGCGAGGACGCCCAGCGTGCCCTTCGCCAGGAGCGCTGCGGCCGCCTCGAGGCCGGACTCGGAGACCTCGATGGGTCCGATCGCGACGCGCTCACCGGTCGCGACGAAGGGCAGGATCAGTGCGAAGACGACGAACGGCACCTCGATGACCATGCGTCTCGCCAGGTGCCCGAAGGGAACTCGCGACACGAGGACGGCACACGCGAGCGCGAGGAGGTGAGCGGCATACGGCCAATGGGTGCCGCTCGGGGTGGCCACGACGGCCAGGACGTACCCCACGAGCGCGACGATCTTGACGTGCGCTGGAAGCCGGTGCAGGGGCGAGTGGCCGTGGTAGTGGAGGGCATGGCCGTGCGGAGCGCCCATGGGTTCAGGTTCGGCGGCGAAGCACGACGAGGAGGCCGCCCATGACGAGGCCCGTCGCCACGACGCCGAGCACGCCGGCGAGCCCGGTTGACAGTCGCCCCTCCTCGACGCCCTTCGTCTCGTAGTCGGCGAGGGGGCCCACCGTGGTGGCATGCTCCTGCGCTGTCTGGGCGAATCCGGTTGACTGCGCGACGTGCTCGAGCCCGTCCGGGCTGCTGGACGCGTACCAGGAGAGGACTCCGGCGACCAGCAGGCTGACGACGAGTGCGACGGCGGCGAAGCGACGCGTGGTCATGCCCGCACCTGCTCCCGGATCGTCAGGGGACGCTCGGCGAGGAGGTCGCGGGCCCCGGCCACGAGGTCCGGGCGAACCGCCACGACCGAGCCCACGACGAGCGCCGTGATGAGGGCCTCGCCGATCCCGATGAGGGCGTGCCACGACAGCATCGCGGTGAGGACGGAGCCGATCGGGATGTCGGCCTGGCCGCCGATCGTGAAGAGGCCGACGAACGCGGCGGCGGCCGCGGGCACGCTGACGAAGGCGCCGAACGCGGCGGCGAAGGGAACCGAGGAGGCGTTGCGTGGCAGGACCGCCCGCGCGGCGCGGAAGGCGAACCAGCCGACCCAGACCCCGACGAGCCCCATGAGGACGACGTTGGAGCCCAGCGCCGTGATGCCGCCGTCGGCGAAGAGGAAGGCCTGCACGATGAGCACCACCGCCAGCGCGAGCGTCGCGAGCCACGGGCCGGCCAGGACCGCGGCGAGCGCGCCGCCGAGGAGGTGGCCGGAGGTCCCGGCACCGACGGGGAAGTTGATCATCTGCCCGGCGAAGACGAAGACGGCGACCAGGCCGGCGATGGGCGTCGTGCGCTCGTCGAGGTCTCGGCGTGCGCCACGCAGGGCGGCGGCGACCCCGGCCGTCGCGACGACGGCGGTCCCGATCGAGGTCGGGACGTCGAGGAAGCCGTCAGGAACGTGCATGGGCCCAGTCTAGGCTCAGGTGCGACTGGGTCGCATCTGCGTCCCAAGGCGCGATCCTTCCCATCCTGCGAACTCCGGAGCATGCTGGTGGGGTCGGGCGAAGGGCGGTCGCTGTGGCGACGAGAACGAGTTTCACCGGTGAGACAGCCCCCTGCGGCTCAAGGGTCGACGGAACGCGCTACCGCGACAGCGATGACGAGGGGATGCGGGTCGAGCACGTCCACTACGGCTGCGGCTGCCAGGACTTCCGCGACGACTTCCACGACGGCAGCACCCATCGTCGCGTGACCCACCACCGCGGCAAGGTCCTGGTCGACGAAGAGCTACGCGGCGAGTGAGGCGGTGGCCCGTGTCATGAGCGCCGATCACGACGTCCTCGTCATCGGGGGCGGTGGCGCGGGCCTCCGGGCAGCCATCGCGATCGCGGAGACGGACCCTGCGCTCCGCGTCGCGGTCGTCTCGAAGGTCTACCCGATGCGCAGCCACACGGTGTCAGCCGAGGGTGGCGCCGCAGGGGCGGTCGCGGACGACGACAGCCTGGACGAGCACGCCTACGACACGATCTCCGGGAGCGACTGGCTGTGCGACCAGGACGCGGTGGAGGCCTTCGTGGCGGAGGCACCCCGCGAGCTGCTGCAGCTGGAGCACTGGGGCTGCCCATGGAGCCGGCGGCCCGACGGCCACATCGCGGTGCGCGCGTTCGGTGGCATGAAGAAGAAGCGGACCTGGTTCGCCGCCGACAAGACCGGCTTCCACATGCTGCACACTCTGTTCCAGACGTCGCTGAAGTACTCGGAGGTCGCCCGGTACGACGAGTGGTTCGTCACCCAGCTGCTCGTCGACGAAGGCCGCGTGCAGGGTGTCGTGGCGCTGGAGCTGACGACGGGGCGGATCGCCCCGATCACGGCCAAGGCGGTCATTCTCGCGGGCGGAGGCTGTGGACGCGTGTTCCCGTTCACCACCAACGCGAACATCAACACCGGTGACGGCATGGCCCTGGCGTGGCGTGCCGGGGTGCCGCTCAAGGACATGGAGTTCGTGCAGTACCACCCGACCGGCCTGCCCTTCACGGGGATCCTCATCACCGAGGCCGCCCGAGCGGAGGGTGGCTGGCTGGTGAACAAGGACGGCTACCGGTACCTCCAGGACTACGACCTCGGCACCCCCACCCCGGAGCCGATGATGCGCAGCATGGAGCTCGGCCCGCGGGACCGCCTCTCACAGGCGTTCGTCCACGAGGAGGAGAAGGGCCGGACGATCGACTCGCCCTACGGGTCCGTCGTGCACCTCGACCTTCGGCATCTCGGCGAGAAGCTGATCGACACCAAGCTGCCCTTCGTGCGCGAGCTGTGCCTCGAGTACGAGAACATCGACCCGGTGCGCGAGCTCGTGCCGGTGCGACCGGTGGTGCACTACATGATGGGCGGGATCCACACCGACATCGACGGCGCGACGCCGCTCGCAGGTCTCTACGCCGCGGGCGAGGTGGCCTGCGTCAGCATCAACGGCGCGAACCGCCTGGGCTCCAACTCCCTGCCCGAGTGCCTGGTCTTCGGTGCGCGCGCCGGCCGCGCGGCCGCCCGGTATGCCGCGGCGGCACCCGATCCCGGGACCTCCGTGGCCGCGCAGGCGCGGGACGAGGAACGTCGACTCACGAGTGGGCTGAGGGACCGCAGCGACGGTCGAGAGTCGATCGCCGAGCTGCGGACCGCAATGCAGCAGACGATGGAGGACAGCGCCGGGATCTTCCGGACCGAGGGGTCCCTCGTCAAGGGCGCAGCCACGTTGCGCGAGCTGCAGGAGCGGTCCGAGTCGATGGCGATCGACGACCACAGCCGAGCCTTCAACACGCAGGTCGTCGCCGCCCTCGAGCTGTCCAACATGCTCGACGTGGCCGAGGCGATCATCGCGGCGGCGCTGCGGCGCGAGGAGTCCCGCGGTGCCCACCAGCGTCTGGACTTCCCGGCCCGCGACGACGACCGCTACCTCGCGCACTCGCTCGTGCATCGCGGCGAGGGCGGCGAGGCGGGCGCACACCGGGTCGAGTACCTGCCCGTGACCCTCACCCGATGGCCACCCGGAGAACGCGTCTATGGGAGATGAGCGATGGCTGACACGATCACGCTCGAGGTGATGCGCTACCGGCCCGACCGCGAGGGCGAGCCGAGCGTCCAGGCGTACGAGGTCCCGTTGCGCCGGGACTGGGCGGTGCTCGACGGCCTCAACCACGTGAAGGACAACCTCGACGGGAGCCTGTCCTACCGGTGGTCGTGCCGCATGGGCATCTGCGGGAGCTGCGGGATGACCGTCAACGGCGACCCGCGACTGACCTGCGCGACGTTCCTCGTGGACTACGCCCCCGGCCCGGTCCGCGTCGAACCCCTCGCCAACTTCCCCGTCATCCGCGACCTGGTCGTCGACATCGGCGACTTCATGCGGAAGCTGCCCCAGGTCAGCCCGTGGATCGTGCGCGGCGAGGACAGGCCGGTCGACGACGGCGAGTACCTCCAGACTCCCGAACAGCTCGAGGACTACTCGCAGTACAGCATGTGCATCAACTGCATGCTGTGCTACTCCGCCTGCCCCGTGTACGGGCTGGATCCCGAGTTCATCGGTCCGGCGGCGATCGCCCTCGCGCAGCGCTACAACCTCGACTCGCGCGACGAGGGGGCCGACGTGCGGCTCGACCTGCTCATCCACCCCGAGGGCATCTGGGGCTGCACGTTCGTTGGTGAGTGCACGCGTGCCTGCCCGAAGGGCGTGGACCCCGCCGGAGCGATCCAGCGGTACAAGCTCACCGCCGCCATGCAGTCCGTGCGGTCGTTCGTCCTCCCACGGGGCCCGCGATGACGCAGCCGACCGAGGACGCCCAGCGGGCCTACCGGCCCGAGATGAGCCGGCTGTGGTGGCTGGGACGTCGCAGCTACGTCTTCTTCGTCCTGCGGGAGCTCAGCAGCATCTTCGTCGCGTGGTCCGTGGTCTTCCTGCTTCTCCTCATCCGGGCCGTGGCCCGGGGCGAGTCCCAGTACCGCGACTTCCTCGACTGGGCCGCGAGCCCGTGGGTCGTGGCCCTCAACGTCGTCACGCTGGCCTTCTTGGTGCTCCACTCGGTCACCTGGTTCAACCTCACCCCCGCTGCCGCTGTGGTGAAGCTGCGCGGGCAGCGAGTCCCGCCGGCGGCCATCGCCGGGGGCGCGTACGCCGGCTGGCTCGTGGTGACCGCCCTGGTCGTTGCGCTGGTGGTGACCCGCTGAGGTGGCCAGGCGCACGATCGAGCCGGTCCTGTGGCTGCTGTTCAGTGCGGGCGGAGTGGTGTCGGCCCTGTTCCTCCCGGCCCTGGTCTTCCTCTTCGCGCTCGCGATTCCGCTGGGCTGGATCGATGAGCCCGGTCGTGACGAGCTGCTCGGCCTCATCGGCCACCCGCTGACCGCCCTCGTCCTGCTCGGCGTCTTCGTCCTCTCGCTCCTGCACTGGGCCCAGCGGTTCCGGTACGCGCTCTTCGACGGGCTCAAGCTCAAGGCTCACCAACGCCTCATCAACACCGTCGTCTACGCCCTCGCCCTGCTCGGGTCGTTGGCGGCGGTGGTGGTGCTGTGGCAGGCGGTCTCCGCGCGCAACGCCTGAATTCGTGCCGTATGCCGCTGGGCTCGCTCCCCCTGGACCCGCCCTCGGGCGTCGCCCACCCGTCGAGTGTGCAGTTCGCGCCCGGCTGGGACCTCGTCGAGTGTGCACTTCGCGCCCGCGCCGCGCCTCCTGCGTCGAGTGTGCAGTTCGCGCCGGCGCCGCGCCTCCTGCGTCGAGTGTGCAGTTTGCGCGGCTCCGGTTGGGAGCAATGACGGGACCAACCTGGCTGCGCCGGCCGCTCACGCATGAGCGCAGAATCTCGTCACGTCATTCGTCCCCATCTTCACGCCGCTGAGGACATCCAGCGCGAATTGCACACTCGACGAAAAGGGGCGCCCCGCGACTCAAACTTGCGTCGAGTGTGCAGTTTGCGCGGCTCCGGTTGGGAGCAATGACGGGACCAAACCTGGTTGCGCCGGGCGCTCACGCACGAGCTCAGAATCTCGTCACGTCGTTCGTCCCGTCTCACTGGGGCAGGGGGCGCGTCAACTGAACACTCGACGCCAGGGGGTGGGTCGTGTGCCGCGCGGCTCGCTCCCCCTGAACCTTCCTCGGGCGTCACCTCCAAACGACCTGCCGTGTGCCGATGGACGCAGGGCACCGTTGTCAGCTGTCGGGTCGGACCCGCTCCTCGAGAGCGTCGAGCACGAGAACTAGTCCGTAGTCGAACTCACGGCCGAAGTCGTAGCCCGGTTGCAGGATGTGCCCGGTCGTGAACTCGAGCAGGCTCGGATAGTCGGCCGCGAGGTACTGCAGCATCATCGACTCGGCCACCTCGTTGACGGGTTCTGGGCCATTGATCGGCAGGGAGGCCTCGGACATGGCGAAGCCGTAGACGTACGAGTCGATCACGGCATAGGCGTGTGCAGTCAGCTCCAGGGAGAACCCGGCGCCACGGAGGCAGCCGATGACGGCGTCGAGGTGGCGCAGCGTCGCCGGGCCGGGACTCGTCCGGGCCTGGAGCAGGGGGATCGCCCAGGGGTGACGGCGTAGGACCGAACGGGCCGACGCGCAGCGCCGGTGCATCTCCATGCGCCAGTCTCCTTGTGCAGCAGGTAGGTCCATCTCACCGAAGACGAGGTCGACGATGCCGTCGATGATCTCGTCCTTGCCGGCAACATAGTGGTAGACGGACATCGGCTTGACCCCGAGCGTCTGCGCGAGCGAGCGGATCGTCAGCGAGGCCAGGCCACCGTCGTCTGCGACTTGAATGGCTCCTTCGAGGATGCGCTCTCGGCTCAGTGGCGTGCGCCGTTGGCCTCCCCCGGCGGCACTTCCCGTCGCGGTCTTCACATCCGCCTCTTTCCGTTCGTCTGCTCCGAACCCTAGTGCGTTCGTACTTAGTACGCTAGCCTGATCGTACTAAGTACGGCGGGAACGACTCGCCGGGCAACGAAGGGGAAGTCGTCATGGCAGATCGACCGGCCACCGTCCTCGGTGGCACCAGGTCCGGTCAGGGAGACCAGCTCGCTGACTCGATGAGCGCCATCGTTCAGGACGGCTACGGCACGTCCGACATCCTGCGCCCTGCGCAGATCGCCCGACCCGAGGTCGGCCCGCGCGAGCTGCTCGTCAGGGTGCGGGCCGCCGGCCTCGACCGGGGCACGTGGCACCTCATGCAGGGCAAGCCCCGTCTGCTGCGCCTCGTCTTCGGGCTGCGCACGCCGAAGCAGCCGGTCATCGGCCGCGACGTCGCGGGCACCGTTGTCGCGGTCGGTTCCGAGGTGGTGAAGTTCGCCGTCGGCGACGACGTCTTCGGCGTCGCCCCCGGGTCGGTCGCCGAGTACGCCGTGGCGCGCGAGGACAAGCTTGCCCGTCGCCCGGCGAACCTCACGTGGGAGCAGGCCGCGGTCGTTCCCATCTCGGGGGGCACGGCCCTGCAGGCCGTCGTCGACGCGGGCGGAGTCGCCCCCGGCCAGAAGGTGCTCGTCACCGGCGCCTCCGGCGGGGTCGGGTCGTATGCCGTTCAGCTGGCGAAGTCTTTCGGCGCCGAGGTCACCGGGCTGGCCAGCGCGGCCAAGCTCGACCTGGTCCGGGCCCTCGGGGCGGACCACGTCCTCGACTACGCCAAGGACGACTTCGCCGATGGCTCACGACGCTATGACCTCGTCATCGACATCGGCGGCCTGTCCGGCCTGGCCCGGTTGCGACGAGCACTCACGCCGACCGGCACCCTCGTGCTGGTCGGCGGGGAGGGCGGGGGCGACTGGACCGGCGGCACGATCGGACGCCAGTTCCGAGCGCGCCTCGCGTCGATGTTCGGCGGCCAGCGCCTGACCAGTGTCGTCGCGAAGGAGCGGGCCTCGGACTACGAGCGGCTCGCCGTCCTCCTCGAGTCGGGGCAGGTGGTGCCGAGCGTCGATCGGGCGTACCCGATCGCCGAGGCGGCCGATGCGATGCGATACCTCGAGTCCGGCAAGGTCCGCGGCAAGGTCGCCATCACGGTCGGGTCGGTCCGATGATCACCGTCGAGTCGGTCACGAAGACCTATGGGAAGTTCACTGCGGTCGACGACGTCTCGTTCACCGCGACGCCCGGCCGGGTCACCGGCTTCCTCGGCCCCAACGGCGCAGGCAAGTCCACGACGATGCGCATCATCGTCGGCCTGACTCCCGCGACGTCCGGCACCGCCCACGTCTGCGGTCGCCACTTCTC
>NZ_DATEEY010000120.1:0-3627 GCF_035280925.1 Intrasporangium sp. | reverse complement strand
GGACCGGCCACTCGGCGTCGGAAGCCTCTCCCAGATCCGCGACGACCTCCTCCTGCTCGACGATCTCGGGGCGGACGTCGTCGTCCTCGACACCAACCCCGATCGGCCCGACCAGCGCCAGCCAGCGGTCGACGACTGGCTGGCTCTGGAGAAGATCTCGGCGTGCGCCGACGAAATCGTCGCACGCCACCCCCGTACTGAACCCGGACCTCACGACATGTCGATTTGACGGTCCGGACGCCGGTCACGTCGGGCCGCTCGGGACCATCGGCCACGTTGCGGATGGCGGCGGTGCTGGCGCTCTCAGAAAGGACGAGCACGAGATCCCACTCAGTTCGACGGCGTGTGTCATCGCCTGCCAACGGCAGTGCTACGCGGTTGTCAGCGTGATTAACGCTCCAGGCGAGTGGCTCCGCCCCGGCCATCGGTAACGTGACAGCGTGAAGCCGATCGAGGTCCTCGGACTCAGCGTCGAGGCCACTGGACGGTCCCCGATCCTGCTGTTGCGCGAGCGGGACGCTCCGCATCGTGTCCTGCCGATCTTCATCGGCGGGCAGGAGGCGTTGGCCATCGCATCCGCCCTGAGCGGCGCATCACCGCCACGTCCACTGACGCATGACCTGCTCGCTGCGCTCGTCGAGGAGCTCGACGCGCAAGTCGACCACGTCGAGGTGACGGAGGTTCGAGACGGCACGTTCGTCGCCGACTTGGCGGTGCGTGGCCCGAGCGGCGGGGTGAGCCTCGACAGCCGGCCCTCCGACGCCATCGCGCTGGCATTACGCCTCGACGCTCCGCTGTTCGCTAGCGATGCCGTGCTCGAGGAGGCTGGCACGACCGTGTCGATCCGAGCCGCAGACGACGTCATCGACGAGAACGTCACCCAATTCCGCGAGTTCCTCGACGAGGTTGATCCGACCGAGTTCGAGACGCGCCGAGGACCGGACGAACCTCCCGACGAACGCCGCGAGTGATCCGGGCATCACGGCGCTGACCATGTCTGTGATCGGCCTGCTGGCTGCTCGCTAGCGGCCGATGTGCCTTGCAGCCCGAGCAACATCGAGAAGGGACCCCGGAGGGTGAGGCCGGCGGCGTGGAGGCTCTCACCAAGGATGTCAGTTAGGACCGGTGAGCGATGTAGACCCGGGCGGTACGGGTGTCCAACACTCACCCGAACCTGCTAAGTACTCCTCGCGTTTCCACCAGGATCAGGGGCAGCCCGGAACCTTCCGGAGATCAGGATGCTGTACGTGGTCCCTCGCTGCTGGGGCACCCGCGCCGCGCGCGACCTGCTCGCGGCAGGCACGCGATGGATGGCGCAACAGGACTGGACCGCTGCTCGACTCCGGCTGGTCAGCACCCAACTTCGAGCCCGGCGGTTCTACGAGCGGGTCGTGAGCTGATCATCGATCCCCACGCCAACTCACCAACAGACCCTCCCCCTCGGACGAGTGTCGGGGATCAGGGCTGGACGACGACCCAGCCGCGGCGTTGCAGCTCGGCTGCCAGCTGCTCGGCCGGCATGCGGCGCAGCACCTGCTCGGCGGCCGACACCTGGGGGTTTGGCGGCCGGGGGGCGGCGGGCTCGCCCGACGACTCGGTCTCCTGGAGTTGGGCGATGAACGCCGCCGCTTCGTCGCGCGTGAACTTGCCGGCCGCCTGGCGCTGGGTGAACCCCATCGGCCCGCGGGCGTCGCGAAAGTCGGTGTGTCCGGCGTCCTGCAGCAGCGTGAGCAGCTCCTGCACCTCGCGCCGCGACGCCGGCGGCCCTGCCTGCTGTCCGAATGCCATGCCCCCAGTCTCCCCGCCCGGCCACGCACTCCCGGGGATGGGCCCGACCCTCAGCCCAAGCGCTCCACGACAGTGTGGGCAGGGTGGAAGCCGATTTCCTGGAGCGTCCAGATGTTGCCGACGGTCTGCTCGCCTTATCTCGACTCTACGGCCAGCCGACCCCGGATGCGGGAGCGTCGACGACGAGGACTTGTCCGGTTCTCGCCTCGACCGTGTCGTCGACATTCTCGGGCCCGCGCCAGTTTGCGACGAGCATGAACAGCGTGCGCCGGTCGGGCCCCCCGAGCATGGTCGCGAAGCACGACCGGTCGAGCTCGACCCGCTCGAGCACCTCGCCGCCCTCGCGGATGCGCGCGCAGTCGTTCGTCATGGCGCCCGAGGACGCCCAGATACAACCGTCGGCGTCGAGGCAGATGCCGTCCGGGCCAACCGGCTCCGCCCATGCCCGGCGGTTCGAGAGGCTGCCGTCGGAAGCGATGTCGAAGGCGGTGAGTCGTTGGGCGAACGACTCCGCAACGATCAGGGTCGAGTTGTCCGGCGTAACGACCATCCCGTTGGGGAATGCGATGTCGCTGGCGACCTCGCGAGCCTCGCCGTCTGGCGTCACCAGTGCGATCTTCCCGGGTGCCTTTCCCGTCGTGAGGACGTCCTCGAAGTTGGCGAAATCGAAGTTGATCGTGTTGACGTACACGTTGCCGCGGCCGTCCACGGTTAGCTCGTTCCACCCGTAGGGCGAGATGTGACCGAGATCGGCGTGCCGTACTCGCGAGCCGTCAGGCTCCACGCGGACCAGCTCCTCACCGGTGATGAGCATCCTCCCGTCCGGTAGCCACCCGATGCTCCAGCCCAGAAGGTCTGGCCCGCGGGCCATCACCTCACTGGAGCCGTCGAGGCCGACGGCGACGATCTCGGCTGCGCCCCAGTTGCACAGCCAGAGACGGCCGTCATGCCACCGCGGAGACTCGCCGATGGCGAGGCCATCGAGAAGAACGCGGGGCTGGTCGAGCTGTCGCATCGAACACATCCTCCTTGTCTGACGCCGCTGATAGGTGTGACGAGGCTGCCCGCCGAAACTCATCGCTGTCGCGCGAGTCGCCACAAAGCCGCAACCCTCTGATCGATGCCCGATTGCTCTGCCCGATCACGACGTTCGGCGCGGATCGCTGGTTCTGCGCCTGCCTGTGGGCCAGTCAACACCGGCGTTCGGGAACGACGACTCGGGATGGACAGGGCCGACTCAGTTCCGCCTGATGGATGCGAACCACGACCGCGCTGGTTCGGCTCGGATGGTCACGTGAAGTTCCGTGGGCTCGATGGACTCGACCTCCCAGCCTCGGGCGAACGCCTCACGGATCTCGGCTTGCGTGACGCGGCGCGGCCCCCACCCGGGCGGCTCCTCATCGCTAAAGCACAGCAGGACGTAGTGGCCACCTGGCCGAAGGACGCGACCAAGGCTCTCGACGAAGGGCTGACGGTCCTCGTCATCGAACACATGAAAGAGGCCGCAGTCGAGGACAGTGTCGAACGGCTCGCTCGGCGATTCCAACCGACGAGCGTCGCCCACCTCGAAGCGTGCGCGTGTCCCTCGCTCGCGGGCCTTGGCTTCGGCCAGGCGAATGGCGGTAGTGGAAATGTCGATCCCGACCGCGTCGGACCCCGCCTGAGCTGCCATCAAGACATGCTCACCGGTACCGCAACCCACATCGAGCACCCTGCGGCCCAGGCCCCCCTCAGCAGCCAACGTGGCAAAGGCGGGTTGGGGCCGACCGATGTCCCAGGGTGGTGTCGACGCGTAGGCGGCTTCGAACTCGGCCACGAGATCTCGCTCCTCGGTCACAC